>NZ_VLKG01000001.1 GCF_007830255.1 Azomonas agilis
GTCATGGTTAGTCCTCGGTGGGGGCGTTCAGCAGATCAGGGTCAAACTGGTCGCACAGCTCATAACCTGTTTGTTGCACCAGCACGGCTAGGGCTTTGGCTGCATTAGCTAAACCGCTTTCCAATTCATGATGCAGGTGGTGTTCACTACCATCGGCCCCCAGCAGATCAGCAATGGCGCTTAAACCAAGTCCGGCACAGGTCAGGGTATTGGCCCGCTCATAAGCCAAAGCATCATTGTGGCGGCGATTGATCGGAGGGCGGCTCATGGAGTCACCTCCAGCGCTTGAGCCAGACTCAGACGTTCTTCAGCACCTCGGCTTAAATCCGTCATCACCAGACTGAGGTTACCCAGCTCTTGGAGTAACCAGCCAAGGCTCATTAGCTCATCGGCATTTAAGCCAAAGTCTTGGTTGTGGGCGGCACTGGCGATGCACCAGCCAATGGCAGAAACACCCGTAGTCAGGGTGCCAAAGCATGAATCCGCTGCTTGTGTAATACGTTGCAGTCGCTCGGTCTGCTCAGTGGTTAGTGGGGTATTTCTAAAGGCTGGGGCGATGCTGTCCAGATCCACCAGTAACTCACGCAGGCGGCTCATTACTTCACCTCCTGTACGGCGTTTAGGGCGTTATCCAGTCGCTCTGATTCAGCGTTTAAATACTGAGAACAGTCGTGGGCCAAGTAATGCCCCAAGCGGGCCAGATCCTTGGCTACGTCCATACGGTTTTCAGCGGGGGATGAGGCATCCAGTACCGCCGGAATAGCCGCCATCAATGCCGTGAGCCAGCGGGTGTGCTCTACGCCATAACGGACGGTTTCTAGGCTTTCATCAGCTACTTGAGCGGCACTAAAAACAGGCTGTTTCACTGAACACCTCCTAGGGTTTCCAGCGCGCGGGCCTTGTTCATGTGGTCGTTGTAGCGATTAAGGCGGGTAGAGAGGGAGGAATCAGCGTGTAAGGCAGCTAAGGCCATGCGCCGATGGGCGATTGCCCGAATTTTGGACGGATTGAGGCTGAGGATATGACGTAGTGTCATGGGTGTAGCTCCTTGATTAGTGGAGCTGCCACGAGTCGTCGCCAAACGATTTTGGGTGGCAGCTGTACGCAGGTTGGCGAACCGGGAATCAAGGCACCCGGCACACCCGAAGGTGTCCCGCGCACAGCCGCCATGACAGGACATTGCGGGCATAAAAAAACGCCACACAATGGTCATTGGGGCGCTGGTGCGCCTTGATTTGTTCGAGTCGCCAAACCCGTCCCCTGTCGCTTTCACAAGGGCAGGCACAGAGTAGCCTCTGAATGCCCCCATATCAACCCGTATGTAGACGTATGCGTCCAGTTGTGTACTAATAGGATGTAAACCATAGTTTACGGATAGAGCATGTCCATCGTCCTTCTCCAAACTCCAACGTATCAACAATGGTTTGCCAGCCTCAGAGATATGCGGGCCAAAGCACGCATTCAGGCCCGATTGCGGCGGATAGAGCTGGGTACTTTTGGGGACTGCAAGCCGGTGGGTACAGGAGTCTCCGAGTTGAGAATCGACTACGGCCCCGGTTACCGGATTTACTTCGTCCAACAAGGTTACGAGCTGGTTGTTCTGCTGGGTGGCGGTGATAAGTCCAGCCAAGAACGAGACATTAAAGCGGCTATTCAATTGGCCAACGAATACCGATAGGACACGATGATGACTGAGCACAAACTGACCCGCTGGGATGCCGCTGATTACCTGAATACAGAGGAAGATATCACCCTGTATTTGGAGGCCTGCCTTGAAGAAAATGATCCGGCTTTGTTTGCTGCGGCCTTGGGTGACGTGGCTCGTGCGCGAGGCATGATGCAACTGGCCCGTGATACAGGATTGACCCGTGAGGGCTTGTATAAGGCGCTGTCTCCTGAAGGTAATCCCAGCATGGCTACCATCATGAAGGTGATGACGGCTTTGGGTGTACGGCTGCACGTTGAGCCTTTGGCGGGCTCTAGTCATCAGGCTTAAATAAGGCACCAGCAACCCCACAGGGTTTTGGTTATACTGGTGGCGCAATATGCTGATTGTTTTAATGAGGCTGCCCTGACTGGCAGCCTTTTTTATGCCTGTCATTTAAGCAGCCTCCAAAGACTTGCCTAGCAAGCCTCGCATGTACTTCAACAGGTTCTGCTTTCGCTCAGCGTAGGGCATTCCAAGGCCGATCAGCACGGTATCCCGTAGTTCCGCTAAGGTCAGAGCCTCCAATTCAGCAGCGCTCAACTGGTCACGGTCACGGCCAGCAAAAGAACCTGCTATCACCTCATTGATGAGTTGAGCTTCATTGATGAAATGATGCCTAGCTGGTGCCTTACCGCGTAACTCGCAATTGAGCTTTACCGCATCACAAAGACCTCGGTAGCCAATAGCGGCTTCGCGTCGGGCTGCGTTCCAAGGCTTCCTGTGTCCGCGTAGAAGTTCATCGATACGCAAATCGCACCACGCCGCAAAGTCATCGGACAGCCAGCGGGCGAATGCTACAGCTAGTTTTGGGTGAATCCATGTACCACCATTCTTGCCGCGTTTGGTTCTAATGAAGTCGGGCACGTTGTAAATACCAGATTTTCCGGTATTTAAAGCACGCACCAATGCACTGATATAGCTGGTAGTGCTTGGCAGGGATGACCAGTCGTTCACACGCTTTCCAAATCGCTCGGCAATCTCTGTTGCATTGAGCCAGCCATCAGAATTGAAGCATACGGTATGGTTTTCGTAGACAAAGGGGATGATTTTAGTGGTCATTCAAGCCACTCCATCCAAGCGGGTGGCAACCCATTTATCTACCAAATCAGCATCCCAACCCACACTACGCTGACCTATTTTGACAGCCTTAGGAAACTCTCCCCTCCCCATCAAGGTATAAATCCAAGCACGGCCAAAACCAGTAGCTGCCATAACTTGAGGTAACCGATAGATACGGCGCTGAATATGATTTACTCGGCTGGTGCGGGACGGGGTAACAGAATTCGAGGTATCAGCCGAAACTTGACCAACAATGGCAGGCATAGCCAGTTCTCCTTGGCGCTCAGTGGCGCGTAGTGGAAGTGGCTAGGCAAGATATGCAATAAAATACAGCTTGTGCCTCATTGGGGTTTAGTAAAACCCCAATGGGGTCAGCTTTTATCCTTAAAAGCAGCGGCTTCACTGAGAAACTTCACTACCGTCTCAGGGCTATTTGGCATCTGTAGGCCGTATTGCGCGGCGGCGGCTCTTAAAGTCGTATCAGCAGCATAGGGTTTAGATAGATCAACATCGGCTATAGCCGCTAACGTAGCAATTATTTGATAAATACTTTTTCGTTCACTTGAGTGAAGAGGTTTGTCGGGCTGGCTCAGTTGGTTTTGGCTACCATTTATCTCTGCCTCCAAACTCAGAAGCACCTCTCCACGTAAGACCCATTGAGCTGAATCTGGCAATGTGGTCTCCAATATACGTACAACCCTGTTTTCTATATCCGAGTCAAAAACTAAAGGAAAGAGTGCGCTTTCTATCTCACCTTGTGAGTTTATACGGATAACTTGTCCACTAGGTCGTAGATCCCATACCTCAGCTATCCCACCCTCTATCGGAAAAGGATCACCGTAAAAAGTCTCTGAAAATCCTTCTACAGAGGACTTATGTACTGTTTCTGCTCTAGCTGGTGTTGGATCACCAAAATAAGCTGAAATTTTTATTTCCCCACTTACTGCTAAATGGATTAGATCCTTTTCTGTCAGCGTTTCTGTCGTTTTGGTCGACAAATAGGTTGCCGCCTCGCTTAAAGTCACCCATTTTTTACGTCTTATAAGCCAAGTCATTCCCTTCGCTCTCCCAAGCACTCCCACTAGAAAAAATCAGCCAACCAAGCGGGTGGGAAGTCCGCCTTTCGCCCCGTCGGGCTAGGTTGGCTGAGTAACTCTGATAAGCGCTGTCTTATAAGGTCTTGGTCTTTCGCATTGGAACCACATTGTCAGCCATCAATATCGCCTCAATGCGCTCCCCTAAAAGCCCCCAAGCCTGAGCTTTCTCTTGACTGTATTCATGGTGGAGGTAGTGCCGTCGAACTTTTGAGCCACCCAGTAGATGATTTTGGCAGCGGTCGATGATTTCTAAAGGAATCCCTAACTCCTGCATCATCGTAGCTCCTGTTCGGCGTAGATCGTGGGGAGTCCAAGCACCACGCGCACCAGCAGCCAATACCAATGAATCATCGTGATGGCGGCCGGCTAAGGGCTTAGCGCGGTTTTTAAACCGGCACTGGCGATCTCCCACCAGCTTTGAAACCGTTTTAAGGCAAACGTGGCCATCATTATGAGTGGCGGGAAATAAGTAGGTTGCATCACCAGTCAGACCATAAAGCTCTTTGAATTGGCGCAAAGCGAAGGGAGATAAAAACACATGGTGCTCTTGTCGCTTATTGCGCTTGCCTTTGGTGTTCTCAGCAGGAACAAACCACTCTCCTGTATCTAAGTTCACATGCCGCCATTCTGCTTTTAAGAGTTCACCAATACGGCAGAGCGTTGATAAGCAAATCCATATTGCACATTGGACTTTACGATTAACGGGACGAATACCCGTGTATTTTTTGCCTGAAGGTAAACCAGCGTAGTTTTGCTCTAACCCAACGAAGATATTGCGTAGCTCTCGAATTTCATCAGCGGACAGTACCCGGTCACGCTCTTCCTGATAGTCAGGGTCGAGTAGTTGTTCAACGTCGATTAGATCTGCTGGATTACCATCTAACATCAGCCCACGCCAAGGCTTGCGCTTTTCTGCCCATCGTAGCATTTGGCCTATGTCATTGTTCAAAACCACCACTGTACGGTTTAGGCCGCGTGCTCGGACGGTACGCAGAATATCTAGCAAATCCTTTTCCTTTAGTTCGTGTATTCGCCGTTTTCCAATAACGGGCAGCACATCTTTTTCAAAACTTCGCCGCAGCCCTGCATTCCCATCCTGTCGTGCAACGCCGTCCTTTATCCAGTCTGCGAATAAATCCGCTATGGTAAGGTTCTCAGTAGCCTTACGCTCTGCCTCGACAATAGTGGCTTCAATAGCGGCTTGGGCCTGAATCTTCACAGCCTTTTTCTCATCACAAGGATTGATGCCGTCAGCAACCTTCTGGCGAGCTTTATCGCGCTCTGCGCGAATATCTGCAACCCTAATATCAGGATAAGTACCACACTGATACCAAGCTACTTTTCCAGCCCAACGGAAAGCGTACTTAAAACGGATACTAACCGCCCCACTAGCGCCTACCCTGACCTCTCCAGATAAACCACCACCATCGCTAATAGTGTCCCCTTTCCAGTGAGCAGGTATCGCTTGCAGCTCCTTTACTGTCCATTCACCGCCTTTACCAGCTTTGGGGTATCGAGTCATGTCCGTCTCAGGGGTAAACAAAGGGGTAAACACAAAATCTGGCTTTAGGTAGAAACCAGTAGACTTCAGTAGACAACCAATATGCCTACAACCCTTATAAACACTGGAGTTAGCTTATTCCACTAACTTCTACTAACGTCCACTGAAATCTAGCTAATAATTGCATGGGGTGCAAGGGGTAGAGTGTTCAAATCACTCCGTCCCGACCAAATAAATCAACGACTTAGGCCGATCAGAAATGATCGGCCTTTTTCGTTTGCGCGAAGAAAGAGGTAAACCTAAACCAGTGTTGGAAGAGTAGCCACAAAATCGCAGGCCTTGCTCATGCACTGATTGAGCGATTTAGGTGGGTAGATTAAGAAGGAATCCGCATGTCAGGTAGCCAAAGCCAATTACCTGAATTTTACACGGATTGAGGCTAAGGACATGACACAACCTTATGGATAGTTCTCCACGAGTTAGATAGGAAAAAATCACTAAGCAGCTACCGAGCTGTAATGAAACATGCTATACAAAGCAAAATGCCACCTATACTTATCGAGTTAGTATATTTCTATCTGAATATCTAAATAGTGCTCAAGTATAAAAATTAATGGAGTAATAATGAAACAAACGGATCAGACGCTTCTTGAGCAAATGCGCATCACTGACTTTGAAGTCGAGCACCGAAAAAATTTGTTTTTATTCTCCAGCGTAGATGCACAACTACTTAAATCCTGTAAGTCGCTTATTGAGCAAAATATTGATGCAGTTGTATCCGAATTCTATCGAATGCAAACCAGTATCCCAGAAATTGCTCTATTAATTGGCGATGCGGATACATTGGCTCGACTACGCAGTGCCCAGCGCCGATATATTTTGGACTTATTCAGCGGCCTGTATGATCTTGAATATATAAATAATAGATTGCGTATAGGCCTTGTACACAAGCGTATTGGTGTAGAACCTAAACTGTATTTGTCAGCCATTTATACGCTTAAACATCTACTGCATGAAACGATAGAAAAGAACAGTCAGCCGGATATGAACCGTATCGCTATTATCTCAGCACTTGATAAGTTATTACTGTTCGATGTCACCTTAGTATTTGAAACTTATATCCGTAGCCTCGTATCAGAAATCGAAACTGCTAAAGACAAATCAGAGCAATATGCGCGCAGTATGGAGGAAAAAGTCAAGGAGCGAACGCGCCAACTAGAGGAGATATCCTGTACGGATGCCTTAACCGGATTACTCAACGTTAGGCATCTCCAAGACATTATCACTACAGCCCTACGCAGTGCCCAACGGCGTTCTGAACCCGTTTCAGTGATTTACATTGATATCGACGACTTTAAAAAAATTAATGACACACAAGGCCATCAGCGGGGCGATGAAATTCTTCGCACCGTTGGAAACCTAATAAAAGATACAGCCCGTATGGAGGATAATTGTATCCGTTATGGTGGCGATGAGTTTTGTGTTCTTTTAACCAATTGCCGAGAAGATCAAGCCAGAGAACAATTTATTAACCGTCTCACTCAAAAAATCAGTGAACGATTATCTGGTGTTACCATCAGTATTGGTGTAGCCCAAACCGGGCCTAATGAATATTTGGATGCTCATACACTCATCAAAATTGCAGATGAGCGCATGTATGCAGCAAAACAAACCCATAAGAACAACATAGCTAAAATCACCACCCTTGGTGTGGATAAACTCATTGAGTCCAGTTAAAAATCAACCCATTAAAACAGTTTACGAATACTAGACTTTAATAAATAGTTTAACAAAGCTCCATTAACAGTGTCTTAACAGAGACCCTAGCCAACGACTACAAACTTACAAATGCATATACTAAAACGCCTAAAGTTGCACTTGTGTACCAAGACCAGAGGGCATTATTGATGAGTAACTCCAAGGAGAAACTGAATCTGTTCTTGTCCTGTCGGAGCGCACTTGCAAACTACGCAGCCCTGATCACCAAAGACCGGGCCAAAACCGAGGACGTTGTGCAGATCGTTTACAGGCAGTCTGACGGCTAAGTTCTAAGAATCTGTCTGTCCCCCATGGAGCTTTTGAGGTTTTACTACGTCAGGCTCCTCAGCAAAGGGCTTTATTCTGACAGCGCTGTTCATGATTCAATAGCCACTGCTTACGATGCAAACCACCGCCATAGCCCGTTAAGGAGGCGTTGCTACCAATGACACGATGGCAGGGGATTACGATTCCAATGGGATTAGCCCCATTAGCCAAACCAACCGCTCGCACTGCTTTAGGGCGGTTAATACGCCGGGCCAGCTCGCCATAGCTGATGGTCTGCCCTTGGGGAATGCTGCACAGTGCCTTCCATACTTCACGCTGGAAATCCGTTCCGCCGGTGACCACCTGAATCTGGAGCGGTTCAATCATCGCAATGTCCCCCTCAAAGTACGCTAGCAAAGCTTGAGTAGCCGGTGACTTTTGCGGGTTCTCCTGCATGTTTATGGAGATTTTGGGGTATTGCCGACGCATCAGCAGGTGCATACGGTCTTCGTACTCCTGCCAGTCTATGGCCCGCAGATGCCCTTGCTCATCAGTAACCAACAGCATCTGGCCTAGCGGCGTTGCCACGCGCTCCAATAGAAAAGTCAGGGTTGGCATAGGTTTCTCATAGTTGCATTTCTAAGCTGCCTACACGGCAGTGAACTGGGCATCCGGGCTAGATACTCCTGCGCTAATTTTCTAAGCTGCCTACACGGCAGTGAACATTTCCCCCGTCGAATGAATGAAAGCCAAGCTTTTCTAAGCTGCCTACACGGCAGTGAACGAATCTCATCTGATTCAGACGCAAAAGTTGGCTTTCTAAGCTGCCTACACGGCAGTGAACGATATGTTCGGTGGCCTCATCCCAGCGGTTAATTTCTAAGCTGCCTACACGGCAGTGAACCGGCGAAGAACTTACGCCAACCTACACCGACATTTCTAAGCTGCCTACACGGCAGTGAACAAGTTGCGGAAAAACTATTTCAGCGCGCGACTTTTCTAAGCTGCCTACACGGCAGTGAACTGTATTCACTTAGGCATGGTGAAATACGTCATTTTCTAAGCTGCCTACACGGCAGTGAACCGAACCCTGACTCAACACTGGAGCAACATCATTTTCTAAGCTGCCTACACGGCGGTGAACGTGTCGTTATGGGGTGCGCCCGTCACGGAAGCTTTCTAAGCTGCCTACACGGCAGTGAACGATGACACTGGCGCTCTTGGTAGTTGCCTATTTTTCTAAGCTGCCTACACGGCAGTGAACGCCGTGCGGATTATCCAAGAGCAGGTTTTCTATTTCTAAGCTGCCTACACGGCAGTGAACGAGGAATTCGTCGAGGCCATCGCCCGCCTATTTTTCTAAGCTGCCTACACGGCAGTGAACAAGAGCTTAAATCATCCAACTTATTATGGCAAAAGGCAAAAACAGCTTTTTCTATCGTTTAACCCAAATTTTTACCCTACGCCACAAACCCCGAATAATGCGGGCTCTGCATCAAGATTAAAAAAAGGGTTTGAAGCGTTCACAGCACCTCGCCTTCAAATGTAAAAATATTTTCATAAATAGATGAGGACAACCCCCTGCTCCTTCGTGTCATTAGGCAGAACGCAATTATTCGCATTTATGCCTATGGCTTTAACCTAGGAGTGCTCCTTTCCATGCCACGCTTTTCCTGCGATGTAGGTCGCATTTCTTTATTACTGGCACTCGTCACCACAGGGATAGCAGGGGGCGGCTTACCTCACACCACTTGGGCGGCACAGGCCACGACTCAACTGGAACAAACCTACCCATTCAACCTAGCGGCAGGCCCATTGCCTCAGCGCCTCAATGAATTCAGCCGCCAAACGGGGTTGATCCTGATTTATACCGACAAGATTTCCTACAGCCTGCAAGCGCCCAGCGTGCGGGGAACCTACAGTGCTGAAACCGCTTTAGAGCAGCTACTGCAAAACTCAGGCTATCGTTTTCGCCCCGTGGATGAAGGCACACTTACCTTAGAACCCATTCCCCAAGACACCAGCAGCGGCACTTTAGATCTATCGGCTATGACTGTTATGGCACAAGGACCTTCACGTGGCACAGGCACCAGCTATCAGCCTGCCGAAACCACCAGCATCATGCGCACCAAAGCGCCGCTGTTGGAAATTCCGCAAACCATCAACGTAGTACCGGCCCAAGTCATTAAAGACCAAAAGCCACGCAATTTAGACGATGCCCTAAACAACATCAGCGGTATTACCCAAGCCAACACCCTAGGCGGCACTCAGGATGCGGTGATGAAGCGGGGTTTTGGCGACAACCGTGATGGCTCCATTATGCGCGACGGGATGCCCTCCTCCTTAGGACACAGTCTGACCGCCAGCGTTGATCATGTAGAGGTGCTTAAAGGCCCGGCCAGCTTGCTGTACGGCATTCAAGATCCGGGCGGGGTGGTCAACTTAGTCAGCAAAAAGCCCCAACTGACCGAGCAGCACTCCATCACCGCACGCGCTTCAGGCTATGCCCACGGGCGTAATGGCCACGGCGGACAATTCGACAGCACCGGAGCCATCGGCGACAGCAACTTTGCCTATCGACTGGTGGTGGATTACGACACCGATGACTACTGGCGTAACTTCGGCACCAACCGCGAGACCCTTGTTGCTCCCTCTCTAGCGTGGTACGGCGACAAAACACAGGTCACCTTCAGCTACGAACATCGGGAATTTTCGTATCCCTTTGATCGCGGCACGGCCATTGATCCTGCTACCGGTCGGGCACTGAATATCTCCAGACGCAAGCGCTTAGACGAAAAATTCAACATCACCGAAGGGCGCTCCGACCTCTTCCGCTTCAACCTAGACCACCAGTTTAATGATCAGTGGAGCGGCTCCTTTGCCTATGGCTGGAGCAATGAAACCTACGACGATAACCAAGCCCGCGTCACCAGCGTGAACTCCACCAAGAAAACGGTGACACGGCGGGTAGATGGAACCCACGGCGCGATCGGCACCAACAGCTTTGGCCGCCTCAGCCTCAACGGTGACTTTGAGTTGCTGGGTATGCGCCATGAACTGATGACCGGAATCGACAGCGAAAAACGCAAAATCTTTCGTGCGGATTTAATCCGAGGCAGCAACAGCACCATCAGCTATACCAATCCCGTTTATGGCACAGTCGGTACCTCTGATAACGTTGATACGAGCACCAGCGACCAAACAGATAAGCTACGTACCGACTCCTTTTACATCCAAGACTCCATCCATCTGGATGAGCGCTGGATTTTAGTACTCGGAACCCGCTATCAACGCTACGACCAATGGGCCGGTCGCGGACGACCCTTTAAAGCTAACACCGATGTGAAAGACCACGAATGGACACCACGCGCAGGCTTGGTGTACCGCATCAATGATGAAATGTCGGTGTACGGCAGCTACACCTACTCCTTTAAACCCAACTCCACTATTGCGCCTTTGTCCTCGGGTACAACTTTGGATGGTTCAACACCACCCGAAGAAGGCCGCTCGTGGGAAGTGGGTGGAAAATGGGATATTCCCGGCCGCTTTACCGCCAACTTAGCCTTATTTGATATTCACAAACGCAACGTCTTGGTGAATGAAACCGACGCTCTGGGATATACCTACAGCCGTGCCGCAGGCAAGGTGCGCTCCTACGGCGTGGAGTTAGACATCAGTGGTGAGTTGACCGAGCGCTGGAGTGTAATCGGCAGCTATGCGTGGTTGCACGCCGAAGTCACCGACGACCCAACCCTAGAGGACAATCACCTGCAAAACGTAGCCAAAACGACAGCCTCTTTATCCGCTACCTACGATGCAGGCTCTATCTTTGGTGGGGATAAATTACGCTTAGGCGGTGGTACACGCTATGTAGCTAAACGCTCTGGGGATTCGGCCAACAGCTTCACCCTACCAGCCTACACAGTAACGGACGTTTTTGCTCAGTACCAAACCCATCTGGGCGAGCGCAATCTGAGCTTCCAGTTCAACATCAAGAATCTGTTTGATAAGACTTACTACCCTTCCAGTGCCAACCAGTATTACGTCGCGGTAGGGGAAGCGCGGCAGTTTTTATTCTCCAGTACCCTAGAGTTTTAAGCCTTCAGCCGCTGGTTAAGGCCAGCGGCTTCTCAGCCGAGTTTCCCCCTAAAATAAATCGGGGTCAGGACGGGCACGATCTTCACCGGGAATCACCGTTACCGTACAGGTTAAACCCGCCGACAACACTAAGTCTGGCGGTACTTCCTCCAGCTCGATGCGCACCGGAATACGTCGAGCCAAACGCACCCAGTTAAAGGTCGGGTTCACATCCGCCACTAAGCTGCGGCTTTCCGGGTTGTCACGGTCGTAGATGCCCCGGGCAATGCTGTGTACCCGCCCCATCATCACCTGACCACTCATCAGGCGCATCTCGGCCTTATCGCCCTCACGGATCATGGGCAGGCGGGTTTCTTCAAAGTAGCCATACACATAGAAGGAGTGACTATTCACCACCGCCATCACCGCTTCCCCACGGTTGGCAAAATCACCCACAAATACGTTCAGGTTGGTGACATAGCCATCCACTGGAGCCCGTACTTCCGTGCGGTGCATGTTTAAACGGGCGGTCTCCAACTGCACCAAGGCTTGGTTATAGTCCGCCTGAGCTGAGGCTGCCAGCAAACCGGCATTGCTGCGTGACTCGCGCGAGACTACGCGCTCATCCATATCCGCGCGGCGGCTGGCATCGTCCTGACGCATTTGCCACTCCGCTTTACGGGCAGCAACTAGGGCTTCCGCTTGTTTTAAGGCATGGTGGTAGTGTTCGTGGTCAATTTGCAGCAGCAAATCGCCCTTCTTCACAAATTGGTTATCCCGAACCGCAACCTCAGTCACCAGCCCGGTAACGTCGGGGGCAATACGCACAATATCGGCCCGTACTCGACCATCCCGCGTCCAAGGCGAGTCCATATAGTGAACCCATAATAAACGCACAGTGACAGCCGCCGCACAAAACACCAGCAGCGTAAATAAGACACTGATTACTTTTTTCCAAGACATATCAGCCACTCACAGCAGCAGAACTAACGATAAATATACAGGGCCAGAACACCGTAAAAGCAGGTAAACAAGCTGACCCGCAATAAGATAGGATGCCAAGTGTGCTGATAGAACCCCGACCATGCGATAAGCCGATCAATTCCCCAGCCCACCGCCAGACAGACCAAAAACAATAGGGTGACGCTGGGCATATAAATGCCAAATAAGGCGACTTCACGAGGCAAGGTGAGACCTCCCAGCCGTAGTTGATGATCCTTCCGCCAAGGGGGAGTTGGGATCGAGTAAAGAACTACGAATAAAGTGTAGATAGCTCAACACCCGCCGCAGAGGTGAGCTATCAAACTGAGGGGGACGGGGCTCTGGGGTTTCCCGTACCGCAACAATGGCTTGCTCCACCGCATTGAGTGCCCGCTGATGATTTTCCGCATCCGGCTGAATGAATAGCCGTACTAGAGACCGCCCCAGTACTCGAACGCTTAAGCGCCATTCTGTGTCCTCTCCGTACCAAGGCTCTTTGGGCAAGCGCGCTTGCTCTTCGCGCAGCTCAATCACCGCATGGCCGATTTCCAACACGGTAAACATCCAGCGCATCAGGCGTTTTTGCACATCGGGCCTCCCTGCTGCCAGTGCATAGCCTTGGTTTAACAGATCGCGGGTTCCACTTTCAAAGCCTGCAATCATGCCCCGCAACTTACCACTGACGGCAAATACCACCCGCATGCGCAAATCCTGCTCCAAACGCCCCCATAGCCAAGGTTGGTTGGGCGGCAGAATAAAGGTTGAAGCCAGTGCCGCAATGGCAATCGACAGGATGGCCGCCAGATAATTGTTTAAGAACAGAGCTGGGTTATACAGCGTGAGGTTATTGGGCAGAGACAGAATACAAAACCAGATCAGTAACCCCACGCCATAACCTGCGGTTTGCGGACGAGCTAACCAGAAGGTGCCCAGCGTCAATATGGGAACAAAGCTGCAATACAACAGCGGGAAGCCATCAATCTGGGGATAAATCCAGAAATACAGGAAAAATCCCAAGATCCCGCTCAGGGTTGCGCCCCAAAAAATCTGGGATGCTAAACGCCCCGGATTACCTGAAATAGAGGTCAGCGCAGAAATCAAGCCCACAGTTAATACAGACGTAGGGCCACTGGGCCAAGCGGTGGCAATCCAAAAAGCACTCAAACCTAACACCAACAGAGCACAGCGCACACCCGCTACCGCCGCCGCCACTCCGTTAGCACGGGGCGTAAAGCTGTATTGCCACTGCTCGCGCTCGTGTTGGTGCTGCACCAAAGAGGCTTGGGTCAGGGTGTAGTTGTGTAGATCGTCTAAGAAGCGGAACAACAGCTCAGCGGCGGTGTTGTAGTCTAGGATCAGGGAATCACTGGCTCCCTTCATACTGAGCTGTTGCCGCCCTTCGCGAATTTGGGGCATCAGATCGCGCTTACATTGGTCTAAACGGGCTGCTTGGGCCGCTGCCTCTGAATCCATCAATAAATGTTCGGCCAAAGGCGCTAGGGCGGTGCTGATGTCGTCCAAACAGGGCTGCAAAATATCAACCACCACCTGCCCTTCTGGGGTTGCCTGTAACCGCTGCACCAACTGATACAGGGCGTGGTAGCGGGTGGAAACCACCATGAACTCGTTGTTCATGCGCGCTAAGCGGCCACTACGCACCCGAATGCGCGGATCTTCAAAGGCACTGGCATTGCGCAGGTTTTCCAAGCTCACCGCTTGGGCAGCAAAGCGGGCATGGCTTTGTTCAACCTCTAGGGGTTCTAGCTGGCCACTGAGCCCAGAACGGGCAAAACGGGCAAAGTCCCTCAGGCGGCTATTAGAGGTGGCCCGCAAGGTGGCGCTACTGGTTTGCGGCAAGATCAAGCCACTGACCAAACCGGTACACAAAATACCGACGGTGATTTCCACCACCCGCCATAACGCCTGCATAAAGGCTTCTTCAGGGTGTAGGCTGGCGGGCAAGCCGATCATGATGGCGGTGTAACCTGCCAACACGCAGGCATAGCCGCGAAAGTCCCGATAACGGGCAGCCCCTGCGGTACAGAGCCCCACCCAAAGGGCCAAACAGAGCAAAAACAGCACCCGCTCCTGATTGAACAGCGCAATCAGCGTCACCATCAGGGTTAACCCCAATAATGTGCCGATGATGCGGTAAAAGCTTTTGGCCAATACCTCACCACTTTGGCGCTGCATCACAATAAACACCGTGACCACCACCGTCCCCGGCTGCGGTAACTCCAAGCGGTACGCCACCCACAGGGCGATAAACACACTGAGCAGCGCTTTGAAGATGAAGATCCAAATCACGCCTTCACTTTGAGCCCACTCACGCAGGGCCCGTCGAAACAGGGGCCCCTGAGTCGTCATGACGGACATAGGAAATTACTCGGACTGATGGAATGGAGTGCTTAGGTTGATCTCTTTAGGCGTTAATTGGCCCTCACTGACCTTCATCTGCTTCTCATCTAACACGCCGCCACCTAACTCAACCCAAAGCCCCGCTTGGGTACTCAATTGAGCTGCCCGAATTTGCTCCTGCAAACGTTGTTGGTCAAATAACAGAGTTTGAGCCTCCAAAACCCCTCGATAATCGGTTAAACCACGCTTAAAGGCCTCCTGAGCCAATTCATAGCGCAATTCAGCGGTTTCAATACCATGGGCTACAAAACCCAGTTGCTCATGCAAAGAATGCAGGCGTACCAGATGATCTGAGATGCTTTTCAAGGCTGCCACCAAAGTCTGATTGTATTGTTCAACCGCTTGATCATAGCTGGCCGTAGCAGCCTGTAATTGACCCCGACGACGTCCGGCATCAAAAATCGGCAGATTTAAGGCGGGCCCCACGCTGTAGGTCAGTTTATCCCGTGTCAGAAACTCCAGCAGACTGCCCTCGGCCGAACGTCCGCCTAAAGCAGCCTTAAGGTTTACGTTAGGGTAAAAGTCCGCCTTAGCCACCTCAATTCCACGCGCCTGCGCCGCAACCAACCAGCGGCTAGCCACTACGTCCGGGCGATGTCCTACTAACTCTAACGGCAAGGTCGCCGGAATATTGGCTTCTGCATGCAAAGACAACTTAGGCCGTGTGAGGCTTTCCCCTGCGGCTGGGCCTTTCCCCGCTAAGGCCGCCAATTGGTTTTTGGTGAGCTTGATGTCCTCGTGCAACAAATCGACTTGGCGATGGGCTTCTGGAATGGGGGATTCCGCCTCGCTGACTTCAAACTCTGTACCCAAGCCCATGCGCAAGCGTTGTTCAGCCAGCGCCAATAGCTGCTCTTTTTGCTGGAGTGAGGCTTCGGCAATATCTAGTTCGGCGTAATACATGGCTAAATGAATGTAGCTACGCACCACATTATGTTGCAGCTCAAGGGCGGCGGCGCGCTCTTCGGTCGCGGTGACGCGCACTAAGTCTAAAGCCCGCTCTTGGTTGTTACGTAAGCCTCCCCAGAGGTCAAAGTTGAACACAAAACCCAGATCGGTCACACCATTCCAAGTGGTGGCACCGGATAAGGCACCGGGGCCATAAAAGTGAGGGTCTTTAGGCCAGCGTTTGCGCTGTACCTCAGCCATCAAGTCTACTTGGGGATCGCGCATCGCCTCGGCTACCCCGGCCATCGCCTGAGCTTTACGCACCCGAGTACCGGCTTCAGCTAATGAGGGGTTATGGGCTAAGGCTAAATCCACCCAAGCATTAAGCTGGGCGTCTCCATAAGCATGCCACCATTGATCTTTAGGCCAAACGGCTTCATGGGCCGCCTCTTGAATCGCTGAATCGGTCACTAATTCAGAGTCATCCAGCCGGCTGGCTTGGGGGAGAATGCCATTGCTGCTAATGCAACCGGCAAGGCTCGAGAACACGGCAAGCAGACTGGACAGATATACACCCGACCGCATATTGCAAGTCACTGTCATCATCCTGTTTTTTTAATAAAAGGGCTTAGTTTAGGCAAGGCAGGAAAAAGAAGAAGGCGATTTAATTCTAAAAGGAGTTTTAGGCGCAGAATAAGGGGGCTTCTGAGGATGCACTCTGTACCCAGAGACCACAATAATTGGCAGACTTCATGCTAATGCCCAGAGCCTGCCACCCCAACTACAATCAGCCTGTCACCGAATAGGCTCAGTTTTTTCCCGTGATTGCCAGAGAATCCATTCATGGACACCCTTTTTCTCATGCGTGCCTTCGTGTGTGTAGCCCAAACCGGCAGCTTTACCGCTGCCGCTATACGCATGGATTTAACTACTTCCTACGTCTCCCGCGCGATTTCTGCGCTGGAAGATCATCTGCGCACCCGCTTACTGCACCGAACCACCCGCCGCATCGCCCTAACTGAGGCTGGCCAACGCTATCTACAACGCTGTGAGCAAATATTAGGCTACATTGAGGAAGCGGAGGTCGAAGCCAGCGAAGCCCACGCCCTGCCTAACGGTAATTTAAAAATTCACTCCATGACCGGGATTGGTCATCGTTACCTGATTCGCGCCGCGGCTGAATATAGCACCCAATACCCTGAAGTGCATTTTGACCTCACCCTCGCCAACCGCCTTGTGGATATTCTGGAAGAAGGCTATGACGTTTCAGTAGTTGCAGCCCGCGAATTACCCGACTCGGGTTATATTTCCAAACATTTAGGTAAGGTGTACAGCGTGCTCTGTGCCGCTCCCAGCTACCTACAACAACAAGGAGCGCCACAGCAACCGAGCGATCTACTCCAGCACCAGTGTCTGCGTTTGGTGTATTCGGTGATGAGTTTGGATAAGTGGACGCTAGAAGGCCCGAATGGCCAAGAGGAAATCACCATCGACCATACTCACTTCCAAGTGAATACCGTAGAAGCGATGGGCGAAGCGGTTAAAGCCGGGATGGGAATTGGAGCTCTACCCATTTATTCTGCGGTACAAGGCATTCAAGAAGGTCGTTTGGTGCGGGTACTCCCCGAATACACCCTCTATCCTTTAGGGGTATTTGCGCTCTATCCCTCACGCCAGTATTTGGATGCCAAAATTCGTACTTGGCTGGAGTTTCTACGCGAGTATCTACCGAAGCATCTGGCTCAGGACGAGCAATTGTTGCTGGAATACAGTCAATCTTCTGCGCCTAATGCGGCGGTGAAATCCGACTAAGCATCCTATCTACAACTCTGCCGTGATCCTCCACCTGATCACGGCCTTTACGCATCAGCTATTCACATCTAAAGGACGCACTCGACCCCGAACGATGTGCACTTTTTCACCAACCGCAAAACGGTATTTAGGGGAGCGGTAACGGCGCACCTCACCAGAATCGGTGCGAACTAAATAGGCTTTTTGTTTGTTGCCTGAGCCCTCTTGTACGCCGCTGCCACCAAAAACACCGGCCACAGCACCTGCGACTGCGCCAATAGGGCCACCTGCGGCCGCACCCATCATCACACCAGATAAACCGCCAAAACCGCCACCGATGCTGTTGTCATCCAATTCAGCGACAATTTCGGCTGCGTTCGTCAGACCTGCGTTGAGAAAGAGGGCAAAAGAAAGGGGGAGGAATTTTTTCATGGTGGAGTTCCTGTAAAGCTTGGTATCAAATCAGTGACGTACCTAGGCCTTTCAGAAAACGTGCCAATCCACCCCCAGCCTTTATTTTCGCTTTCGTTGATACAGATCAATAAAATCAAGTTAACAATTTGGCACCAGCGCTGAGCACTGAAATAAAACCCCTGCCTAGCACTGGTGCAGAACAAGGGTTTAGAGCGGTTTACAAACGCTCAAACACCGTAGCGATGCCCTGCCCCATGCCAATGCACATGGTGGCTAAGCCCAGGGTACCGCCCTGCTGTTGCATCACGTTGAGCAAGGTGCCGGAAATGCGCACCCCAGAGCAGCCAAAGGGATGACCCAAGGCGATGGCTCCGCCGTTGAGGTTGACCTTCTGATCCAGCACTTCCAGCAGTTTGAGGTCTTTCAGCACCGGCAAGGCTTGGGCGGCGAAGGCTTCGTTCAGCTCCACATGATCAATATCGTTAATGGTTAAGCCCGCGCGTTTAAGGGCTTTTTGGCTGGCCGGAACCGGGCCATAACCCATGATCGACGGATCAACGCCCGCAATGGCCATGCTGCGAATCCGCGCGATGGGGGTAATGCCCAAATCCTGCGCCCGCTGGCCCGACATAACGATCATGCAGGAAGCGCCATCGGTGACTTGGGACGAAGTACCCGCTGTTACCGTGCCGTCCTTGGGATTAAACACTGGCTTCAGCGCTGCCAAACCCTCTAAAGTGGTGTCGGGGCGGATGGTTTCGTCGTAGTCGAATAGCTTGAGGAAGCCGTTTTCATCATGGCCTTCCAGCGGCAGGATTTCCGCCTTAAAGCGGCCCTCCTGAGTCGCGGCCCAGGCCCGTTGGTGAGAGCGCAGACCAAATTCATCTTGCTGAGCGCGGGTGATGCCGTGCATCTTGCCTAGCAATTCAGCGGTCAAGCCCATCATGCCGGAGGCTTTGGCCACATGCAACGACAGCGCCGGATTGGGATCGACGCCGTGGGTCATGCTCAGGTGGCCCATGTGCTCGACACCACCGACCACAAACACATCGCCCTGCCCGCTCATAATGGCTTGAGCAGCGGTATGCAGTGCGCTCATGGAGGAGCCACACAGACGGCTCACCGTTTGCGCGCCACTGCTGAAGGGAATACGGGTCAGCAGTGAGGCCATGCGGGCGATGTTCCAGCCCTGTTCTAGGGTTTGGTTCACACAACCCCAGATCACATCCTCCACCTCAGCGGGGTTGACCTTGGAATTGCGGGCTAACAGGGCATCTATCAGGCGCGCCGACAGCACTTCCGCACGGGTATTGCGGTGCATGCCGCCTTTGGAGCGGCCCATGGGTGTGCGACCGAAGTCGATAATCACAGCGTCTCTGGGATTTAGGCTCATAGCAAATTCTCGCGCTTAACCGTAGAAGGACTGACCGGCGGCTGCCCTTTCGCGCAGCTTGGCCGTGGGCTGATACAGCGGGCCTTGGGCGGCATAGCGATCCGCCAACGCCACAAAATTAGCCACGCCGAGCGTGTCGATGTAGCGCAGCGCACCGCCGTGGAAGGGCGGGAAGCCAATGCCATAAATCAGGCCCATGTCTACCTCAGCCGCCGTCTCCACAATGCCATCCTCCAGACAGCGTACCGCCTCCAAACACAAAGGCAGCATCATCAGGTGGATGATGTCTTCGTCCGTCCAGTCGTGACGCGCGGTCATCACCGGCTCCAGCAATACGGTAACGCTGGCATCCACCGATTTCAGTGGTTTTCCGCGCTTGTCAGCGCTGTAGGCGTAGAAGCCTTGGCCATTTTTCTGACCCAAACGCTTGGCTTGGTAGAGCGCATCCAAAGCCGAAGGCCCAGATTCCTGCATCCGATCAGGGAAACCGGCGGCCATCACGTCGCGGGCGTGTACGGCAGTATCAATGCCCACCACATCCAGCAAATAGGCTGGGCCCATCGGCCAACCGAATCGCTCCATCAGCTTGTCAACGCGCTGGAAATCCACGCCATTGCGTACCAGCTGAGTAAAGCCGCCCAAATAGGGGAACAGAATGCGGTTGACCAAAAAGCCGGGGCAGTCGTTGACCACAATCGGGGTTTTGTCCATTTTGCGCGCTAAGGCCACCACGGTTGCAATGGCTTCAGGGCTGCTTTTCTCGCCGCGAATCACCTCCACCAAGGGCATACGGTGCACGGGGTTGAAGAAGTGCATGCCACAGAAATGCTCGGGCCGCTTCAGGGCTTGGGCCAGCAAGCTGATGGAAATGGTGGAGGTGTTGGAAGCCAGAATAGTGCCTTCCTTCACCTGCCCTTCGGCCTCGGCCAACACAGCTTGTTTGACCTTGGGATTCTCTACCACGGCCTCGATCACCACATCGGTGTGGCCAAAATCACCGTAGGACAGGGTGGGGCGAATGCCGCTCAGGGCTTTGGCCATTTCTTCGGGCGTGGCGCGGCCTCGCTCGACCTTTTGCGTCAGCAGCTTGGCTGCTTCCTTCAGGCCCAACTGTAAGGCTTCTTCGCGGATGTCCTTCATCAGAATCGGCGTGCCCTTAGAGGCCGACTGATAGGCAATACCGCCACCCATAATACCCGCGCCTAGTACGGCAGCTTCTTTGACCGGATGGGCCAGTTTTTCAGCCGCTTTGCCTTTGCGCTTCAACTCTTGATCGTTGAGGAACAAGCCGACCAAGCTGCTGGCTACCGTGGTTTTGGCGACTTTGATAAAGCCCAGCGCCTCGACTTCTAGCGCTTTGTCCCGATCCAAGGCAGCGGCTTTTTGCATCACCTTCACTGACTCCAACGGCGCGGGATAGTGCGGCCCCGCTTGTTGGGCGACCACGGCTTTGCAGCTTTCAAAGGCCAGCATCTGCTCCATGATGCTGAGTTTAAGCGGCTCCAGCTTGGGTTTACGGCGGGCCTTGTAATCCAACTCACCGGAAATAGCGCGCTTAAGCAGATCCAAAGCGGCTTCACGCAGCAGCTCAGGAGCCACCACCGCATCGGCAACCCCAACTTTCAAGGCGGCTTCAGCCGTATGTTCCTTGCCAGCGGCGATCCACTCCACCGAATTATCTACCCCAATGAGGCGCGGCAGACGCACTGTACCGCCCCAACCGGGGAAAATACCCAGCTTGGTTTCTGGCAACCCGACCTTGGCGTTGCTGGCCAATACCCGGAAATCGCAAGACAAACACACCTCAAAACCACCGCCCAAAGCTAAACCGTTAATGGCTACTACTGTGGGTACGGGCAAATCTTCCAAGTCACTGAAGATACGGTTGACGGCACGGTTGCTGTTTAACAAAACCTCATCCGGTTCGCGGAACATGCCTAAGAATTCGGTAATATCCGCTCCGACCACAAAAGCCTCTTTGCCGCTACTGAGCAAAACGCCCCGCAGCTCCGCATTCGCTTTGAGTTGATCAACGGCTTGGCGCAGTTCAGCCAAGGTTTGCCGGTTGAATTTATTGACCGAGGAGTCCGGCAGATTGATGTTCAGCTCGACGATGCCCTCGTCCAGCACAATCAGGCGGATGGCGTTGCCTTCATCACTCATGGGCTAGTCCCTTTTATGGCGTGTGAAAATCGTTCAATCAAAAGCTATTGGTGATGACAGGTTAATGGAAGCGGTGGGAGTGGGATAGGTGGCGAAATGATAGATAGGTAAGTAAGCCATTGCCCAGCTCATACGCTTAATTTAATGAACGCATTTTGGGGCGTAATGCCTCTGGAACGTCCTCTAGCAATACGATGGAAAAACCCTGTTCGCCGCTATACCTTGACTGGCTTTCTTTGGCATCCAAATGTGCATTAAGCTGTTCAGGAGAAAGGTTATACATGGCACCGTTATAAGGATCGACAATAAACCAGCCGATTAATCCACCAAAAATTATATTCCCACCGATATACCAACCGTTAGCACTGGCTGTAATGGGGATAATCTGAGTTTCGTAACCATGTTTATGCACTTTCAAGATAAAGCTCTTCTTACCCCAGTAACTTCCATCACTTTTTTGCAAGGTTACGCTAGTAGGTGTTACTCCTTTGAATACCTCTACCCCTTTTTCGTCAGTAATTAAAATACTGGCATCACTCGGTGTACTACTAATAGGGATCACCTGTGTTTTATCCCCTACGATAGTGGCGCAAGCGGTAATTAATAGGCAAAAAGCGACCATAGCCGCATTATAGATACAACGACTCATACAAGCATTTCCTAATTAATAAAACCACTATTGCTTACCAAAAAGCAATATATCCCCATCCAAAACTAAATAAGCTTTGGGTATTTAATTATGATTAAAATTAAAAAAACAGCTTATAAAGTCTCAGCTATCCACCTAAAGCTTTCCCAGCCACTGTCACAACCGTTGTTGTTACTTGCTCTGCAACCTTTGATAGCACCTCTTCTGCCACCATATTTGCTCCCTCATCAGCAACACTTATAGCAGCACGATCTTTAAAATTAATATTTTCTCTATAACTCCCGCCTCTAAACCGCAAAACTAAACCTCGAAAAATAAATTTAATAAATGAAAAAGGCAGCTTTACAAAAACAAATATAAGTACAACCTTTAAAATCTTAAAAAACAACACAAAAACCCAAGATATCGCACTTAAAATCGACTTAAAAAATAAAAACGCTAACTTAAAATAAAGTGCGACAACCAAGTATACTAAAGTAACAATAGAAGCCAATAGAAGCAAATACCCAAAATATAGCGTTAGAAATAAATCGCATCATTTAAAGATACCCATCTTAGATAACTAAATCTAAGCTTCCAACAAAATTATCGGATGCTTTGTATTAGCATTCATTTCAGAAATAAATTGATTTCCACTAATGCTTTTATCTATCAGATGCTCAATCAGCAATACTTTGGTTAATGAGCTGTTAGTAACTTCACTAAGACCTTCAGTTACCTTACTCGCATCCCACTCTATTTTTTTATAATCAATGAGCGATTTTTCATCCGTATTGGCCAGTATTTTATTACTGAGCTTTACCGGCCCCATCGCATCAAATAAATCACAATAGGTTTCAGCAATTTTAGCTGAGGTATGTTTAGCCGCTGACATTTCATCGGACATCAATAAGCATTGAATACGGGATGAATCACAAACAAGCAAACAGGATACTAATGTATTAAACCAGTTCAAATCGAATTTATCCTGATCCCAGTGATGGGCTATTTCGCCACACAAGAACTCACTGGAAAAGCAAAGACCGCTTTCAATATCAACGCTACGTGTTCGTTTATAGTCTAAACTTGAAAAATGCTGAAGTTGCTCAAGCTGCCCGAATAACGCATGAATATCTACAAACCTTCTACGCATTTCACGCTCATAAAGTTCCTGAAAATGCTTATCCATTTTCTTGGATAAAGTTTCTATAGAAGACTCTAATCCCTTTATCTTCTTATGTAGATGAATAAATCCAATAACACTCACACCTAGGCTTACCGCAGCAATGCCTATATTGGTGTACTGCAATAAAGCTAGATGCTCCATCATTTGTTTTAATTGTAGATTTTGGGCCAAACCAACAGGATCAAAACTAAATGGAGAAAAAGGCAAGCTTAAAGCTTGGCCTAATCCAGATTCTTGAACATGAGCAAGAATCTTTCCAGTTTCCGCATCCTTGAGTAAGGTTCCAATACGAACAATACTGCCATCCGTTAAACCACTGGCAAATTGCTCAGGAATGGAGAAAGGTATATTATGCAGCATGGCTTAATTCCTTATACTTCAACTCCTTTAAGACACCCTCCGCCGTTTGCTCAATAGCTTTTCTCAAAACCTGTCGTAAGGCCGTTCCACCTTTATTAAAAATAATATCTGCATATACTCTTGAATTAGTAGTTTCTTTTAATCGTTGTTGCTGGCTAGACTTTACATTAGCAATCCTATTACGCGCTAAAAACCCAGCAGCAGTGACTACAACAACACCTGCTAATACTATGGGTGCAGCAATGGTGGTAGCACCAAAAAGACCTGCAATCCCACCCGCAGATACTACGGAAAGACTTGCTGTAACAGGAACCGCAGCAATGGCTACACTTGTAGAAGCTGTAGCACCAGCGAGATCCAATACTTTATCCATCAGTGGTTGATCGGCTAAATTATTATCAACCAAATTAGCTACAACAGATTTTTTAGACTTACTGGCTAAATCCTTTTCAGCCTCTAAAACTATAGAGTTAAGTCTATCAAGCTTCCATTTTAAGATAATGGGGTCTAATGTTTTCTCAACAAAACTATCAGTAAAAACAATATCCTTTACTGAAAAATTATCAATTTCAGTATTTAAATTCAGATTCAGCATATAGAGCTTATCCGCTATACGCTTATCCACTTCATTCAGCCAACGATTTCGCCACGCAATGATTGAGTGACGCGCCTCAATATACTGAACACCCATAATTTAAATCCTATTTATCCAAATAAGCTGCTAACCCCAGCTCTAGCTCTGATCTAATATCTTCAGGGCTTATGATTCTTAAATGGGGTATCCAATATCGCACAATAGGCAATACTTGCTTAGTATGCCCAATCAGTGCAGAAATAATTAATCCACCCTCTTCCAGCTCTTTCTCAATCACCTGATTATTAATCAGCTTGCGGCGTTTAAAGTGTATGGCAGCCTCTTTATCCACCTGAATCATCACTTTGACTTTATCTTTACCCAACCAAATTCCATCTTCCTCAATTAAAATCTTCTCTACGGTAGGATCAAAGTCAAAGCCTTGCTCTAAAACCTGTACCTGTTCAATATGGCTAAAACCAAAGGTTTTAAGCTGTCCGGCATCGCGTGCGGCTAAATACCAAACACCTCTGTGGTTTACCATTTTATAAGGTTCTACATTCTGGTAATGCTTTTTACGGCTTTCAGTTTTGCAGAACACAAAACTCACACAGCATCGCTTAACAATGGCGCGCTCTAATCGGCGGAATAGCTCTTCACGTCCCTCTAAACTTTCGTAATGTTGACCTTTAATCAACAGAGCCGACTGAATGCGGTTATCAAAAATATCGCGCAAAAAGTCATTGGATAGGGAAGGAAATAAACCTCGCACCCCAGCTAAACTGGCAAAACGCTCAATGTCTTTCAAACCGATTTTGCCCAAGCAGGCCGGATCAAGGCGGTAGCGAGTACCATTTTTCTCTAACGGCAGATAGCCAAAACGCTCGCTTAAATCACGCTGGGCTGTGCGGATACTGATATTGAACTCTTCGGCCAGTGATTTGGCATCTAGCTCTTCCCCTTGGTTCAACTTGACCAATATCTGACACAGGCGAAATACCAAGGGATCATGGGCAGCTTTGGACATAGGGGAAAACAATTCCTTGTAACTTCAGGATGGCTTCAACCAGCGAATACCATCATAAAGGCTCCCCGCGACAGGGTATGTCGTCGCGCCAGTCCGTGGGCTATTATTTTATCAATTTTGCGCGAAAAACCCCTTACTTTAGTGCAGGGACGGATAGCGCGGGAGGGCATAGCCTCTCTAAAGTGGCCTTAATTCAGTTAGCAGTGACTTATGAAACAGACCAAGACCCTCAAAGTTCGGGTTCGAGATAAGCATGCTGCGCTCCTGCAACAGATGGCTCGGAGTGTGAACTGTGTCTGGAACTATCTGAACGAACTCAGCACTCGATCCATTCGGGAGCGTGGCCGGTTTTTGTCTGCCTTTGACCTGCATCCTTACACCAAGGGCGCGAACAAAGAATTGGGGCTGCACTCTCAAACTTTGCAAGAAATCGCCCGCGAATACGTCACGCGCCGTAAGCAGTTTAAAAAGTCACGCCTGAACTGGCGCAAGTCGGGTGGAGTGCGCCGCTCACTGGGTTGGATACCCATCAATACCGGCGCAGCCAGCTGGAAGAATGGTCAGGTTTACCACAACGGCCATTACTTCAAGGTTTGGGACTCCTATGGCTTGAGCCAGTATCAGTTCCGCTCCAGCAGCTTTAACGAAGATGCCCGAGGCCGCTGGTATTTCAATGTAGTGGTTGAAGTAGAGGCTATTGTTCCAGCGGGTCAGGACAAGATCGGCATTGATCTGGGCTTAAAAGATACGGCTACCTGTTCCGATGGTACAAAATTGGAAGCAGGCCGTTTCTATCGTGAATTAGAGCCCAAACTAGCCATTGCCCAACGCGCCAAAAATAAAAAACGCGTGAAAGCGATCCACGCCAAAATCGCCAACCGACGTAAAGATGCACTACACAAATTCACGCGGCAACTGGTGAACCGTGCCGGTGCAATCTACGTTGGTAATGTGAAATCTTCCTCACTCACTCAAACCAAGATGGCCAAATCCGTACTGGATGCGGGATGGGGCCTGCTCAAAACAATGCTGGAATACAAGTGCGCGGGCGCAGGCATTGTTTTTAAAGCAGTGAATGAGGCGTACACCACCCAAACCTGCTCAAATTGTGGCGCATTGCCCGATTCAAGGCCGAAAGGTATCGCAGGGCTTGGAATAAGAGAATGGACATGCAGTGCCTGTGGTGTCAGGCACGACCGCGATATCAACGCGGCTCAAAACATGCTTGCGGTCGGGCATGGCCGTCCAGCAGTGGGAATCCCCGTCCTTTAGGGCGGGGAGGATGTCAATTTCAATCCAACAATCTCTGTTCGGCATCCTTTGAACAGATCTAAAGCACCGCTTTAGCTTTTATCCGCCCATCGCTGCACAATCACACTCCCCACCAAATCCCCTTGTACATTCACTGCTGTGCGCACCGTATCCAGCACCCGATCAATAGGCAGCAAAATGGCAATCGCCTCTGCTGGTAAGCCCACCGCTTGTAGCACCATCACCATAGTCACCATCCCCGCACTGGGAATTCCCGGCGCACCGATAGAAGCAATCATAGCGGTAAAGAACACCACCAACTGTTGAGACAGACTTAAATCTATTCCCACCAAATTAGCCACAAAGAGCGCGGCGGCAGCCTCGTACAGGGCGGTGCCGTCCATATTCATGGTTGCGCCTAGGGGCACCACAAAGCCAGACACCTCTTGGCGTACCTGTAGTTGCTCGGCACAGCCTAGAGTGATGGGCAAAGTCGCGGAACTGGAGCTGGTAGCAAAAGCAGTAATCAATGCGGCCCGCGCACCGCGCCAAAACCACAAGGGAGAGCGTCCTGTGCTCAAATACAGCAATCCGGGTAACACCACTATGCCGTGGAACAGAGTGGTAGCAAAAATCAGAATTACAAATCCCAGTACCGCGTTTAACAGCGCTAGGTTTTGTTCAGCCACCAACTGCACCAGCAAAGCCAAAATACCCAAGGGAGCCAAACGCATAATCCAACCCACCATGCGCATCACTAACTCTAAAAAATCTTGCAGCACCTTTAAAATATACTGATGACGCTCACCTCCAACCACCAGAGCAACGCCAAGCAGTAAGGCGAATACCACCACGGGCAATACGCTGTTATTGGCCAAAGCCGCAAAGGGATTTTGAAAAATACCGCTCACAAAGTGGGTGAAAAACTCGGACAAACTAAGCTGCTTAGCCTGAAACCCTTGCGTTGCATCGGCAAATAGCTCTAAAGACAAACCGGCACCGGGTTTAAACAGGTTGGATACCAGCAACGCCTCTAACATGGCCAAGCTGCTGCTGAGGGCGAAAAAAATCAGGGTGATCTTCCACACCCGATTCGCTTGATGATGGGCCTGCAAATTAGCGACACCCACCACAATTGAAGTAAAAATCAGCGGCATCAATACCATTTTCAGCAGCCCTATAAACAGGCCACTGACTAATGAGCTTCCATAAAGCACGCCTTGGCGTAGCTCGGATTCCGCCGGTACTAGGCTTAACAAAGCACCCAACACTAATCCCGTAATGGCGGCGATCAGAATTTGCAGGTTTAAACTGGGCATGGATGCATCGGCTCCCTTGGCAATCCGGCAAAACAGACATCTTAGGGACAAATCCCCATCCTTGCCTATGCGCAGGCATAATGCCGATTATTTCTGCCAAGGATTCCGGCCATGCCCAGCGCCCGCTCCTACCGCTACTATGATTTTGTGATGGCTGCCTTTGTCTGCGTGCTGCTGTGCGCCAACCTGATCGGCGCGGCCAAGGTCACGGAAATCAATCTACCCTTAATAGGCAGTGTCACCTTTGCCGCTGGGGTGTTGTTCTTCCCCATCTCGTACCTGTTTGGCGATGTGCTGACCGAGGTCTACGGCTATGGCCGCGACCGACGGGTAATTTGGGCCGGTTTTGGGGCACTGGTGTTTGCCGCAGTGATGTCCGCCGTGGTGGTGGGATTACCGCCGCCAGCAGATGCTTTTAACAGCGCTTACCAAAGCCATTTAGAAGGAGTTTTTGGCAACACCCCGCGCATTGTGGCCGGATCGGTGATTGCCTTTTGGTGCGGCAGCTTCGTCAACAGCTATGTGATGGCGCGGATGAAGGTCTGGATGCAAGGCCGCCATCTGTGGATGCGCACCATCGGCTCGACTCTGTGCGGTGAGCTGGTGGATTCGGGGCTGTTTTACGTCATTGCCTTTGGCGGAATCTGGCCGCAGGAGCAGTTGATTAAGGTCATCATCGCCCAATATGCACTCAAAACCGCGTGGGAAGTGCTGATGACCCCCGTCACGTACCGCGTGGTGGCCTTCCTCAAACGTCAGGAACAGGAAGATTATTACGACCGCGATACCCACTTTAACCCTTTCCGCCTCAAGCCCTAAACGCCGGAGTCTTTGCCATGTCCCCTGCCCCCATCGCCCGCATTGAGCCGGGCCAAGATCCCTACCGCTGGCTAGAACAACGCGATGCCCCTGAAGTCTTAGCCTATCTGGAGGCGGAAAACGCTTACCTCGAAGCCCAGCTTCAAGACCAAGCGCCGCTGCGCGAACAGCTGTTCCAAGAGATCAAAGGCCGCATTCGTGAAACCGACCTGTCGTTGCCGGTACCCTGGGGGCCGTACCTGTACTACAAACGCACCACGGCGGGCGATGAGTACCCGCGCCACTACCGCTGCCCACGTCCTACGGACAACAGCCTTAAGGTCGATGAGGCGCAAGAACAACTCTTGCTTGACCCTAATGCGCTGGCCGGGGATGGCTTTCTGTCTATTGGTGCCTTCAGTATCAGCCCCGACCATCAAAAACTGGCCTACAGCCTAGACACACAGGGCGATGAGATGTACCGGCTGTACGTCAAAGACCTCAGCAACAATGCTTTGCACGAACTTCCGTTTGAGGATTGCGACGGCAGTCTAGTCTGGGCCAGCGACAGCCAAACCCTGTTCTTCGGCGAACTGGACGAAACCCACCGCCCACACCGCATCCAGCGCCATAAGCTCGGCGAATCGGGCAGCACTGAGGTTTTTCACGAAGCCGATGGCCGCTATTTTGTCGGCTGCCACCTGAGCAGCTCCGAGCAACAACTGATCATCCTCAGCCACAGCAAAACCACCAGTGAGGCTTGGGTGCTGGCAGCGGATCAACCCGAAGGTACGTGGCGCTGCGTGGCTCCGCGTGAGGAAGGCCACGAATACTTCCCCGACCACGGCCAGTACCAAGACCAAGCCGCTTGGCTGATTCGTACCAACCAAGACGGCATCAACTTCGCCCTTTACTACAGCGCTGAAGAGCAACCCGAGCGCACCCACTGGAAATCCCTCATCCCCCAGGATCCAGAGGTGATGCTGGAAGGCGTGAGCCTGAACGCCAGCGCCCTGACCCTCAGCCTGCGCCACAACGCTCTGAGCCTGATTGAAGTCCATCCCGCCCAGAGTGCGCCCTACCGCGTCAGCCTGCCGGATGAGGTTTACAGTCTGGAAGTGCAGGACACGCTGGAATTTCACAGCCCGGTGATTCGGCTGCGCTACGAATCTTTGAACCGTCCAGCCCAAATTCGGCAACTGACTCTGGCTAACGGCCAGCAGCAGATTCTGAAGGAAACGCCGGTCGAAGGCTCCTTCACAGCCGATGACTACATCAGCCAACGCCTGTGGGCCACCGCTGGGGACGGCACCCAGATTCCCATCAGCTTAGTCGCCCGCCGCGATACGCTGGGCCAACCAGCGCCGCTGTATCTGTACGGATACGGTGCCTACGGACACAGCCTTGATCCTTGGTTCTCCCATGCACGGCTGTCGTTACTGGAGCGTGGTTTTGTGTTTGCCATTGCCCATGTACGCGGCGGCGGTGAACTGGGCGAGGCGTGGTATCGCGCTGGAAAGTTGGAGCACAAAACCAACACCTTCGCTGACTTTATCACCTGCGCCGAACACCTGATTGCCGAGGGCTATACCGACCATAATCAGCTCGCCATCAGTGGGGGCAGTGCGGGCGGACTGTTGATCGGCGCGGTGCTCAACCAACGGCCTGAGCTGTTTGCCGCCGCCATCGCCGAAGTGCCCTTCGTGGACGTACTCAACACCATGCTCAACCCCGAATTGCCCTTAACCGTGACGGAATACGATGAATGGGGCGACCCCAATCAATCCGAAGTTTATGAACGCCTGAAAAGCTACGCCCCCTACGAAAACGTGCGCACCCAAGCCTATCCCGCGCTGTTAGCGGTAGCCGGTTATCATGACACGCGGGTGCAATATTGGGAGGCAGCCAAATGGGTAGCGAAATTACGCGCCCAACGTAGAGACCAAAACCTGCTGCTGTTAAAAACCGAATTCGCCGCCGGACATGGCGGCCTCAGCGGACGCTATCAAGCACTGCATGATGTGGCGTTGGAGTACGCCTTTATCTTGAAGGTATTCGGGTTGAGTCAGTAAGCCAGACAACCTGCACCCCGCCCCTTGGAGTGCAGGTTTGTAGCTTGTTAATGATGGTGATCGTGGTCTTGGCAGCAGTGTTCTTCTTGATAAACACTGTGCTCTTCGTCAGCATGGGGCTCCATTTCTAACTCCAAACTGACCAAATTCACCGCCAGCGGGCGAATCAGCAGATTGGCGTATTCAACATCCCCTTCCTCATCATCCACACCGATCAACAACTGGCCGTCATCACCGGGTTGAATCCAGAGCTCACGGCCTTGCCAAATCACGGCTAGGCGCTGGCAGCCTAAGGTTTTCTCCTGCCCTTCGGCCTCTTCCAGAATAATCTGCAACGCATCGCTCATCATCGAGACTCCTGTTTGCGGAATATTAAGCCTTCACCACGCGGGCAACGGCACGCTCAAAGCGGCTCAAGCCTTCATCAATATCAGCTTCACTGATAATCAGGCTGGGCGTGAAACGCAAAACGTCCGGCCCCGCTTGCAAAATCATCAGGGCTTCTTTTTCCGAAGCATCGAAAAAGTCCTTGGCTTTACCTTTCCAAGCCTCGGCCAGCACACAGCCTATTAGTAAGCCTGCGCCCCGTACTTCAGTAAAGATGCCGTAATGCTGGCCAATTTCCAGCAATCGTGCTTTGAATTGCTCATGGCGGGATTTTACACCACCCAATACTTCAGGTGTGTTGACGATGTCCAATACGCGCTCAGCTACAGCACTGGCCAGCGGGTTGCCGCCGTAGGTAGTACCGTGAACCCCCACACTGAAGTATTTGGCCACCGCATTAGTCGTCAACATCACACCGATGGGGAAACCACCGCCCAAGCCTTTGGCGTTGGTGAGGATATCCGGCGTTACCCCGTAATCCATATAGGCATACAGGGAGCCGGTACGACCCATACCGCATTGCACTTCGTCGAAAATCAACAGAGCGTCATGGGCCGAGCAGAGTTCGCGGGCTCCTTCTAGGTAAGCTTGCTCCGCTGGGAGCACACCGCCCTCCCCCTGAATCGGCTCTAACACCACCGCGCAGGTTTTATCGGAAATGGCGGCTTTTAGCGCCTCCAGATCGTTGTAGGGGACATGGGTGATGCCTTGGATTTTTGGCCCAAAACCGTCGGAATACTTGGGCTGCCCGGCCACGGTCACGGTAAATAACGTCCGACCGTGGAAGCTGTTCAGCGCGGCGATGATCTCGCACTTCTCCGGGCCATGCCGATCATGGGCATAACGGCGGGCCAGCTTAAAGGCGGCTTCGTTGGCCTCAGCCCCGGAGTTACAGAAGAAGGCACGGTCGGCAAAGGTGGCTGCCACCAGCTTTTTCGCCAAACGCAGCACCGGCTCATTAGTGAAGATGTTGGAGATATGCCACAGTTGTTGGGCTTGCTCGGTCAGAGCCTCCACCAAAGCAGGATGGGCATGCCCCAGCACGTTGACTGCAATACCGCCTGCAAAATCCACCAGCTCGCGCCCGCTCTGATCCCAGACGCGAGAGCCTTGGCCTCGCACCGGAATAAAGGCGGCAGGTGCAAAGGTAGGAACCATCACTTGGTCAAAATCGGCCCGTTCTACCGGGAGATGGGAAGCAGACATCAGGTTCTCCTGAAAGCAGCGTGTGAATATCCAATCCACCCTAAATAGGGATGGAGCGCAAAGTGTACTCTTGGAAATAGGTTACTGGTGCAGTTCCCTACAAATTATCTGTACTTAATGAAGAAATGGAGATGCTCTGGTTTGGAGGAAAAAAGCTAAAAAGTTTTTGCTTTTTTCAAAAGCTTAGGCTAGATTAGCGCGCCTCAAAGCTGATGAGGCTTTTGAGACTCTGGTGAGGTGTCCGAGCGGTTGAAGGAGCACGCCTGGAAAGTGTGTATACGAGAAATCGTATCGAGGGTTCGAATCCCTCCCTCACCGCCAGATCGAATATATAAACCCCTGATTACTAACAAGTTTTCAGGGGTTTTTGCTTTCTAGCTTCCGAGCATGTCGAAAAACCGTCGCAAGGATTTAGCAACACCGCCTCTTGTAGACACTCGCCGACAGCTCGATGACCTGCTGGCAAGCGGTGAATTACAGCCGCTGCTGCCTAGCTATTCGCTCACCCCAATGTCGTTCAACATGCTGATCGGGCCGGAACGCGCTAAGGTAGCACGCGTCCGATTGTTGATTGATTACCTCGTAGAAGAAGCCGCTCGTTTGCTGGGAATCGAGAGCGCAAAGCCTCTTCTGGGGAGCATGCCAAATAGCTAATTTATTGCTTCATACCGATACCTAAAGGGATTGGAGTCGCTACACTGGAAAAGTTATTTTCTTCATCATTAGCGAAGGCTTACCTCCTGTGTTGAATACTTTAGGAATCCGTAGCCACTTACTTATCTTGACCTTAGCCCCCAGCTTGTTACTGGCACTTAGCCTAGGCATCCACTACACACGCCTTCAGTTTGTGGATATGCAGCAACAACTGGAAGAACGTGGTCAGTTACTGGCAGAACAGCTAGCCGTTTTGGCGGCTCCACTGCTCAGTCAAGGTCAAGAACAAAGCTTACAACGGGTTCTCAACCAAGCACTCAATCAAGCCGATGTACGCACCTTAACCGCGCTCAGCCCCGACCGCAGCCTGCGTGCCCATGCAGGGCCAAGTATGCTGACCTCATCGCCGCCTAGTGATCCTTTGTCGATCACCTATGTACAAGGCCAAACTACCACCCGCCTGCTGATGCCTGTACTTAGCCGCCATCTATATAGCCTTGAACAGCGCCTTGGGGATGAAACACGCCTGTTAGGCTGGTTAGAGTTGGAGCTTTCAAACCAAGCGCCTTTACTAGGCTTACACCGCAACCTACTGGTGTCCTTGGGAATTATAGGATTTATCTTAATCGTGACGGCTTTGCTGGCGTTACACCTGAGTACAAACCTATGCCGCCCTCTCAACCAAATCACACAGGCCATTGCTCGAATTCGTGAAGGTCACTTGGAAACGCGCCTTCCTCCTTTAGGCAGCTCGGAACTCAATGAGCTGGCCGAGGGAGTCAACAGCATGGCCGAGGCTTTGCTCAAAGCCCATGAGGATCTGCAACAAAACATTGAGCAGACCATGGAAGACATCCAACAAAACATGGAAACCATCGAAATCCAAAATATCGAGTTGGATCTGGCGCGCAAAGAAGCCGAAAAAGCCAGCCGCATTAAATCCGAATTTCTCGCCAACATCAGCCACGAAATCCGCACCCCGCTGAACAGCATTTTGGGGTTCACCACCTTATTACAAAAAAACCAACTCAATGCACGTCAACAAGATCAGCTCAATGCCATCGAAATCTCAGCTAAAAACCTGATGGCCATCATTAATGAAATTTTGGATTTTTCCCGAATCGAAGCAGGCAAACTGATCCTAGAACCCGCGCCCTTTGATCTACGGGATTTGATTGAGGAAACCCTCAACAGCCTAGCGCCCTCAGCCCACGACAAACACTTAGAATTAGCCTGCCTGATCTACCACGATACCCCCACACAGCTAGTCGGTGATGCGGCCCGCTTACGCCAAGTGCTCACTAACTTGGTCAATAATGCGATTAAATTCACGGATAAAGGCAGCGTGGTAGTACGCGCCCTCCTAGAGGATGAAACCGAGCATCAGGCTCAACTTTGTATCAGCGTGCAAGACACTGGCGTTGGCTTAACCCAGCAGGACATAACCCAACTGTTTCAAGCTTTTTGCCAGACGGATAACTCTTTGTCGCGCCAATCGGGTGGTACTGGGTTAGGGCTGGCGATTTCTAAACATCTGATTGAGCAGATGAAAGGTAAAATTCATGTAGACAGCCAACTGGAGGTAGGCTCCTGCTTTTCAATCAGTATTAGCTTGCCCAAAGTCCACAAACATCAAAACTTACGCATCCCCCTTAGCCACTCAAACATCCGTGTGGCTTTGGTGGAGCCCTATAGCATTACCCGGCAAGCCCTCATCCATCAATTAGAAGACCTAGGTTTACACACGCTGATTTTTGAACAGATATCGACCCTGCATCAGCACCTACAAGACCATCCTGATGCGGCCCAATCCATGCCCATACTGCTCCTAGATCAGCAGGCCGCTTCCGCATACAGCCAGTGGCCTGAGTTAGCCCAGTATTTAGAGCAGCACAATTATCACTGCATCTTAATCTGTGAGCACAACAGCCAAAGTCCACTGCTGGATACACCCAATGTTCACGCCTTAACCAAGCCAGTACGCACCAGCAAACTACGGCAACTGCTGATTGAGCTGACCCAAGGATCTGCTCCTAAGCCTGCCCCCACAGAACCTTTAAATGCACAGACACCTCGGATTCTGTGCGTGGATGACAACCCAAGTAATCTACGGTTGATAGAAACCTTCTTACATGACATGGGCGCAGAAGTCTGTGCCGTGAGCAGCGGAGCAGCCGCTTTAGAAGCCATCCAACGCCAGCATTTTGACCTGGTGTTTATGGACATACAGATGCCAGTTATGGATGGCCGCCAAACCACACTGGCTATTCGTCAATGGGAAAATACTCGCGATACCCCACCGCTACCCATTGTAGCCCTTACCGCCCACGCGTTAACCAGTGAAAAACGCACGCTCCTGCAAAAAGGTTTAGATGATTACCTCACCAAACCCATTAACGAACAGCAATTGGCAAAAACCGTCTTAAAGTGGACAGGACGTGCCTTAAATCCGCAAGCAACGGCTACCGCTAACACCTTATTACTCCCCGAGCCCCGCTTTGCCGTACTCGACCCAGAAGAAGGCTTGAGAAGGGCTGCTGGCAAAACGGAGTTAGCCCAAGAAATGCTCAGCATGTTGCTCACATCCTTACCCAAGGAGCGCCAAGCCATTCAGCAGGCGCGGTACAGCGGTAATCAAGAAGCCCTTATCCAACAGGTACACCATCTGCACGGTGCGACCCAATATTGCGGTGTTCCACAACTACGCCAAGCCTGTTACCGCTGTGAGACACTCCTTAATCAGCAGCATCCAGCCAGCGAAGCGGCCTTAGATGAACTGGATGCCGCCATTGAGCGTTTACTACTAGAGGTAACGCCTCAGCATGCCTAAGCTAGACGGGACTCCCCCTAATGGATTTTGGCCCCTCGCAGAACATTGGCCCATTACCGACGCACTCCCCCGGCTCAGTCTGTATAAATTGAAATTCGATTCCGTAGAGCCGAGCACCCAAGATTTTGAGCGCTGGAATATTCCCATTCCTAGGGGGGTGGCTAAGCGCAAAGCGGAGTTTTTTGCCGGGCGTTTTTGTGCCTACCAAGCCATTCAGCAACTGACTGGCCAAGGCTGTGTACCCGGCAGTGCAGAAGATCGTGCCCCCCAATGGCCCAAAGGTCTGGTTGGCTCCATCAGCCACGGCCACAACCGAGCCGCCGCCATCGTTGCCGAGCAGCAATATTGGCATGGATTAGGCCTAGATATTGAGCAGCACCTAAGCTCAGAACGAGCCGATTATTTAGCCTCAGAAATATTAACTCCGCAGGAACTCGCTCAGTATCAATTACGACCAGCTCCTCAACGGGCTTTGCAGCTAACCCTAAGCTTTTCCCTAAAAGAAAGTTTATTTAAGGCCTTGTATCCTCTCACTCAACGCCACTTTTATTTTCAGGATGCGCAGTGCCTCTACCAGCCCCAGAGACAACCCATTGCCCTACGCCTGCTCACAGACTTATCCGAGGAGTGGCCTAAAGGCCGTTATCTTCAAGGGCATTACTGGGTTTTTGAGGATTATGTGGTCACATGGGTAGCCATTCCTCCGCCCTAAATCAGATGCTCATACCACAATATTTAGGATTTGTGACCCTGAGCGCAAAACCTTTTTTTCATCCCTAAGACGACTGAAGGCGCAGGCCTTTACCCACAAGGGATAGAGACATTTAGTCACCCAAATCCACAAATTTTGCCAATTGATTTTCCGGGGGATGCCGTTTATTTTGTGCCTCCTTACAGAAAGCAGCACTAGATATTGTGGGAGGCAAACGTGATCCATCAATTTTTGTCAAGCCCCTCAAGCTGCACTTTTCTCCCCTTTTCCACGCCCACCCTTAGGGGGCGACAGCGAATCCCTAAGGGTTAAGACCGTCACCGTATCCTGAGATACCCTCTACATCTAGTGGGTACTAGCTCTTTGCTTTTTCATTCACCCACCTCTTACGACCCAGACCGCATAAGGACTGACACACCTCATGTCACACGAAATTGCCCGCGAGACCCAAGCCAGCCCTGAAGAGCTCAACGCCCTCACACCCGGCCAACTGCACGTTATCAAACGCAACGGCACCGTTGTGGGCTACAGTGATGACAAAATCAGTCTGGCCATCAGCAAAGCCTTTCTGGCTGTGGAGGGTAGCTCAGCCGCCACCTCATCGCGCATCCATGACCGTGTACAGGAGCTAACCACTCAGGTGTCGGCGGTATTCAAACGCCGCTTACCTTCGGGCGGCACCATCCATATCGAAGAAATCCAAGACCAAGTAGAGCTAGCCCTAATGCGCGCCGGAGAACACAAAGTAGCCCGCAGCTACGTCATCTACCGCGAAGGCCGGGCCCAAGAGCGTAAACAGCGTGAAGCCGCAGGATCGGTAGCTCAACCTCACCCCAGCCTTCGCGTGACCAAAGCCGATGGCACACTGGTAGCCTTGGACATGGGCCGCCTGCAAACCCTGACTCGCGAAGCTTGCGAAGGTTTAGAGGAAGTGGACGGGGCGCTGATCGAACGCGAAACCCTAAAAAACCTCTACGACGGCGTGGCCGAAAAAGACGTAACCACCGCTCTGGTGATGACCGCCCGCACCCTAGTAGAACGCGAGCCTAATTACAGTCTGGTCACAGCACGCCTATTGACCGATAGCCTGCGCGCCGAGGCGTTAAGCTTTCTGGGACTGGCCGAAAGCGCCACCTACCACGATATGGCCGAACTCTACAGCCGTGCCTTACCGCTGTATATCGAAGCCGGTATTAAGCACGAGCTGCTCAGCCCAGAGTTACGCACCTTTGACCTCAATGCTTTAGGGGCTGCGTTAGACCATACCCGCGATCAACAATTTAACTATCTGGGCCTGCAAACCCTGTACGATCGTTACTTCATCCATAAAGACGGCGTGCGCTTTGAGTTGCCGCAAATCTTCTTCATGCGCGTGGCTATGGGCCTGAGCCTAAATGAGCCCCAGAAGAACCAACGCGCCATTGAGTTTTACCACCTGCTGTCCAGCTTTGATTACATGGCCAGCACCCCGACGCTGTTCAACGCCGGAACCCTGCGCCCGCAGCTCTCCTCCTGCTACCTGACCACCGTGCCGGATGATCTGTCCGGTATTTATGGCGCGATCCATGACAACGCCATGCTGTCTAAATACGCAGGCGGCTTGGGCAATGACTGGACACCTGTGCGCGCCATGGGCTCCCACATCAAGGGCACCAACGGTAAGAGCCAAGGCGTAGTGCCCTTCCTGAAAGTGGTGAACGACACGGCGGTAGCGGTGAATCAAGGCGGAAAAAGGCGCGGAGCTGTTTGCGCTTACTTGGAATCCTGGCACATGGATATCGAGGAATTTCTTGACCTGCGCAAGAATACGGGCGATGAGCGCCGCCGTACCCACGACATGAACACCGCCAACTGGATTCCTGACCTGTTTATGAAACGGGTGTTTGACGATGGCCAGTGGACGCTGTTCTCCCCCTCCGAAGTCCCCGATCTGCACGACCTGACTGGCCGAGCCTTTGAGGAGCGTTACGAGTATTACGAAGCCCTGACCCAGTACGGCAAGATCAAGCTGTTCAAGACTCTGCCCGCCAAAGACCTGTGGCGCAAAATGCTCTCCATGCTGTTTGAAACTGGCCACCCGTGGCTGACCTTCAAAGACCCGTGCAACCTGCGCAGCCCGCAGCAGCATGTCGGCGTGGTACACAGCTCCAACCTGTGCTGCATTGCTGCTGATCAGCGCGTAGTTACCGATCGCGGTCTGCTGACCATCGGCGAACTTTACAAGCTCGGCGGCCAAAACAAGGTAGTGGGGTTAGATGGGGTGTATTCCGCCTCGGAAATGCTACTGCCGCGCCCCAACGCGCCGATGGTGCGCATCAATACCCATGAAGGCTACAGCCATAAAGTCACGCCCGATCACAAAGTCTGGGTCAAGGATGTGGGTTGGGTTGAGGCTCAAGACCTCAAGGCAGGCGATAAGCTGCTGATTCAACAGTTGGAAGGTCTATGGGGTACAGAACACAATCCTGACCTCAGCTACCTGATGGGCTTAATTGCCGGAGACGGTACCTTCGACAAAGAAAAAGGCGCGGCCTATATCGACGTTTGGGCCAATGACTTTGAACATCTGCCCGCTATCGAACAGTGTGTTCACAGCCTGCTGGAAGGTAATACCCTACTGCGCACTACCTCCACCAATACGCCCAGCTTTGCCATCAGCGAAGCCCTAGGCCGTGCCCGCCTCAGTTCCGCCCCGCTGTCACGCTTACTAGCAGAGCATCAGTTCACCCCGGATAACAAGCTACAGGTTCCCGAGCTGGTTTGGCGCGGTGATCGTGACACCGTCGCCGCTTATCTGCGCGGGCTGTATCAGGCCGATGGCAATGTGGTCAGCTCTGATGAAGTAACTACCCTAGCGCTGGCCTCTACTTCGCTGGAGTTTATTCAGGAACTGCAAATCCTCTGGGCTAACTTTGGGGTTAAAAGCAGCATCAATCAGATGCGCAGCCACGAGTTAAAAGCCATGCCCGATGGCAAAGGCAGCACTAAAGAATACTGGAGCAAACCGCTGTACCGGCTGCTGATCACCTCCATCAAGGGCTGTCAGATTGCTGAAGACATCACCCAGTTGGCGGCCAATAAAACCTCTCCAGCAGCGGCTCAGTACCTGCGTAATCTGCAAAAAGAAGGCTACAGCCAGAAGCTCTACGCCACCTTTACTGATCTGACCGAGCTGCCCAACGAAGATGCCTACTGCCTAACCGTGGACTCCGATACCCACGCTTGGACGGTCAACGGCATGATCACCAAAAATACCGAAATTACCCTGAACACCAGCGCCGACGAAATCGCGGTGTGTAACCTCGGTTCAGTGAACTTGGTGCAGCACATCAAAGACGGCCAATTGGATATGGCCAAGCTGGAGCGCACCGTCAAAACCGCCGTGCGGATGCTGGATAACGTCATCGAGATCAACTACTACTCGGTGCCCCAAGCGCGCAATTCCAACCTCAAGCACCGTCCGGTGGGCTTGGGCGTGATGGGCTTCCAAGATGCCCTCTATCTGCTGAAAACCCCCTACAGCTCCGAAGCAGCCGTGCGCTTTGCTGACCAATCCATGGAAGCCCTGAGTTACTTCGCCATCCAAGCCTCCTGCGATCTGGCGGACGAACGTGGCACCTACAGCACCTTCGAAGGCTCTCTGTGGTCGAAAGGCGTGCTGCCTTTGGATTCGCTGGACATTCTGACCGAAGCCCGTGGCCACAAGTACATCGAAGTGGATCGCAGCACCACGCTGGATTGGGCTCCGGTGCGCGCTCGGGTGCAACGCGGCGTGCGTAACTCCAACATCATGGCGATTGCGCCGACGGCGACCATTTCCAACATCGTGGGCGTGTCGCAATCCATCGAGCCGACCTACCAAAACCTCTACGTGAAGTCGAACCTGTCCGGCGAATTCACCGTCATCAACCCCTACTTGGTACACGACCTCAAAGCCCGTGGTCTGTGGGACGAAGTGATGGTCAACGACCTCAAGTACTACGATGGTTCTTTGCAGAAAATCGAGCGCATTCCACAGGACTTGAAAGACCTCTACGCCACCGCCTTCGAAGTAGAAACCAAGTGGATTGTCGAAGCCGCCAGCCGCCGTCAGAAGTGGATTGACCAGTCTCAGTCCCTCAACCTCTACATTGCCGGAGCCAGTGGCAAGAAGCTGGACGTGACCTACCGCATGGCGTGGTATCGCGGCCTGAAAACCACCTACTACCTCCGTGCCTTGGCCGCCACCAGCGCCGAGAAGTCCACCATCACCACCGGCGCGTTGAATGCCGTGTCCTCCGTGATTGATGAGAGCTTGGCTGCGCCCCAACCGGCGCCGGTTCCGCAGGCATGCAGCATCGACAACCCCGACTGCGAGGCTTGCCAATAACAGCAGCCTTCAGCGGCTAGCCTCAAGCAACACGCTGGCCGCTGACTTCTAAAATTTCGATTATGGCTTGCAGCTTGACGCTTGACGCTAAAAGCTGCGACTGAAAGGAGCCCCCCATGCTGAGCTGGGACGAATTTGACCAACCCGAAGAAACTCCTGCCCGCGCCCAAGCGGCCAAACCCGTAGTTCAAGAGCCTGACCTCGACAGCCTCGAAAAACTCGACAACGCCGGTGATGCAGCGGCCCACAATGCCCGCGTCGTCAACGCCGGAGACTCCGAGGCCCTCGCCCGCGCCAAAGCCGCGCTGGATGCGCTGGACGTCGAAGAAGGTCTTGAGGAACTGGAAGGGGCTGCGGTGCGCGTGCGCGTGGACGAAAAGCGCATGATCAACTGCCGCGCCGACCTCAACCAGCTCGTACCCTTCAAGTACGACTGGGCGTGGCAAAAGTACCTCGACGGCTGCGCCAACCACTGGATGCCGCAAGAGGTCAACATGACCGCCGACATCGCCCTGTGGAAAAGCCCCGATGGCCTAACCGAAGACGAGCGCCGCATCGTCAAGCGTAACCTCGGCTTCTTCTCCACCGCCGACTCACTGGTAGCCAACAACTTGGTGCTGGCCGTGTACCGCCTGATCACCAACCCCGAATGCCGCCAGTACATCCTGCGCCAAGCCTTCGAGGAAGCCATCCACACCCACGCCTACCAATACTGCATTGAATCGCTGGGCATGGATGAAGGCGAAATCTTCAACATGTACCACGAAGTTCCAAGCGTTGCTAAGAAAGCCAGCTGGGGCCTCAAGTACACCCGCTCCATCTCTGACCCCACCTTCACCACTGGAACACCAGAGGCCGATCGGCAATTCCTGAAAAACCTGATCGCCTACTACTGCGTGTTGGAAGGTATCTTCTTCTACTGCGGCTTTACCCAAATTCTATCCATGGGCCGGCGCAACAAAATGAGCGGCACCGCCGAGCAGTTCCAATACATCCTGCGCGACGAATCCATGCACCTGAACTTCGGCATCGACATGATCAACCAGATCAAGATCGAAAACCCGCACCTGTGGGATGCTGAAATGAAGGACGAAGTGACCCAAATGCTGCTGCAAGGCACGCAACTGGAGATCGAATACGCCCGCGATACCATGCCGCGCGGTGTACTGGGCATGAACGCCGCGGTGATGGAGGAATACCTCAAGTTCATCGCCAACCGCCGCCTCAACCAGATCGGCCTGAAGGAAGAGTTCCCCGGCGCTACCAACCCCTTCCCGTGGATGAGTGAAATGCTCGACCTGAAGAAAGAGAAAAACTTCTTCGAAACACGGGTCACAGAATATCAAACTGGTGGGGCACTGAGCTGGGACTAATAAAAAGCTTTAGCTTTTAAGTGTGAAGTAAGCGACATAACTAATTAAATAGCCATCAAAAACAAACAATAAGTTTTTCTCTATTACTTAACTAAAAACTATTATAGGGTGAATAAAGTTTTATTGATTCACCCTATAATTTTTATCCCGTGCAACACACTACTTAAACCTATTGATGGGTTTTGTTACCTCTGCTAGCAAGGATAGTGAGCCCCTTGAAGGCTTCTTGTTACCTCTGTACTCAACCCTGCGACTGCTTCACATCCCGCTACACTCTGCACCATTATGGACAGTCTGTGCTCAGTCTTAGCCAAAAGCTGCTCAAAACGGCACAAAAACCCCGCAAGTGTTTCAGGCCCAAATAGCTGATTTAGCCTCACTGCTCTCGTCAATCATTGTCGCTAAATCAGTGGCATAGAAACTGCATTTGCATTGGCATGGGTCAGCAAAAAGCGTCCCTGTATGCCTTGTGCGATTTGTCACATTTTATGAAAATTATCGCAAGCTGGCCTATGTGCAGAAGGAAGTTTGACATGCGTGTGAAGAAGTTCGTTGCCATCGCACTCTCCTTGTTCATCGAGAGTGGTGTAACCCAAGCAGCCGACCGTTCGGTGACTATCCCCGAAACCCGAGTAGTAGCTACACGGGGGGGAACCATTGGCGAGGTTAAGGCCGCTATTAACGATGCTGCTGTGGGTAAGGGTTTTGGCGGTCTGTCTGGTGTTATGGCGGGTGCGGCTTCTGGTGGCCCCATTGGTGCGGTAGTGGGCGCTGTTGCCGGTATGTTCGCAGGGGGTACAGCGGAGCATGCTGTGGCTGATCCAGCACACACAGTAAATGATACCGGACGTAATGCACGCCGCGCCTACATCATACTGAAGGAAGATGGAGAAGAAATTCGGGTTCGCTCTCCCAACCGTGTATTCCAAGTGGGGGATAAGGTTGAAATTGTAAAAGGTAGACTGTACGCCATTGAGGGATAAAACCCCAAGCACTGACTTAGATAAAAATAGCCTTAATCGTAATGAATGATTCTTTGCGTGCCATTTAAAATTAGATTTAGTAAAAACTATTATTAGCTTCAGTAGGGTCTTTATTGTTGTTATTGCCTACTACTCGTTTCCGGTAAAATTTTATCGTTATCCTTAAAGCACCGTTAGAGTGTTTTCAAAGTATAATTAGCCACCGCAAGTAAAATTGGCGACCCTATAGTCCAAGATTTTATGCTCTCCTTCTGAGCTCTCATAAAGCATTTGTGCGGAGCGGATTGGGCAATCATGGATTGAGCCATAGTTGATCTCAATCACCCGTTTAATATCCAAAGGCTTGGGATCGGGAATAGATTCTAAAACTTCAACCACCTCTGATCGCACCTCTGCACTGACTCCGGTGGAAAAAATTAATGCATCAAAAAAGTAGGCAAAAAATATTGCCAAAATTAAGTTACTGATTAGGGCCATATAAACAGTTTCCTTAACAAGGAACGGGGCATTGGCTCTCAAAGAGCTATACCCATCCGGTTAAGCCCAAACGGGCATCGCCGATTCTATAGCCTCTGCCTGAGTTAATTGCCTATAAACTGTCATCAATATGTAACACACATTGCGAAATATAAATTTAATCTTACAAAAATTAAGATCCAGATTCAGTATTTTTTATTAACCAATATCTATAAATAACTAAAGCAGCCCTGAAATCACTCAAGGAGAAAGACTTTTATAATTGAGCGATCCCAACTATAAAAATAAATAACACCCTATTCCTATTAAGTTTGAATTCAGATAAATGGCCTCTTACTCTTAAAATAGAGGCCAAACCTCAAACCTAATACTTAAGTCCAATTAATATAACTTACTGATTGACTATAGCCCGATAGCGTCTTTGGTACTCTTCATAAGAAACTCCTTTTTCATTCATCAACTGCTGTAGTTGATGCTCCTGCCACTGACTTTTAGTCATCCCCGTGGAAGGTACAGTCTGATCGACTGAATTACGGGCGGGAGTCACTACACTTTCTTCCAGTTTATAGCTGGGCTTTGAAAAGCCTATAGGCTCGTAATTATCAAAATTGTATTTATCTTCAATTCTCTTTTTTTCCAGCAAATAAATATTTCTACTTAGATGCCCGCTAGAATAGTTATATTCTAAATCGGCCAACTCGGCCTGCTTCTTCATCTTCAGTCTCTGTTTGGTGGCGTTATAGTTAATAAACTGAGCACCATCATAACCATTAACAGGATCCCACAAGATCGACAGTGGCCAACAAAGTAAATTAACAATGCCCATGCCAGGCTCACGCGAATAAAAAGAACCACCACCCGGCAATAAACCAAGCCATGCCCCCGATGATGGGCTTTTTTCTTCGACCAAAACATTGGCAGCTTCCATAGCGGCATATTCTTGCTTCTGCACAGAGTTTAAATTGGATACACATCCAGAACCTGCAACCACTATTACTGCTATTGCAGTCCAATTTATTCGAGTCACGCTAGCTTCCTTGTCCAAAGGGCATAAAAGCCACAAATAATATCAAAACAACATCTAAACACCCAGATGACTGGGTATTTACCTGCAAAGCAGCTATCAAACAGATCTTGGGCCGCTACAATGGCGTACCTTCCCTCTGTACCAGCCTCCAAACCATGCCCCAATCCAAGCGCCTTCTGGAACTACTCAGCCCCGCCCGCGATGCCAGCATTGGCCGGGAAGCGATTCTGCATGGAGCCGATGCTGTCTATATCGGTGGCCCTAGCTTTGGGGCGCGGCATAATGCCGGTAACAGCGTAGCCGATATCGCCGAGTTGGTGAATTTTGCCCATCAGTACCGAGCGCGGATCTTCGTCACCCTGAATACCATCCTCCACGACCACGAGTTAGAGGAAGCCCGCCAACTGATCGGGCAACTGTACGAAGCCGGAATCGACGCGCTGATCGTGCAGGACATGGGTATTTTGGAGTTAGATATTCCGCCGCTGGAAATCCACGCCAGCACCCAATGCGATATTCGCACTTTGGAGAAAGCCCAGTTCCTCGACCAAGTGGGCTTCTCCCAACTGGTATTGGCCCGCGAGCTGAGTTTGGAGCAAATCCACGCCATCAGCAGCCGAGTAGAGGCTACGATTGAATTTTTCATCCACGGCGCGCTCTGTGTGGCCTATTCCGGGCAGTGCTATATCTCCCACGCCCACACGGGCCGCAGTGCCAACCGAGGTGAATGCTCCCAAGCCTGTCGCCTGCCCTACACCCTAAAGGACGATCAAGGCCAAGTCGTGGCCTTTGATAAGCACCTGCTGTCCTTGAAGGACAACAATCAAAGCAACAACCTGCGAGCCCTTGTGGATGCAGGCGTGCGCTCATTCAAAATCGAAGGCCGCTACAAAGATATGGCCTATGTAAAAAACATCACCGCCCATTACCGGCAATTGCTGGATGAGGTTTTGAATCAGCGCCCTGACTTGGCCCGTACCTCCAGTGGCCGTACCGAGCATTTCTTCATCCCCAACCCTGACAAGACCTTTAACCGTGGCAGTACGGATTATTTCGTCAATGACCGTCATGCCGATATCGGGGCTTTTGACTCGCCCAAGTTCACCGGATTAGCCGTCGGTGAAGTGGTGAAAATCAATAAGCGTGACCTGATCGCCAACACCTTCGAGCCACTCAGCAATGGCGATGGCTTAAACCTGCTGCACCAGCGCGAATTGGTGGGTTTTCGGGCCAGTGTGGTAGAACTGCTCAGCCAATCGGTGCAAGAGGGCCAAACCCGCTGGCAATACCGCATCCAACCCCACGAGATGCCGCCTGAGCTTAAACAGCTTCGCCTACCCCAAACCCTGAACCGCAATTTGGATCACAACTGGCAGCAGGCACTGCTGAAAACCTCAGCAGAGCGGCGGATTGCTGTGCGTTGGCAGGTCACATTGAGCCGTGAGTCCTTATCCATCACTGCCATTAGTGAGGAAGGTATTTCCGCTCATGCTAGCCTCACCGGCCCCTTTGAACCGGCCAAAAAACCGGAGCAACTCCCAGCCCAGCTCACCGATACTCTAAGCCAACTCGGTACCACAATTTACCATGCAGAAGCGGTGTCTATTGATGCACCGGAAGCCTTCTTCCTACCCAACTCCCAACTGAAAGCCCTGCGCCGCGAAGCCATTGAAGCCTTAACCGCAGCGCGTTTGGCCAGCCATCCACGAAGCATACGCAAGCCGGTCAGCGTACCGCCACCGGTTTACCCCGAATCGCATCTGAGCTTTTTGGCTAATGTGTACAACGAAAAAGCCCGCGCTTTTTACCAGCGTTACGGCGTGCAATTGATCGACGCTGCTTACGAAGCCCAGCAAGAAACCGGCGAAATCCCGGTGATGATCACCAAGCATTGCCTGCGTTTTGCCTTCAATCTGTGCCCCAAACAGGCTAAGGAAGGCGGCCAGAAAATCCGTCCAACACCGATGCAATTGGTACATCAGGATGAGGTATTAACCCTGAAGTTCGACTGCAAAGCCTGCGAAATGCACGTCATAGGCAAAATTCGTGGCCATGTGCTGAGTTTACCGCTGGTGGGCAGCATCCCGATTAAATCCATTTCCTGAGCGGCGTACACACGACAGACAGCTAAGCTGAGTAGAAAGGCTCTATCACTACCGCCCATCTACTGAGCAAAAATTAATCAATCCATCCCTTGAAGCTTCAGGATTACGCGCCTATATAAGCAGTGAGCCCCTATAAAAATGGCTCTACCACATACAAGGCAAGATAGGAGAATGGACATGAGCAACATTACTCGCCGCGATCCTTTCGACGAGTTCTTCCGTGGTTTTTTTGTACGCCCCGTTGAATTCGGCGGTGCTGGCGATGCTGCGCCCCCTATTCGGCTGGATGTCAAGGAAGATGCCGAAATGTATCACATACACGCCGAACTCCCCGGTGTGAAAAAAGAAGATATTCATGTGCAGATCGACGGCCCTATGGTCGCCATCAGCGCCGAACGTAAGCAGGAAAAAGAAGTGAAAGAGGGTGAACGTATCCTGCGTACCGAGCGGTACTTCGGGCAGGTATCTCGCAGCTTCCAACTGAGTCACGACATTGACGATGTCCACGCTACCGCCAAATTCTCCGACGGCGTACTGGAGCTGAGCCTACCGAAGAAATCCACACCTCAGGCCAAACACTTGACCGTCCAATAAGCAGCAACTGCCTCTGCGCCCGTATGCTAACCCGCATACGGGCCGCTGCCTTACCCAGAACCTCATCATTCCCGCTATAATTTGTGCTATTGGGTACAAAATACCCCTATGAAATACCGCTCGTATCGGTATTGCTCCTTACCTCTCGCACAGGATTTTCATTATGTCCGCCACCAACCCAGCCGAAGAAGAAGTCAGCTCCTTTTTTGACTTGGCGAATCAGTTTATTGAAGTCGCCAACCGTCAACTGGAAGAAGAGGAAAAAACTCTGGAAGAAGTGGCCAGCGCCTTCCGTTACGCGGTCGCTCGCTTTACCGCTTATGAGACCGTCACCCGCTTGGGCGCGATTTTCAGCGCTGAAATTGAAGGTCTACCCAACCCCGACCAAGTCAAAGAAGAGTTATTGGCTAAATTTGTAGAACAGTTCCGCAGCATGCTGGATGAGAACCTATCCGAGCAAATCCAAGCAATGTCGGAGTCGGAAGAAGAAAAACAGCACTGATAGGCTGTTAATCCCCGCCTCAACGGAAGCGGGGATTGCTAAATCAACCGGCTATTTTTTGCCAGCGCAGGACTTAGCCGTAAACCGCTCGACCGCGATGGGCCTGTTGGTTTTGTATTCGCTAAAGTCATAGCGCAGGGTAGCGCCATCGCTCATCAATTTCCGAAAGCCTTGATTGGCACACACGCTGTCATGCAGTTGTGCACGCACCAGCTTAGGATTATCGCGCATCATCGCCGCATGATGAGGCTGCACACTGATGTAGTTAATCAGCTCAGTACCGTCCACATCATAGCCCTGATCCAATAAATTTTCGTTGATGGCTCGTGGTGTTCCCGCACTGCTTTCCTTAGCAACCTGTTTAAGTAACAGGTTCAACTCATGATCCTTTAAGGAAGCAGCCTGAACACTCAGACTGAAGAAACAGAGTACACACAACACCCATAGCCGTTTCATTAAATATCCTCTTAGCATCACCTAGCCTGACGGCCTCTTCTGTCGGTTATCAAGACAGACTGTTAGACTGATCTGCCCTGTTCCGGTTTCAGTGTACATGCCCCATGCCGTAGCTCGCTTGCGTGACCAACGTCTGGCACGCAGCCTTAAGCCTTTTTTAGCCCGTGGAGCCCGCGTTGAACGCTGCCCCCGCTGCCGTGTCTCACGCGCCTACTGTGTGTGCGCTTGGCAACCTAGGATCAGCAGCCAAGCCGGTGTTTGTCTGCTGATGCACGATACCGAACCCCTTAAGCCTAGCAATACTGGCTGGCTGATTGCGGATATTATCCCCGATACCTGGGCTTTTGGCTGGCAACGCACGGAAACTGATCCTCAATTACTGGCTCTGCTCAAAGATCCGCGCTGGCAACCATTGGTGGTTTTCCCCGGAGAATACGCCGCCCCTGAGCGCGTGATCAGCCATGTATCGCTACCCTCGGGAAAACGCCCGCTGTTTATTTTACTGGATGCCACTTGGACCGAGGCGCGGAAAATTTTCCGCAAAAGTCCCTATTTGGATGGCTTTCCCGTGCTCAGCATCCAGCCGGAGCAACTGTCTCGCTATCGGCTGCGGCGCTCCACCCGTGAGGAGCATCTGTGTACGGCGGAAGTAGCTGCAGTGTGCTTGGAGCTGGCCCAAGAGCCAGAAACTGCCCAAGCCCTGAATCTATGGTTGGATGCCTTTACTCAACACTATTTGGCCGCCAAACAGAATCAGCGGGTTGATACTTCTGATCTGCTCCACTACCAGTTGAGCCAATACAGCGCTGCCCGCCCCAAAGCGCCTTAAAACCCTGTATTCAAGAGGCTTTATGCACCCCCAAAGCCAAGTGTTATTACGCCAATCGGAGTTATTTACTGGCCCCCTGTTACTGGCTGGATTACCGGCTGATGCGCTGCTCGATGAGTTACCTCAAGCCATCGGTTGGAGTTGGCATGCCGGTGAATACCGTTGGCTGAATACGGCCTATGCCCAACGCAGCCATTTTGGTATTCAGCCACCCAGAGCAGATTGGGCAGCAGCGGTGCTGTTTTTGCCTAAATCCCGCGAACTCACCGAATATTTGCTGCAGGCTTTGGCCCACCAAGTACCGGACAAGCCACTGTATTTAGTCGGCGAAAAACGAGCCGGTGTTGAGCGGGCTGCTAAACAGCTCAGTATCTTCGGACAGCCTCGCAAATTGGACAGCGCCCGCCACTGCCAACTCTGGCAAGTGCGGGTGACTTCTGCGCCTGAACCGGTGTTAGAGCCTCACACTTTCACAGTGGCTTTAGCACAGGGCGCTTTATCGGTGCGCAGTCTGCCCGGTGTCTTCAGTCATGGGCGTTTGGATGTAGGCACGGCTTTGCTATTACAACACCTCGAAGATCTGCCCCAAGGCGATTGGCTGGACTATGGCTGTGGAGCCGGCGTATTAGGCGCAGCCCTCAAACAAAGTTATCCGCACAATCATCTGCACTTATTGGATGTGGATGCCTTTGCACTGGAGAGCAGCCATCTCACCTTAGCGGCTAATCAACTAAGCGCCGAGGTGATCGCTGGAGACAGTCTCGCCGACGCACCTACCAATCTTGCCGCCATCATCACCAATCCACCCTTCCACCAAGGAGTGCATACGGATTACCAAGCTACAGAGCGCCTAATCCGGGAAGCCAAACAGCATTTAAAACCGGGGGGCGTATTACGTCTGGTGGCTAACAGCTTCCTGCGCTACCCCGAGCTGATTGAGCAACACCTTGGCCCTTGTCGTATTTTGGCTGAGCAACAAGGATTTCGTATCTATGAAGCACGCCGCCCGTAATCAAGGCTTGCATCAAGTACGGAGCTTGGGCACACTGCGCTCGTCCTGAGGGAGTAGTCTCGGCCAGCTTCGCTGTCCGGCCCCTGTCAACAGGCTGAGTCCAACGACTCTGGCAGTGGCGGCCCTACCTAAAGCGGCCTGACAAGACTCATGACGCACAAAACCTGAACCGAGGGCGGGCAGGTTTGTGTGTCATGTCGCTATTCCCGCCCTTCAGGAAATCCCGTGGAAGCCTTCTTTATCCCTACGCTGATCGTCGCTTTAGCTGAGATCGGCGACAAAACCCAATTATTGGCTCTGGTATTGGCGGCCCGTTACCGCAAACCTTGGCCCATTATTCTCGGTATTTTAGTAGCCACCCTAGCCAATCACTTTGCCGCCGGTGCTTTAGGCAGTTGGGTGGCCGGTTTATTCTCTCCCCAAACCCTGACTTGGCTGCTGGCAGGCTCCTTCGCTGCAGTGGCTCTTTGGACGCTGATTCCGGATAAATTGGACGATGATGAGGGCAACACGGCCAAAAACTTTGGCCCCTTCGTCGCCACCCTGATTGCTTTTTTTATGGCGGAAATGGGCGATAAGACCCAAGTAGCTACGGTGATGCTGGCGGCCCAATACGATGCCTTTGTGCTGGTTATTTTAGGCACCACAGTGGGCATGCTGTTAGCCAACGTTCCCGTGGTACTGATCGGCAACTTTGCCGCCGAGCGTTTACCCCTTGATCTGATCCGTCGCCTCGCAGCCGCTGCCTTTGGTCTTTTGGCTTTGTACGCGGCCTACGAGGCATGGACTATGGGCGCTGTAGCCACAGCAGCCGCCTAACGGCGGGCTTTGGCCTGCTCATACAGCGGCATGACCTTAGGGATTGCCGCCTGTAGCGCCGCCATACGGTTGCTAGGGGCTGGATGGGTACTCAAAAACTCCGGCGGATTACCTCCTGCAGCACTCATTTTTTGCCATAAGGTGAGGGCTGCGTTGGGGTTGTATCCAGCGCGGGCGGCGAGTTCTAGGCCAATCAAGTCCGCTTCGTTTTCATTCTGCCGACTGTTAGGCAGCGTCATCAGGTACTTAACGCCTGTATTTGCCAGATCCGCCCCCGCACCAAAGCCAAATGCAGTGCCCACTTGCGTGGCCATTTGCACGCCATAGGCTTTCGACATAGCCTCACGCCCGTGCTCGCGTAGGGCGTGGGCGATTTCATGCCCCATCACGGCGGCAATTTCGTCGTCGGTCAATTTGAGTTTGTTGATCAGTCCGGTGTAGAAAATAATTTTCCCACCCGGCCCACAGTTGGCGTTTAGCTCATCGCTGTCAATGACGTTGACTTCCCAATTCCAGCTCAAAGCGTCCTGACGAAACACGCCTACTTGGGCAATCAAGCGCTTGGCAATGCCTTGAATGCGCTGATTTACGGTTCCACTTTGCTCTAACACTCCTTCTTTGGCGGCGGTGGTTAGGGTCTCTTGATAGGATTGAGCATACATCTGATTCACCTGTGCCTCGGACAGCATGCTGAACATGTACTGTTCCCGATGCACACCGAGGGCTCCGCCTTCGGTTGTATTCACTGGCTGACAGGCCGACAGCATCACCGATACGGCGACGATCCCCATAGAACTGCGTTGGTACATAATAACCTCTCCTGAATGCGGGCCGATTATGCTAAAGCCAGTCCTCAAGCACTACCGTCAAAGAGCACTGATACATAGACAGATAGGGGCCTCATTCATTCCCTAGGCAAAGCCTGCAAAGAATTTGCAACCTTTAGTTTCCCTCAAGACAGTTCGCTTTATAATTCGCAGCTTTCCCGCCCTGAACCCCCTTGCCGACCGAGAACCTGATGGACGCCTTCGAAGCCATCCGCCCTTATTCCGACGCTGAAGTAACCCCCGTGCTACAGCGACTGCTCAATGACTCAGAGCTTTTGAACACTCTGGCGCATTTTCGCTTTCCCCGACTGGCTCCATATGCAGATTGGGCCCTGCGCCCCCTGATTGCTTGGCGCTTACGTCGCGAATTTGCCGGCATTAACACGGTTGATGCCCTGCAAAAGAAAATCGAGCTCTATGTAGACTACACCGTGGAACAGGCCACCGATGGCATCAGTTACTCCGGATTAGAGCACCTGAGCGCGGGGCAGGCTTATCTGTTTTTATCCAATCACCGCGACATTGTGATGGATCCGGCCTTCGTCAACTATGTGCTCTTCCACGCCAAGCTCCCTACACCACGCATTGCCATCGGTGACAACCTGCTGCAAAAGCCCTTTGTCAGCGATCTGATGCGTCTGAATAAGAGTTTTATCGTACATCGCTCGCTAACAGGACGGCGTGAGAAACTGGCGGCTTATCAGCTACTGTCAGCCTACATCAATCACTCGCTGATTAAAGATCAGCACTCCATCTGGATTGCACAGGCGGAAGGACGTGCTAAGGATGGGGATGACCGTACCGATTCAGCCATCCTAAAAATGCTGCATATGAGCCGCAAGGATGAGTCCTTCGCTCAGGTGATGCAGGAGCTGCACATTGTGCCGGTCTCCATCAGCTATGAGTACGATCCCTGCGACCAAGCTAAAGCACGGGAGCTGTGCATTCGTGCCCAAACCGGCAGCTATACCAAGGTTCCGGGCGAGGATGACAACAGCATTGCCAAAGGCATCACCGGCTACAAGGGACGGGTACACATTCACTTTGGCACGCCTGTGAGCCACTCCCCGGAAGAAGCTAAGCAACTGGCCAATCAGCTGGATCGGCAGATTTTATCCAGCTATCGCCTATTTCCGGTGCATTACTTAGCTTATGCCCAGTGGGATCAGCGCGAGACGGACTTGGGGATTCCAGCCCTCGATCAGCTATTTAAAGGCTCTGAGATTCACCAAGCTCAAGAAACTTGGGAAAAACGCTTAGAAGCCTGCCCAGAAGAGCAACGTCCCTACCTGATTCAGCAGTACGCCATGCCGGTACGCAATCAGTATCGTTTGGCCGCAGGACGAGCGCTCTAAGCCGCCGATTCTCCAAGGGCAGCGCAAAGCTGCCCTCCTTTGCCTTTAACGCCCTAACATCAGTTGACCAATGCCCTGATCCTTGAACACGCGGCTAAGCACATCGCTTAACACTTCGCTAACCAGCTCATTATTGGTTTGCTCGTTAGGCGCCATGCCAAACTTCTGATCCAAAGTCGCTGAGTAACGTCCGTTATAGGAGCGATTAGCTACCCGCACCTCAACCAACAAGGTGGCACGAATCACCGCCTCAGTGACGTATACCGAGTCCTTGGGTGATTGATACTTCAACTCCGCCACCGTCAGGGTGAGGTGCGGGATATTCTGCGGGCCGGATGCTGGAGTAAAACCCATCAAACGCACTCCTGCCTCAGTTTCAGACTGTAAACGCGCCCGCAAGCGCTCCGCAGGTACAGTTACTGCGCTGGTTTCAGGATACAAACCACCTCGGGTTCCCAACACTGGGGATGGCCGATTGTCCACGATCTGCACCACCACAGGCTGTCCCTGACCTACGGGGGTGATTGGCCCTTTCAGCTTAGGAATAGGGTCCAGTTGCTGCGGGCTGTGCGCACAGCCCATCAAAACCAACACACAGGCCGCCATTCCTGCCCACAACAGGCGTTGCAACATGCCGCTTCTCCTCAGCCAGATAACTATTTTGATATTAAGCACACGCTGGTTTAGCCTGTATCACCAAGGCTACACCGCCTAAAACAGCCAAAGCGCACCAGAACAGACGCTCAGTCAGAGGCTCTCCCAACCAAAGCACTGCACCCAGCGCTGCAATAACCGGTACGGTCAATTGCACACTGGCCGCAGTGGTGGTGGATATTTGCCCCATTACGCTGTACCAAAGCGCATAACCGACCCCCGATGCCACCGCTCCAGCTAATACGGCATACAGCACGCCCGTCAGATTCAAACGCAGGGTGGGCATAATCACTAAGGTCAGCACCAGCGCTAATACGCTAGCACGCCAGAAATTCCCGGCGGTGGCGGCCATAAAATCCTTTGAGCGCGCACCGCGCAGTGAGTAAATACCCCAAGCAGCTCCCGCCAACAGCATCAGTAAGGCCATCGGCCAAGAAGGAGTTTCGGCACCGGGCAATAACATCACCACCAAACCCGCACAGGCCAGCAGTAAACCGAACCATTGTAGGGTTTTAAAAGGCTCCCCTCGATACAAGGCCCAGCCCATCATGGTGACTTGAACCGCCCCAAATAACAGCAGGGCTCCTGTGGCCGCCGATAGGCTGACATAAGCCCAAGAAAATCCAGCGGCATACACAAACAACGCCGCTGCTGAACACCAGTCACCCGCTGCTTCCGTTGCTGTAGAGTGCGTCTGCCGCCAACGCAAAATCAGCCACAGCACCAAGGCTCCTGCCACTAAACGTATACTGGTAAAACTGGTGGCATCCATGCCGGTACTTTTTAAGGCCAGACGGCACAGCAGTGAATTACCGGCAAAGGCCAGCATCGCCAACGCCACTGCTAATACCTTATATCCTAGGTTCCAGCCTACCGATCCAACTTGCATGGAAGTCACCATCCCACTGTTATTATTGTGTTTCAAGCTGAGCTAAGTAGGCTAAAAAAGCCGCCTCGTCCAGCACACTAATGCCTAAGTCTTGCGCTTTATCTAATTTTGAACCGGCCTCAGCTCCGGCCACGACACAGTGGGTCTTAGCCGACACTGAACCGGCAACCTTAGCTCCGAGCTGTTCCAATCGAGCTTTGGCTTGTGGGCGTGTCAGGCTACTAAGCGTGCCTGTTAATACCCACGTCTGACCTGCCAAGGGTAAAGCAGTATTCTGGGCTTTGGGCGAGTCCCAGTGCATACCAAAGTCCCGCAACTGAGCTTCAAGGGCTAAGGCGTACTTTTGACGCTCAGCGTGGCTAAAATACTCCGACAAACTGCGGCGGGCTTTTTCGTTCACGCCTTTAACCCCAGCTAACTCCAGCCAATCAGCGGTTATCAGCGCCTCTAGGGTTTTGAAGTGGCTGGCCAGTTTTTGTGCGCCTGTACGGGCAATACCGGGGATATTCAGACGCTCCAACAACTCGGCCAAGGTAGCGCAGGCGGAAAAATCCGAATGCAGAACTCCCTCCTCCTGCGCTTGCACACCTAAAGCCGCTAAGCGCTCCAATACCTGCTGATTGTGTGCGTCTTGGAAGAAGTGGTGAATCTCCCCCGCCACCTCTAAGCCCACATCAGGAAGCCACAACAGCACCTCCGGCAGTGCCTGACGAATCCGCGCCAAAGAGCCCAACGCCAAGGCCAAACGGCGGGCGGTTTCTTCACCCACTTCGGGGATGCCGAGGGCATAAATAAAGCGCGCCAAGCTCGGTTGCTTACTGGCCTCAATGGCTGCCAACAGATTGCGAGTGGAGACTTCAGCAAAGCCTTCAAGGACGATGATTTGCTCGTAAGTCAGGGCGTAAAGATCGGCAGGCGAACGAATTAGGGATTGCGCCACCAACTGCTCCACAATTTTCTCGCCCAAACCCTCAATGTCCATGGCTTTGCGCGATACAAAGTGGATGATGGCCTGCTGTACCTGCGCCTGACAGGCCAGACGACCCACGCAACGGTAAATTGCGCCCTCGGTTTGGCTTTCGCTGCCTTTGCTGTGGCGGGTTAAACGGGTGCGCTCCACCTGAGCACCACATACGGGACAGACTTCCGGAATCGCGACCGGACGTGCCTCGGCGGGCCGCTGCTCCGGCACAATGCCCAAGATCTGCGGAATTACATCCCCGGCACGACGCAGAATCACCTGATCACCGATGCGGATATCCAGCCGCGCCACCTCGTCCATATTGTGCAGGCTGGCGTTGGAGACCATCACCCCGCCTACTGCTACCGGCTGCAAGCGCGCTACCGGGGTAATGGCTCCGGTACGACCCACTTGGAATTCCACATCCAGCAATTCGGTGACGGCTTCTTGGGCAGGGAACTTATGGGCAATAGCCCAGCGCGGCTCACGGGCACGAAAGCCTAAAGTCTGCTGATCGGCCAAGGCGTTCAGTTTGAACACCACACCGTCAATTTCGTAAGGCAGTTGATCGCGGCGGGCAGCGATGTCTTGGTAATAGGCCAAGCACCCTTCTGCTCCCTCAACTAAACGCTGTTCCGGGCTGATGGGCAAACCCCAGCTTTTGAGCGCCTGTAGCACAGCGGTTTGAGTATCAGGCAGATCGCCTACCACTTCACCAATGCCGTAGCTGCAAAACGCTAAAGGCCGAGTGGCGGTGATGCGTGAATCCAACTGGCGCAAGCTGCCCGCCGCCGCATTGCGCGGATTGGCAAAGGGCTTGGCCCCGGCTTCAAGCTGGCGGGCATTTAAGGCTTCAAAACCCGCTTTGGGCATATAGACTTCGCCGCGCACCTCCAGCACTTCCGGCCAATCCTGGCCGTGCAGACGCAACGGGATGTTTTTAATAGTGCGCAGGTTGAGGCTAATGTCCTCACCCACGGCTCCATTGCCACGGGTAGCCCCAGACACTAGCACACCCTGCTCGTAGCGCAGATTGACGGCCAAGCCGTCCAGTTTCGGCTCGCAGCAGTAGGCCAATCGCGCTTGGGGTTGCTCTAAAGCCTCGCGGATACGGCGATCGAAGTCCCACAAATCTTGCTCGCTGAAGGCATTGCCCAAGCTGAGCATCGGCACGCGGTGTTGAATCTGACCAAAGGCCTCTAGGGCCTCGCCGCCCACACGCTGGGTTGGTGAGTCCGAGGTGAGCAGTTCAGGGTATTCGGCTTCCAGTGCCTGTAGTTCGCGAAACAGCCGGTCGTATTCGGCATCAGGGATGCTGGGTTCGTCCAGCACGTAGTAGCGGTGGTTATGGGTTTCCAGTTCGCGGCGCAGCTGTTGGGCGCGCGCCGCTGTCGTTGCATCTACAGGCATGAGTGAGCTTCAAATCAAGGACGACAATGGGCTGGCGGCAGTACATCGCGCGCAGCCTGTGTGGTCATAAAGTTTAACTCGTTCATGTTGCGGGCGGTAAATACACGCCCTCCGGTAGCCTGAGCTAAGCAGTTACCCGCTCCTGTACCCAGAATGTCCACCACATTGATTTTAAGGTGCGGTTTACGCCGCGCTAGATCACGGGCTACGGCGCAGGGGTCTTCATGGCAACTTTCTTTACCGTCCGAGACCACCAAAATCACCGATTCTCGATTCACGCCATCCACCATTTGCCCAGCTTTGGCAATGCCATCGGCCAGCGGAGTGCCATCTACCGGCTGAATACGCTGCAAATTACCCAGCATTTGGCCGCGTTGAGCCGCTGAGAAGAAGCCAACACTGCGCGCCCGATCGCAACGCTCGACCAACACCAAACCGGCATTCACGTCAGAGGGCAGTTGCTGTACTACGGCGGTAGTGGCTTGCTTGGCCACGGTGATGCGTTTGGGCTCGCGGTATAGATGTCCGGTAGTGTCGATACCGGGGTTGCCGCCTAAAATGAGGCGTGCTGCAAAATCCGTTACCCCCTGAGTCATCAGGGCACGATCAATTTCCTGCTCCGTAGCTAACATGCTCAGATCCATAGAGCCAGAAGCATCGAACACAATTACCAATTCGGGAGCTACTTCTTTGGGGCGCTCGTTGGGACAGAGGTTTTTGGCGTTGGTGATCATTTGCTCACGGCAGCGGCTGGCCAAGGTGCGCTGAATATCGGCTTTAATGTCCACCGCTTTGCCTTCAGGACGTTGCAGTAAGGGGTCTTGCAGCAGACGTTGCAAGTTGTCGCACTGATTGCCAGCAGCCTGTACCCGTTTTTCCAGTTGTTCAATCGGGCTGGGTGGCGGCGGTGGAACGGGCTTGGGCGGTGGAGCGGGTTTCGGAGGTTCTGGTTTCACAGGCTCGGGCTTAGGGGCAGGAGGTACGACAGCAGGCTTAGGCACTTCCACAGGTTTCACCGGAACCACGGGTTTCACAGGCTCAGGCTCTGGAGCTTTTTCAGGCACTTTTTCCTCAACCTTGGGCTCAGGCTCGGGTTCGGGCTTAGGCTCCTCGGCCTTGGGTTCTTCTTTTTTCGGCTCTTCTTCCTTAACCGGCTCCGGTTCAGGCTTGGGCTCTTCGGGTTTTACTTCCGGCTTCGGCTCCTCGGGCTTCACCTCGGGGACAGGCGGCACAACAGGCGGCTCCGGCTGCTGCTGTTGATTCCACCACCACCAAAGACCCGCGCCTAAACCGGCTAACAGCAACAGCGCCAACAACCAAGGCCAAATGCGCCGACCCGCAGTAGCCGCTGCTATCGGAGCGGCTGCGGCGGCACCCGTACCTAAAGCAGCCGCTCCCGCAACTCCAGCACCGGCAACCGCCGCAGGAGGTATGGGAGGCACAGGTGGTTTCCCACCGCCCCAAAAGGTTACTAAGGGCTGGCCATTGAGCGAGTACAGGTTCTTAAGATCTGGATAAGCCGCCGCCTGACGCAATAAAGCCGCCTGACGTGCACCCTCCTCACCTTGGGTTTGTAACTGAGTCGCCAGTTGTTCAATGGAGGTTAAACGCTCCTGCACATTGTTTTGCAGCGCTTCAGCATCGGCTTTATTTAGCTGATTGAAGGGTACGGGCTGGCCATCCAGATCCGAATACCATTCGATAATACCGCCCTCGGTTTGCTTAGGGCGGGCAAACAGCGCTGCGGTGCTGGGAGACAGATGGCGGCGCAGCAAAGACTCCAGCTCAGTGTATCCGGCTAAGGCTTCGCTGACTTGGGGCTGACCTTCAGCAGGCTGGCGGGCGACTCGTTTCATGTTGGTATCCTTCAGCCTAACGCAGACCCAAATCGCCTTCTAATTCGCTCAAGCGCGTGCGCAACTGTTGCAACTGCACCTGCTTTTGCATCACTGAGGCATTTTGTTGCTGGTTGACGTTTTTCATTTGCTGCTCTAACCCGGCAATTTCTTTTTGGGCCTTTTGATTGTTGGCAGCTCGGCGTTTCAAGTCGGCTAATAAAGCACTCAGGGAGCGGTTCAATTCGGCGGATTGGCGCTGCTGGGTAGCCAAATCCTGACTCACCGCCCACTGCTGTTGCTCAATAGCGCGGTAGGTATCTCGGAACAGTTGGTTGGCCTGCTGCTCCTGTTGCAACGTGCGCTGCTTTTGCTCCACTCGCTGGTCGTAAACCCCTTGGGAAGAGCAATTAAATTTGGTGATAAAGCCTATATCGGCGTTACGCGGATCGCACTCCGCCGGAGTCACCGAGCACGCGCCCACACTCAGAGCCAGCAATACCATTAAAGCCCGAGCGTACATATCAACCCAACCGAATGGCAGAACGCTGCCGATAAAGTTGCTCCATTTCCGACTCCAACTGATTGATTTGGCGCTGCATGCTGTAAATTTCGGCATTCAGGGTATCCACTCGGGCTCCACCTCCGTTACGCCGCTCAACCTCGGCCACTTGCTGCCATTCTTGCTGGCGTTTGCGGGTATCGGCCAGGGTTTTGCGCAAAAACGCCGCATTAGCATCCACAGTGGCCAATTGTTGGCGCGCTTGGGCTACCTGTAATCGCTTACTGGCCATGTCGTTTTGAATTTGCGCCAGTTTGCGTTGATCGTCCGCCATCACCGCGCGAGCGGTCTGGGTCAACTGCTGCAACTGCATATTGTCTTTGCGCACATCAGCAATGGTGGCATCCAGACGCTGCTCAGCATTGGCGTACTGGCTGCGGCGTTGATCCAGATAGTAGTTCGCCCCCATGCCCACGCCACAACCAATGGCGGCGGCGGCCAACATGCAGGTTTTCTTATTATCCGCATCGCCCAAAATACACAGCAAAGCCCCCGCACCACCGCCCAGAGCGCAGGCTTGCATCCCTGAGGTACTAAAGAACTGGGCTGAGTTGCTGTTGGTCAAACGCGGATCGGCTTGCTGACCATAACCTCCAGTTGTCTGGCAGCCTGACAACAAAGCCAATGCCACAGTCCACACACCCAAGCGGTACCATGCTGTCATAGGTTTCAATTACCCGGCTTTAATAGATTTACAAGAGTTCAGCCACTGGGTTCGGGACACCTTACCATTGCCCATATAGCCTTTGAGGTTACGCCAGTGGGTATCGAGGTATTGGCGCAGATTGCTCTTACCCCGCGCCTCGAACTGCTGGGTTACAGTATTGACCTGCGGCGCGATCAGTTGTTCGCTGTAGTTGAGCGAGGCGCTGACCACCGTATCGGCATAATAACTCAACAGGAAATCCAGTACCTTGCGATGGCTCTCAAGCTGCTCATTTCGAGACTTACAGCGATCCGCCGAAAGGTCGGTGCCACCGGCGGCACAGCTACGCTGATAGTTAGCGTCCAGCATGTCTAAAAACTCGCCGTCATCCTTGAGTTTGGTGCAGAGAAAAGCGCCCAATTGCAGCTCGGAGCGGATGGCTTGATCACGCTGCTCGTCGCGGGCTTGGGTGTTGGCGCGTAGATCGTTGCGCAGTTGCTCCAATTGTTTTTTCAGCGCCTCATCTTCGGTGCGGTTAGCAATGGAGGCAATCTGGGCCTCTGGAGCAGCGGGGGCGGCTCCACCCGCCTTGGTTTGACTGCCGAGTGTCTTCCACTCTTGCTCAATGCTCTGGATGCGGTCACGGGAGGTCAGGGTGGGAGCCACTAAGGCCAACCGCGCACCCCCAGTTTTCAGGGCGGTAGCTTCGGCTCCGTTAGCGCTGTAGTAAGGCTGCTCTTGGCGCAGGGCGGTACGCAATTCAGCTTGGGGCGTAAGGTAGTTGCCACCGCGCACAATGTAGCCGCCTGCTTGCCCGTGCTGCCGATCCAGCTTGTTCAGGCGGAAGGGCTCAAACAGCATCTCATCGGCATTGCCCAAAATATCGTGCAACCCCAGCGGGTTAGGCTCCAGCAAACCGGTGAGTTGCAGTTTGCCATTGGCCGATTGGGAACCGGCAAACCAAGCATAGGCATTCAAACCATCGGGCATGGGGAAGCGCAGGTCTCGAAATTCGGCATTGGACACCGCCAAGCCGCCCCGCGCGGCAAACTCCCATTCAGCCTCGGTGGGGAGACGCACAAAACCGGCCACGCCATCCTCTTTCGGCAACTTAGCCAAAGCATTCTGGCGCAACCAACGGTTGTAGCGATCAGCGGCTTGCATGGCCTCAAACCAACTGACTTGGGTTTGCGGCAGGCGCAAGCCCATATTGGGATTCGGGCAGGTACTGGCGGTAAGCGCTTGATATTGCAATTGGCTGAGTTCGTACTTAGCCATCAAGTAATAACGGCCCGGTTCCGGTTTTTTCACCGTAAAACTGCCGGCAATGTGGGTCGGATAGGTTTGCTCTAAATAGCCCCAATCATCCGAGTTTTGACCCAAGGTTACGGGGTAATCGCCCAGCGGATCAGCCACCGGAATCTGCACCTTACGAAACACCATCGCTCCGTCACAGGGCATGGGCAAAATCACATCGTCCGCTTGAGGCTTGGGGTTATAGAGTTTCTCCTCCCACGCCGCCTGCGCTGACAGGCTGCTGAGCAGCAGTACAGTCAAAAGGGTCTGTTTATACATCGCGCAGGGTCTCCGCCGGTTGAATCTGTAACGCCCGCCAACTGCCCAACGCAGCCACCAAGGCTGCTAAGGCCAAGGTTGAACCTAAGGCCAAAGCCAAATGCACGGGCTCCAAACGACACACAAAGGCAGTATCCGATAGCGACACCGCCAAGCTTTGGTTAAAAATCCAACTACCCACCGCATACAAGCCATAGCCAAGAGCAAAGGCTAAAGCCGTTAGCAACAAGGCTTGCAGCATGATATAGCAGCCCATCGCCGAGCGCCGAAAGCCCAAGAGTTGCAGCAAGGCCAAGTCGCGCCGCTTGCGCTCGATGTTGGCCAAGAATGCGCCCATCAGCGAAGCCGCACAGCCAATGGCCGCCGTCCAAGCGATCACGGCGAAGATCAAGCCCAAAACACGGTTGATGGCCTTTACCGATTCGATTTCCCGCAGCTTGGTGCTGCTTTCAATCTGGCGCGCACTCAGCCAATCAGCCAGTACCGAGACCTGATCCAAATCCTTGGCATACAGACGAGCCCGCGCATACTGACGGGGCGTGTCGGGGCGCAGGGTTCCGGTTTCCAAGCCCAACATAGGCACACGGAAACCATCACGGAAATCCTCCATTGCCAGCAGCAAATCCAAATGCACCAAAGCGGCGGGACGGCTAAAGGCTTCAGGTGGAAGGATGCCGATGACCTCGACTTCTAACTGGCCGCGCTCGTGTTGGCCACTGAGTTGGCGCATCACCACCAGCTTGAATGTACTGCCCTTCTGCACGCCTAGTTTTTGCGCGGCGCTGGCACTGAGTACAACTTGATTGGCCTGCGTCGGCGGCGGCACAGTGCCCAGCAAAGGATCACCGACAGCACTGGGGATCATCTCGGCATTGGCTACAAAGCGCTGGCTGTCCCACACCAAATCAGCTTGGGTGTTCAAAGAGCGGGTGAGCGGCACGACAAAGGCCGCACCCGGCTGGGCCGCCAGTTCATTTAGCCAGGCTTGGGACAGTTGGCCATTGCCGAGCATCCGCACTTCAAGGGTGTAAGAGTCTTTGAGCAAGGCATCCCGTAGTTGAGAAACCACGCCGTATTTGAGGCCAAACAACAACAGCAGGGGCGCAATCACTGCCACCAAGGAAGCCACAATGCACAATGAAAGTTTGCGGTCGTGCCAGAGGTCGCGCAGGGCCAAGTCAGTCAGCAGGCCCATACCGGGGCGGGCGTTAACAGGGGACAAAACAGCTTCCTCCGGCAGTGGTTTGCGCGGCCAAACGCGACAGGCCGCAGTCCTGCACCAGCGCCCAATCGTGGCTGACCAGCAAGGCGGCCATGTTCAAGCCCTGCACCAGCTCGATCATCAGCTCCAGCAAACGCCGCGCTTGAGGCGGATCAAGGGCCGCCGTGGGTTCATCGGCCAACAGTAAGGCGGGTTCGTGGGCGATGGCGCGCACAAAGGCCACCCGCTGCCGCTCACCGATGGACAGCTGGGACGGCTGTTGATGCAGCAACGGCTTGAGCCCCAAGCAATCAACCGCTTGGGCCACCGCATCGCTGTGTAGCGGCAAACCCAGCATGCGCCGAGGCAGCTGGATGTTCTGCTGCACACTCAAAAATGGCAGCAGGCCGCCGCTTTGCAGTACAAAGCCCAACTGCTGGGCGCGGGTGTCTGCCAAGCGCGCTTGGTCGTCCGCTTGCAGCCATTGACCGATGTCCTGCTGGCCCAAACGGTAGCAACCCAACTGCTCCGGCTTGAGCACCAAGCCAATCAACTCCAGCAGGGTACTTTTGCCGCATCCGCTGGCTCCGGTGATGGCTTTCAACTCACCTTTGGCCAAGTGCAACTCCGGTAACTGGATGTGCCATTGGCCACGGTGAATCGCCAGATCGCGGATTTCCAGCAAGGGTGCGGCACGGGTGGTCATGGCAAGGCTTCCAGCGGTACCGGATACACATGGTCACGCGGGTCGCTGCCTTGAGCCAAGGACACCCAACGATCCACGTCGGCGTTGTAGCGCTGGTAGTACTTGAGTTTGGTGTTCAGGCGGCGGATGAATTTCTCCTGCTCCAAGCCCTCCATGCCCTTCCAGGTTTCCTCGTCCAGACTCAGCACTTCGCTCTTGTAGGGCAAGCCCTCCAGATACTCGGCCATCAAGCCCATTTGGCCCAAGCTGGCTTTGCTGTTTTGCTTGAGTTGGTTGGGGTCTTGGCCCATGGTTGCGGCCACGGAGCGCAGGCGCTCGAACATATCCGAGGGCGAGATCAAACCTTGGTTGGCTGCATCGGCAATTTGCTTGACTACATCGCTTAGGTCGCTGAGCTGGCCCTTGGTCAGCAGCACCCGCACATCGGTGGTGGGCACGTTTTGGCGCACCGGATCGCGGTCGCTGATCCAGGCCTTAAACACCGGCGGCGCACTGCTGCCCGAAACCTCACCCAAATAAGCCAAGCGCATGGCATGCCCCAAGAGTTCAGCATCCTTCAGCAGCGGGTCTTTTTTGCCTTTGTCGTCCGCTTTGGCGTAATTAGCATCCGCGCCCAAGGCACTGCCAGCCGCCATATCGCCCTTATATGCGGCTTTGACCTGCGCGGTGATGGCCTCGGCCAGTGCATCCACTTTTTGGCCGAACTCGTTTACATCACCCGCATTCACCGGATAGTAGAGCGGCTTGTTCAGGTAGGCATTTTGGGTCAGGTCGCGGTATTGGGCTTCGGCGGTGTCGTGGTTTTTCGCGCCGCTGGGAGTTTTCAGGTGCAAGCCGTAGATGGCCACGCCGCGATACTGGGCTTCAAGGCGCACCTGATCGGCATTCAGTCCGGTGGAGGACAGTGGATCGTCGCCCGCCAAAGCGCCGGCGTCGGTAATCAGCACCACATAGCGCGCGCCAAAGTTGTTCCAATCCACCTGATCCAGCGCTTGCATCACACCGGCGTAGGCATCCTCATCAAAACGCGGCGAAGACACGCTGGCTTGCTTGAGGCTGGAAACCTTGTTCAAGAAGTCGTCGCCGCCCTTGACCTTGGAAGGATCAACAAACAGCTTGCTGACGTATTCCAGCGCCGGCACTTCCTTGGTATTGGAGCGGAAAGCCACCAGACCAAACTTCACCTGATCGCCCAGTTTTTCCTGTTCGATCTGCTGGTAGACCTTGCGCACTGCCTCGCGGGTACGGTCGATGTAGGGCCCCATGGAAATGGTGGAGTCGATGACAAACACCACCGCCGCCGAGAAGCCTTTCAGCATGTGCTGTTCTTGCTTGGCAGAGGTTCTAGCGGGGCTTTCTTTATCCTTCGCCGTCACCGAAGCCACGTTCAACACCCGCACTTGGAAGCCTTTTTCGGTGAAGATTTCCTTGGCTTCCAACACCGGCAGCAGGTAGAAGTTTTTGTCCAAATCCACCGCGTAATCGGGCTCACGGGCCAGCACGTTGGGGTCTTGGCCTTTGCTGCTCAGATTGGCGCGGATAGGTTTGAGCAAGGTGGCGGGATCTTTCGCACCAAAGACCTTTTCTAGGGTGGCCTCATCCTTGAAGAACAGCAAAGGATCGCGGCCCGCCGGATTGGTCAGCGCCAAGGTCATTTGCATCTTCCAATCCACGGCGCAGCTGGCCTTGATCCAACCGAGGGTTTTGCCGTAACTGTCGGGGCCGACTTGCAACCACTCCTCTGCTCCGCTGCCTTGGCGTTGGTAGACGTAAAAGCGGGTAAAAGCCGGTTGCACTTTGCCCGGTTGCGGCGCGGGGGTATCCGTAAGTTGGCAGGAGGGCGTGGTCAGTACCCGTTGGTAGAGGGTCTTTTTACCCGCTTGGAGCAAGGGTTTGTCTGCCGCCCACAGCGGGCTGCTCATCAGGCCAAGACTGAGGGCCAAGAGGCTGGGCATTAACTGAGGTCGAATCATTTTTTCAGCACCTCCAGACGTTCACGGGCCTGTGCGTTGTTAGGGTCGGCCACCAAGGCTTGCTCGTACCAGTACTGAGCGGTTTCCTTATCCGCCGATTTGATGCAACCCTCGGCCTTAAAGGTTTTAGGGTCGTACTCCGCCGCATAGGCCACCGCTACCGCCGCATTGCCTGACTGAGCAGTGAAGGCGTAGAGGCGCTGCACCACATTACAACGCTTGGCCGCTTTGGCGCGCTCAATCACTGCCAGCACTTGCTCCGCATTGGGCTTGCTGTCCAAGCAACCGCGAATAAAGGCCAGATCATCGCTGTTTTGCTGCAAAGCTTCAGTGGCGCAAGCGGCTTCACCCGTAGGCGTCGAAACGGTTGGAGCGGAAGCCGGAGCAGGCTCAGTGCTAGCAGTCGGCTCAGGCGTGGGCTCGGTTTTGGCTGGCCGCTGTTGCAACCACCACCAAACGCCCGCACCAATGGCTCCTGCTAATAGCAGGCCCAGCAGAATCCACAACCACGCTTTAGAACGCGGCTTTGGCGGCGGAGTTGGCCGTGTTTCGCGGGGCTCGGCGGCTAAGCTGGAGCCGTCGGCCAGATCATCGGCTTCGTCACGTTGGGCGCTGAAGTGTTCTTCCTTGGACGCTGGCGTGGGTTCAGGTGCAGGCTCGGGCAGCGGCTCCGGTTTCGGTGCGGGCTTGGGCGTGCGGTCGAGATGGGCTTCTTGATGCAACGACTGCCCCGCCGCCTGCGACGACAATAAATTGCCCTTCAAGCGCAGCACGCCTTTATCGTTCAGGGCGTTTTGGCGCAGGTAGAGCATATAGACCATCTGTGGCTCTAGGAGCAGCGCGTCCACCAGCCAAGGGCCGACTTCGGCAACCAAATTCGGGCCATCGGCTTGGGCGTCGAGGCTGATGCCAAACCACACCGGCTGGCCACTCCAACTGCCCTGATCGCCCAGATAGTATTGGTCTTGGTTGCGCTGGATGCTCAGCTCCAAAGCGCCGGCATCGCCCGTCCAACCTTGGATATTGAGTAACGCATGGCCGGGTTTGCTGCCCGCCGCGACGAGTTCAACTTTTAACATCCTTAGCCCACCTGTGCCTGTTTAAAGCGGGCCAAGACGCGGCCCAAGGCTTCATTTTGTTCGGGAGTGATTTCACGGCCAGCGCTGTGACCGGCGTTGTCTTCCGCCAGACGAATCAAGGCGCTCATCCAATCGGCCAAATAGCGCTCGCTGTGGTTTTGCGGCAGCGCGGCCATTTTCGGCAATTGACCGTAGGGAATGGGCGCTGGCGTTTGAAACAGCTTCTGGCCCGCCGCAAAACGGCTGTCGGGGCGCTCGGTCAAGGGCTGTTCGGCCATGCCCAGCCAGCCGATAAAATCGCCCAATACGGTGCGCGCACTCAACACTTGGCGGCCCACCAGTTGTTCGCGTTTGCTGCCGACTTGCTCGGTGGTGGCAACTGCATCCAGCAGGCGTTGTTGCAGACTCACCCGCGTGCTGGCGGTGATCAGCTCATCCATCAGAGCTTCAATGGCCTCACGGGAAATCCCCAAGTAGCCCACCAACGCCGTTTGCTCTGGGATGTGGCGCAAATGGCTGATCCACTCGCGCAGCACCGCTTGGGCAAAGCGCGCATCGCTGCCTCGGGCGCTCGGCTCAGCAGGTTTAATCGCGGCCACGGGCGCAGGTTCGGCAAAGGGATCGAAGCTGCTGCTCAGGTCTGAACCAAAATCCAGAGCCAAGCTGGGCGCGGCGGCAGGCTCCGCAGTTTGGGGTTTTGGCGCACTGACTTCCACCTGATCGGCACTCAGGTACAGGGCGCGCAGACGCTCATCCGGCAGTTGCATGCGCTGCATCAGCTCGCCCAACAACGGACGGCGCGGCCACACCGCTTCAAAAATCTGTTTGGCGATGCGGCGTTTTTTCTCCAGCTCGCCTGCACCCTCGGCATGGAACCAATGGCCAAGGCGGTTTTCCAGTTGATGCAATACGGCAGAAAGCTGCTCAGCGATGCGCTCCAGCTTCACCTCGACTCGCGCCACTTGCTGCAAGTAGTCGCTGATCCGGCCCATACCGCCATCATTCAACGCCAACATGGCATCCCACGCCTGAGGCGCTTGGGCAATATGGCGGTTGACGGTGGCATCCTCAATAAAGGTCTGGCGGATTAAGCCTAACTGCGGCTCGGTGGCAGGGTTGAAGCCCAACTCCTCGCCATCGGCTTGCAGGTTGAGGAAGGCCACGCCCTTCATGCGCGGTTTACGCACCAAGAAGGTATTGGCAAAGGGCTGACCGGCCACCCATTCCTGCAACCAGTCGTACTGGCCGAACCGCTCCAGCATGGTGGCTTTCATCATCCCACCCCAACCGAGGCGCAACAGGTCTTCGTTTTGGTTGAGATCGTTGCCGATCCGCAAATCGAACATGGTGATGGCCCAGAGCAAACCGGAACGGCGTTTGGCCCGCTCCTCCGGCGTTTCGCCCTGAGTTTTGCCGATCCATTTACTGAGCACCGGCCCCACGCTGGTCACGTCCGATTGCCGGTTGGATGGCGTACAGACGATCAGCACGTTCATTTCTTGGGCGTCGGTGTAGCGCTCAAACAGATAGGCCACCTTGCCGCGCAGCAGCAACTGCGCCACCGGACTGACTTCATCGCTGCCCAGCTTGCGCCGCACATCCTCAATGGATTCCGCGCCCACCCGCCCGCGATAACCGGGGAAGTCCAGCAAGTCCACCTGCTCGAATAAGGGCTCGCGGGTCGGCTCAGCCAAGGGCACCACCAGCTCCACAGTCAGAGCGGCCAACTGAGCCAAAGACAGGCTGACTTCCGGCTGAATCGCGCCGTTACGCCAAGGCCGCACCTTGATTTGTTGATCCGAGGGCTGACCGAGGCGCTCCAGAATGTCCACGTTCATGATGCTGTCGGACTGGGAAAAACCACCCTGTGGCCGCGCATGCACCAGCGCACTCAAAGGCGCATACACCTGTTCCGCGTGGCCTAAAGCGCTCAGGGTGCGGGCAAAGCCCAAATAACTTTCGCTGAGCTCATCCAGCCCACCCCAGAAAATGGCAAACAGCTGGGTGCGGTCTTCCGGCGACAGATAGGGCGCTAATTCCACCGCCTGCGGCCAGTAGTAACCGTTCAGGCTACGGATCAGCGCAGGGAAGCTTTCTTCCAAATAATCCCACAGCGACACCACGTCATCCGCCGTCACACCGGGTACGGGCTGGGCATAGCGGCGTGCGGCCAGTTGGCTCAATTGCGCGCGCAACTCCGACTCATGGAAGCTGTATTGCAGTTTTTTGTGGTCGAAGTCGTTGAAGAAGGCATTCGCCAGCACTTTGGCCAGCTCAATCTCGCTGAACAGTTTGAGTACCAGCGGATAATCCCCCGGCCCCGGCTGCGCGGTACGGCTAAAGCGAGTCACCAAGCCCGTGGCCTCTTTACCGCCGCCGGAGGGATTTATGTGCTCGATAAAATCCAGACGACTGCCGGCCAGATCGGTTTCCAGCTTGCCGTTTTCACCCGCCGCCAAGCTGGAAATCAGGTAAGACTTGCCCGCCTGCGACAAACCAAAAAAGCCCACCGTCATCGGCCTTTCCGCCACCGAACCCAAACGCCGCGACAAATTACGAATACGGCGCAGGCTGAGGGTTAAATCCTCGGCTTCGTTGTCCAGCCGTTTGGCGGTAGGACGCACTGCGCTAATCCAATCAATGGCCTCAGCCGCGCCCTGATGCACCGCCGCCCATGCCTGTGCCAGTTGTTGCCCGCTCATTGGCGCTCTCCCTCAACCGCCCTCCATGCGAAAGGATGGGGCGTGATTCTGTAGTAATACCTACCTTGGATCGGCCTCATCTGCTGGCGTTCAACCGCTCTCAAGGTTTCTTGGGCACACAAAGCTAAAATCCGAATAACTCAAGGTAAAGGCGATAAACCCAACTCCTTCAAAAAGGCATTGTGTTTATCCCTTGCTACTTTGATCTTGTCATCCAGCGTCAGTAATTCACTGTGAACAGCAGCTAAATCAATAACCTCTTCCGCCTGCGCTGTGCTGATGTAGCGCGAGATATTCAGGTTGTAGCCGTTCTTCTCGATTTCCTCGATTGATACACGGCGGGCATAGCGATTTTCTTCCTTGCGGAACTGGTAGGTACCGATGATCTTTTCAATGTGCTCAGGCGATAGGCGATTTTGCCGCTTGCCCTTCTCAAACTGCTCGGCGGCATTGATGAACAGCACGTCATCTGGCTTCTTGCACTTTTTCAGCACCAAAATGCACACCGGAATGCCCGTAGAGAAAAACAGATTGGCCGGTAGACCAATCACCGTATCAATGTTGCCGTCTTTGAGCAGCTTGGTGCGAATACGCTCCTCCACGCCACCACGGAACAGCACACCATGGGGCAAGATAATGGCCATCACGCCATCTTGTTTGAGGTAATGGAAACCGTGCAGTAAAAAGGCAAAATCAGCGGCGGACTTGGGCGCTAGACCGTAATTTTTAAAACGCATGTCCTCGCCCAGCGCTTCGGAAGGTTCCCAGCGGTAACTGAAGGGCGGATTTGCCACCACCGCATCAAACTTGGGCATTTTGGCCGGGTTCATCTCACGCAGCATGTCCCATTCATTAATGAGGGTATCGCCGTGGTAAATATCAAACTCGGAATCCTTCACCCCGTGCAACAACATGTTCATGCGTGCCAAGTTGTAGGTGGTGATGTTCTTTTCCTGTCCGACAATTTTACCGATGCTGTTTGGCCCCATGCGGTTACGTACATTCAGCAATAAGGAGCCAGAACCGCACGCAAAGTCGAACACGCTGTCCAATTGCGTCTTTTGGCCCAAAGCCGGGTCTTGACTGTCCAGCGTGACAATGGCCGATAAAATGCTGGATATCTGCTGCGGTGTATAAAACTCGCCTGCTTTTTTGCCAGAACCGGCAGCAAACTGGCCGATTAGGTATTCATAGGCATCGCCCAGCGTATCTTTATCGGTAGAGAACTTTGCCAGACCATCGGCAATGGCTTTAATAACCGTACAGAGTTTGGCATTGCGAGCCTCATAACCTTTACCCAGCTTTTCCGAATCTAAGTTGATTTCGGAGAATAACCCGCCAAAAGTACTGGCAAAGGACTCGGTCTCAATGTATTTGAAACCCTCTTGCAAGGTACTCAACAGCTCCTTATTTTGGGTACGAGCCATCTCAGCGATATTGCCCCACAAGTAAGCGGGCTGAATCACATAATGCGTTTTACGGCGCATCTGCTTTTCAAATTCAGCCGTATCATCTGGGTTTTCGGCGTACCACACCGCCAACGGTGTACGGCGGTCATCCTCTTCTAGCTGGGGATAATCCGAGCCCAGCTCCTTTTGTGCGGCAACCTCGTAGTTATCCGACAAGTAACGCAAGAACAGGAACGACAGCATATAGTCGCGGAAGTCGTCCGCATTCATCGCGCCGCGTAGTTGGTCGGCAATACCCCAAAGGGTGGAGCCCAGTTGTTTTTGGTCTTGCTCGGTCATGGTGTTTCCTGTTCTTGCGATTCTGGCGTTAATTCTGGATTGAAGGGATAAAACTCCAAAAAGTCCGCCAGTATTTTTTCAAAGTGCGCCTTATTCTCCGGGAGCATTTCCACCGGATCATAGAACGAATAATTGCCGTGGCTCAGAATATTGACGAGCCTGCTGTACAGTGTTTCGTCGGGGTCATCTTCCTGATGTTTGATACAGACCGTAAACTTTTTATGTCCGTGGAAGATAGATGATTTTTCCAGCAAGCTGCGCAAGGCGTTGAAGTGATGCGTGTAAATTTTGCCTGCTTCTTTCGCCCGCCAAATCTCTTGGAGCAGCGTTAAATGGTGGAAAAACGGCGTATCCCCCGAATAAGAAAGATGATATTCGCCCGTCTTTTTGCTATGCGACAGAAAGTGTGGCGCGAACTGCTTTCTACTTTTGTCAATTTCTTTCAACTCATTCCATAACACATTAAAAAACAACGTGTGGTGCGATGAAATGACTGCCTTAATAGAGTGGTCTTTGCGCTTTAAGAATTGCGCTAAATGATTACCCACCGCGATAGCGTTATGCTCATCCAGCGACGAAATAGGGTCATCAATATAGATGTACTTAACCCACTGGTAAGCCTCTGCCCCATCCATTGCCAACTGAACAATGGCCAGAAAAAAGCACCAGATAAATAGGTTTTCTTCGCCACGCGATACCTTAATGCTGTCAATGGTTTGTGTGCTCTCGCCCACAAGTACGTCGCGCGAAAAGCGAATAGTCCACTGTGCATAGTCAATGCTGAAATCAAAATCTACATAACGATGCAAAAAGGGACGGATGCGGCTTTCCATCTCCAAAGCTTCCAGCCCCGCGAAAAAGCAGGAGGCAGCGTTCATCTTCAGCACCCGCGTACTGTCGCCAGCTAGATCGTTATCCCAGGTGAATAGATCTTCAGTAAAGGCGTTGAAGTAAAGTGTATCCCTTGTGTCACCTTGCTTGCCGATGTCTTTGAAGGCCATCGAAAGCCGCGTCTTTCCCGTACCGTTATAAGCGTAAAGCAGGATAAACTTTTTTGTTTCCAGCTCGGTGCGCAGATGCGTAGCCAGAGTATCCAAACTGGTAAAATCAGCGCTCATCCCTGCACCTCATCCAGCGCCGGAAAAAGTTGTTGCAGCAGCCCTTTTTTATGGGTTTTGAGTACATCGAGTTTTTGGGTTTGGACAGCTATAAGGTCATCAATAGAAGAGAGACAACACGCAATTGTAGTTTGCTCTTCAACTTTTTCGGGGGAAAGAAACTCTAATTTCTCAAATTCCTTTTGGCCTAATGTCTTATTTCTCCCGGCTCCACCGGGAGACGCTATTCCTAGCAACTCTCGCCCCTTACAGGTTAGGAAAAAATATTTGATGAATTCAACATCAGACTTGTGCTCTCTAGGTTTGTACATAGGAAACCGATGGGAAGCGATCATGCCTTTTTCTGCTACCGAGGTCACTGCAACTGCTTGCTCCCAAGCAAACACGATATTTAGTACAAAGGCACTTTCTTCCACATGGAAAACTCGCTTATCTCCCAGCGATTTCCCAAGCACAGGCTCTTTATGAAATATTCCCTTTCCATGGGAACGGATGCCTATCTCCCGATATGTTTCTTCAATCTTGACACTTAACGGACGTACTGCCCTTACGAGCAGGCTAGATATTCTTTGCTTTTTCCACTCACTAGCCTCCCTAAACTCAGGAAAGCGCAACTTCGGCACTGTTTTCCCTTCAGCGGGAAAAAGCTGCTGCATTAGCCCTTTTTTATGGGTTTTAAGTGTGTCGAGCTTTTGGGCCTCTAGGGTGATGAGCTCATCAAGGGAAGTGAGGCAGTCGGCGATTTTTTGTTGTTCTGGCTCCTGAGGAACAAAACTTTGAACTTTATCCAAAACTTCAACAGATAAACCTGGCTGTGCTTGTCCAGTTGCAAATCTATTCAAGTTAAGTAAATCAAGCATGTAGTAGAGCCAATCTACATTAACTTCACTTTTAGGTGTGGTAACAACAGCATGCTCAGTTGCATGAAATTGGCCATTGACTAGGTTCACATTTCCACACAAAGCACCTTGGCGACCAATAAGTGGATATTTTCCAGAATGGGTATGAGTTTTTGTATAGCCTCGTAAACCGTTACCGCCGTAACATGGATAAAGGTCATATCTGCTATTCTCAAAAATATCCGCAGCAGCAACAAACTTACCAGCCTGCATAACACAAATAGATTTAAGGGGCTTTCTCTCCCATTCTCCCACCTTCCGAAACTCAGGAAAGCGCAGCTTAGGCACCAAGGCTTGTTTTTCCGCTGGCATCAGCGTTTTATCTTCCTGCTTACTGCTCATACGCCCCTAACCCTGCAATCTCATGCCCTTGGGCCAATTTGTGTAGCAGCGGAATCAAGTCATCCATCAAGGCCAATTCAGCCTTGGTGCGTGCTTTCCAGCCCAGTTCTAGCGGGGCCATCAGGTCGCTGAGTTGGTCGCCATCAAATACCTTGCGGCGCAAAATGCCGTCCACAAAGGTCTGTAGCGCCGTAGCCTCCAGCCCATGCTTACCTGCTAGTTCCGCCAACTGTTGGCTGTGTTTGTTCGCTTTGAAGCGTTCAAACCCAGTGCAGATGGCTTTTTTATCCAATGCCTTGCCCATTTCCAAGGTGCTGATGTACTCGGCAATCTCCTCGCGCTCATCCATAAACTTGGCATCGGACTGAATCAGGCCAATCAATTCTTCTCGCCCCATCTCCTGCTTGTCCGGTGTTTGCTGGGAGTAGCGGGCAATCAGGGTCATGATGTAGTCGTAATCAATCACCGCGCTGGCAAAGAGCACAAACTCAAAATCAAGTTGCTGTACTTCAGGCGAGGTATTTTCTTCACCCTTTTTGTCGCCTCTGTCCTGTTGCTCTTTCAGGCGCTGGGCGGTGTCGAGGTAAACGCCCTTAAAACCCTGCAATTGATCTTTGGGCAATACGTGCTCAATGGTGGCTTTGTTATCGTCCGTTAGGTCGGTGTATTGATCGAGCTGGGTGTTTAGGCGCTGTACTTCTTTAAACAGGTTAATGAATTGAGCGCGGGCGGCATCGCCTTTGAGGTTAGGCACCGCTTCGGGCTTGTTCTCCAAGCCTTGGGATTGCATAAAGTCATCCAACTGCTGGACGGCGGTTTTTAGTTTTCCGATCACCACCGGAGCTTTGTCCACCAGCCAGATTTCTTTAGCCGATTTATTGGTGGCCTCACCAGAAAAGAGGCTAATGGCGCTGTCCACTGCCTCTTGCTGCTGACGGAAGTCGAGGATATTGCCGTAAGGCTTGGTATCGTTGAGCACACGATTGGTACGCGAAAACGCCTGAATCAGGCCGTGGTATTTGAGGTTCTTATCCACGTACAGGGTGTTCAGGAACTTGGAATCGAAACCGGTTAGCAGCATGTCCACCACAATGGTGATGTCGATTTTCTGGGCGTGGGGCAAGTCGCTGTTGGGGTATTGCTGATCTTTAATACGCTTTTGTACATCCTGATAGTACAGATCGAACTCGCCAATACGATGGTTGGTACCGTATTGGGTGTTGTAGTCCGACAGAATGGCCTTAAGGGCTTCTTTCTTTTGCTCAGGGTTCTGCTGGTTATCGGCTTTTTCTTGGGGCAGGTCTTCCTGAATTTGCTGTACGTCTTTGTTGCCTTCAGCGGGCGGCGAAAACACGCAGGCAATGTTCAGCGGCTGAAAGGCGGCCTCTTCGGCGGGCTTTTGGGCTTGCAGGGTTTTGAACAGATCATAGTATTCAATGGCATCGTTGATGCTGGCGGTGGCCAATACGGCGTTGAACTTACGCCCGGCGGTGGCGGCCTCATGCTTGGCAAGGATGGCCTCAACAATGGCTTTTTTCGCCAGCGCCTCACCCGGTTTAGGTGGTTTTTTACCTTCGGGCTTGTAGTAATCCACATGAAAGCGCAGCACATTGCGGTCTTCAATGGCGTGGGTGATGGTGTAAGCGTGCAGTTGCTGCTGAAAAATGTCTGCCGTGGTTTTGTAGCTGGCCTGCTGACCTTCAATCTGCTGGGCGCTGGCGTTTTGCTCAAAAATGGGCGTGCCGGTAAAGCCGAACAACTGAGCCTTGGGGAAAAACTCCTTAATGGCCTTGTGGTTTTCACCAAATTGCGAGCGGTGGCATTCGTCAAAAATAAACACGATACGCTGATTGCGTAATGGCTCTAGGCGCTCTTTGTAGTTGCGCTTATTGGTGCCGTCCAGCGCAAGGCCCAGCTTTTGGATGGTGGTAACAATTACCTTATCCACATAGTCATCAGACAGTAACCGCTGCACCAGCGTTTCGGTGTTGGTATTTTCTTCGACGCAGCCTTCTTGAAACTTATTAAATTCCTCCCGCGTCTGTCGGTCGAGGTCTTTGCGATCCACGACGAACAAGCATTTATCAATATCGGAATTGTCTTTAAGCAGCGTGGAGGCTTTGAACGAAGTAAGGGTTTTACCACTGCCGGTGGTGTGCCAAATATAACCATTGCCGCAGTGCCGATGAATGCACTCAATCATCGCTTTAACCGCATAAATCTGATAGGGGCGCATCATCAGCAGCTTTTGCTCGCTGGCCACCAGCACCATGTAACGGCTGATCATTTCGCCCAGCGTACACTTGATGAGGAAGGTCTCGGCGAAGCTGTCCAGATGGGTAATTTTGCTGTTGTCTTCGCGGGCGAACTGGTAGAGCGGCAAAAAGCGCTCATCGGCGTTAAAGCTGAAATGGCGGCTATTGTTGTTGGCGAAGTACCAAGTATCGCTGCGATTGCTGACGATAAAAAGTTGCAGGAAGCACAGCAGCGTTTTGCCATAACCATTGCCGGGATCGTTTTTATAATCAACGATCTGCTGCATGGCTCGGCGCGGGCTGATGGTTAATGTCTTCAGCTCAATCTGCACTACCGGCACACCATTAATCAGCAACATCACGTCATAACGGTGGTGGCTGTTGTCGGTGTTCATTCGCAGTTGGTTAATGACCTCAAAGGTGTTCTTGCACCAATCTTTGATGTTCACCAGCGTGTAATAAAGCGGTGTGCCGTCATCACGCTCGAAACTATTACGCTCGCGCAGATGTTTAGCAGCCGCAAAAACATCAGGGGTAATGATGGAATCCAGCAGCCGCGCGAATTCGCTGTCGGTCAAATTAACCCGATTTAGGCTCTCAAAATGCTGGCGGAAGTTGGCTTCCAATGCCGTGCGGTCGCGGATGTCGGAGCGATAGGTATATTTGAGGTCGCACAGTTTCTCGATCAGCGCTTGTTCAATTTCTTGCTCGGTCATTTATCTGTCTCTGGGATATTCGGGCCGTACTTTGCTGACTATTTGAGTTTTATCCTCAATCCTCCAACAACACAGTCACCCGCTCCAAAACCTGCTGAGTAATCTCAACCGGGGCCTTTTCCTTAAAGCTTGCTCTACGAATACGCCAATCTAAGGTTCTGACTTGATGAGCATGCACATTGCCTTGGGTCTGAGTTCCTGCCCCCATGAGGGTTACTAAAAATCCTTGGTTGCGCGCTTGAGCGGCTGCGCCTTGGGAAATAGGACAGACTAAAGCCAATCCAAAATGGTCATTAAACTCGCGTTTGGACAGCACTAGGCAAAAGTGCTCCCCCAGCATTTCTCGCCCAGTTGAGGGATCAAAGTTTAAATGCCAAATTTCTCCGCGATCAGGGCAGCTAGGGCGTTTTACCACGACTCTACTCCTGCTGGGGCTAGCTCATCCCAGCTTTCCACGCGCGCTTCTTTTGGAGTATCGGCAATCAAATCGGATAGCTTGGATTTTTTCTTCAGAGGTTTAACGACCAAGGCGTTATCCACGATAGTGCATTCCAGCTCACACCCCGCTTGCAGTTGATTTTGAGCGGCAAAAGCGGCCGGAATAGCGATAATCAGTGACCCACCGGAGCGGCGCAAGGTAGCTGTAGTCATGGCTTGACTCCCTGAAATTAAGTCAGTAGCGGATGACTAAACAGCCTAGCATGTTTTCTATTTAGAAAACATTTTACCCTTCACAAGCCGTTAGCTTTAAAACCCAGTGCACGACTGGGTTTTAAAGAAGCCCTCAGTCCCGCCTTAGCTGCGAAACACACTCCCACTGTCCAACCAATACTGCGACTCGCCCATACCGGCATCGGACAGGGTATTCAGGGTCAAACGCAGGTTGTTCAGGCTGACTGCACCGTTGCTGGATTCCACACCCGCCAACACAAAGCGCTCGCTGCCGGCACTGGGGTTACGCGAGGGTTTGATGCCGAGGCGCACCTTGAGCACCAGCCCTTGGGCCGCCACTTCTTCACGCAAACGCGGATTTTCGATGCTCAGGGTATAGAGCGGCGCCGCCGTCCAGCGTTCACAGTCCAACTGCCTGAATCCCAAACGCATCGTGCCGCGCACATCAAAGCTCTGCTCCGGCAACTCGTAGTCGGGATTGTCCAGATCAATGTCGCGGTAATAGAGGTTGTTATCGCGGATCACGTTGTTGTTGTCGATCAGGCCCAGATACTTCAGGGTCGAATAGGGCTTGAGGGCTGCCGCCCTAAAGAAGAAATTCGGCAAGCGCAGGCTACGGCTGAGCAAGCACAGCATCGCCCCCACCGCTGCGGTGGTTTTGGGGTCGTCGATGTAGTCTTGGCGGTTGAAAGGATACCAGCCGCCCGTGCGGTACTGACTCAGAGGCAAAATACGACCCGGAGGCAGCGGCAGCAGTTTGCGGAACAGGGCTTGAATCCCCGGCAAGCGCGAAGGCCGTCCGGTGAGCAGCAGCACATCGCAGGAATACTGTTGCAGCACTTCGCACAGGGCTTGCAGGCTTTTGCTGATGTTCAGGCGCTCGGCGATAAAGGCCTCATGGATACGGCGCAGGTTCAGGTTGATCGGCGTATCCAGCAGGTTGAAGCTGTGGCCGTTGTTCAGTTGCCGCCGCACCGCTTGGTTGAAGTAGTTCAGCACATCCTCGGTCGGTTGCTCGCCGGCTTGGGCCAGCAGCTCGCCGAAGCTGGCATTCAGGCTTTGGGCGGCATCCAGCGGATCGTACTGCTCATAGGCTTTCAGCAGGCGCAGGCCGATGGGTTGGAACACTTGCAGGGTCAGCTGTTGGCGCAACACTGCTTCCTGCACCGCCAAGGGCTCTTTGCCACACAGACGCGACAGCAAGGCCTCGGGCGCTGCTACACCGGCTTGCTTCAGGGCTTCGCTCAAGGGTGGCAGCACAAACAGGCGGATCACATCCAACAGAATGTCGTCCCCCGCCACCTTGAAGCCGTCGCGGAAGCGCTGTTCGGGGTTGATGTAGACGTTATCTCCTACGCCATCGTCCAGCCGGTATTCAGTGACCACCAGATCACTGGTGCCACCGCCGATGTCGAGGGAGGCAATGGTGATGCGGTCTTTGCGCGGTTGATCGGGACGGGCCAAGGTGGCGAAGAACTCTTGGGGCCGTCCGGCAAAGGTGTTTTGGGTTTCGTTGAACAGATAGACCACTTGGGCGCAGGTGGCTTCGTCCCACTGCACATGCACCTCCGGCAGCCACGGCCAAGCCTGAGCGCGGCTGGCCGGATCGCTGACGTTCACCGGATCGTCTTCCGGATGCCAGCCCATGCTTTTCCACACCAAACCGATGGCTTGCTCCATGCACTTGGCGAAAATCTCCCGCTCCGGTTTGGGCATGGAGGGCGGTACGGTGAGGATGATGGAACGCAAATGGCGCGGCACCCGTGAATGGCTCATGCACAGGCGCTGCGAGGGGCTGTTAATCTGCATCAACGCCTGCGCCAACACCTCAGACAGCATGAAAGTCATCAGCGAGCTGCGCGAATAATGCGGATGGAACACCGGCATGCGGTCGTCGTAATCCAGCGTGTACAGGGCTTGGCCTTTCTCGTTGATCAAGCCAGCAACCGGCGCGGCCGTGGCGTGGGGCTCACTTTCGGCTTTATTGAAGGCACAGTTAAAGCGCCAGCCGGGAACGTACAGCTCCTCATCCCACAGATAACGCTTGGGACTGGACAAGCCCGTTGAGCCCTCCGTCCCGCGCCGACGGCTGGCCAGCCGCCCCGCCTCGCGCCCGACACGGGCAATGGTCGGCCACAGAAAGGCATCGCGCCGCCCACTTTTCACCGAGTGATGATCCTTACCAAATACGGCTTGGGCAAACTCGACCCGGCTTTCAAAGGGTTCGGGATACACATGCTCCGGTTGGGTCAGGTCGCGCAACTCCAGCTCGTAGCGCTTGCTCAGGCCGTCATTTTCCTGCGGATGATCTTCGATCAGGATGCCACAGGTGCGCGAGTTGCCCACGTCCAGCACCATATCTACCGGAATGGCTTTATGCAGGTCGCTTTCCCGATTGGACACCACCTTGATTTCCGGCACCGGCAAGCAACTGCCCAACAAATGCAGCAGGTTCAGGTAATGGCCTTGGTGGTAGAGGGCTTGACATTCGGACTGAATATCGTCCATCTGCATGCGTACCGGCGGCTTTTGCGCTTGCTCGATGAAGACTTCTTTTAGCCACTCGTTGACCCACACCAAGTCCAGAAACCAACCCATTTCGTTGGCCTGCACCGCCAAGGCAAAGTTGCTGCCAGAGCGCACATCGTCTTCGGTGGGCGCGAGGTAGGCGCTGTCGCTACTACCGGGGAACACCTTGGTGTCAAAGGCCAAGGTGATGCGGTGGGTGTTGCCATCTTCGTCGGGCTCGGGCAGTTCAATCAGGCGCATACGCGCCCAGTTGCTGGGGCCATCGTCAAAGCGGCGCGGCGGGTTGAAGCGGAAAAACGGCAACGGCAGCCACAGACCTTTCAGCAGTTTGGCCGATTGCTCCATAGTGATATTGAACTCCGGTGTCACCGGACGCGCCGGATCGGACGGATGAAAATAGCGGTTGCTGCGCTCATCGAACTGTAAACGCACCAGCGGCGCGTCGCTGCGCGGGCGCAGAAACTCGCCGGGCATCATCTTGCGCAGTTCTAGGGAGACGGCGAAATCCAGAAACTGGACGCCGCTGCCCATGATCAGGGTAATTTTGTCTTCGTATTCGGTCTTTGCTGGAAACATGATTCTAATGCCCGCCTGTTACTGGCTGCCCTGCTTCATGGACAGGGGGAATTGCTGATTGCCGTAGCGTCCAGTGCACTCCGCCGAACTGCTGCCGGGCGCACAGGTCACTTCCGGCAGTTTGTACTGGCTGCCGTCGTTACAGGTGGCCTGTCCCTGATTGCTGATCGCCAATTGGCCGCCTTGCATATTGGCACTCACCGCGCCTTTGCATTCAAGGCCGTTGCTGCCGCGTACGACCACTTGGCCTTTGCCGTCTTCAAAACGGTAGTCCAACTGCATCGGTTTGCCGGTGCGCGCGTCTTGAATGCCGGAACCGGCTTTCCAACTGCCATCTAAAAACTCCGTACTGCCCGCTTTAGCGGCATCAGCGGGAATGTTTAGCGGCTTACCCGCAGCGGCTTTGTCATTGAGCTGAGGCGGCACGGGCGGTGTGTTTTTTGGCGCATCTTTATTGGCCGGATTGTTGGCATTGGCCTTGGGGTCATTGCCCAGCAAGTCCTTAGGTGCTTGAGGATCTTGGCCTTTTGCCGCTGGATCATTGGGCTTGGGAGCGGCTTCAGGATTTTGTGCCCCCTCTTTATTCCCTTGAGCATCCTTTTGGGCATCGGCGGGCAGCTCAGGTTGCTTACCGGCTTCAGCGCCCAAATCTTTGGCGGCATCGGTGGGTAGCGCACCTGCTGCATCCGGCGCTGCTACGGAGCCATCGGGTACTGCCGTGGTGCTATCTCCGGTAAAACCACCGACAAATTGGCCCAACCAGCCGCTATGCCACCAAGGTACTTGAGCGCTCAGATCTTGCGCCAACTCAGGATCTTTGGTCGCTTCAGCTACCGGCACACCCGGTAACTCAAGCTGGGATAAACCAAAGGGCAAGGTGATGGTGGGCGCACAGGCACGCATAAAAAACAGCAGCAGAGCCAACAACAGCAATAAAGCCAGTAACCACCACAACCACCGCCAAGGTGAGCGCGTCACTGTGATGGGATTTACCGCAGGGGTGGGTTCTGGCGTGGGAATCACGGGCGGTGCTTTGGTTAGGGAAGGTGCGGGAATCACCGTCGCAGGCTTTAACGCCAACAGAGGGTTGTAGTTTTCCGGCGCGTTGCGACTGGCAAAGCCCCAAAAAGTCACCACCGGCTTGCCATTGACTAGGTACAGATGCTCAGGCTCGGGAAAATACAGGGCTTTCTCCAGCAGGCGGCCAAACAGCTGTTTTTCGCGATTCTGATTACCCAACTGCATGCGCTGGCTGGCATCCTGCAAACGGGCCTGAATCTGTTCTAACTGCTGAAAGGCTTGGCTGCGCTCATCCGGGGTTGCAGCCGACCAAGGCACTACATCTCCCGCCTCAGGCGCATACCAATCAATGCGATCCCCACTCTCATGGGGCTGTGGAATAGCTAGGCAATCGGCGGCCTCGCGCCCAATTTTCAAGCGCACGGCCTCACGCAACTGTAAGGCGGCACTGTAAACCGGCTGGCCGTCTACCCCTAGTGTTTTGAACTCCTGAAGCGTTCCTGTACGCAGCAATGCACCCGACACCTTGGCAGCCTCATGTTGCAAATTTAAGTTGGAGGCTAGCATAGCCAGTTTGTTCAAAAATCTTCAGCCAACCAGTCTTAACATTTTAAGAGGGGTCTTAGTATATTTTTATATACACAATTACTGTTAAACCAAGGATTAAAATGATTGCAAAACAGCTTTCCCCCAGCATTCAACTGCCTCTGGCTCTATTAGGAGGTTGGTTGATTGGTAGTCTGGGCGGTCTGATTGGCTTAGGCGGCGCCGAGTTTCGTTTACCCCTACTGATCGGTGTATTTGGCTTTGCGGCCCTATCCGCTGTGATCCTCAACAAAACCATGAGTTTAGTGGTAGTGGCAGCCGCTCTGCTGTTTCGCACCAAGGCAGTCCCTCTTGAGGAAGTAATGAGCCATTGGCCCATTATTCTCAACTTGCTATCCGGAAGTTTGCTGGGCGCTTGGCTAGGCGCAGGTTGGGCGGTACGCATGACAAGCAAAACCCTGTATCGCATTCTGGCTGTTTTGCTGGTGCTGATTGCCTCAGTCCTGCTGTTTGGGCATGGCTACCATAACCAAACGCCTCTGTTCAGTGGGTGGCTACAACTGGTTGCGGGAGTCGCCAGTGGTTTTGCGATTGGAGTGATTGCTTCACTGATGGGTGTGGCTGGGGGCGAGTTTTTAATTCCAACCCTCGTATTGCTCTTTGGCGTGGACATCAAGTTAGCGGGTAGCCTATCACTGGCTGTCAGCCTACCCACCATGATTGCCGGTTTTGCCCGCTACAGCCGCGACAGTAGTTTTGCCGTTATTAGCCAGAACCGTACCTTTGTGTTGATGATGGCCGCAGGTTCCCTGCTGGGTGCCTGGACGGGTGGACAACTGCTGGGCGTAGTGTCAGACAGTATCCTGTTGCCGTTGTTAGCCATCATTCTGCTGATCTCTTCGATCAAAGTGTGGCGACATCATTAAGGCTAAAAGCTGTTAACTTGACTGTTGGTGCTTGCCGCTTGGATCGGTTTCATTAATGATATTACTTCTCATTAAAATCAATCCAAGCGAATACTATGCCTCCTTCTTCGCCCTTACCCTCAACAGAGCGGACACAGATTTTGCAGCGTCTGTTTGGCGAACATCATGGCTGGTTATTTGGACGGTTACGGGCACGACTGGGATGTCGCCATGATGCTGCCGATATTGCCTCAGAAACCTTCACCCAAGTGGTAGCCCTGAGCGATCCGGGCGCGATCCGCGAACCGCGCGCTCTGCTCACCACCATCGCCAAGCGTTTAATCTATACCAGTTGGCGACGGCGAGACTTAGAGCGCGCTTATCTGGAAGCACTGGCCCTACAACCGGAGGCCACCCATCCTTCGCCTGAAGACTCCGCCCTAGCACTGGAAGCCTTAGTTGCCATTGATGAACTGCTGGATGGATTATCGCCCAAAGCGCGGGCCGCCTTTTTGTATAGCCAGTTGGAAGGTTTAACCTATACCGAAATCGCCCGTCGTTTGGATATATCCGTCACCCGTGTGCATCAATACGTGGTGAAGGGGCTGACCGCCTGTTACCTGCTGCTGGATTCTGAATGAAACGCACCCTACGCCCTGAAGAACAGGCGGCCATCGAATGGCTAGCGCGGCACCGCTCCGGCCTGATGAACAACGCCGAACAGCAAAAATTTGAACTCTGGCTAGCGGCCAACGAACAGCACCAGCACGCATGGCGCGCCTTACAACAGCGCCTGAGCCGAGCCTTTTCCGGCCTCGCTGAACAGCCTGCCGGTTTAGCCCAAAAAGCCTTACTCAGCGCTAACAGCAGCCGTCGCCAACTGCTGCGCGGAGCGTTAACGGTGGCCGGATTGGGGGTGACTGGCTTTTGGCTCACCCGCTCTGGCATGCCCCTAGATGGACTGGTCGCCGATTTAAGCACCGCCGTGGGCGAGCGCAAACGCTTCGCTCTGGAAGATGGCAGCAGTGTGCTGCTCAACGCCGAAAGTCGGGTGGATTTGGCGTTTAGCCCTCAAGAGCGCCGTCTGCTGCTGCGCCGAGGAGCCCTAGAGGTGGATGCCAAACCCAACGACCTACCCTTAGTCGTGGAAACGGCTTGGGGACGGACTCAAACTTCAAGCGCGCGCTTTAGTGTGGCCCACAGCGAAACAGCCAGCACGGTTTGGGTACAGCAAGCACAGGTGCAGCTGTACAGCCGTTTAGGCAGTAGCCTACTGCTGAAAGCCGGGGAAGGCGCGCAACTCAATCAGCAAGGTTGTCAGCGACTGGAACCCCAACGACACAGCGAGTTTGCATGGCAAGAAGGCTGGCTGGAGTTGCACGATCGTCCGCTGTCAGCACTGATTGATGCTTTACGCCCTTATCACTCCGGCCCGCTACGGCTTTCACCTAAGGCAGCGGATTTACGGATTTCAGGCTTATTTTCGCTGGATAACAGTCCACAGGTGCTGGCCTCTTTACAGGAGACTCTGCCGCTACGGGTGTACAGCTATTTTGGCTGGTGGACGACCATCGAACCCAGTTAATAATAATTTTTTTCAGTTACCCCTGAAAATTTATCTCACTCGTTGCACATGAAGGCAATGCCCACATTTTTCCCGGAGCCTTCATGTCTCGTTTGAGCCGCCTTGCCCTGCTTCCAGCACCCTCCCTATTGGCGTTAATGCTGGGCTGCTTTAGCCCAGTGATTCAGGCGGAGCCACCCGCTACCCAGCAACAAAGGCTGGTGTTTGATCTGCCCGCCGGATCGCTGGAGCGCAGCCTGACCGCCATTGCCCGCCAAAGTGGGCTCAGTATTATTTTTGATCCGACTTTAGTGCGAGGCCAGCAAGCGGCTGCTTTGCGCGGCTCCTTCAGCATTGAGCAGGCCATTCAACAATTGCTGCAAGGACGTAATTTGCAGCTGCGCCATACCGACAGCGGTGCATTGAGTATTGAACCGATCTCCGACAACAGCGGCAATATGGAGCTATCCTCCATGCTGGTGGATGACCAACACCGGGAAGACGCACGCGGCCCTGCCTATGGCTTAGTGGCTACCCGCAGCGCGACTGCGACCAAAACCGACACAGCCTTGCGCGAAACCCCGCAAGCCATCTCCATCATCACCCGCGAGGAAATGCAAACCCGCCGCCAAGACAGTCTGGCCAATACCCTGCAATACACGGCGGGGGTGGTGACACAACCCAATGGCTATAGCCGAGTGGCGGATGATTACCGGCTACGTGGATTTGACATTGGCCCACGCACCGGCGGCGTACTGCGCGATGGCTTAAAGCTGCAAAGTACCCAGTTTGAAGGCGGCCAAGAACCCTATGGACTGGAGCGGGTTGAGGTGCTCAAAGGCGCGTCCTCCGTATTGTATGGACAGTTGGCTCCCGGCGGTTTGGTGAATACCGTCAGCAAGCGACCCACGGATGAGGAACTACACGAAATCAACTTTGAGTACGGTAACTTTCAACGCCGCCAAGTCTCCACCGATCACGGCGGACGTTTGGACGATCAAGGCCGTTTTACCTATCGCCTGACCGCTCTGTGGCGGGACAGTGAAACCCAATACACCTCCATCGACGACGATAAGCGCTTCATCGCTCCCGCCCTGACTTGGAACATTGATGACGACACGCGCCTGACTTTGATGGCCAGCTATCAGGAAACCCGTACTACCCTAACCCCGCCGATGCACTACAACATCACCAAGTACAGCAATACACCCGGACGCAAGGTTCCTTACGACCTATTCGCCGGTGAGCCTAGCTTTGATGACTACTCTGGCGACATGGGAACCCTTGGCTACCTGTTCGAGCACCAACTGGACGAAGGCTTAAAACTGCGCCATGCGCTGCGCTACTTTGAATCCGAAACCGATTACGACTACATCAGCCTGAGCAGCAGCCGTGTTACTGGGCCGAACCTATCCAACCTAAGCCGCAGCTATAACTCCCGCGAAGACCGCGCCACCGGCTGGGCCAGCGACACCAACCTGCAATGGAATTTTGACAGCGGACGCTGGGAGCACACCCTATTAGCGGGGCTGGATTACTACTACAAAACCTACGACAGTCATCGTTTCAGCGGTAATGCCCCCAGCTTTGACCTCGCCAACCCCAGCTACGGCAATCTTCCTACCGTCAACACTAACATCGACCGTGGTTCCGACCTGCATAGCCGCCAAGCCGGCTTTTATCTGCAAGAACAAGCCAAATTCGACCAGCGTTGGGTGTTTGTATTGGGTTTGCGTCAAGACTGGGCCCGCAGCTACACCAACAACTATCGGGACAAAACCCGCACCAGCAAAAGCGATCAGGAGCTTTCAGGGCGAATCGGTATGGTTTATCTGGCTGATAATGGTTTGTCGCCCTACATCAGCTACAGCCAATCCTTTTTACCCACCGACGGCATCGACAGTTCTGGTAAGAGCTTTGAGCCTACCGAAGGGGAACAGTACGAAATCGGCCTGCGCTACCAACCACCCGGCTATAACCTAATGCTCAGCGCGGCGGTGTATCGTTTAACCCAAGAAAATGTGGTCAGCTCTATTCCCGGCTCCGACTACGACGAGCAAACCGGCAAAGAACGCAGCAAAGGCTTGGAGTTAGAACTCAAAGCGGGCCTGACACCCGATCTCAACCTGAGCGTGGCCTACAGCTACACCGATGCCCACATTATTAAAGACAATGATCCAGTGCTTGAAGGCTCACGCATTGAGGGCATTCCCTACCACAGTGCCTCTTTATGGTTAGATTACCGCCTCACCCAGTTTGGGCTACCAGGACTAAAGGTTGGAGCGGGAGCGCGCTATAACGGAACTACCAAAACATCCGCCAGTATTACTGACCGTAATATTCCGGCCTACACCCTAGTGGATGCCCTCATTAGCTATGACATCAACAGCCATTGGCAACTGAGTGCCAAGGTACAAAATCTGGCCAACAAGCGTTATCTATACTGTGCCAACTCCTGCCGCTATGGGGATGAGCGTACCGCCATCAGCAGCCTGAGCTATCGCTGGTGATGACTAGCAGCCCTTAAAAAACCAGAATGGGGTACTGCTGTCCCCTAATGAGTTATTCAGGCCTCCCCCAATGCCCTGAATGCATACCCTCATGCTAGACTGCGCACCCTATTGACTCCCCTAGCCAAGGAATCGTGCCCGTGCTCAGCTTTGTTCATCCGCACCAGCAGCCCTACCTCCAAGAGCCTCTGGCATGCGTCTGAAAAGCATCAAGCTGGCGGGCTTTAAATCCTTTGTCGACCCCACCACCGTCAGCTTTCCCAGCAATATGTCGGCGGTGGTGGGGCCGAACGGGTGCGGCAAATCCAACATCATCGACGCTGTGCGTTGGGTGATGGGTGAAAGCTCGGCCAAGCACTTGCGCGGCGAGTCGATGACCGATGTGATCTTCAACGGCTCCACGGGCCGCAAACCGGTCTCCCAAGCCAGTATTGAGCTGATCTTCGATAACACTGACGGCACCCTGCGTGGTGAATACGCGGCCTTTGCCGAAATTTCCATCCGCCGCCAAGTCACCCGTGATGGCCAGAACACCTATTTTTTAAACGGTACTCGCTGCCGCCGCCGCGACATTACCGATATTTTCCTCGGTACAGGTTTGGGGCCGCGCAGTTACGCCATCATCGAACAGGGCATGATTTCGCGCCTGATCGAAGCGCGTCCGGAAGATCTGCGCCACTTTATTGAGGAGGCGGCGGGGATTTCCAAATACAAAGAGCGGCGGCGCGAGACAGAGACCCGCATTCGCCATACCCAAGAAAACCTCGCCCGTCTGAGCGATTTGCGCTCCGAGCTGGAGCGGCAACTGGAACGCCTGCACCGCCAAGCCCAAACAGCGGAAAAATACCGTCAGTACAAGGCTGAAGAGCGTCAACTGAAGGCCCAACTCAGTGCGGTGCGGTGGCGGCAGTTCAACGAGCAGGTGGCGGCATGCGAACAGCGCAGCAGCCAACAGGAAATCACCTTTGAAGCCCTGCTTGCTACTCAGCGCCACGCCGAAGCGGCCATCGAGCAACTGCGCGAAACGCACCACGAACACAACCAAGCCTTCCAGCAGGCCCAAGAAGGCTTTTATGGCGTGAGTGCGGAAATTGGCCGTTTGGAGCAAAGCCTCCAACACCGCCAGCAGCAGCTCAACCAGCTAAAAACCGATCTGGACGAAGGCCGCCGCCAACGACAAGAAGCCGAGTCGCATCTGGAGCAAGATCAAGCCCTGATCGCCCAACTGGATGAAGAACTGGCACACCTTGAGCCCGAGCGCGAGCTGGCCCAAGAAGAAGCCCTCGAAGCGGATGCACGACTGGACGAGGCCGAAGCCGCGCTGCAAGACTGGCAAGAGCGCTGGGAGCAGTTCAACCTGCACAGCGCTGAGCCCCAACGTAATGCTGAAGTTCAGCAGGCGCTGATCCAACAGTTAGAGCACAGCCTAGAACGGTTAGCCGAGCGCCAGCGCCGGGTTAAAGACGAACAATTACTGCTGGGCGATGCTCAAGAAGAAGCCCTGCAACAATCCTTAGAAGAACAGCTTGCCCTCAGCCAAGAGCAGCTGGAAGCCCTGAGCGACACCGAAGCCCAACTGCACCAGCAACTCGAAGGCACACTGGCCGAGCTGAAACAAATCCAACCGCGCCAACAGCAGACTCAAGCCGCGTTGCAACGATTGGAAGGCCAGATCAGCTCCCTCGAACAACTGTGGCAATCCAGCTTGCAACCCGGCAATGGACTGGCTGAATGGCTGGAAGCGCAGCAACTTCAGCAGCACCCCAAGTTGGCTGAATGCCTCAAAGCCGAAGCGGGCTGGGAGCGCGCGTTAGAAACCGTCCTCGCCCAAGACCTGCAAGCCCTTGTGTTGGAAGAGGATTTTAGCCCTCTGCCGCTGGAGCAACTGCAACAGGGTGAACTGCGACTGATCCAGCAGCACACCCCCCAGCTTGCGCCTCAGGGTAGCCTGCTGGAACAGGTGCAAGCGCCCTGCGACCTCAGCCCTTGGTTGGCGCAGGTGTATACCGCAGAGTCCCTAGCTGAAGCACTGGAGCGTCGCCCTCAACTCGAAGACGGGCAAAGCCTGATTACCCGCGAAGGCTACTGGCTGAGCCGTCACTGGCTGCGGATTCAGCACAGCAGCGAAGGCCAAGGTGGTTTGTTAGCGCAGGCCAAAAACCTCGAACAACTGCGCGCCCAACAACACGACACCGAAGCCGAGCTGCACCAGCTCAGCGAGCAACTGGAACAGCTCCAGACTCAGCGCCAACAGCAAGAGAACGCCCGCGAGCAGCAACGCCAACAATTGCAGCAGCTAAGTCGCCAACACAGCCAATGGGAAAGCCAGTACTCCGCCTGTCTGAGTAAACGCGAACAACTGCGCCTGCGCTGCCAACGGCTGGAGCAAGAATTAGCGGAAATATCCGAACAGCGCACCCTCGAAACCGAGCAGCTCGGTGAAGCGCGCTTGATCCTGCAAGAAGCCGTGGATGCCATGGCACAGGTCATTGAGGAGCGCGACCTTCTGCACGCCGGTCGCAGCCAACTGCGCGAACAACTGGAGCAGCTGCGCCAAGGCACGCGCCAGCACAAAGACAGGGCGCAACAATTGGCGATACAACTGGGTGCCCTACGCGCCCGTCACAGCAGCACCCTGCAAGGCTTAGAACGCCTGCACTCACAACGGGAACGCGCCCAAGAGCGCTGTGAACAGCTGAGCCTGATGCTGGAAGAAACCGCCGCACCTCAAGATGAACTGCATTTACAATTAGATGTGCTGCTCGAACAACGCCTTGAGCGCGAAACACTGCTGCAACAGACCCGCCAAGCCTTGGACGAGGTCGATCAGCAACTGCGTGACGAAGAAAAACGCCGCACTCAAAGCGAGCAACAAGCCCTAGCCCTACGCGGTCAGCTGGAACAGCAACGGCTGGAAACCCAAGCGCTACACCTGCAACGCCAAGCGCTCTACGACCATCTGCGAGCCGACGGCTATGAAGTTCAGGGGGTACTGGCCAACCTTCCTCCAGAGGCTAACGAGCCGGACTGGGTGCAGCGACTGGAAACCCTCGGCGAGCAAATTCAACGTCTTGGAGCTATTAACCTTGCGGCGATTGAGGAATATCAGCAGCAGTCCGAGCGCAAAGCCTATTTAGACGCGCAAAATGCCGACCTAGAAGAAGCCCTCAACACGCTGGATTCCGTGATCCGTAAAATTGACCAAGAAACCCGCCAGCGCTTTAAAGACACCTTCGACCAAATTAACGGCGGCCTACAAAACCTATTCCCCAAGGTTTTTGGCGGCGGCACGGCGTGGCTGGAATTAACCGGGGAAGACCTACTGGACACAGGCGTAGCCATCATGGCCCGCCCACCGGGGAAAAAGAACAGCACCATTCACCTGCTCTCGGGTGGGGAAAAAGCCCTAACCGCGCTGGCCTTGGTGTTTGCCATCTTCCAGCTTAACCCTGCGCCCTTTTGCATGCTGGACGAAGTAGACGCCCCGCTGGACGATGCCAACGTGGGTCGCTACGCCCGTCTCGTAAAAGAAATGTCAGACCGGGTGCAATTCATCTACATTTCGCACAACAAAATTGCCATGGAAATGGCCGATCAGCTCATGGGCGTTACCATGCACGAACCCGGTTGTTCTAGGCTCGTTTCAGTCAATATGGAGCAGGCATTAGCCATGGCAGAATAGATTGAACATAGACGGCGTTTCTGCCCTTAAAATATGTTGTTAAATAGCGGGCATTTCTTACCGGCTATAACCTACGGGAGACTCAAGCGATGCGGTACAAAAACATCCGAGGTCATGCTAGTTTGAAAATGCTCAACCATAGGCTAACGCCCCTGCGTCTGTCTAACACCCAGAGCAGCCAGCTGTCGGCTGTGATCATCACTGGACTTAGAGGTTATTAATGGAAATCGGTCTGCGCGAATGGCTGATCCTCATCGGCATTGTAGTTATCCTGATCATCCTGTTTGATGGATGGCGACGCATGCAGGGCGGGAAAAGTAAACTCAAATTAGAGCTGGATCAGAACGCCCATCCTTTGCCCGATGAACCCAATGATGCCGCCCCCCCAACCGAAGTGGTGGGCCCTGCACGCGTGGTAAATCGCCCCCGTGATCGTGACCCCTTACTTGAGGACGATTTGCCCTCCATCAGCACCGAACCTCGTTCCCGCTCTGGGCACTTAGAGCCTGACCTTCAGGAATCCTTTGTGCTGGATATCCCTGACGACCCCCAGCGTCCAGAACTCAAAACCTACGACGAAGGAACCAGCCCTCGCCGTCCCTCCCAAGAAACAGCCTCCAAAAAGGATTTGCTGCCCATTGAGGAAGTGCTGGTTATTAATGTGATTGCCCGTGATAACCCAGGATTTCGTGGCCCAGCGCTGCTGCAAAACATCTTGGAAAGCGGCCTGCGCTTTGGCGATATGAACATCTTCCACCGCCACGAAAGCATGACCGGCAATGGTGAAGTGTTGTTTTCTATGGCCAATGCGGTCAAACCCGGCACCTTTGACCTAGATGACATTGACCATTTCCACACCCGCGCTGTCAGCTTTTTCTTAGGGCTTCCGGGGCCACGTCATCCCAAACAAGCCTTTGATTTAATGCTGTCGGCGGCGCGTAAACTGTCCCAAGAGCTCAATGGTGAGTTGAAGGACGATCAGCGCAGCGTATTGACCTCGCAGACCATTGAGCATTACCGGCAGCGCATCGTGGAATTTGAGCGCCGCCAGATGACCCTGTTTAAAAAACGCTGATTTTACTTCGCTCTGTGTGCCGGTTTGCCCCTTAGTGAACCGGCAGAGCAATATCCTTAAACAGCTCTTCCTGTTCTGCTTTGTTCTGGCAATGGATCACGCGCTCAATGGCATCGCGGGTCAGATGTGGGGCGAACTGCTGGATAAAATCATACATAAAGCCCCGCAGGAAAGTACCGCGTCTAAAGCCAATCTTGGTGATGCTCGACTCAAACAGATCGCTGGCATCCAATACCACCAAGTCCTTATCTTGCTCCTCATCCACCGACATACGCGCCACGATGCCCACACCCAAACCTAGGCGTACATAGGTTTTAATTACGTCCGCATCGGCGGCGGTAAAGATCACCTTGGGCTCTAGGTTTTTACGGCTAAAGGCTTCGTCCAGTTTGGAGCGTCCGGTAAAACCAAACACATAGGTGACGATGGGTTGCTCGGCTAATGCTTCAAGGGTCAGCTTTTTCAGCTTAGTTAAGGGGTGATCCTTAGGCACGATGACGCAACGGTTCCAGCGATAACAGGGCATCATCACCAGATCGCCAAACAGCTCTAAACCCTCAGTGGCGATGGCAAAATCTACCGTACCGTCAGCGGCCATTTCTGCAATTTGGGTCGGTGTTCCTTGGTGCATGTGCAAAGCTACTTCCGGGTAGCGACTCATAAAACTGCTGATCACTGTGGGTAGAGCGTAACGCGCTTGGGTGTGGGTTGTGGCAATGCTCAGGCTGCCTTTTTTCTCGTTGGAGAACTCTTGGGCAATTTGCTTGATGCTTTCGCACTTACGCAGCACCTCACCTGCGGCGGCAATAATGCGCTCACCGGCTGGAGTTACGCGGGTTAGATGCTTACCGCTCCGGGCAAAAACCTCAACGCCTAACTCGTCCTCTAACAAACGAATTTGCTTACTGATACCCGGCTGTGAAGTGTAGAGGCTCTGCGCGGTAGCGGATACATTCAGATCGTGATGGGCTACTTCCCAGATATAGCGCAGTTGTTGAAGCTTCATGGAGCGCTCCTCAATAAGGTCGGACGGACTGGATCTTTTTTATAACTGTACAAACTAAAATTCCGGCCATTATAGAACTTTTTTGAAGTTTTGCGGCCCCCTGTGCGGTATTTTTCTGTCCAGAGTTTTGTCCTGATTGCGTACATTTACATCCCTTAGAACGCGCTCAGAAAATGATACAGACATTTTTTAGAAAAGCGCTTTATTATCCCAAAAGAACCATAATTCAGAACTTATTCAAGGATTATCCTTATGCATCAGCCTCGTATCGGTATTCTCGGTACTGGAGCCATCGGCGGTTTTTACGGCTTAATGCTGGCAAAAGCGGCGCAGGAAGTTCATTTTCTGCTGCGTAGTGATTACGAGCAGGTGGCTAAGCATGGATTACGCGTAAACAGCGTGACCCAAGGACAATTGCAACTGAGTCCACCGATTTACCGAGATGCGGCGGATATGCCCCCTTGTGACTGGATTTTTATCGCCACCAAAACCACCAGTAACCCAGATCTGGTACCGGCGATCCTCAAGGTGGCTGCTCCCGAAGCCAAGATTGTGCTGATGCAAAACGGCCTAGGGGTTGAAGATGCCCTACGCCCACTACTGCCAGGCAATCTGCATCTATTAGGCGGGCTGTGTTTTATCTGTGCTCACCGAGGCGAACAGGGCATTATCGAACATGAAGCCATGGGCGGAATTAACCTCGCCTACCACTCCGGCCCCGCATCCGATCCGGCTCAGCAACTGGCTATCGCGCAACAGGCAGCGAATTGGTTTAAGTCCGCAGGCTTAGATGCCAACGCCATGCAGGATTTAGCCACCGCCCGCTGGCAAAAACTGGTATGGAATGCGCCCTATAACGGCCTTTCTGTGGTGCTCAATAGCGGTACGGAAGCTCTGATGCAACACCCTGATACCTTGGCCCTGATTCAAGACATCATGCAGGAAGTGACAGGAGCAGCACGGGCCTGTGGTCATCCCTTGCCGGAAGACTTAGTTGGGAAAATGCTGAAAAACACCCAACGCATGTCCGACTATCTGCCCAGTATGTACCATGACTTTGCCCTCAAGCGCCCGATGGAACTCGAAGCCATCTACGAACGAGCGTTACAACAAGCCCACCAAGTAGGCTTTGCCATGCCTAAAACCCAAATGCTGCTGCACAGCCTAAAATTCTTGGAACAACGTAGCCTAAGTCACTGAATATACTGGGCCTATGCCAGTACAGAGCTTTTAGTACTAAGACAGAGCCTCTTGTAAGGCTCTGTCTACTGAGACTCGACACTACCTCGCAGCATCCGCTATCCTATATCAAATGATATAATTTCTCATTTCAACGAGCACACCTAGTTACACATCCCAATACCTGCCTGACGCACTGCGCCCCTATGCACCAGACGCATGACGGGGATGAATGGCAATGCCTCTTGGGACATCCTCAGTAGGAGTGATGCGCTATGCCGGTTTCCGATATAAGAGAGCAACAGACGGTCGATAGCCTTTATCGTCAACATCATGACTGGCTCAAGGCTTGGCTCTACAAACGCTTGGCCTGTTCAGCCACCGCCGCTGATCTGGCCCACGACACCTTTTTGCGTTTAATCACCAGCCGCCAAGTGGGCCAAGTACAACAGCCCAAAGCGTACCTAGGTAATATCGCGCGGGGTTTGCTGATTGACCGTTACCGTCGGCATGCCTTGGAACAAGCCTATCTGGAAAGCCTAGCGGCCCTGCCTGAACCCCTAGAGATTTCATCCGAACAGCGCTTGATGATTTTGGAAACCCTGCTAGAAATCGACCGCATGTTAGATGGGCTGAGTGAGCGCACCCGGACGATTTTCTGCATGACCCAGTTTGATGGCTTGAGCTATGTGCAAATCAGCCAACGGCTGAATATTTCCACCAATACCGTGCGCAAACATTTTGTACAGGCGCTGACCCAATGCCTGTTACTGATTGAGGATTAGGTCGTGCAACCTCCCCGCCCACTGGAGCACGACATCTTAGAGGCCGCAGCGCGCTGGTACGCTGACCTGCATATATCTCCCGACTGCCCGGACACACGCAAAGCCCATCAGCAATGGTTGGCATCAGATCCGCGCCACCGTCAGGCTTGGGCTCGGGTGGAAAAGCTGCAACACAAGCTGGGCATTTTACCCACTCCTATTGCCCATCCCAGCCTGCGCGGGGCGCAACTACGGCGGCGGGAGATGCTTAAGCTGTGCAGCCTGCTCTTGGTGGGTACAGGCGGCGCTATGAGCGCTTGGCATCTGCCTTGGTACGACTGGACAGCCGATCAGCGCACCGCTACCGGCGAACGCCGCCGCATACGGCTGGCCGATGGTGGGCATCTGGAGTTAAACACCAATACCGCACTGGATATTCGCTACAGTGAACAGTGGCGGGAGATTCGGTTGTATTCCGGGGAAATTTGGATTGAAACCGCCCCTGACTCTTTAGCCCGCCCCTTTATCGTTAATACAGCACAAGGCCGCGTACAGGCTCTAGGTACTCGGTTTCTGGTACGCACCGAAGCTGATAAGACCTCTGTGGGCGTACTCCAACACCGAGTCGCCATCCAGCCTACGGCCTTACCCGAAGCCAACGTACAACTGGAGGCAGGCCAATATTTGGAATTTTCCGCACGGCATATTGGCCCCATCCAACTGCTGGATCGCAACGCCGATGCGTGGACGCGGGATATGCTGATTATCAACGACTGGCGCTTAGGGGATTTTATCGCAGAGCTTTCCCGCTACCGTTCCGGGCACCTAAGCTGTGACCCCAGCGTGGCTGAGCTGCGCATTTCCGGGGCCTTCCACCTTAAAAATACAGATCTGGTGTTAGAAAATCTGTCCGGCACTCTGCCGGTACGCCCCCTGTATTTCACCCGTTATTGGACACGGTTAGTCGCCCGTTAAGCGCAATTTTTTGGAAGGATGTTGTTGATTTTGATTTTCGTTCGGCTTGGTAGGTAGAGCAACTCCAATCACTACCTACAGACTCAGGAGTCAGCATGTCCCCTCAGCCGAACCACCGCCATCACCTGATTCACATCACCCGCCGATGGTCACTGGAGCGCGCCATTCACCTCAGTCTACTGAGTACGGCCTTAACATCCTTCGATTCTGTGCTGTTCAACACGCCCGCTTGGGCACAAACCACGGCTTACGAATACGACTTCAATATTCCCTCAGGCTCGCTGGATTCTGCACTAGCACACTTCGCTAAAGTAACCGGCATCACCCTTTCCTTTAGCCCAGACAACGCCCGTAATCAGCAATCCCAAGGCTTACAAGGCCGCTACAGCCCTGACCAAGCCCTACAACGTCTGCTGGAATCCAGCAACCTTCGAGCAACCCCTCAAGCCAACGGCAGCTTTTCCCTGCACCCGATTAGTGATGGCAGCAGCAACGACAGCGATATGGAGCTATCGGCCATTGCCGTGGTGGAAGACCAAGAGCACAGCGGAAGTTATCGTGCGCCCCAAACGGCTATTGGAGACAAATTCAACACCCCTTTTTTAGACCAAACCCAAACCAGCTACAGCGTCACTCAACAGGTGCTGAACGATTTTGCGGTGGAAAACCTTGAGGAAACCATCAAATTCGTTCCCGGCATCACGGTGGGCAACAATTTTGGCGGTACTCAGGACTCCTTGGTTAAACGCGGTTTTGGCAGCGGTACGGATGGCGGGGTTTTGCGCGATGGCATCCGTACCAGCCGTGGACGCAACTTCAACAGCATCACCACCGAACGGGTCGAAGTGCTTAAAGGCCCTGCATCCCTGCTCTACGGCATGCAAGAGCCCGGTGGGGTGATTAACGTCATCACTAAAAAGCCCACCTACGAATGGCGCGCTACTCTGGGCGGCCAAATGATTGATGAGGGGGGCGGAAGTAGTTACATCGACGTATCCGGCCCACTGGGTGCAGGCTTTGCCTTTCGACTGATCGGCCAATACCGAGATGAGGATTATTGGCGTAACTTTGGAGTCAACCGTGACAAGGTAATCGCCCCCTCACTGGCCTTTGAGAACGACAAACTCTCGTTCAACCTGTCCTACGAATACTCCGACTACTCCACCGTACTGGATCGGGGAGCCTTTTTCTACAATGGCCGCCATGTCGGTAGTCGCTCTCGCCGGCTGGATGAACATTGGACACGCATCAACGGCCACCGCCAGTATGCCAGTACCACCTTGGAATACCGTTTTTCACCCACCTCGCGCCTACGTTTTAACTACGGTTGGAACGAGGACTCCTCAGCCGACTACCAAGCCGACCCCAACAGCTACAACCCAAGTACCGGAGACTTACGGCGGCGCTTTCGCAGTAACCCCAACTTTGAGAAAGACCGTTACTACGCCGCCTTAGATTGGCTCAATGAACTTAACCTGCTGGGGATGCGCCACGAATTAACTCTGGGTGCTGACCACGAACGCCACGATGAATCAACAGACGTATTTCTACAGGGCCCTAACCAGTGGGGCTTTTTCCCCGATTCACCGCAGTATGGAAATCTGCACCCCGTTGGCTCACCGAACTTAAGCAACAGTAATCAAAACTCAAGGGTACGAATGCTGTCCCTATACGCCAAAGACAACATCCATATCGGTGAACACTGGATTCTTTCTCTGGGTCTACGCCACCAAAGGTTTCGCCAGCGGGATGGCCAGGGTATTCCCTATCAAATCGGAACTAATGTAAACAAAAGCAAAAACCTGCCTTTTGCGGGAATCGTCTATAAAATCAACGATCAGTTTTCCCTCTACGCCAACTACAGCGAATCCTATAAACCCAATACCATCACGGCCGGACAACCTACTGAAGGAGGAAGCGAGCCTGAGGAAGGCCGTCAGTATGAGTTTGGTCTGCGTTACGACAACGGCTGGTTGTCGGGCTTGATTACTTGGTACGACATCTTCAAAGAAAATATTCAGGTGAATGAAAATGTTGGCGGCCAACTGGTTACTCGCACTGTGGGTGAAGCCCGTTCACGGGGTTGGGAAGCTAGCCTCAACGGGCAGCTAAACGAACACTGGAATCTGATCGCCAACTACGCCTACACCGATGCCGAAATATCCAAGGACATACCCGCCAACCGGAACAATGATATGGTCAACGTCGCCCGCAATGTGGCCGGTATGTTCCTCTCTTACGATGTTTCACAAAACCTAGTACCCGGCAAGCTACGGATCGGAGGGGGAGCCCGTTACGTGGGTAAACGCGAAGGGGACGTGGCCAACACTTTTGAGCTCTCCAGCTATACCACCTACGATGCCTTTGTGTCTTGGAGTATGCCGCACCTAATTGACAAAAATGCGCGCCTGCAACTGAACGTCGATAACCTAACGGATAAGCACTACTTCGTATCCAGTGGCGGTACGAACAACCGAGTCTCTTGGGGGCCTGAGCGCATCTTTAGCCTATCCGGTAGTGTGGATTTTTAAAGCAAAACCATCTTTAATCACTGGCCCCTTAGGGCAAGGGTTCGCTAATGGGGGCCTCAATATTGTCCATTTCCGCTGCATTCCCAGAATGACTCAACAGCTTTTCCAGTATTCATGCTTGAATGCTCCAGCACACTCAGCCTGTGCTGGATAGCGGCCCCTCGCTATCTTCCAATGGAGAAGCATTTGAGCTTACCTAATCCGCTGTATGCAACCCTATCGGCCATCCCTCACTGCTCTTCTTGGCGGGCGGCCTTATGACGGGCCGGGATGATCACCTTTGGCTACAACTCTGGCGCGAACAACGCAGTACCGAATTCCATCAGAGTGCCGTCAATCCACTGCTGGCGCGGTTTTGGCCCGACCTAAAATTAGCTCCCCAAAGCCGTATCTTTGTCCCACTGTGTGGCAAAAGCCTCGACCTAATCTGGCTGGCCGAACAAGGCCATGAGGTCATTGGCGTTGAACTCAGCCCCCTAGCAGTGCAAAGCTTCTTTGCCGAACAAGGTTGGCAGCCTGTCCAACGTCAGAGTGGAGCCTTTAGCCTCTGGCAGTACCAGAATATCAGCATTCTGTGCGGTGATTATTTTGCCCTAAATGCCAGTGACCTTGGTGCGGTAGATGTAGTTTACGACCGCGCGGCCCTCACTGCCCTGTCAGGAGCCGTCCGCCAACGCTACATTGAACACCTAAGACGCATCGTGCCCCAGTCGGCCAGCGTATTTTTGCTGACTATCGAAGATGCGGCCGAGGGTGATAGCCTGCAACAAGCCCTTGGCATAGATAAGGAGCTGGAATGCCTCTGTGCCCCACATTACCAAGTCGAACTGACCCATGTGGAAAGCCTACTCGAAACAAATACCGAAGCCCCTGAACAAGCGCCCTGTCGCGTGGAATACAAAGTGTATCGGCTAAGTGGGCGGCCCGCTCCATGACAAGCTGGCTTCGCCTTTAAACTCCAATCCCGTAGGGTGGCCTCCTATCTTAGAGGCTACCATACCCCTGCCAGCCCTAAACCAGTTGCATCCTCTCTGCTCTAAAGGACAGGGATTCCCTCTACAGGACGGCCATGCCCGACCGCAAGAATGTTCGTAGCCGCGTTAATGTCACACTCGTGCCTGACACCATAGGCACTGTCCATTCTCTTATTTCAAGCCCTGCGCTACCTTACAGCCTTAAACCAGGCAGTGCGCCGCAATTCGAGCAGGTTTGGGTAGTAGCCAGATAGGCACGCGGCTGATTCAGCTCCTCGGTATCAATGCGGGAAGCCAGTAGCTGACAGAAGGTTTCGGCGGCAGTGTCCTCGGCATCGGCTCGGTTATGCAGTTGCCGCTGCACATGCTGTAACAGCCAAGGGTGATGGCTGCTAAAAAAAGAGCCTAACTTGCTGCTCGTTGAGCGGGACACGGGAGCCTCTCCCACAGATGAAAAACGTTCTCATCTTAAAGATTGGCAATGCTTTCAGCAATCGCTACCCAAAGAACTCCCTTCAGCGGCATAGGTTACTTAGCTTAATTGTGGGCCGGAGATCATCTGAGCCTGCGCCAAAATGGGATACCAATCATTTTCCCAGCGCACAAAAGCCGCGTTATCGCCCTCAAAAACCGCATCAAAAAACGCTACAGCCAGCTCTGCGGTGGCGACCTTCACCTTGGCATTGAGTGAAAATCCGCCGGTAAAGCTACGATCGGTGAACATGCTGTGGGAGCCGCCATGAAATACGGCCAGCATCTTGGGCGCATGAACCAGTGCATCAAAAATCGCCAGTCGATCCTCCAGCCCTGAGCGGTAGCCCGGAATCTCGATCACATCATCGGTGGCTGTCACATGGATGGTGGGGACGGATACCTTGCTCAGTATCGCGGCCAGATTGGACTCCCCGTAAAAAGGCGGGGCCGAGATAATCACCGCCGCCGAGAAGCGCGAATCCAAACAGTCAATCGTCTGGCCGTTCCTCACCACCTGCGCGCCAATGCTGAGCAGTGTGGTATTTGCGCCATAGGAATGACCGGCCATGATCAGGCGTTGAGGATTCACCGCAGCACCAAAGCGATTGGATTCGTCTGTGAGCAATTGATCGAGGGCAAAATGCACGTCAGCGGCGCGGGCGATGGCTTCTTTCTCCTGAGCGGCGGCCTGCAAACGGCCAACCACCCCGAAGGGATTGCCCCGCCACAGTGCTGAGTCACTGCCCACATGCTGAACATGCAAACTAGCGATGCCATTGGATGACCAGTGTTTTCCGAGATAACTATAACCTTGCCGCGAACCGCCAATGCCGTGCGAGAACACCACCAAGGGCACGGGCCTATCAGGGGATGCCACTACCGGCCAATACAGGCGCGCAGGCACCGAGCGATCGCGTGTTTGGTCGATCCAATCAAAATCGGTAATCGAATACGGAACTGTGGGTTGTGCCTGTATAGGGCAAGAGGCGGCCAAAGCCGTCAGCAGCAGTGCCGTATTCACCTGCCGACGAGTCATACCCACCCGCATACTTGACGGCCTCATGCGTGCAAAGACCGGACGACAGGGAACAACACTTTAGGCTCTTGGCTTCCATCGCTGGGGAAGCTTAAGCCGGTAAGCCGTTCTGACTCAGTCCATAGCCGTGTGGAGCCGTTTATATCCAGCGCCTGCGCGGGAATCTTAGCAACAGCAGGATAGCCTCTGATTTCGCCAAACTTATCCGGGCCGTAATAAGCACCGCCTTGGGCCTGTGGCGCAGTCGCGGCAAACAGCGTTGGCAACGCCCCCTGAGCGGCGGGCTGGAACAAGAACCACAGAAAACGCCGCGCCATCCCCGGAGCACTCCATGCACCCGCGCCATTGGGCAGTAAATCAGTGCGCGAAATACCGGGATGAGCGGCAATGCTTTGAATACCCCAACCCGCTGCATCACTACGGCGTTGCAATTCGAGGGCGAACATCAGGCAGGCTAACTTTGACTGGCCATAAACCGACATCGGCTGGTAGCTGCGCCGCGCGTGCAAATCCTCAAAGTTGATGCTGCCGTTTCGCGCTGCAATGCTGGACAACGTGACCACTCGCGCTTGCTTGCCTTTGCATAACAGCGGCAACAGTTGGGCGGTCAAAGCAAAGTGGCCGAGGTAATTCGTCCCCCATTGCAGCTCGAATCCATCAGAGGTTTCCTGCCGCTTGGGTGGGGTCATCACGGCAGCGTTGTTGATCAGCAGGTCGAGGCTATCGCACGAACTGCCTAGGCTCTCAGCGAATGCTTTGATGGAGCTGAGGCTGGCCAGATCCAAGACCTCAAAAACCACCTTCGCGCTCGGGACACTTTGGCGAATCTGCTGGACAGCGGCGGCTCCCTTTAGTGGATTGCGCCCGGCGATGATGACCTTTGCACCCGCGCGGGCCAGCGCCAGCGCATCTTGAAACCCTAAGCCGCCCGTTCCAGTGACCACAGCGGTGCGGCCCTGTTGTGAGGGAATATCGGAAGTGGTCCAGTCAACCATGGTCGATCCTTGTCTGACGAGGAGTGGAAGGGTAAACTTGGCACATCAATAAATGCACTTAGTGCAAATAATATTGCACTAAGTGCATTTATAAAACAAGCCATCGACATGTCAGAAATTTCCCCGCCCACCAATACAGCTCCCGTAAAGGGTTTACGGGAACGCAAACGCCGCGAAACCAGTCAGCGGATTGCCGAAACCGCGCTGCAGCTATTCCTAACCCATGGCTATAACAGCACCACGCTGGATGCGGTTGCAGAAGCCGCCGGTATTTCGCGCCGCACCTTCTTCTCCTACTTCAAGTCGAAGGAGGACATCATCCTGTTTGGGCTGGAAGCAGATATGGCCGAGCTGATTGCCGATCTGCTGAAGACATCGCCCGACATACCGCCACTGGATGTGGTGCGCGATGTGATGGTGCAGCGCATTGCACGCCACACCACAGAACAGATGACTGCCATCGACAACCTGATGCTATCCAGTGAATCGCTACTGGCGCGCAAACAAGGGTTTTATCTGAAGCAGGAACAGGCGATTTTCAGTGCGCTGTGTGAGGTGTGGCGACAACCCGAGCGCCGAACGGCGCTGCGGATGGTAGCTATGGTATCCATCGGTGCGATGAGGGTCGCTATTCAGGCATGGAGGGAACAGACTGGCCCGCGAAAACCGGCTGCCCAATTCCTCAAGGAAGCTTTCGACAGCCTGCGTACAGAGCTGTGATTGCGCTTTGCTGAACAACCCAAAGCCTTTAGTGGCTTGGCCCCGCTTTAAAGCTCAGGCTCACGGTATGCAGCACGTCTTTATACACCTTGCCGTCGATGGTGGTGGAACCATTGAGCTTGGCGCTCAAATCCAACACATAGGTGGCTGGAAACGGCGTGCTTAGGGTGACGTTACCATTGGCATCTGGGCGTAATACACGGTTCCAACCCTGCTCCGAGGTGGTCAGCATGGCCTGTGGAATGGCCACTTTCTGTCCCTTCCAAATCAACTGGAAGGTATTGCCATTGGGCGTGGTGGGAACTAACTCTAAATCGTTAGCAGGCTTAATGTCATTGCGCCCTTCTTTGGCTTGGAAGAGTACTAAGGTGCCTTCTGGAGTTACGCGGTGCCCAACCACACGCACATCACCGGAACGGCTGGTAGTGACCTTCATCGCCTTGCCGTCTGCCTGCACGGGCAGATTTTTAGTATCACCCTGTGAGGCTTGCAGCCCTGATACTTCAGTCATCGGCAACTGTTTACCGTCCAAAGTACCGTACTTGACTTGAACCCCACCGGCGACTGGCTCCATCCATAGATAATCAGCAGCGGAAGTGGACAAAGAGACCACTAATACACTCAGGGTTGCCATCCATTGCAAACTACGTTTAACAGCAATACACATGATTCCTATCTCATAATGATAAATCCTATTAATTAAAATACCCCCTATGCTCAGGCACTGAAAAGCCTATTTTTACCGGGCTTTTTATTTAGGCTCCTATATAAGCTTTATGCAGCCATAAAAAAGCCCAGCACTTAGGCTGGGCTTTTTTTGAGTTTGGGATCAGGCAAACAGGATTTCGTCGCCCTCTACCTTGGCGTGGATGGTCGTACCCGGCTCGAATTTCCCGGCCAGAATCTGTTGCGCCAAGGGGTTTTCGATCCAGCGTTGGATGGCACGTTTTAGCGGCCGCGCACCGTATACCGGGTCGTACCCTACAGCCACCAGCTTGTCTAAAGCCTCTGGAGTCAGGTCTAAACTCAGCTCGCGCTCGGCCAAGCGTTGACGCAGACGACTGAGCTGGATATTGGCAATGCCGTTGATCTGGTCTTTACCGAGCGGGTCGAACACCACCACCTCGTCAATCCGGTTAATAAACTCAGGCCGGAAGTGCACACTCACTGCGTCCATCACCGCCGCCCGCTGTGCTTCGCGGTCGCCCACCAACTCCTGAATCTGCGCTGAACCCAAGTTGGAAGTCATGACAATCACGGTATTGCGGAAATCCACGGTGCGGCCATGACTGTCGGTGAGGCGGCCATCTTCCAGCACTTGCAGCAGGATGTTGAACACATCAGGGTGGGCTTTTTCCACCTCATCCAACAGCACCACCGCGTAGGGCTTACGGCGCACGGCTTCGGTTAAATAACCGCCTTCTTCATAACCCACGTAGCCCGGAGGGGCTCCGATCAAACGGGCTACCGAGTGTTTTTCCATAAACTCGGACATATCAATGCGGATCATGGCCTCTTCGGTGTCGAACAGGAACTCAGCCAGCGCTTTACACAGCTCGGTTTTACCCACCCCGGTTGGGCCAAGGAACAGGAAGGAGCCGCTGGGACGGTTCGGATCAGCCAGCCCCGCACGAGAACGACGCACCGCGTTAGCCACTGCCGTTACGGCCTCATGCTGACCAATCACCCGCTTGTGCAGGTCATCTTCCATACGCAGCAGTTTTTCCCGCTCGCCTTCCATCATTTTGGAGACGGGGATGCCCGTCCACTTGGACACGACTTCGGCGATCTCTTCCTCCGTGACCTTGTTACGCAACAGTTGATTTTCGGCCTTACCGTGCTGATCCACCATTTGCAGGCTGCGTTCTAAGTCGGGCAATACGCCGTATTGCAGCTCCGCCATACGGTTTAAATCACCTTTACGGCGTGCCAGCTCCAGCTCGGTTTTAGCCTGTTCGATTTTTTGCTGGATTTGCGCCGAACCCTGCACCTCGGCTTTTTCCGATTTCCAGATTTCCTCTAAATCGGCGTATTCCTTCTCCAGCTTGGCGATGTCTTCTTCCAGTTTCAGCAGACGTTTTTTGGTAGCCTCGTCGTCCTCTTTACTCAGGGCTTGGCGTTCTACCTTGAGTTGAATCAGGCGACGGTCTAAGCGATCCAACTCTTCCGGCTTGGAGTCGATTTCCATACGGATACGGCTGGCGGCTTCGTCGATCAAGTCAATGGCCTTATCCGGTAACTGACGGTCGGTGATGTAGCGATGGGATAACTTAGCCGCCGCAATAATGGCGCTGTCGGTGATGCCCACTTTATGGTGAACTTCATAACGCTCTTTCAGGCCGCGCAAAATGGCGATGGTATCTTCTTCGCTCGGCTCATCCACCAGCACTTTTTGGAACCGACGCTCTAAGGCCGCATCCTTTTCAATGTATTGGCGGTATTCGTCCAGCGTGGTTGCGCCGACGCAATGCAGTTCACCGCGCGCCAAGGCGGGTTTGAGCATATTGCCCGCGTCCATAGCGCCCTCGCCTTTACCAGCACCCACCATAGTGTGCAGTTCGTCGATAAACAGGATGATGCGGCCTTCCTGCTTTGACAGTTCATTGAGCACAGATTTTAGGCGTTCCTCAAACTCACCCCGGTATTTAGCACCCGCGATTAAAGCGCCCATATCCAAGGCCAGCAGGCGCTTGTCTTTCAGGCCGTCCGGCACTTCGCCGTTGACGATACGCTGGGCCAAGCCCTCGACAATGGCGGTTTTACCCACACCGGGCTCACCGATTAAAACGGGGTTGTTTTTGGTACGGCGTTGCAGCACTTGGATGGTACGGCGGATTTCGTCGTCACGGCCAATCACCGGATCAAGCTTGCCTTCTTCGGCGCGCTTGGTCATGTCGGTGGTGAATTTATCCAAGGCTTGGCGCGACTCCTCCGCGTTAGCATCTTTGACTGACTCACCGCCGCGCAGGTTGTTGATGGCATTTTCCAGCGCTTTTTTGGATACGCCCTGCGCCAAGAGTAATTTGCCCAGCTTGGTGCTGTCGTCCAACGCCGCTAACAACACCAGCTCACTGGAGATAAATTGGTCGCCCTTTTGCTGCGCCAGACGATCGGCTTGGTTGAGCAGACGACCCAATTCTGGCGAAGCACTCATGTCGCCGGTGGGATTTTGCAGGCGCGGCAGGTTATTCAGCTCACGGCCTAGGACATCACGCAGGCTAGCTACATCAAAGCCCACTTGCATGAGCAAAGGTTTGATGGAGCCGCCCTGCTGCTCCAATAACGCCTGCATCAAGTGCAAAGGCTCAATCGCTGAATGATCCAAACCAATCGCAATGGATTGGGCATCAGATAATGCCAATTGCAACTTGCTGGTTAAACGGTCAATACGCATAGGTTCACCCTGTCCATAAGTAAGAGCAGGCTGATGTCTTAATGCAACTCACCGACTAAAGCCTGCGGGATTGATCCATAGATAGGGATAATTGAAGGATATTCAAGCGCTCTTTGCCTGACAAAAATCAAGATATCTGCATATTGGGCTCAACCAGCCAGATAAGAGAAGCAAAACGCCCCGTGTTAGCCTGACGACGGTAGGAATAAAAGCGCGCCTCTTGATAGGTACAAAAACCCCCGCCATACACAGCGGTAATCCCTAAAGTGGCTAAACGAATCCGCGCCAGTTGGTATAAGTCCGCCAAGTAACGTCCTGCATTAGGACTGGGCTTAAAGGCTTCCTCAGCTTGTGCATGGGCGGACACAAAAGCCTCCCGTACTTCCGGCCCCACTTCAAATACTTCAGGGCCAATGGCGGGGCCAAGCCAGACTAACAGCTCCTGTGGCGCAACCGCTAAAGCCTGCACCGTACGCTCCAAAACTCCGGCGGCGAGTCCACGCCAACCCGCATGGGCTGCTGCGACCTTAGATCCGGCGCGATCACACAACAGCACGGGCAGGCAATCAGCGGTTAGAACACTACAGGCTTGATGGGGCTGATCCGTCCAGCAGGCATCGGCGGTTAATACGTGAGTGGGATCGGCTTTGACCACATCAGTAGAGTGCACTTGGCTTAACCAAGCTGGCGTACATCCTAGGGTTTCAGCCAAGAAGTCACGGTTCTGGGCCACAGCCTGTGGATCATCGCCTACATGATCACCCAAGTTAAAACCCTCAAAGGGTGATTGGCTGACGCCTCCGGCACGAGTAGTGATACAGGCTCGAACTTGAGCAGGGGCTGGCCAATCGGGAATCAGCCAATCGGTGGGCCAAGGAATATGGGTAGTCATGGGAATAGGTAAAGGTCTGAGGGTATGGAACATTGGATTTTGGTGGATCAGCCAAGCCTTATCCATCGGTCAATAGCCTCAACAACTTGCCCCCTTGATGCGCTCACCTCATATTCGTACGGAATTACCGTACAAAAGGTGGTAATCATGGATAGCGTCAGCGTTAATCAATTTCGAAACAATCTAAAAAACTTTGTAGAGCAGATGGTAAATAACCACACACCTCTAAAAGTCACCCGCCGCGCTGGAGAGGCTTTTGTCGTTATCAATGCCGACGATTGGGAGCGCGAGCAAGAAACCCTTTATATTTTGCAAAATCAAAACTTGATGCAGCAAATTGCGGTTTCATTAGCAACCCACACCCAGCAAACAGGCTACACCCCAAATGCTAGGGAATTAGATGAGATCACTGGTATTTGAAGGGAACACTTGGGCCGCTTACGAGGCAATACGGGAAAAAGATAAGGTGCTGCACAAGGCGCTGTGTAAGCTCCTCAAGGAGATGTTGCGGGCCGATCCCGCTACAGGTCTGGGTAAACCGGAACCCCTAAAACACAATCTTGCAGGATTATGGTCACGGCGTATCTCCCAAAAAGATCGCTTAATCTATCGTTTTGATGAAAGAGCTATTTATAGCTTTGCCATCGGTGGGCATTAGGATCAGGGTGGATGAGCAAACAAAGCCTCATCCACTCTGGCCCTCTCACTACCCCACAAAAGCCCCGCGATCCTGCTGCAATAGCGTCAACAACCACACAAAGTCATCCGGTAGGTCGCAAATCCACTTCATACGCTGCCCGGTGGTGGGATGCTCCAATTCTAAAAAGCGCGCATGTAAGGCTTGGCGGGGAAACTCTTTTAGGGCCTCTACCAGAGTGGGACTGGCCGCGGGCGGAATTTTAAAACGACCACCGTATTGAGGATCACCTACCAAGGGGAAACCAATATGGGTCATATGCACCCGAATCTGGTGGGTACGGCCCGTTTCCAATTTCACCCGCACATGGGTATGGGCGCGAAAACGCTCTAATACACGGTAATGACTGACGGCAGGCTTACCGCTCTCCGCAATGGCCATGCGTTGCCGCTGTACACCGTGCCGACCAATGGGTGCATCCACGGTGCCGCCGGAAGTCACCACCCCCACCACAATGGCCTCATAAACCCGGCTGACGGTGCGGGCTTGAAGCTGCTCGACCAAACGGGTTTGTGCTTGTAGGGTTTTGGCTACCACCATCAGGCCGGTGGTGTCTTTATCCAAGCGGTGCACAATACCCGCACGCGGCACATTAATCAGATCCGGAGCATGGTGCAGTAGGGCATTGAGCAAGGTGCCATCGGCATGGCCTGCAGCAGGATGTACCACTAATCCCGCCGGTTTATTGAGCACTAAAATGTGCTCGTCTTCATACTGAATATCCAGCTCTATATCTTCGGCTTGCCACTCGCCTTGGGCCTCTTGCTCGGCTTGCAAGGCCAAAACCGATCCGGCATGAACGGGGTCACGAGGGCGCAAAGTTTGACCATCAACGGTCAGCGCGCCTTCTTTAATCCAAGCGGCAAGCCGGGAGCGCGAATATTCGGGAAAAAGCTGCGCCGCAATTTGATCGAGGCGCTGGCCCCCCAAATCAAAGGGTACTTCGGCGTGGTGTTGGATAGCCTGCTTGGACATAGGAATTTTGAATATCAACTGGAGGGAGCAGGTACTTTGGTACTGCTTAGGGGCTTGTGTTTAAATAGGAGATTCTATCCTAATCGGGCCTGTTCGTCATAACGACCGCCTAGGGCATGTCCCTTGCCGTCATCGGAACGCACGCTACCATGCCAGTGAAACATCTGTTGCTGATCGTCTTGCTTGTGCTCTCTGCCGGATGCGCAGAGCTCAAGTCTTTAATCCCCTCCTTTTTACGAGGCGGAGAATCACGCGAAGTCATTGACGAAAACCTCACCGAGGCTGAGCTGTACAAGCTGGCGCAGAATGATCTGAATGTAGAAAACTACACCAGTGCTGTCGCTAAACTAAAGGCGCTGGAATCTCGTTATCCCTTCGGTCGTTATGCCGAACAATCCCAGTTAGAGCTGATCTACGCCTACCACAAGAATGCAGAGCCTGAAGCGGCCCGTGCAGCGGCAGATCGCTTTATCCGGTTGCATCCTCAGCATGCTAATGTGGATTACGCCTACTATCTGCGCGGCCTTAGCTCCTTTGAGCAGGATCGCGGCTTAATGACCCGGTTTTTGCCCCTCGACTTAACCAAGCGCGATCCGGGAGCCGCTCGGGATTCTTTTAACGACTTCTCACAGTTGACTTCTCGTTTTCCACAAAGCCGCTACGCTCCCGATGCTAAAGCACGCATGGTTTACCTGCGTAACCTGCTGGCGGCGGGGGAAATCCATGTGGGCTATTACTACCTGCGCCGCAAGGCTTATGTAGCCGCCGCTAACCGAGGCCGCTATGTGGTAGAAACCATGCAGGGCTCCCCTACTGTAGGCGATGGCTTGGCGCTGATGATTGAGTCTTACCAAAACATGGGTTTGGATGATCTGGCCGATACCAGCTTGCACATGTTGAAAACTAACTATCCAGACCACCCTACCCTGAACGGAGGCCGTTTTACGCCAGTTGAAGGACTGCCTAAATATCCTTGGATCGCCCAAAAAGCCTTGGCCTTCATTGAGGATAACAGCACAGCTCCGCCACCACCGCAAAACAGCGCCAGCCGCGATTTAGACCGCCAATACCAAACAGCCGAGCAAGAAATTTCAGAAGACCTGTTAGCGCCTTGGCAACGAGAACAACGCCAACAAGCTGCTGCCAAGGAAGAAGAGGAACGCTCATGGTGGAGTCGGCTGACCTTTGGCCTGTTTGATTGAGCTCAGTGGCATCACCTATGAAGGGAGCCTCTAACGGATGGGACTGTTTCGTATGCTGTTTTGGATTTTATTGATCCTAGGAGCTCTGTGGATTTGGCAGCGTCTACGCTTAGCTCGTCAAGCCAAGCACCGCGCCAATCCAGAACTTAAACCTATGGTGCGTTGTGCCCATTGCCGCCTACATCTCCCTAAAGATCAGGCGTTACAGGTCGGAGGGAACTGGTATTGCTCTCAGGAACATTGGGCTCAGCATCAAAAAAATCACCATTAACCCCCAAGGTATTAACCCAAGCCCAGACGCGCCAGGTATTACGTCTTTATCACGTCTACCGTCTGGCAATTGGGCTGGTTTTGCTGCTGTTAACCCACAGCGACCTGTTAGCCTTGGCGAACTTCACCGCGCTGCAATACAGCCTTTGGGTGTATCTGGGGCTGAATCTGATTTTAGCCCTGAGCTTTAATCGCACAGAACCCTCTTGGTTACTGGGATTAGCGCTGCTGGATATTCTGCTACTGCTAAGTCTATTTTACTGGGCGGGTGGCACCAGCAGTGGGATTGGTAGCTTAGTAGTGGTATCGGTAGCTATCGTGAATATTCTGCTGCACGGGCAATTAGGTTTTTTTTTAGCGGCCATCGCGTCACTAGGGCTGATCTACCTAACCTTCTACCTCAGCCTAAGCCACAGCGCCGCGAACAATCAATTGGTACAGGCCGGAACCCTAGGCGCACTATGCTTCGCCGCCGCCCTATTAGTGCAGGGTTTAAGTCGGCGCTGGCAACACAGTGAAGAGTTAGCCCGCCGCCGCGCTAAAGACGTTGCACATCTGGAAACCCTCAACGCCCTCATTTTGCAGCGCATTCACTTGGGAATCTTAGTGGTTGATGCTCAGTATCAAGTGGTACTCACCAACCAACGAGCCCTGCATTTATTGGGACTGGAAACCCTCTCTGGCCATCTATTGACCCAATACAGCGCTCCGCTGTTTTTGCGCCTGCAACAGTGGCAACACAACCCTAGCCGTTGGCCTGAAAGTATTTCTACGCCCAAGGCACGCTTGCAGCCGGGGTTTACCGCCTTACAGGACGATCAGCGGCAAACCCTGATTTTTTTAGAAGACCTATCCCCCATCGCCCAACAAGCCCAGCAACTCAAACTGGCCTCTTTAGGACGATTGACCGCCAGCATTGCCCATGAAATTCGCAATCCCCTGGGGGCCATCAGCCATGCCGCTCAATTACTGCTGGAGTCTGAGCAATTGCCTGAGGCCGATCTGCGGCTGGCACAGATTATTTACGCTCAAACCCAGCGGGTAAATCAGATCATTGAAAACGTGCTCTATGTATCGCGCCGCCGCCCCGCTAATCCTCAGCATCTGGTGCTCAACCCGTGGCTTGGTCAGTGTGTAGACGAGTTACGCACCCATCTAACGCCAGAACAACAGATCCATCTGGACATGGCCAAGCAGCCACTCTCAACCCATATCGACCCCAGCCAACTGGCGCAGGTACTGACCAACCTAGTTCAGAATGGATTACGCTATAGCAAGCGCCAGCATTCTAAGGCTCAAGTTTGGCTTAGGCTCTATGCCGATGCGCGCTCAGGATTGGCGGTACTGGAGGTATTAGACGATGGGCCGGGTATCGCATCAACGCACGTCCAGCATATCTTTGAACCCTTTTTCACCACCGACCATCAAGGGACAGGGCTGGGACTTTATTTATGCCGGGAACTGTGCGACAGCAACCAAGCTCGTATTGACTACCATCCTCGCCTAGAGGGTGGAAGCTGTTTTCGGATTACCTTCGCTCACCCCAATCGGCTCCCGCTGTAATATTTGAGCAATACAGGATGCACCCTAGGACTGGAATGCCTATGACCAGCTATCGAAATGTGTTGATTGTGGACGATGAGCCTCCCATTCGGGAGCTGTTGGAAATCACGCTCAGCCGCATGCAGTTAAAGGCTTACAGTACGGGCAGCCTTCAGGAAGCACGCGCACAACTGATGCAGCATCATTTTGACCTGTGCCTAACCGACATGCGCCTACCCGACGGCAATGGCCTTGAGTTAGTGCAGTACATCCAACAGCAGCATCCGCACATGCCCGTAGCCATGATTACCGCCTACGGTAGCGTAGAAACGGCCATTACTGCCTTAAAAGCGGGAGCCTTTGATTTTCTGACCAAACCTGTGGACATCAAACGCCTACGCGAGTTGATTAACAATGCCCTGCGCTTAAAGCATAAAGTGCCCCCCAGCCTTCCCAACGAACAGACAGAACACACCCAGTTATTGGGCCAAGCACCGGCCATGCAGGCTTTAAGGCAACAGATCTTGAAACTGGCCCGCAGTCAGGCTCCGGTTTATATCAGCGGTGAGTCCGGTACGGGCAAAGAGCTGGCGGCCCGTTTAATCCACGAGCAAGGCCCCCGTGCTCAAGCTGCTTTTGTTCCTGTCAACTGTGGCGCTATCCCCAGCGAATTGATGGAGCGTGAATTCTTCGGCCACCGCAAAGGCAGCTTTACCGGAGCCACCGAAGACAAACCTGGCCTATTTCAAGCCGCCCAAGGCGGGACGCTGTTTTTAGATGAGGTGGCCGACCTGCCCCTTGCCATGCAAGTAAAGCTACTGCGGGCGATTCAGGAAAAAGCCATACGCCCCTTAGGGAGCCAAGAAGAACAGGCTGTGGATGTACGCATTTTGTGCGCCACTCATAAAGATTTAGCGGCTGAAGTACAGGCCGGTCGTTTCCGCCAAGACCTGTATTATCGACTCAACGTCATTGAGCTGAGTATTCCTCCCTTACGAGAGCGGCGTGAGGACATTCCCCTATTAGCGGAACATATCTTAAGGCGACTGGCCCAAAGCAGCGGACAACCTCAAGCCAATCTACAACCTCAAGCGATGCAACAGCTTTTGCTCTACCCGTTTCCCGGAAATGTACGCGAACTGGAGAATATACTGGAGCGCGCCTATACCCTCTGCGACCATCAGTGCATCCGGCCAGAAGATTTACAGCCCACTGAGCCCAACACACCCTCCTATAGCAAAGAACAGCCGATCAGCACACAGGTGCATAATCTAGAGGAGCATCTGGAGGCCGTTGAACGCAATCTGATCATGCAAGCACTTGAGGAAACGCGCTGGAACCGCACGGCGGCGGCTCAGCGCTTGGGACTTTCCTTTCGCTCCATGCGCTACCGGCTGAAAAAACTGGGGCTGGATTAGGCTTCAGCCGCTCCAGCCTGCCGAGGTAAGCCCATGGAAATCAGCGCTGCTACGAGCACAAAGAGGCTGGACAACCACAGGCAGGCACTCAGCCCCCAAAGCTGAAAGACTCCGCCAGAAAGCAGGGTGCCCAACAAACGCCCCGCCGCATTGGACATGTAGTAAAAGCCCACATCCAAAGACACGCCATCTGCCTTAGCATAGGAAACGATCAGGTAGCTGTGCAGAGAGGAGTTAACCGCGAACACCACTCCAAACACCAGCAACCCACCGACCAACACCGATTGCACCCAAGGCGTGGCCTCCAAGCCCAGCGCAATAGCGGCTGGAATGCCCGTCAAGGCCAAAGCCCACAGCAAGGCGGCGCGCCCGTCTGGCACACGGCCTTGGCGTTTACCGGTCAACCAAGGAGCTAGGGTCTGCACTCCGCCGTAACCGATCACCCAAAAAGCCAAAAAGCCGCCCACCTGCCAAAAATCCCAGCCCAGTTGGGTCGCTAAATACACCGGTAAGGCCACCACAAACCAGACATCCCGCGCCGCAAACAAAAACAAACGCGCCGCCGACAAGCGATTAATGGCCGGACTTTTGGACAACAACTCGCGAAACTTCGGCTTTTGCTTGGCCTTGCCCATATCCTGCTGCAAGGCTTTGAGGCTCAGCAGCCAGACCAGCATCAAGGCCGCTGCCAAAGTCAGTACCGCCGCACTGAAGCCTAGGGCCGCTAAAAGCGCGCCACCGAGGAAAAATCCCACGCCCTTCAGCGCGTTCTTGGAGCCGGTTAGCAGAGCAACCCAGTGATAGAGACGGCCTTGTTGTCCTTCCGGCAACAGGCTCTTAATGGCGCTTTTGGCGCTCATCTTATTCAAGTCTTTAGCAATACCGGACAGCGCCTGCGCCGCCATCACCCAAGGTACCGTCAGCCAAGCGGCTGGCAGGGTCAGCATCAGCAAGGCCAACACCTGTAGGCCGAGGCCAAGGTTCATGGTGCGGTTGAGGCCCAAACGCGCGCCCAGCCAGCCCCCGACTAAGTTGGTCACTACGCCAAAGAACTCATAGAACAAAAACAGCGCGGCAATTTCCAACGGCTGATAGCCCAACTGATGGAAGTACAGCACCACCAGCATGCGTAAAGCGCCGTCGGTGAGGGTAAAAGTCCAGTAATTGGCGGTAATCAGCGCGTATTGGCGCACAGCGGGAGACAAGGCCTGTTGCATGATTTAATCCGCCAAACCCACCAAACGCGCCAATTCGACGGTGCGATTGGCATAGCCCCACTCATTGTCGTACCAAGCGTAGAGCTTCACCTGTGTGCCATTAACCACCATGGTGGACAGCGCATCAATGATGGAGGAACGGGGATCGGTGCGGTAATCAATGGATACCAGAGGCCGCTCCTCATAGCCCAAAATACCCTTCAAGGGGCCTTCCGCAGCGGCTTTAAGCAAGGCGTTCACGGCTTCTACGGTAGTCGGCTGCTCCACCTCAAACACGCAATCGGTTAGGGAGGCATTGGCCAAAGGCACCCGCACGGCATGGCCGTTCAGGCGGCCACGCAGTTCAGGGAAGATCTCCGCAATCGCGGTCGCTGAGCCGGTCGTAGTCGGAATCAGGCTCAACCCCGAAGCGCGGGCGCGGCGCAAATCCTTGTGCGGGGTGTCGAGGATGCTTTGGGTGTTGGTCAAATCATGAATGGTGGTGATGGAGCCGTGACGAATCCCCAGATTTTCGTGAATCACCTTCACCACTGGAGCCAAGCAGTTAGTGGTGCAGGAAGCGGCGGTCACAATCCGGTGCTGGGCGGGATCAAAAAGCTGATGATTTACCCCCATCACCACGTTCAGCGCTCCGGCCTCCTTCACCGGCGCACTGACCACCACTCGTTTCACGCCTTGCTCTAAGTAAGGTTGCAATGAAGCCACCTTGGTCATTTTACCGCTGGCCTCAATCACCAGATCGCAGCCGCTCCAATCGGTATCAGCAAGGGCTTTATTGGCGGTCACGGGAATGCGTTTACCACCGATCAGCAGGTTATTGCCCTCACTCTGAGCCTCGTGCTGCCAACGGCCATGCACCGAGTCGAAGTTGAGCAAATGGGCATGGGTGGCGGCATCACCCGCCGGATCGTTGATCTGCACAAAGTCCAGCTCCGGCCAATCCCAAGCCGCCCGCAACGCCAAACGTCCGATACGGCCAAAACCGTTGATGCCTACCTTAATGCTCATGCTGTCCTCTTCTTTTTCGAATGATGGGGGCTGTTGTAATTCGTGCGGCTATTGTTGGGGCGTGTCGAACTGAGCTAACCACGCAACATGCGCCGGGTGCTGAATAGCCTTTGGACGCAATGCCTGTACCTGTGCCACCGCCTGATCCCGACTCAGCCCGCGCTCCATCAATAAGCGAGCAACGATCAAACCGGTACGCCCAGAGCCACCCTTGCAGTGAATGGCCACAGAACGGCCTTGATCCAGCAATTGCTGCAACCGTCTGTGGCTATGCGCCCAAGCGCTGTCAAAGTCAGCCAAGGGGATTTGCTCATCGGCAATGGGCAGGTGGAACCACTCCAGCTGCTGCTCTGCACACAGACTGGGCAAGGCATCAACGCTCTGAGCCTCCAACTCCTCCTCCGGCATCAGGGTCACGAGGGCCGAAGCACCCGCGGCTTTGAGGTCTTTTAAAGCCTCAGCCACTGAGGTCTCCTTAAGGCCGGGACAGGGCGTCAGAATTAAGGAGCCGGCCCCATCAAGGGGTAACAGATCATAAGGGTGGGACACAGCATCACCTCTCAAAGGTCATTAAGGATAGAAATCAACGGCACAGGGAAGAACGATCTGGGCGCTTTTGCATCTCCCGTAAACGCTGCTGATCCGGCTCCAGCCAAGTGCCATGAGCCGCTAAGACTTCCGCCAACAGGTGTTTAGCCCAATCCGGCAACTCTGGGTGCAGACGGTAGTACACCCATTGCCCCTGCCGCCGATCGGCCAGCAGCCCTTGGGTACGCAGCAAGGCCAGATGGCGCGAAATCTTAGGTTGGCTTTCTTCTAGAGCCGCCATCAGCTCACACACGCACAACTCCCCCTCCGCACTGACCAATAAGGCAATCCGCAGTCGGGTTTCGTCCGCCAGTGCTTTGAACAGCAACGAAGGGTTTAGGAGGTCAGACATGGCGACTCGCTACATATGTTTTTTCGAATATACTATATTTCATATATTACTCTAAAATTTCAGCCCTACCGGATGGGGTTGTCTGCCCCCAAGAGATCCTTTTGCTATGTCCCACGCCAATGCCTCCCCTTTAGGCCTGTTCGAACGCTACCTGAGTTTGTGGGTATTTTTATGCATTCTGGGCGGAACCCTGCTGGGATTGTGGGCTCCGAATGCCACCCAAGCCATCGGGGCACTGACCGTTGCTGAGGTCAATCTGCCCGTAGGGGTACTGATTTGGCTGATGATCATTCCCATGCTGATGAAGATCGACTTCTCAGCCCTGCACGAAGTCCGCCAGCAGAAAGCCGGAATGGGGATTACCCTGTTCATCAATTGGGTGATTAAACCCTTTTCCATGGCGGCTATTGGCTGGTTGTTTCTACGCCATATTTTCGCCCCGTGGCTGGCGGAAGATCAGATCGACAGCTATCTGGCCGGGCTGATTCTGCTGGGTGCTGCGCCCTGTACCGCGATGGTATTTGTCTGGAGCAACCTCTGTAACGGCAATCCCAACTTCACCCTGACTCAGGTAGCCCTGAATGATCTGGTGATGGTGTTTGCCTTTGCGCCCATTGTGGCTTTCTTACTCGGCGTGTCCTCCATTCCCGTTCCTTGGGATACCCTACTGCTCTCGGTGGTGATGTATATCCTGATTCCGCTGGCCATCGCTCAAGGTCTGCGGCGGCAGTTGTTGCGTCAAGGCGAGCCCGTCTTTCAGGCCCAATTAGCCAAGCTCGCCCCTTTCTCCATGTTGGCATTGCTGGCCACGCTGGTATTGCTGTTTTCCTTTCAAGGACAGGCCATTGTGGCCCAGCCACTGGTTATTGCCCTGCTGGCCGTGCCCATTCTGTTGCAGACCCTAGTGATTGCCGCCTTGGGGTATGCCTTAAGCCGCTATTTTAAGGTCAGTCATTCGGTAGCAGGCCCAGCAACCATGATCGGTGCTTCTAACTTTTTCGAGCTGGCGGTCGCCGTGGCCATTGTGCTCTACGGTTTCGACTCAGGGGCGGCACTGGCTACGGTGGTTGGGGTGTTGATTGAGGTGCCTGTGATGCTGTGGCTGGTGCGGCTGATCAATAACAGCAAAGTCTGGTACGAGCAAAATCTAACCCAAGCCTAATCTCTAGGAGTCACCCATGGACTTTTTTGAATGGCTGAACGATCAGTTACTGCGGATGGAGTGGCTGTCTCAGGGGGTGAAGGCTGTGCTGGAGGCGCTGGGGTTGGATTTGTCCAGCCGCTTGGGGGGCAGCCTGCACTTCTTTATCTACGATGTGATTAAGATTTTCATCCTGTTATCGGTGCTGATTTTCATCATCTCCTGGATTCAGAGCTATTTTCCCCCAGAGCGCACACGGCGCATCTTGGGCGGTTTGCAAGGCTTTCGAGCCAATCTAGCCGCCGCACTTTTGGGAACCATAACCCCCTTTTGCTCCTGCTCCTCCATTCCCCTATTTATCGGCTTCACTGGATCGGGCTTACCCCTGTCCATTACCTTCTCGTTCCTCATTTCCTCGCCCTTGGTGGATTTGGCCTCCCTCATCCTGCTGGCGGGTATCTTTAACTGGAGCATCGCCATCGCCTATGTGCTGCTGGGTTTGGTATTAGCGGTACTGGGAGGAGCCCTGATTGGCGCGTTGCGGATGGAGCAACAGATCGAGGCCTTTGTAACCCGCCATCCGGTATTGGACCTGCCCCCCGAACAACTTCAGCTACGTGACCGACTGCGTTATGCCGCCGAGCAAGTACAGGAGATTGTCCAGCGCGTCTGGATGTACGTGTTATTGGGGGTGGGTATTGGGGCTCTGATTCACAACTGGATCCCTGAGAGCGTCATCAATGCTCTGATTGGCAGCGACAAACTATGGTCCGTGCCCCTTGCGACCCTGATTGGCATCCCCATGTACGCCGATATTTTTGGCACCCTACCCATTGCGGAAGCGCTAGTACATAAAGGGGTCGGTCTAGGCACAGTGCTGGCCTTTATGATGGCGGTCACCGCCCTCTCACTCCCCTCGCTCATCATGCTGCGCAAAGTCGTGAAGCCACCATTGTTAGCGGCATTTTTCAGCATCATCACCCTAGGCATCATGCTGATTGGTTATCTGTTCAACGCCTTTGCTTACCTTTTTCTCTGATTGATAGGAGTACGCCCCATGCTGATTAAAGTTCTGGGCTCTGGCTGTAAAAAATGCATCACCCTGACCGAAAACACCCATACGGCCCTAAGCCAACTCCAGCGCGAAGCCGAGGTGGTGAAAGTAACGGACTTCGCCGAAATCGCTGCCTATGGCGTGATGTCCACCCCCGCGCTGGTGATTGATGAGCGCGTGGTATCTATGGGTAAAGTGCTCAGCGCAGATGAGGTCGCAGCCTTGATCCAAGCAGCCTAAGCCCGCTGCGGAGGCTGGCGGAAAATCCGTCGCCCTAAACGAAGCCAAGCCCAAAATAATGACGCTTAGCCTCTGGCAAAAGGCTTTCAGCTCCTATCAACCCACGCAGTCGTCATAAAAACGACACTAAACTGCCATAAGGTACAGCTCTCTCTCCTGACCTGTACCTGAGGCTGACATGCGCCTAAAGTCCCTCACCACACTCAACACGGTGCTGCTTGTTGGTGTTTGTTTGGCCTTGGGAATCACCCTCTGGTGGTCAGAGCGGGCTATGGAGCAGCCTTACCAACTGATTGGCCAGTATCTAAAATTATCCCAGCAGTTTCAGTACCAAGTCGCTAAGGGGTTACAAGACTATCTGGAAACCGGTGATGCCCTACAGCACAGCCAAGCTACCCAGAGCTTAACCACCCTAGAGTCTTCAGTAGATGCACTGCCAGAGCAACTGGCCCAGCAGTTAAACTCTAGCCTGAGCAAGCTGTACCAATTTGCCACTACCGACTTACTGGCCGCCGGAAAATTAGCCGGCGATCCTCAGGGGCTGTTAATTCAAGCTGAACGAGAGCTAGCCGATCATCTGGAACAGTTTGGCCGCTATGTACGGCAAGCCAACGCGCGCGAGTATTGGCCACCGTTGTCGTCCATGAATCTGCACCTACAACGCCTAAGCCATACACGCGCACGAGTCATCAGCACAGGCCGCGACGATCTTATGAGTGAGATTGAGCAAGCACTGGAACTGGTCAACCAAGATTACCGACAACTGCTTGCATTGCCTCCCCTAGGCATTGCCCTAGAACAAAGCGCTCCCAGTAATGACTTCGCCTCCCTGCTGGGATTAGGAGGTCAAAGTCAAAAAAACCGCCCCACTGAAGATGCCGCCATTGCCTTAAAGCGCGAACTGGGCAGTCTAGTGCAACGCTACCCCGCAGAACTTTTGCGCACTCGTGAACAAATTCGCCAAAGGACAATCCTCGTGCATCACCACGCAGAGCGGATGACAGAAGTCCAAAACGCACTCTCGGCACTGGAGAAACCCGTTCAGGCGGAGCGCGAGCGCATCCAACAAGACGTGCGCCTGATACAAGCGTTGTTGATCCTGATTATTTTAGGCATCGCCCTCACCATTGATCGCGTACAACGAGGATTCACTGCCCATTTAGAGCGCCTCGTCCCCCGTTTATCGGCTTGGGCACAGGGCGATTTTGAGCAAAGGATACAGATCCCTTCCCGCATTCAGGAAATGCAGGAAATTGAACGCTCATTAAATTGGTTGCGCGATTACCTAAGCCAACTGATTACCTCCTTACGTCAACACGCACAGAATGTCGCCGGAAGCAGTCAAAGTCTGGCCGGTATGAGCCACGAGCTACAAAAAAGTGCCCGTCATCAAGCCGCTGAAACCGCCCAGATTCGAGACTCCTTAGCCGAGCTAGAAGCCACCATCACCCAAGTGGCTACGGGAAGTAACGAGGCCGCCGAAGCAGGGAAAACCGCCAATCAATCCGTCAGCCAAGGCCAGCAGATCATTGGCCAAAGTTTGGATGGGTTACGCGCCTTGGTTAAAGAAGTGCAGGACAACGCCCAAGCCGTGGATAACCTTGCCCAAGAAACCCAAACCATTGGCAAAGTGCTTACGGTGATTCGCTCCATTGCCGATCAAACCAACCTGCTTGCCCTAAACGCCGCCATCGAAGCCGCGCGGGCTGGTGAGCAAGGACGCGGCTTTGCCGTAGTGGCCGAAGAAGTGCGCTCTTTAGCCCAGAGAACCACCCAAGCTACGGGAGAAATTCAACAGGTCATCGCACGCCTGCAACTGGCGGCCCGTCAATCGGTGGACAGTATGCAGGCTCAAGTAACCCACGCCGAAGACACAGCTAAACAAGCCGAGTCCGCCGATCACGCCATGCAGCATATTGTGGAAGCTATTCTCACCATTCGAACCATGGCCGACCAAATTGCTCAAGCTACCGCCCAACAAACCGATGCAGTGGCCGAAATTCGCCGCCACAGTGAGCGCATTTACCAGCTTGGAGATGCCAATTTAGAGCATATCAATATGGGCTTGCAGCAAAGTGAACATTTACTGCATTTAGGCAGCGATCTGGATAGAACTACCCAGAGTATTAGGGTTTAATCGGTCGATAACTCACTGCCTCTAAGGAGGCCTAGATGTTGCTCAAAGTACGCGCTGCATCATTATCAATTCTGCTGAGTGTTAGCCTATCGGTATCCGCCTTTGAGGATGAGGACTACTCCAGCGCCTATAACCAATGCATGGATAAAGCCGATGGCGTGACCATCCCAATGGTGGAGTGCGCTATGGCTGAGTTTCAGCGGCAAGATACGCTCCTGAATCAAAACTACAAAGCTGCCCTCAAAACCCTTGCCCCCGAAAAACAAAAACAACTGCGCGAGATTCAACGCCTGTGGATTCAGTTTCGTGATGCGGAATGCAGCTTTTATGGCAACCTCACCGGAGGCAGTATTGATCGTATTACCAGTTCATCTTGCATGATGGAGATTACTAAAGCCCGAGCCGACGACTTAGGCGCTTTAGCCGAATCCCAAGAAAGCAACTGAGCATAGGCCCTTATCATCGCGGTTTAGGCGGCTGCTTCTGTGGTTTATTTCCACCCTTACGCTTTTGCTCAACCTCGGCCTTACGCCGTGCCTCAGCCGCCGCCTTAGCCTGTTCGCGTTTATCCCACGCATTACCGCTGTCCGGCGTTTTCGGCAATCCGGTATGACGGGTGGCCATCGGTTTGCCGGATTTTTTGCTGTCACTCGCACTCGGCGTTGAGTTTTTACGCCGTGCGCTTTGATAGCCATCCGTTTGCGGTTGGTAAGCGGGAATCAGTTGCTGCTGACCATTACCGATCAAATCCGCGCGGCCCATATCTTTCAGCGCTTCACGCAACAAGGGCCAGTTTTTCGGATCGTGGTAACGCAAGAAGGCTTTATGCAGACGGCGTTGGGCTTCGCTTTTGACGATGTACACCCCTTCGCTTTTGTACGTCACCTTGGTCAGTGGATTGCGACCGGTGTGGTACATGGCGGTGGCAATGGACATGGGCGACGGATAAAACGCCTGCACCTGATCGGCGCGGAAGTCATTGCGCTTCAGCCACAGCGCCAGATTCATCATGTCTTCATCCGTGGTGCCCGGATGGGCGGCGATAAAGTACGGGATCAGGTACTGCTCTTTGCCCGCCTCTTTTGAGTAGCGCTCAAACAGGCGCTTGAAGCGATCATAGGTGCCCATCCCCGGCTTCATCATCTTGGATAAGGGGCCTTCCTCGGTGTGCTCCGGCGCAATCTTCAGGTAGCCGCCCACATGGTAGGTGGCCAGCTCCTTGATGTAGTCCGGTGACTCCACCGCCAAGTCGTAGCGCAACCCGGAGGCAATCAGGATCTTCTTAATTCCCGGTAAGGCACGCGCCATGCGGTAGAGCTGGATCAGCGCCGAATGGTCAGTGTTCAGATTCTGGCAAATACCGGGATAGACGCAGGACAGCTTGCGGCAGGCCGACTCAATGCTGCGGCTCTTACAGGCCAAACGGTACATATTGGCCGTTGGCCCGCCCAAATCGGAGATCACTCCGGTAAAGCCCGGTACATGGTCACGAATTTCTTCGATTTCACGCAGGATCGAGGCTTCGGAGCGGTTTTGGATGATGCGTCCCTCATGCTCAGTGATGGAACAGAAGGTACAGCCACCAAAGCAACCGCGCATGATGTTGATCGAGAAGCGGATCATCTCATAGCCGGGGATTTTCTCACCGCCATAGGCTGGATGCGGCACCCGTGCAAAGGGCAGCCCGAACACATAGTCCATCTCTTCGGTGGACAGCGGGATCGGCGCGGGGTTGAGCCAAATATCCAGCCCTTCGTGCCGTTGCACCAGCGCCCGACCGTTGCCGGGGTTGATCTCCTGATGCATCACCCGACAGGCATGGGCGTACAGCACCGGATCGTTGCGCACCTTTTCAAAGGACGGCAGACGCACCACAGTTTTATCACGCGGAATGCGCGGATTCGGCAAAATGGCGACCGGTTGTGCTTCGTCAGGCGCTTCTGCTTGAGGAGGCTTGGCTTGCTCTAGGGCGCAGGCCGCCGCATCCTGCGTATTGACGTAGGGGTTGATGATTTTATCCACCACCCCCGGACGGTCGATGCGCGTCGAGTCCAGCTCAAACCAGCCTTCGGGCGTAGTGCGGCGAATAAAGGCCGTGCCGCGAATATCGGTCAGCGACTCCACCGGCTCACCGGCAGCCAGTCGGTGCGCGACTTCCACCACCGCGCGGTCAGCATTACCGAACAGCAGCAAATCGGCGGTGGCATCCATCAAAATGGAGCGGCGCACTTTGTCCTGCCAGTAATCGTAGTGAGCGATGCGGCGTAAAGAAGCCTCAATGCCGCCCAAAATCACCGGCACATCGCTCCACGCCTCTTTGCAGCGCTGGCTATACACCAAACTGGCGCGGTCAGGACGTTTTCCCGCCAATCCACCCGGCGTATAGGCATCATCAGAGCGAATTTTGCGATCAGCCGTGTAGCGGTTGATCATGGAGTCCATGTTGCCCGCCGTCACCCCAAAAAACAGGTTGGGGCGACCGAGGCGCATAAAGTCCTCTGGCGAGCGCCAATCGGGCTGGGCGATGATGCCAACGCGAAAACCCTGAGCCTCCAGCAGCCGTCCAATAATCGCCATCCCAAAGGAAGGGTGATCCACATAGGCATCCCCGGTGACGATGATCACATCACAGGAGTCCCAACCCAAGGCATCCATTTCCGCCCGACTCATGGGCAAAAAGGGCGCAGGGCCAAAACATTCGGCCCAATAAGGGGTGTAATCAAACAGAGGTTTGGCGGCGTGCATGGTGATGACCGGAGGGGGAATTGCGAGGAGACCCCTAATAGTACAGCAACCCCTCCCCCCAAGGCAGCGGTGCGTTAGAAACTATCGACTTACCAAGACTGGCGGCTAATCACAGGACAGGGGACACGATGGATAAAGGGCTCGTGCTTTTCTTTAATCAGATGTAAGGTCGCCCGCCGCCCCATTTCATAATAAGGGAGCTGTACGGTAGTCAAAGGTGGGTAAAACAGCTCAGCTACACCCACCATATTGTCATAGCCTAGAACGGCTACATCTTCGGGAATGCGCAAACCACAACCCAGCAGGTATTGATAAGCCACCAGTGCAATGCGATCGTTGCCACAAATTAACAGATCAAAGTCGGGCTTACCGTTCGACGCACTCAAACGCCGCCTCAGCTCATCAAGGGTTTCGCCATAGGCATCATCGGCGGAAATATCGTACTGCGGTACAGCCTCTAAAGGGATACCGGCTTCAGTCAAAGCACGCTGCAACCCCTGCTGACGTAAGGTGCTCGCTAAACTGTGGCGGGGCAGATTGATGCACAAAGGCCGTCGATAACCGCGTTCTAAGGCTTGCTTAACCGCACAATATTGCCCCTCTTCATCGTCTGGAACGTAGCAAGCAATATCGGCCTCAGTACTGAGACAACCACTCAGCACTAGGGGTTTGTCGCGCAGTACCGCCGGAACCTGCAAAACCCGCAATTGCATGGCACTAAAGATAATGCCATCCGGTCGATGAGAGAGTAACAAGTCAATGACCTGTGGACAGGGAGGCGTTTCAAATACATTGAGAATAAAAACACTCCAACCGTGCTCTCGGGCCGTTTGCTCCAAGGACAGCAGCATTTCCACAGCAAAAGGCGTTGTTGCCGTATCGAATGCTAAAACGCCTATGGTCTTACCACCGGATGTCCCCCCACGAATTTGCCGAGCCGATAGGCTGGGTACATAGTTCAAACGCTCAACGGCCTGAAGCACTCTGGCCAGAGTTTCAGGATTAACCTTTTCAGGGGTATTGAGCGCTCTGGACACAGTCATCGGAGAAACCCCCGCCAACCGTGCAACATCTTTGACTGAAGCCATGTACAGGTGCCAGTGTGTATTTGGCGTTGCATGATGTCATGGCCAACAAAAAGATGACAATAAGCCAAAAGCGGGGCAGATAACTCGGTTTATGGCGGGCAACTTAGAGTTTAAGATCAGCCAGCCTCCATGCGGAAAGCTCGCCAAATACCCCAGTCCCATTCACAGCAAATGCACGAATCCCCACGCTGCAAGGATCGGGATAAATACGGCTGCTCAGCACATAGGCTCCATCATCTACAAAGACCTCAATAGAGGAACGATCCAGAAAAATATGCAGGGCCACCCGAGTTTGCTCCAGCGCTATGGGAACACTGCGCACTCCGCAAACGCCAACTCCAGACTGCTGACGATCCAGCACTAAACGACGCGCCATAGCATCAACGTATAGCAGCGTCTGCTCTCGTCCATCGGCACTGCAACGCAGCGCGAGACCAAAATGCTCTGCGGTGCTGCTCTGTACTTCAAGCTCAAGTTTAAGCTCAAGTAAGTCTCCACGCACCGCCAAGTCATGGCTTTGCGCCTCAATCACGCCCACTGTTAAGCAATGCTGAGATTGACGTAAGGCCACCAGCTCCCGTGCAGGGCGCATCCGCAAACGATCACCCTCTACACTAAGCTCTCGTGGCAACGTCAGTGCCCCACACCAGTGGTCGGCTTGGCTGGGCATAGGGCTGTTCCACATATCCATCCAAGCCCATACCAAGCGCCGCCCATCCGGTGCGAGTAGCGTTTGAGCGGCATAAAAATCATGCCCGTGGTCAAGTTCATACCAAGGAGTTTCACTGACAAAGGTGGCATCATCCTGCAAACGTCCTAAGCAATAGCTGTTTTGGTATAGGTTCCAGCGCTCATAACCTTGGGGCGTTAAGCCTTGGGGGGAACATAAAAAGACATCACGCCCTTCCAGCTCAAATAAGTCAGGACACTCCCACATATAGCCATCCAGAGCGCGCTGTCCTTTCAGAGCACAGCCTAAGTAATCCCAGTCATACAGATTGGACGAGCGATACAGCAGTAACATTGGATCATCACCTTGGCGTGCCCCCAATGCCATCCACCACTCATGGCCTCGCTTCCAAACTTTAGGGTCACGAAAGTGCATTATGTCAGGATAGGGCGCTGCTTCGATCACAACACCCCGCTTTGTAAAATGTACGCCATCTGTACTGGTTGCCAGACATTGCACCTGATGCATTCCCTGCGCATCATTACCCGCCTCCCCCAACCAACGATGCCCGGTATAGAACAGGTATAGGGTTTCTGCCTCAACCACTGCCGAGCCGGAAAAACATCCGTCTGGATCAAAATCATCGCCGGGCGCTAAAGCAATGGGCCTATGTTCCCAATGTACTAAATCAGCACTTTTTGCATGTCCCCAATACATAGGGCCCCATTTAGGCGAATGGGGATGATGCTGATAAAAGACGTGGTACTCACCCTGAAAATATACTAAGCCATTGGGATCATTCATCCATCCTAAGGGTGGGGATAAATGAAATCCGAGACGATAGTTACTGGTATATACCTGTTTTCGTTTATCAAAGTTTGAAACTGTTGCCGTTAAAAGTTCGGTCTGCATAGTTTTCTTTAACCCTAAAAGTTATTATCAATAAATACTGAGGAAGCGTTACCTTCAGCAACAAAACATGAAGGTAACGACTATAATGAAAGATCAATGCTCGCAGCGATTAGGTACTTTAACCCCGGCTACAGGAAACTCTAACCCAACACTCCGAGACTCATTAGTACGTGGTAAATCCCCTCGTAATAACGACCAAGACAGCAGCAAGCACACTCCAACTAAGCAACCTAATACTAAATAAACATTAGCAAAGCCAATCGAGTCGTAACCGTAGCCTACAGCAGGCGATAACAGCATTGCGGTCAACTGCTGGGCAAATTGGAAACATACAAGGTACAGTGTGGCAGAAAGGCGTGCCTCAAAGTTAACTGCAATGTACTTAAATACCGACACTAATAAGATGGGAACTTCTATTGCATGCAACATTTTACAGGCTGAAATTACCCAGATATCAGTGGCTAATCCAGAACCTATAATGCGTAGAAACATAATACTTCCTGCCAATAATAATCCATACTTGGCCCCAGTGCGCATAACAACCCAGGGTGCAAACAGCATTAATAAGGCCTCAAGAAGTACCTGTGATGAGTTTAAATATCCATAGGCACGGGTTCCTATTTCCTCCGTAGGAAAAAAAGAGGAAAAGTAGACTGGGAACTGTTGCTCGTAAATCATATAGATTCCAGCAACACCCGTTAAAAACAAACTAAATGCCCAAAAGCGCGGCAGATGGAGTAATTGAAAAATATCAGCAAACTTTACAGGTACTGATTCTATACCCTGTGGCTCATTGCTTTTAAAAACATCCATATCCAACCGGGAAAGAATCAGCAAAAAAATCAAACCCGATATACTGCTCATACAAAATACAATATTGGGATTGATATTAAAAACAATACCTACAATTCCCGTAGCTACTGCCCAACCCAATGATCCCCACATTCGAGTAGTACCAAACTCAAAACCCGCGTGGCGGGATAAACGCTCGGTATAAGACTCAATCACCCCAACGCCAGCCAGTACTGCGAAGGCCAAGAAAGCCGCCCCAACTAAGGCGCCCCAGAATACATTTTGTCCGAGTAGCTCGGCATAAACATATATTGCAAAGGGCGCTATGGAGGTCAGCAAAACACCAATCCAAGCCAATAGCTTTCGAGAAAGCCCTAAACGATCCTGCAAAGCCCCGTAAAAAGGCTGAACAAGCAGCGCCGCCACGGCATTGGCCGCAAAGATAAAACCGATTTCCGTACCATTTAAACCAATAATGCGATGTAGCCAAATCGAAAACAGTGAATAGCTCGATGACCACGCAAAAAAGAAGAAAAATAGCAGGCCACTGACCAACCAATACTCGCGCTTAAGTGCAATACGCATGAAACTCCCCTCTTGTTTTTATTAAAGGTAACGTTACCATTCATAAGGTAACGTTAACATGCGCAGCAATTACGCTACGAATGAGCGCGTTTTGTCAAGAAACATTTGACAGTCGTTCTGACGCACCTATGACAAGAATAAGAGGTTCATCTATGCGTTCTGCAACCTATCGGCCTTGGGCCAGTTTTTCTCTGCTTGTTCTTTCTGGAAACCTTCTTGCGGCATCCCCCAGTATCGAAGAACGTCTTGCGCGACTTGAAGCACGAACAGCAGCAGCCGAAGCCCGTGCAAGCGCTGCTGAAGCAGAGGCCACCCAACTGCGTAAAGAAGTTGAACGCCTTAACCAAAATCAACAATTTGCCCTAGGTAATCCCCTCGTAGCCCCAGAAACTCAAATGAGTTTGCTCGCACGGGTAGCGCAAATCGAAGCGCGTCAACAGTCGCTGGAGCGAGACACATCCAGTTTGGTTTCTTCAGTGGGCTCCATACGAAATATCACCAAAGGATTTACTTTTAGCGGATATGCCCGTTCTGGAACCATGAGTAACAGTGGGGCCGCAGGACGTGCAAGCCCCTATATAACCCCCGCCGGCTCAGTAGGTGGCGCTGTGGGACGACTAGGTAACGAATCCGATACCTACGTGGAAATGCAATTCGCAAAAGAAGATCAATCCGAGAACGGTACCCACTGGAAATACACGGTGATGCTCGCCGATGGCGTGGAAACCCCCAATGACTGGACGTCTAGCAGCAGCTCTCTCAATGTACGGAAGGCTTACTCAGAACTCAGTCACCTAGCTTCCTTCCAAAACAGCGCTGTATTCAAAAACGCAACCCTTTGGGCCGGTAAACGCTTCGATCGAGATAACTTTGACATCCATTGGCTCGACACCGATGTCGTGTTCCTAGCAGGAACCGGGGCAGGAATCTATGACGTACAACTCACTGACCAATGGCGTATCAATGCCTCCGTTATGAGCCGTTCCTACGGTGATTTCAGCGAAGATGCCAACGATAAAGACATCAGAAGTTACATCGCTACCCTCAACCAATTTTTTGATAATGGCCGCTGGCAACTCATGCTGAACGGCATCGCATCCCGACAAAACGATGCCAAGGTGCAGGCAAACTCCGAGGATACGAAAAAAACCGAGCGGCTCAACCAAGCAGGCTATAGCCCTGCTGAACGTGGTGTACACAGTATGTTGGCGTACCATCGGCCAGATTTTTTCGGACAGGAAGGCTTTTTCAAAGCCGCGCTACTGTACGGAAAGGGATTGGGTGCTGAGGTTAAAGGCATTGGCTCTGATGGCGAACTATTGGATGAAGCCAGCGCCCTACGTCTGGCAATGTACGGCCAAACTCGTTTGAATGATACCTGGCGCATTGCCCCTGTGCTCCTGACAGAACACAGCAAAGATCGTTATGTCCCCGGCGACAACTACCGCTGGTTAACGCTGAATGTGCGTTTAGCCAATGAGCTCAGTAGCAATTTTGAGATGGTCTATGAGACCAGTTGGCAAACTATGGATCTAGATCCCAAAGGTTATAAGGGTCGCCAAGCAGCCGACGGAGCCTTCTGGAAACTGACCATCGCGCCCACCTTTAAAGCTGAATCCGGTAACTTCTTTAAACGTCCCGAGTTACGCGTATTTGCCAGCTATATGGACTGGTCTAAAGAGTTGGACGGTTTCAGCGACTCGGATAACTTTGGTCAAAAATACTTTAAATCGGGCGGATTATGGCAATTTGGTACTCAGATGGAGGCTTGGTTCTAAAAACCTCAGCCTCTGAATAGAGAGGGCTGGACTCAGTGCCAGTTTGGCAACGAGCCCAGCGCCCAAGGGAGGGGTTAGCGGTACTGCCTCGGCACGCGCGGCGTTACCTTGGTCAACAACTCATAGCCGATGGTGCCGCAACGCTGGGCTAAGTCATCTACCAGCATATGTCGCCCCCAAAGCTCTACTGCATCGCCTACCTTGGCCTCGGGAAGATCGGTGAGATCCACCGCCAGCATATCCATCGACACGCGCCCCGCTAAGGGTACATGCTGGCCTCGAATAACTACGGATGTTCCCGAAGGCGCATGACGGGGATAACCATCCGCATAGCCACAGCTTACCGTACCAATACGCGAAGGGCGCTGAGCCACCCAAGTTGCGCCATAACCGACACTCTCTCCCACAGGGACTTCGCGGATGGCGATGAGAGCCGCAGTTAGGCTCATTACTGGTTGCAAACCCAAAGCGGCGGCGGATCGCTCGGCAAAGGGCGATGCGCCATACAGCATGATGCCGGGACGAATCCAGTCCTGATGGGCAGCAGATATACTTAAAACAGCGGCCGAGTTAGCCAAGGAACGGGCCACAAAGGGTAAATCCTCAAGCCCCACAAAAGCGGCCAATTGCTGGGCATTTAGCGGATGATCTGGCTCATCGGCGCAGGCAAAGTGGCTGATGAGGTTCAATTCCGCCACATTCGGATGATGATGCAATAAGGTAAAGCAATCACGTAGGCCTGAGGCAGACATCCCCAGCCGGTGCATCCCCGAATCCAGCTTTAACCACACAGAAAAAGGATTGGGTACAACGGCGTGCCTGAGAGCCGCACACTGAGCCTCACCTTGCACCACTAGGTCTAAATTCAGCACGCTAGCCTGCTGGTACTCCTCAGCCTCAAAACAGCCTTCTAGCAATAAAATCCGAATACTGGGATGCACGCTGCGAACAATTTCAGCCTCTTCCAAACAGGCTACGGCAAAGCCATCCGCCACACCGGACAAAGCTGCTACCACCTGTGCCGCTCCATGACCGTAGGCATTGGCTTTAACGACCGCAAAGGCTTTACGGCCCGCAGCACAGGCTTTTGCATGCAGGTAGTTGTGACGTAAAGCAGCCAGATCAATAGTGGCAACAAGAGGGCGCATGACAGGGTATCCCCAAGGAAACGAAGGCACATAGTAGCGAGTTCTTTCGACAATACAGCCCCCCAAGGGGTAATAGAGCTATGCCAAAACGGAATCAACCACAGTGACTAACACAAAATCGTCATATCTGCCCATTTGAATGATAAACCGATACAGAGGGCACAATCTGCAGCGAATCTCCGCTGCTTTTTGGGCAGAGCCGGTTAATGCCGTCACTAACCTCTGATTTATATTCGCTGCCTTAGCTTTGGCTTCGGGCAACTGCCTGAGCACTGGCTAAACGGCTCCCTATCCTACGGCAGAGCCTTCGTATTTGTTGCGGGGATTGGGCTCTATCAGCTCAGCATTGACCAACGTGAGCCTTGAGCCATCTTGTTGGCTTTGGGAGTGTTTAGCCTTTCGCTCGGCTTAATCGTCTTCAAACTGATAGGTGCCGGGAGCCAAATTATCAAACCGAGTATAACGCCCCAAAAATGCCAACCGTACTGTACCGATAGGGCCGTTCCGCTGCTTACCAATAATAATTTCCGCAACGCCCTTATATTCACTATTGGGGTTATAAACTTCATCCCTATAAATAAACATAATGATGTCTGCATCCTGCTCAATGGCCCCTGATTCGCGCAAATCCGAGTTGACAGGCCGCTTATTAGGCCGTTGTTCCAAAGAACGGTTAAGCTGAGATAGAGCCAGTACCGGACAGTTAAACTCTTTGGCTAAGGCTTTCAGCGAGCGGGAAATTTCGGAAATTTCGTTGGTGCGATTTTCACCAGAAGCTCCGGGAATACGCATCAACTGTAGATAATCCACCATAATCAGGCCGATTTCGCCATGCTCACGGGCCAAGCGTCGAGCCCGCGCCCGCATTTCGGTCGGGGAAATACCGGCGGTGTCATCAATAAAGAGTTTGCGCTCCGTCAGCAGATTGACGGCGGAGGTCAAACGCGGCCAATCATCGTCTTCCAACTTGCCGGTGCGGATTTTAGTTTGGTCAATACGCCCTAAGGAAGACAGCAAACGCATCACCAAAGAATCGGCAGGCATTTCTAGCGAAAACACCAATACTGCTTTATCGGTGCGTAATACCGCACTTTCCACCATGTTCATGGCAAAAGTGGTCTTCCCCATGGAAGGACGACCCGCAATAACAATTAAGTCAGAGCCCTGCAAACCGTTGGTTTTTTCGTCTAAATCGCTAAAGCCCGTTGATACGCCGATTAAACCTTGATGACTGTTAAACAGAGTATCAATACGGTTAACTGTTTTACTCAGTAATTCATTGATGGGCAATGGCCCACCGGTTTTAGGGCGTGCTTCGGCAATCTGGAAAATCTGGCGCTCGGCCTCATCCAATACTTCTTCAGCCTTTAAACCTTGGGGGAAGTACGCGGTCTCTGCAATTTGATTGCTGATGGTGATGAGCTGGCGCAGGGTGGCGCGCTCACGAATAATCTGTGCATAGGCCTTAATATTGGCAACCGAAGGCGTATTGCGAACCAAGTCTCCCAAATAAGCCAAACCACCCGTTTGAGCACCAACACCCGCCTGATCCAGTTGCTCAGCCAGTGTAACTACGTCAAAAGGCTGATTACGCTCTGCAAGCTGCTGAATAGCCCGGAAAATCAACCGATGGTCGTACCGATAAAAATCTGACTCTGAAACCTGTTCACAAACACGCTCCCACGCCGTGTTCTCACGCATTAGGCCACCTAAGACAGCCTGCTCTGCTTCAAGGGAATGCGGTGGGACTTTTAGGTTTGAGGTTTCCAGATCCTGTTGCGCTGATGCACGTTGTTTGCTCATAACAGAAGGAGTTCCGGAAAACAGAGGCACAGTGATGGATGCTCACAAAAAACAAGGGGCACGCTCAGACAGCGCACCCCAAGGATTACCTGCGAGGCTAATTAGCCCGCTTGAACCACAACACGAACCGAAGCCTCTACGTCAGTGTGCAGATGCAGAGCGACATCATACTCACCTACGAGACGGATGCTACCGTTAGGCAGACGCACTTCGCTCTTAGCCACAGGAACACCGGAGGCAGTCAGGGCATCAGCAATGTCTGCAGTACCGATAGAACCAAAGAGCTTGCCTTCGTCACCGGCTACAGCCGTGATGGTGACTTCCAGCTCAGCCAATTGAGCAGCACGCTCTTCAGCAGAAGCCTTCTTCTCAGCAGCCAGACGCTCCAACTCAGCACGACGGGCTTCAAAAGCCGCCACGTTTTCAGCAGTAGCACGAGTCGCTTTGCCTTGGGGTAACAGATAGTTACGCGCATAGCCACCTTTAATAGTGACTTTGTCGCCCAGATTGCCCAAGTTGGCAATTTTTTCTAACAGGATGACTTCCATTTGAGTCTTACCTCTTAACTTTTAACCTTCACCGTTCGCAGGGCCTATCCCGGATTACGGGCAGCACGTCCACGAAAATCAAACAGGCTGTCTACAACGGCCAACACAGCCAAGAGCGGATAAATCACCTGTAGCAAGAGCACCAGCATGACGTACAGACCCACCAGCCAGAACTTCGACATACGGTTCATAGCTACCAAACCATGCATCAGAGCCAAACTGGCTAGGATGAGTGGTAGGCTACACAGTGGAATCAACAGCGCCAGAGTCGGCCCCCCGAGCACACCCGCCAAAGCCCCCACACACAACCCAATAGCAACTACAGGAGACAGGCGTAACGCCCGAAACTCTGAGCCAAAGCCACCAGGGTTATACAAGAGTGCTTGCCAGTAACGCCCCAACATCAGACTGACCAAAGCCAATAACTGCAACAGGGTTGCCAATAAGCCGGTCAGTACAGCGGCGAACATCTGTTGCAGCTGCTCCCGCTCAACAGCGGACAGCTTTTCCCAGACTTCAGGCATCACTGTGGGCAACAAGGCATGGGCCTCAGCAGCCAATAGTTTTAGGCTATCGTCAAACAGCAGTATCAGCAGCGCTACATAGCCCAGCCCCAAACCGGTGCTGGCCAATAAAACTCGCTGCCAAGACCACCCCTGACGCAGCAATATGGCTAAAGCCAGCGCCCCGAGTAACACTAAGGCGGTTCTTGGTTCGCCTAAGTACCACCAGACTAGGGCTGGAATAGCTCCCCAGACTGCCACCTGTAGACCATCAGACAGTCCACGACGTAGCAAAACTAGACAACAGGCTGCTGCACTGAGCCAAAACAGTATGGGTACGGCAGCCGCTCCCGCAACCACTAAAGCGGCTTGCACCCGACCCCGCATGATGAACTCTGCCAGAAAGCGCACGCGATCTATCCCCTACTTAGGGTTTGGCCTGCTATTAGCGGCCGTGGCTATCGGTGTAAGGCAACAGAGCCAGATAGCGAGCACGCTTAATCGCAGCCGCCAACTGACGTTGGTATTTAGCCTTAGTACCTGTGATCCGGCTTGGAACAATTTTGCCGGTTTCAGAGATGTAGGCTTTCAGGGTGTTCAGATCTTTGTAGTCGATCTCTTTGACATCTTCAGCAGTGAAGCGGCAATACTTACGACGACGGAAAAAACGGGCCATGATTCGGTTCCTCAACAGGACTCTGGATTACTCACCAAGCTGATCGTGATCGCCTTCGCCATCAAGGGCGTCTAGGCTTTCAATGCGCTCACGGCGCTCACGACGCTCACTACGGTTTTCTTCAGCCTTAAGCATTTCAGAAGGACCGGTAATGGCTTCATCACGGCGAATCACCAGATTACGGATGACGGCATCGTTGTAACGGAAGCTGTCTTCCAGCTCAGCCAAGGCATTGGCTGTGCATTCTACGTTCAGCAAAACATAGTGTGCTTTGTGGACGTTATTGATGGCATAAGCCAGCTGACGACGGCCCCAATCTTCCAGACGATGAACCTTGCCACCATCTTCTTCGATCAGCTTGGTGTAACGCTCTACCATGCCGCCGACTTGCTCGCTTTGATCTGGATGTACCAGAAAAATAATTTCGTAATGACGCATAAATGCTCCTTACGGGTTGTAGCCTGCCGTCAATACGGTCAGGCAAGGAGTGAGTATTTTTAATGCCGTGCTCATCGGGGATAGGCAAGACAAGGGGCGCTATTCTAGTGAAGCCCCCTCATCCATGCAAGAAACCTATTGTCTAGGAGGATACGCGGCGCTGACGTACCGCTTCAAACAGACACACCCCAGTGGCTACAGAGACATTCAGGCTGCTGACGCTCCCTGCCATGGGTAAACGCACCAAATAATCGCAATGCTCACGGGTTAAGCGGCGCATACCTTTGCCTTCTGCGCCCATCACCAAGGCAATGGGGCCGCGCAGATCTTGCTCATACAGATCTTGGGTGGCTTCTCCTGCGGTTCCAACAATCCAAATGCCCTTTTGCTGTAGGCGCTCAAGGGTACGGGCCAGATTAGTCACTGAAACCACAGGAATCACCTCCGCCGCACCACAGGCTACTTTGCGCACTGTGGCATTTAACGTGGCTGAGCGATCCTTAGGCAAAATCACCACCCGTACTCCCGCGGCATCAGCGGTACGCAAGCAAGCCCCCAGATTGTGCGGGTCGGTGACACCATCCAAGATTAAGATTAAGGGCGGCTCGTCAGAAGCACCGAGTAAATCATCCAGCATGTTCTCACCCAGCACTTGGCTGGGTGTTACCTCCGCCATCACCCCTTGATGTACACCCTCCGTCCATTCGTCCAGTTGGCCACGGTCAATGGAGTCCACAGGCAGCCGATACTGCCCCGCTAACGCCAATAAAGGCTGAAGGCGTGGCTCAGAGCGGCGCTCAGCTAGCCATAGTTGCTTCACGCGCTTGGGGTGATGACGTAATAAGGCTTCCACCGCATGGATGCCGTACACTTTTTCCAATTGACTCATCAAGTACACAAGGCATCAGTCGCTGCGCCCTGCTTCCTCCTCAGCAAAAGTTGATTAAGACGTTGCTTTGCGTTTACGCGGACGACGGGCCGAAAAATCGGTATCCACAGCCGATGACGGGCGCTTTTTCTTCTTCGCAGCATAGCTACTGCGTCCTGAAGACAGCTTGTCCTTGGACGAGGATTTAGCCCTAGGCTCAGACTCTGTAGCCTCTGAGTGTTTAGAAGTCTTCGTTTTGCGACTGCGCTGCACCCCGGCTAATAGGCTCTCTTTAATCGCACGGCTTTTGTCACGCGCTTTTGCCTTAGTATCTTCAGACAGCAAGTCAGATAACACGGGAAGCGTTGACTTTTTGGCCTGACTCCGGCCCGCCACCTTAGGTTTTTTGGGCTGAAGACTACCTACCAGATCGAAGTCTATTTTGCGCTCATCCAAATCCACACGAGCCACTCGAACCTCTACCGCATCCCCCAAACGGAAGCTACGGCCACTGTTCTCCCCCGTTAACCGATGGTGTACGGCATCAAAGTGGTAATAATCACCCGGTAAGGCCGTAACGTGCACCAAGCCTTCCACATAGATATTGGACAGCTCTACAAACAAGCCAAACCCTGTTACCGCAGTAACTACACCGGGGAAAACCTCACCCACCCGATCCCGCATAAACTCGCACTTCAGCCAATTCACGACATCGCGTGTCGCCTCATCGGCACGGCGCTCGGTCATGGAGCAATGCTCACCCAGTTGCTCCAAAGCCGCCTCGTCATAGGGGTAAACACGCGCCTTGGGAATACTGGGTGCATCCAGTCTCTGCACATAGGGGGATTCACGGCGCGAACGAATAATGCTGCGGATAGCTCGATGAACCAGCAAATCAGGGTAGCGACGAATGGGCGATGTGAAGTGGGTATAGGCTTCGTAATTTAGACCAAAGTGACCCTGATTATCAGCGCTGTACACAGCTTGGCTCATGGAACGCAACATCACGGTTTGGATCAGATGAGTGTCTGGCCGATTCTGAATACTTTCTAACAGGGCTTGGTAGTCTTTCGGTGTGGGGTCTTGCTTACCGCGATGGAGGGTCAAGCCCAATTCGCTCAAAAAGGTGCGGAGCTTTTCCAAACGCTCACTGGGGGGGACATCGTGTATTCGATACAAGCCAGGGAGCTCATGGCGTTGTAGAAAATCCGCCGCCGCCACATTGGCACAGAGCATACACTCTTCAATCAAGCGGTGAGCAGCGTTACGTTGTGTCGGACGAATTTCCGCAATCTTACGGTCACGACCAAACACAATCCGGGTTTCCTGAGTTTCAAACTCAATAGCCCCACGTTCGTGCCGTGCCTTAAGCAGCGCTTTAAACAGGCTGTACAGTTGTTTGAGGTGTGGTAATAGCTCTTCATTCAGGGCAGACAGCCGTTTGCCCTCTGCCGAACGCGAATGTTCCAACATGGCGCTGACTTGGGTATAGGTTAGCCGTGCGTGGGAATGAATCACCGCCTCATAAAACTGGTAGCTTTGCATCTTTCCAGCGCGGCTGAGCTGGATTTCACACACCATCGCCAGTCGGTCTACCTCGGGATTTAAAGAGCACAGCCCATTAGACAGAATTTCCGGCAGCATAGGGATGACCCGCTCAGGGAAATACACCGAGTTACCCCGATTACGCGCTTCCTCATCCAAAGCGGAACCCAATTTCACATAATGGGATACGTCCGCAATGGCGACATACAACCGATAACCACCGGCTAAACGTTTGAGCCCAGCGGGGCGTTCGCAAAATACGGCATCGTCAAAATCCCGCGCATCCTCACCGTCAATGGTGACAAAGGGTAAATGGCGCAGATCGACACGCTTTTGTTTATCGGCTTCAGAAACCTGCGGCTTAATACGCGCCGCTTCCTGCTCTACCGCTTCCGGCCATACATGGGGAATACTGAAACTACGCAGCGCCACGTCAATTTCCATACCGGGGGCCATGTAGTTGCCGATCACCTCAACCACATCGCCTTGAGCCTGAAAGCGCACGGTGGGCCAGTGGGTGATACGCACCTCAACAAACTGCCCTACCTGAGCCCCTAAAGTACGCCCCGGAGTGACCAATACCTCCTGCTGAATTTTGGGATTATCGGCAACGACAAAGCCCACCTCTCCCTCAATCGCAAAGCGACCCACAATGCTTTCATGGGCGCGCCCAATGACTTCAACGATGGCACCCTCACGGCGGCCCCGTCGATCATAACCGGCAACGCGAACTAAACAGCGATCACCATCAAACACCAAGCGCATCTGAGTAGGCGACAAAAACAAATCATCTGTCCCATCCTCAGGGATCAAAAATCCAAATCCATCCCTGTGACCACTGACTCGCCCACAGATTAAATCCAGTTTATCCACCGGCGCATAAGCTCCACGCCGGGTATACAGCAATTGTCCATCGCGCTCCATCGCCCGCAAGCGACGGCGCAGTGCTTCGATATCCTCATCCGAGACTAAGCCAAACTCTGCCTGTAGTTGTTCGCGGGTGGCGGGAGCACCTCGCTGACTTAAGTGCGACAGAATCAGCTCCCGACTAGGAATAGGGTTTTCGTATTTTTCCGCCTCACGCGCGGCCTCGGGATCGAGGGATTGCCAATCGGCCATTAAATCCACATACCTTTTTCAATGAGTTAGGTTCATTTTTCTATTGAAGCCTAGAACGGCTGCCGATGGCAGTCATCTATGCGATTATTTTTTACCTTCAGGGCTTTACAAGGGCTAAGTCCCCCCTTATAGTTCGCGCCCACAGTGACAACGCAATGCTGTAGAGTGGTTGTGCTGCTTAGAAGTGCCCAGGTGGCGGAATTGGTAGACGCACTAGGTTCAGGTCCTAGCGGTAGCAATACCGTGGAAGTTCGAGTCTTCTCCTGGGCACCATATATTAAGATCTAGCTTGTTGGTTAGCATCTTAACCTAAAAAGCAGGCTTCACTCATACATCATCAGTGTACACACTGCCCAGGTGGCGGAATTGGTAGACGCACTAGGTTCAGGTCCTAGCGGTAGCAATACCGTGGAAGTTCGAGTCTTCTCCTGGGCACCATATTCGGAAACCCGCTTAAGTAAGCGGGTTTTTTGGTTTCTGACGATTTAGTCATCAAACATTCAATCAATAGAGCAAAGCGCTCAGCCTAAGTTAGCCTGTTCCACATCAACAGCAGCAGTAACCACCCTATTGCGCCCTTGTTGCTTGGCAGCGTACAACGCTTGATCTGCCATCTTTAGCACATGCTCTACCGTAATGCCGCTATTGGGATACCACTCAGCCACACCTAAAGAAACGGTAATTGATCGATCAATATGTGGAATATCGGCCAGTTGCATACGCAGCCTCAGGCGTTCTGCTACCTGTCGTGCATCCTCTAAATGGGCTCCTGACAAGAGCAGTAAAAACTCCTCCCCACCGTTGCGACATGCTAAGTCAGCAGTTCTTGAGCACTCCTGCATGACAGTCGCCAGATATTTCAGTACCTGATCGCCCATATCATGACCATAGGTATCGTTAACCTGTTTGAAGTGATCAATATCCAAGGCAATGATGGCAAAACCCTGTTGTTTTAATTGCCAAGTATCTAGGGTCACTCTTAATCCCCGGCGGTTATATAAGCCTGTTAGGGGATCTGTGAGTACATCACGAGTCAACACACCAATTCGTTGGCGTAAAGTACTAAAGCCTGCTAGTACAGCACGTTTCAACTGAGCAGCCTCAAAGTACCAAGCCTTCACCTGTTGAATTTGGTCTTGAGCGTTTTCAGCATCCAGTGAGCGCGCACCCCGGGCTAACTGCCACAAGGGCTGGGAAATCAAGCGCGCAAATAAGTAAATAGTCATTAGCCCTACAACAGCCCAAGGCAACGACTGGTATAAGATCGCCCACATAAGGCTATCTAACTCGGCCATAACTGCTTTTAAAGGACGCTGTGCTACCACTCCCCAACCAGAAGAGGGAATGGGAGCATAACCGGCCAACATTTCAACGCCTTGTGAATTAATTAACTGCATGCTTCCCGTTTCACCCTGAAGAACAGCTTTAATCACAGGATTATTAGGAACACGTTCTCCAATACGTTTGGGATCAACATGATGAATCAGGCGGCTGTCAGACCCAGCAACGTATAAATAAGATCCATCTCGATAATAATGCTCTCCCAACAAACGTGAGAGCATATTGGGCTGCTCAAGATAGAGCGTACCGCTGATATAGCCTAGATAACGCTTTTCTCGCGTCCAAACGGGAGAAGAAATTGCGATCAACAAATAGCCGCTGGCCCCTTGATAAGGCTCACTAATCAGAGGTATTTTTGCGCTTAAAGCGGTCTGTGCTGCCTGTGAGGTGGCGCGTATCCCTCGGAGTTGGGATAGAGTTTCAGGATAAATATCCAATAACGTACCTTGTGCATCGACAGCAAAAACCGAATTAAAACTGTCTGTTTGCAGTTTCAATCGTGCCAACTCAGCACGCAACAACGTCTCATCAGAAAAATGCTCGGATAAAAGAGCAGCGCTGTATCCTAGCTGCTGCCGTACCGCCTCAAAATACTCTTCAATGCTCGCTGCCAACTTAGTAGCGTATACCCGATTAGCTTCCAAGGTATTTTGGATCAGCGCTTCACGCTGCACTTGATAACTGGCATAGAACGTATTCGATAAGGTTGCTATGCCACTTAAAAACGCAAGCAACATGATCAATCGACGCAAATCCAAGCGAAATAAAGAAGAAAAAGGCATGGGATATTTGGATGGTTCCAGCGCCGCTATTTAACGCATCTTAGCACGTACATGAAAATTCATACCAATGCAGGCTGTATCTTCTCTTTAGGCAATAGGTGTTATAACAAAATTCCGCCGCCCCTGTTGCTGGGCTTCCTCAAGAGCTTGCACCACGGTCTGCACTATAACTTGCACACTAATCTCTGTCGTGAGACTCCAGTAAGATACGCCCAACAAAAGCGTAACCCCCACACCAGCTACAACAATATCCGCCAACTCAACCCGTAAACGCAGACGCTCAGCAACTCGTGATGCATCAGCTAAACTGGTTCCCGGCAATAAAGCCAACAAAACATCGTCTTTAAAACGACACAATACATCTGTAGCTCGCGCACTTTCTCGCATTAACTGCGCAACTTGCCCCATTGCATGATCTTTTGCATCTTGATTAGAGATCTCTGCACAGCCATCAATCGCCAAAGCTATGATGGAAAAAGAGCGACTTTCTTGCCATGTATCTAAGATGGCTATCAACCCCTGCTGGCTTTTTAACCCAGTCACGGGATCAATCAGGTTTGATACCGGCACACTAGGCACTTTTTGATGCAATAATCCAATCCCTGCTAACATGCTTTGGCGCAATTGAGCAACTTCAAAATACCAAGGTTGTACCAGATACACTTGCTCTAAAGCACCTTCGCCATCCATATTCCGAGCGGTCTGAGCTAGACAGTTTAAAGGGCGCGCAATGAGGAAAGCTAACAGATAACCTGCCAATAACCCCAGTACAACCAAGGGCATAGCATCATAGAAAATGTGCCAGACATTGGTTTCTAAGTCTGCGTATATAGCATTGGCCGAACTTTCGACTACCACACCCCAACCGGCGGAAGTAATGGCTGCGTATCCCGCTAATGAGCCTGAATGATTCAGTTGCCCATACTCCCTTTGCCCCAAGGCATCCAGTACAGGATTATGTTCAACAACCTCGCCAAGCTTAGAATCTGTACTTGAATCGTAGATCAGGTGATGTTTCAGATCGACTACATATAAATGAATATCGGCAGGCCGCCAGTGCTCACCAAATAACTCATGCAACTGATTGGTTTTCTTCAAATACAGACTACCCCCAATATATCCCAGATATTGCCCTTCTTCCGTCACTATGGGGTAGGAGACAAAAACCACTAAATTATTCGTGGCTGATATGTAGGGTCTGCTCACCAACGGCCTACGCTCTTTGAGGGCTTCAAGCGCTCCAGGTGAACTTAATATACGCCCGATTAAGGGAATAGACTCAGGGGAAGTAGCACGCACTAAACCCTGTGCATTTACTGCTACAACAGTGTTAAAACCGCTGATCTGCCGCCATAAACGGTCAACTTCTGACTGCAAAATATCAGGGTTATCTAGGCCATCTTGAAGTTGACGCGCACTATAGGCCAAGCGCTGCCACGAAGATTGAATAAAATCTTCTACAGTGCTGGCCAGTTTGGTGGCGTAGGCTTGATTAGCTTGTAAAGTTTTCTCAACGAGTAACTCATTTTGAGCCTGATAACTGGCATACAGGGTACTCCCCAGAGAAACCAATGCACTCAATAATGCTAATAGCCAAATCAAATGACGCAATCCAATACGGATCAGAGAGTATTCAAGGGTTCCATTTGCTAAGGTCATCCAAAACGCTCCCTCAATCCCCTCCTTTGTGTGTTTTGTCTCAATATAGACAATATCCCCAAAGTGGCTATTTGAAAGTAGAAATATTGTTAGTCCATCTATCGGATTTTTAAGCCAACGCCCCAAAGCAACTCGGTATGCGTTGCTTTGGGAGTTTTTAAAACTTAGGCGTAGGGGTGACGCAAAACAATGGTTTCGTTACGATCAGGCCCGGTTGAAATAATATCTACCGGAGCTCCTACTAAGGCTTCAATACGCTTAATGTACGCACGGGCATTGGCAGGCAAAGCCTCTACACTGGTGACGCCAAGAGTGGAGTCTTTCCATCCGGGCATGTCTTCATATATCGGAGTTAAGCCTTCATAGCTGTCCGCATCGGTTGGCGCTTCCACCAATTGCCCATTTTTATCCCGATAGGCGACGCACAGGCGCACGGTATCTAAACCATCCAGCACGTCTAACTTGGTTAAGCACAGGCCGGAAATGCTGTTGATTTCAATGGCTCGACGCAAAATCACCGCATCAAACCATCCGCAGCGGCGCGCACGCCCGGTTGTGGAACCGAACTCGTGGCCTTGCTTGGCCAAATGTGCGCCCACATCATCAAACAGCTCGGTTGGGAAAGGGCCAGAGCCTACGCGGGTGGTATAGGCTTTGGTGATGCCCAAAATGTAATCCAAATACAGCGGGCCAAAACCGGAACCCGTAGCAGTACCACCTGCGGTAGTGCTGGAGCTGGTAACGTAGGGATAGGTGCCGTGATCAATGTCCAGAAGTGACCCTTGAGCCCCTTCAAACATGATGTTGGCTTCTTGACGGCGCAACTCATGCAAACGAACGCCTACATCCGCCACCATAGGACGCAACTGTTCAGCATAGTTGAGCGCATCGTCCAAGGTTTTTTGATAATCCACAGGTTCTACTTTGTAGTAGTTCTGTAGCACAAAGTTATGGTACTCCATCAATTCGCGCAGTTTTTTGGCAAAGCGCTCAGGGTTGAACAGATCACCAATGCGCAAACCACGACGCGCCACTTTATCTTCATAGGCTGGGCCAATACCACGCCCGGTAGTACCGATTTTACCTTCAGAGCGGGCGGCTTCGCGGGCCTGATCTAAAGCGACGTGGTAGGGCAGAATCAGGGTACAGGCTGAGCTAATGCGCAAACGCTCCCGAACCGGAACACCTTTAGCCTCTAGCTTGGTGATTTCCTGCATCAGCGCATCGGGAGCGACCACCACACCGTTACCGATCAGGCACTGTACGTTATCCCGCAAAATGCCCGAAGGAATCAGGTGCAGTACGGTTTTTTCACCGTCAATGACCAAGGTATGGCCTGCATTATGACCCCCTTGATAGCGCACTACAGCAGCCGCTTGATCGGTCAGCAGGTCAACGATCTTGCCCTTGCCTTCGTCGCCCCATTGGGTGCCAAGAACCACAACATTCTTACCCATAAGCCTTTTGTCCTCTTTGAAAGCAAGCCGGTACATACCGGCCGATAACGAAATCCCGGTTCACCCGTTTGATGATGTGATCCTGCCTTACGGCAAGGGGACAACAATCCAATCGTTCTGCTGCAATACCAGTTGGCGATCGCAACCTAGCTGTTGTGCAGAATCTAGGCTTTGCCCATCTAAGGCTTGGATGACTCGCTCACCCGCCTGACGCAATGCGCTAATCTGTTGCCACAAATCGGTACTAGCCTCACTAGGAGCCCAGATAGCGGGGTGCGCTTGAACAGACTCCAATTGCCCCAAGGCAATCAGGTTTTTTAAATCCGTCGAAAAGCCTGTGGCCGCCCGTGCCCGTCCAAAAGGAGCCCCAATGTGATCATAGCGCCCACCCTGAGCAATGGACTGCCCAACACCGGGTACAAAGGCCGCGAACACAACTCCTGTATGGTAGTGGTAGCCGCGTAACTCTCCCAAATCAAAATACAAAGGCACTTCGGGATAACGCAGACTTAATTGGGTAGCGACTTGCCGCAATGTTGTTAAGCAGCTCTGCACAGGTTCTGGAGCCATAGCTAATAGCTGTTCGGCCTCATCTAAAACCTCTGCACCTCCGCAGAGTCTGACCAAAGACCGCAACATATGGGCTAAATCTGGAGGCAGCGACTCTGTTAAAGCGGCTACTTCATCGGTGGCTTTGCGTTGCAGGGCATCAAAGAGTTGTTGCTCAATACAGCCACTTAATCCTGCCGCCTGTGCCAAACCGCGATAAATGCCTACGTGCCCTAGATCTAGGTGTACATCAGCTACGGCGGCCAGATTCAAGACTTCAAGCATCAAACTGATGATTTCCAAGTCAGCCGTGCTGCTGTAATCACCGTACAGCTCCGCACCTAACTGAATCAGACTGCGGGATGAAGATAAGGCCTGCGGTTTAGCATGCAATACACTACCGGCATAGCAAAGACGGGCTGGCCCAGCTTGGCGCAATGCATGGGCATCAATACGAGCGACTTGGGGCGTAATATCGGCACGGACTCCCATTTGTCGGCCCGACAGAGGGTCGAGCATTTTGAAGGTTTTTAAGTCCAGATCCTGACCGGCATTCACCAACAATGACTCGATAAACTCGATATGCGGCGTAATGACGAGCTCATATCCCCAACGCTGCAACAGGTCTAGGGTAGCCCGTCGTGCCGTTTCGATGTGCTGCGCCTGGGGCGGTAGCACTTCCTCAATGCCATCCGGCAAAAGCCAGCGGTCTATTGTTGCCATGTCGCTCATCACCTCTCGATCTGGCAGGCCTTATCAAGACAGCTAGATCCTTTTTATAACCAAGGCAAGCGTTGTTGAGCTCACCCACAAGCCTCTACTGGCCCACAAATAGCCTAGCAGACGCAAAAAAGCCGGGATTGTCCCGGCTTGCGGATCATAACAATGTTTTTTTGCTGGGTCATCCCGTGGCCAAACGCACGGAAGACCCAACAAGGCTTTTACTGAGCGGACTCCACCTCTACATCCACCTTAGTGCTGGGCTGGTTAGCCTGCTTAAAGTAGCGCAAAAAGTCCGTATTAGGATCTAACACTAAAATATCTTCCTTGCTGGAGAAGCTTTCCCGCATAGCCTGTAAACCACGGTGGAAAGCGTAGAACTCAGGATCCTGCGTATAAGCTTTAGCATAAATGGCCGCTGCCTTAGCATCACCCTCACCACGCAACTCTTCAGCCTTGCGGAAAGACTCCGCCAAGATGACGTTGCGCTGACGATCGGCATCGGCTCGAATACCTTCAGCCAACTCGCGGCCTTTAGCACGATGCTCACGGGCTTCTCGCTCACGCTCAGAGCTCATACGCTCAAACACGCTGCGGTTCACTTCGCGCGGCAAATCAATGGCCTTCACGCGCACGTCAATGACTTCAATACCCAACTCTTGCTGAACTGCACGGTTCAGAGTTGCGGTCACTTGGGCCATCAATTCGTCGCGCTGTCCAGAGACGGCCTCATGCAGGGTGCGCTTACCGATTTGGTCACGCAGGGCAGCCTCCAGACGGCGGGCTAAACGCTCATCGGCAATCTGCTTAACCCCTGAGGTCGCAGTGTAGTAGCGCTCAGCATCATCCACCCGCCATTTGGCATAAGAGTCCACCATCAGGGCTTTTTTCTCTAAGGTCAAAAAGCGCGCTGTGGTGGAGTCTAGGGTTAACAGACGACCATCAAAACGTCGCACGCTGTTCACATAAGGGATTTTCATGTGCAGACCGGGCTTTAGGTCAGACTCAACCACTTTACCGAAGCGCAACATCACAGCACGTTCTGTCTGGGCGACGATAAAAAAGCTGTTCCATAGCACTACCGCTAACAAACCGCCAATCATTAGAGTGGCTAAAGATTTATTACTCATTAGCGCCCTCCTCTTGAACGTGGATCAGGCTGTTCGGGCAAATTAGTGACGGGAACCGCCTCTTGTTGCGCCGATGTATTGCTATTACCCGATGAGCCCGAATAGCTGCTGCTTTTTGATGAGTTGATCATTTTATCCAAGGGCAAATACAGCAGGCTGTTTTGTCCCTGCTCAGCGGTAATCAGAACTTTGCTGGTATTACCCATGATTTGCTGCATGGTCTCTAAGTACAAACGCTCCCGCGTAACCTCTGGAGCTTTGCTGTACTCCTCGCGCAACTTGCTAAAGCGATTGGCTTCACCTTCGGCGCGAGCAATCACCGACTCCCGATAACCGCTGGCTTCTTCCAGCATGCGCTGGGCTTCACCTCGAGCTTCAGGAACTACACCGTTCGCATAGGACTCGGCTTGGTTTTTCAGGCGCTGTTCGTCCTCACGGGCACGGATAACGTCGTCAAAAGCTTCCTGTACTTCGCGCGGGGCTGCGGCACTTTGCAAGTTCACCTGAGTAACCACAATGCCCGTGTTATAACGCTCCATAAAGCGCTGCAAACGCTCTTTGACTTCTCCGGCCATAGCTTCACGGCCTTCCGTTAGTACCTGATCCATAGCAGTAGAACCCACCACATGGCGCACAGCACTGTCGGTAGCCTGTTGCAAGCTGATTTCTGGCTCATCCACCGCCAGTACAAAGTCTTTTAAGTTGCCGACTTTGTACTGCACGGTCAGGGGCACTTCGATGATGTTTTCATCCTGAGTCAGCATCTGGCCTTGCTTGCTGTAAGAGCGCTCCCGCGTGACGTTTTCCTGAAACTTAGTGTCAATGGGCGGGAAATAAAGGTTCAGACCGGGACCTACGGTTTCGTAATACTTACCAAAGCGCAGAATAACGGCCTGTTCTTGCTCATCCACGATATAGACGGCGTTATACAGCCAAAAGCCAAACAGTACGACCAAGCCAAGCCACAGCATTCCGAAGCCGCCACCGGAAGCTCCTGAGTTGTTGTCGCCTGAATCTGAGCCGCGCTTTTTGCCTCCAAATAGGCTGTTTAAGCTGTCTTGTAATTTACGAAAAGCCTCATCAAGATCCGGCGGCCCTTGATGATCACCACCACGGCGACCACCTTTGCCCCAGGGGTCTTGGTCTTGGTTGTTCGAGTTGCCACCCGGCTCATTCCAAGCCATAGCGCTCTCCATTCTAATACACTGAAAGACGCGCCCAAGGCGCGCCACCCATGCTACCCAAAGCGCTGGCTCAACCCTTGTAAATCAGTGTGTTGCTTTATTGCAAAGTATGTTGCTCAAGAAAACCTTCTGGGTGCAAGTGTTCTCTACTCAACAAACGGTTGAGGTCAATACGCGGCAATCGAACCCTAATAACGTAGTCACCTTGCTCATCATAGGATTCCTCTTGCACCGCACCAGCGGCAAATAACTGGGCCCGCAAACGGGCTAATTGTTGGGGGACACGCAAAGCACCCACAAAAAGCTCCGTGCCCAGCAACTCAGCCATTGCTTGGTGCAGTAAATCCATGCCTAGCCCCTGCTGAGCAGAAACCCAAACCCGTTGCGGACGACCCTCAGCATCCCGTTGAATACAAGGCTGCGCCCCCTCCACCAAATCCAGTTTGTTGTAAACCTCAAGCATGGGCAAATCCTGAGCGCCAATTTCCTGCAAAACGCTCAATACTTGCTCAATCTGCTGCTCTCGCTCAGGTTCATGGGCATCAATTACATGCAGCAATAGATCTGCGTTACTGGACTCTTCCAAAGTAGCGCGGAAGGATTCAACCAGTTTATGCGGCAAATGACGAATAAAACCTACCGTATCAGCCAACACGATTGGCCCTACATCCTGAAGCTCTAAACGACGCAGCGTAGGGTCAAGGGTCGCGAACAACTGATCCGCCGCATAAACCACTGACGTAGTTAATTGGTTAAACAGGGTAGATTTACCCGCATTGGTATAGCCGACCAAAGAAACCACGGGAATCTCGGCCCTTTGACGACCACGCCGGGCCTGTTCCCGTTGGCTGCGTACCTTTTCCAAGCGCTGCTTGATTTGACGCATACGCACCCGCAGCAAGCGACGGTCCGTCTCTAACTGAGTTTCACCGGGGCCACGTAAACCGATGCCACCTTTTTGGCGCTCCAAATGCGTCCAGCCACGCACCAGCCGCGTGCTCATGTGATCCAATTGGGCCAGCTCCACCTGAAGCTTGCCCTCATGGGTACGCGCTCGTTGAGCAAAGATATCTAAGATCAGTCCGGTACGATCCAGAACGCGGCACTCCAGTACTCGTTCTAAATTGCGCTCCTGACTGGGGGTCAGATTGTGATTCACGATGACTAGATCAGCCTCGGAGTCCTTAACCTGTTCGCGGAGCTCATCAACCTTACCACTACCCAGTAAAAACTTAGCAGAAGGCTGATAACGCCCGACGCTCACCAAGCGCACAACCTCTGCGCCTGCGGAATAGGCTAGCTCTTGAAACTCTTGAGGATCTTCGCGAACGGCCGGATCTGGATTCTCCAGATGGACGAGGATAGCTCGCTCTCCACCATTGTGACGCTCAAAGAACAAGGGTGACTCCTTTAGAGTCCTGCCTCGGCCGCGTCACCCTCTCCGGAAGGCAGGCGAACAGGACGACTAGGAACAACGGTAGAGATCGCGTGCTTGTACACCATCTGGCTGACTGTGTTCTTGAGCAGGATAACAAATTGATCAAAAGACTCAATCTGGCCCTGTAGTTTGATGCCATTGACCAGATAAATAGAGACAGGAACGCGTTCCTTACGCAAGGTATTCAAATAAGGGTCTTGTAGCGAATGCCCTTTTGACATGGTTCACTCTCCTTAAGAGATGTATGCATTTTTAACGTTAGGATAAATTTTTGCTGATGAACAAGGAGCTTCATGCAACACAAGATCAATATATGGCGTATGTCTGCAAGTATTTCAATGTCTTAGACAGATTATCGCTTGCTAAGCTATCTAACCAGTATATTTCTCCCCAACTTCGCAGCCATGTATGCTGCCGCTTAGCCAATTGGCGCGTCGCAATAACACCCCGCTCAAACATTTCATCCCAAGACAACTGCCCGTCTAAATAAGACCATACCTGTCGGTATCCTACAGAACGCATAGAGGGCAACAAAGGATGCAGGTCATCACGGTTGCGCAACTGCTCAACTTCTTCCACAAATCCGAGTTTCAACATGCTTTGGAAACGCTGAGCAATACGCTGGTGCAAGATCTGTCGTTGTTGCGGAGCAATCGATAGCTCTACAACAGTATAAGGCAAGTTCCTGGGGTCTGAGGTTCCAGATGTGCGTAATATTTGTTGGCGCTGCCGATGCTCGGTCATGGATTGACCACTAACTCGATACACCTCTAGGGCTCGGATCAGACGCTGTGGATCATTAGGATGAATACGCAGGGCCGACTCAGGATCAACCTCAGCCAATTGTTGATGCAGTACGCTTAAACCCTGCTCAGCCGCCTGAGCTTCCAACTCAGCCCGAACCCTTGGGTCAGCACTGGGCATATCGGCTAAGCCTTCCTTCAATGCCTTGAAGTAGAGCATGGTTCCGCCCACTAGCAGGGGAATACGCCCCGCTGCTGTGGCTTTAGCCATAAGCGCCAAGGCATCAGTGCAAAAATCAGCGGCTGAGTAGCTGTCAAGCGGATCGCGAATGTCCACCAGATGATGGGGGTACTGCGCTAAAAGCTCTGGGCTGGGTTTAGCCGTACCAATGTCCATACCTCGATAGACCATCGCTGAGTCCACGCTAATCAGCGTGCAAGGCAAAGCCTGCATTAACTCTAAGGCTAAATCTGTTTTTCCAGACGCAGTGGGGCCCATCAAGAAGATGGCAGGGGGCAAAGCCGACATGGAGGTGCTCAACAACAAAGGTTGCTTAGTTTCAGATTGAGCGGACAAGACTGCAAGTCCTCTTTAGAAAAGCCCCGCTCCTATTTCGGAAGGTCTTCTTAACGACCCCGTGAAAACAGTCGATCTAAAGACTGCATATCCAACTGAGTCCAAGTAGGTCGCCCGTGATTGCATTGCCCACTACGCTCGGTCTGCTCCATATCCCGCAATAAAGCATTCATCTCCGGTACCGTTAAGCGCCGTTTAGCACGCACCGAGCCATGACAGGCCATAGTGGCCAATAGCTCGTTCACGTGGACTTCAATGCGGTCACTTTGGCCGTATTCTTGTAGATCGGCCAGAACATCTTGCACCAACTGACCGGCATCAGCTTGGCTCAATAAGGCAGGGATTTGGCGAATCACTAAAGTTTCCTGCCCTAAACTGTGCAGCTCAAAACCCAAGCGCAAAAACCAATCGGCATGTTGCTCGGCGCACTCAATTTGTCCGGCGGATAAAAACAGGGTTTCTGGCACCAGTAAGGGTTGGCCTCGAATACCCTCCACCGCCAATGCATTTTTCAACCGTTCATAGGTAATACGCTCATGGGCAGCGTGCATATCCACCAGCACCAAGCCCTCTGCATTTTCAGCCAAAATATAGATGCCCTTTAGTTGAGCCAAAGCAAAACCCAAGGGCGGGATGACTTCAGGTGCCTCTTCCACCAGAGCTGCGGGCGGTGACTGTGGCTCATCTGAATCGAGCGGCGCAAAAAAGGTGCGGTACACCCCGGCTGACTCAGCTATAGGTGATTCAAAGCGCCCGACGGTGCCAGCGCTGGAGAAGCCACTGGAGCGCCAAGCCGATCCTCCAGCCCCAGAACGGATACTAGGCAAGGATAAGGCCATTTCCCGTTGCATTGGAGTGGGGTCTTGAACCTCAATCCTCTCTGAGACCATAGCGGCTGGGGGGAGGATGTCGCCAGTCCTAGCGAGTTGATCGCCCGGACGCACATCGGCCAAGGACTGGTACAGAGTACTGTATAAGAAATCATGCACTGCACGGCTGTCTCGAAAACGCACCTCGTGCTTCGTAGGATGCACGTTGACATCCACAATGCCGGGATCTAGCTCCAAAAACAGCACAAAGGCCGGATGTTTGTTATGGGGCAGTACATCCTGTACCGCTTGGCGGATCGCATGGGCTACTAGACGATCTTTTACCATGCGCCCGTTGACATAGAAGTATTGTAAATCGGTTTGACTTCGAGCGGCACTGGGCAATCCTAACCAGCCCCAGAGACGTAGCCCACTGCGCTCAACATCCAATTTCAGGCTGCTCTCCACAAAGGCTGCGCCACAAATCTGACTGATTCGCCGTGCTCGGCTGGCTTCGTCGCACGCTTCCTGCAAACTCAATACAGACTTACCGTTATGCCGCAGTTGCAGGGCCACTTCAAAACGCGATAAAGCCAGCCGTTTGATGACCTCAAAAACATGGTCAAACTCAGTTTTCTCAGTGCGTAGGAATTTACGGCGGGCGGGCACATTGAAAAAAAGATCCCGAACCTCAATCGAGGTGCCCGGAGGATGGGCAGCCGGAGCCTCCTGCCGATTGATGCCAACGCCTTCAGCCGTCACCTGCCAAGCTTGATGGGCATCCACTTGCCGCGAAGTCAGCGTTAGGCGTGATACGGAGCTAATGGAAGCTAAAGCCTCCCCCCGAAAACCTAGGCTCGCCACATGCTCTAAGTCTTCCAGCACCCGAATTTTACTGGTGGCGTGGGGAGCCAGCGCTAAGGATAAATCCTCAGCCGCAATGCCACAGCCGTTGTCCCGTATGCGCAATAGCTTAATGCCGCCCTGCTCCACATCCAGCTCAATGCGGGTAGCGCCCGCATCTAAGCTATTCTCCAGTAACTCTTTAACCACAGAGGCAGGCCGCTCTACCACCTCACCGGCGGCAATTTGGTTAGCCAGTAATAAGCTTAGCTTTTGGATGCGTGGGGTCATGGTTGCCCCGCCAACATGGAAGCAGGAACCCGCAGCCGTTGCCCCACCTTGATGACATCGTTCTCCAACTGGTTAGCGCTGCGCAGTGATTCAGGCGATACCTGATAACGCATGGCTAATAAAGCCAAGCTGTCCCCCGGCTGAACCACATGCTCCCGAGGCCCGGAAGCTAAACGTCCCGAATCCTTCAACCAAGCGATGTAGGTACCGACTGGGGGATTTTCCTGAAAAAAATGGGTGACACCCGCTGCAATCGAACTCACCAAAGCCTGCTGATGACTGCTGGTATTCAGTTTCTTTGACTCATCGGGGTTTGAGATAAAGCCAGTTTCTACCAAGATCGAGGGAATATCTGGGGATTTGAGCACCATAAAGCCTGCTTGCTCAACCCGTTGCTTATGCAAAGGAGTAATGCGGCCAATATTGTCCAGTACCTTTTGACCCACATTCAGGCTGGAGGACAGGGTAGCAGTCATGGAAAGATCCAGCAGCACGCCTGCCAACATGCGGTCTTTATCTCCTAGATTTAGGTTGCCTGTACCTCCGATCAGATCAGAGCGGTTTTCAGCGTCTGCTAACCAGCGGGCAGTTTCTGAGGTAGCCCCGCGATCAGACAAAGCATATACCGAAGCACCAAAGGCTGAGGTACGGGGGGCCGCATCAGCATGAATGGAGACGAACAGATCAGCCCCTTGTTTACGAGCAATCTCGGTACGACGACGCAGGGGAATAAAGTAATCTCCTGTGCGTACCAGCTCCGCTCGAAAGCCCTTTTTCTGATCAATGGCTTGCTTTAGCCGTCTGGCAATCGACAGAGTGATGTCCTTTTCACGCAATCCTCCAGGCCCCAAAGCACCGGGGTCTTCTCCGCCATGCCCTGCATCCAAGGCAATAACAATGTCCCGTCGCCCAGAACTACTGGGTGAGCGCTTAGTGACGGATAGATTGGGTGATACGGGCGTGACAATGGGTGTTAAGGAAGCTGTCGTAGGAGGACTCGGAGAGGGCGCAGCCGCTACAGTTGTTTTAGGCACTGCCTGTACCTTGGCCATGATTTCATCGTTGGCCAGATCGGAGCCCTTATCCAACAAATCAACCACCAATCGGTGCCCGTACTCTTGGTTCGGCACTAGGGTGAAACTTTTGGGTAACACCTCCGCCGATAAATCCAATACTAAGCGCAGGTTTTTGGGGTCACGCTGGGCTGCCCGTAATCCCGTAATAGGGGTATTTTTTAAGACTAATTTGCTCAGGTTTGTTCTCAAGTTAGCCCCCATCACATCAATCACGATGCGATTAGGAGCACTGAGGGTAAACACGCTGTGTTGAACGGGGCCGGATAAATCAAATACCAGCCGAGTATTGTCAGGAGCACGCCATAAACGCACTCCTCGTACCTCTGAGGCCGCCCATACCTGAGCCGCCGTCAGCATGACGATCAGACCGGCTATCCACGCCGCACTTCTGCGCATATCCAACCCCTGACTGTTATCCGTTATTAAGTGTGGCGCACCAAGCTTGGCCCCGCACCGTATCGGGCTCCAGATATAAGCAGCGGCCCGTATTTTGCGGGCTAATGGTAATGTTCAAGTCTGCTCTTGGCAAAACCCCTTGTCCGCGTTCAGGCCACTCGATAATGCACAGTGCCTGAGGTTGGAAATAGTCGCGTACCCCCAAAAACTCAAGCTCATCAGGGTCTGTCAAGCGGTATAAATCAAAGTGAAACACCGATAGATTGGCTAACTCATAGGGCTCAACCAGCGTAAATGTGGGGCTTTTCACCCGTCCGTGATGACCAAGCCCCTGTAGTATTCCGCGAGATAAAGTGGTTTTACCGGCCCCTAAATCGCCCAGTAGGTACAAGATACCGCCGTCCTTCAATACAGAAGCTAGACGCTGCCCTTGCTCCAACATCGCTGCTTCATTTGTTGCAAAAATTTTCAGCCCCGACATGGAGACTGCTCCTCTAAGAGTTGGCGAATGTGGGGGATCAGATCGGTAGCCAACAAACCCCGTCCTTGAACAGCCGCTTGTTCTCCAGCCACTGCATGCAACCAAGTGCCTAAGCAGGCCGCCTCGAACGCTTCTAGGCCTTGGGCACGCAAGGCTCCTAAAACACCGGCCAGTACATCCCCTAAACCCGCCGAAGCCATAGCCGGATGCCCTCGATCACAGAGCGCTAACCGACCATCAGGCGCAGCAATCAGGGTGCCTGCGCCCTTGAGCAAAGCCACACACGCATAACGCTGTGCCAAAGCCAAGGCCGCTGCGGGGCGATCCTGTTGCACTTCGGCGATGGAGCATTGCAGTAAACGTGCTGCCTCTCCCGGATGAGGGGTGATTAGGCTATCTTTAGGCAGTTGAACCGCTCCTGAGGCCAGTCTATTTAAGGCATCCGCATCCCAGACCTGCGGGCAGTCTTGCTCAACAACCCAGCTCAGTAAGCTGTTTCCCCAAGCCTGCTGGCCTAAGCCCGGCCCGACAACTATGACTGGTCGAGTGGAGGAGCAGCGCTGCCAAGCCGAAGCCAGTGCATAGCTAGATTCCGCCGGGATGCACATCACTTCAGGACAACGAATCAAAGCGGCTGTGGCATGTTCTGGGCGAGTCACCAAGGTCAGTAAGCCAGCCCCTAAACGTAACCCCGCCTCAGCCGCCATCAAAGCAGCGCCTGCTGTACCACGATCGCCCCCCACAACCCACAGATGCCCCAATTGTCCCTTGTGGGTCGTAGGCACACGGGGAGCCAATTTAGGTAAGGTTTCGTTTGTTAAACGCTGGGCTTTAGCCGCACGCGCACTGGATTGAATCAGCTCAGGACTCACATTCAACGCATCAAACAGAATTTCACCCACATAATCCGGGCCTTGTCCCGTAAATAGCCCCAACTTAAGGCCTACAAAGCTCACCGTTAGTTGAGCCCGTACTGCAATACCCAGTATCTGCCCGGTATCAGCACAAAGTCCCGAAGGGATATCAACGGCCACAATTGGCAATCCTGACGCATTCATAGCGGCAATGGCTTCAGCGTACAACCCTTGCACGCTGCCATGCACTCCAGTGCCTAAAAGCGCATCAACCACTACTCCCTCAAGCCCTCGCTCTGCTGACCAATCCTGTATGGATAGCCCTGCGCTACAAGCTGCTTGGTAGGCTAAAGCGGCATCAGCCTGTAACAGGCTTGGATCCTCTAAGGTTAAAATCTGTACTCGCCAACCGGCTTGCAGGGCCAAGCAAGCAATCAGATATCCATCGCCCGCATTATTGCCCCGTCCTGCAATAACACTGAGGCTTTTAACCTGAGGCCATCGTTGAAATAGCGCTTGCCAAGCGGCCTGAGCAGCTCGCTGCATCAGGGTAAAACCCGAAACGCCCGCAGCGATCTGTTGAGCATCCAAGGCCCGGACTTGTTGGGCTGTATACAAGGCTGTAGGCCATGCGGACTTCATAGGTAAAAACTCCAAAATCACTTGGCCGTTAGAATCACAAGATCAGCCAACTCAATCAAGGTCACCCCCGCCATGTCTGCTCCTTCGGCATCACCTACGCCAACACCGCTCAGTTCGACACAGCTCAGCGCACTGAGCCAAAACATCAAACACTGGGCTCAGGCTTTAGGTTTTCAGCAAGTAGGCATCTCAGGGGTAGATCCCGGCATACAGGCAGAATATCTGGAGCAGTGGGTAGCAGCGGGTTATCACGGAGAAATGCACTACATGGCCGCCCATGGCCGCAAGCGCGCCTACCCTGCTGAATTGGAACCGGGAACCCTGCGCTTGATTTGTGTACGCATGGATTACCTACCCGCAGATACCCAGATGGCCCAATGCTTGAGCAACCCGGAACAGGCTTATATTTCTCGATACGCCTTAGGGCGTGACTACCATAAATTGATTCGTAAACGCCTACAGCAGTTAGCAGAGCGCATTCAGGCCACCATTGGCCCCTTTGGGCATCGAGCCTTTGTCGATAGTGCCCCCGTTTTAGAAAAAGCCTTCGCTCAACAAGCCGGGCTGGGTTGGATGGGCCAAAATACCCTGCTGATTAACCCTAAAGCTGGGAGCTGGTTCTTCCTAGGAGAGCTATTCGTTAATCTCCCCTTACCTGTAGACCCGCCTTACACTAAAAACCACTGTGGGTCTTGCCAATCGTGCTTAAAGCGCTGCCCTACCGGAGCCTTACTGGGTAATGGGTTAATGGATGCGCGCCGCTGTATTTCCTACCTCAGCATTGAACTCAAAGGCTCCATCCCAGAGCCTCTGCGCCCCCTAATGGGCAACCGCATTTACGGCTGTGATGACTGCCAAATAGCCTGCCCTTGGAATCGTTTTGCTCGCCCAACCTCAGAGGCTGACTTCCTACCTCGTCATCAACTGGAAACCAGCAGCCTGATGCAACTCTTTCAGTGGACTGAGGCTGAGTTTTTAACCCGCACCGAAGGTTCTCCCATTCGGCGTGCGGGCTATGAGCGCTGGAGCCGTAATCTTGCGGTGGCGCTTGGCAACGTGCCCAGCAATCCTGCTATTCAACAAGCGTTGAAACAACGCCTTAATAGTGCTTCCCCCTTGGTGGCGGAGCATATTAATTGGGCTTTAAAACAGCATACCATTTAACTCATAACCTAATGATTGATTTCTTCATTTACTTATAACACGAATGCAGCACTGTGCTTACCAGCATGCAAAGTATTAAATTGGAATTAAAGCTTGTTATTTAATTGCCTAACTTAACAAAACTCAATTAGTCGCATATAGGTATTATTCTCAACAATAACTTTTATAAAATAGAGACTTGCATTTCTACTAAGTAACAGGTTAAAACAGAGCCAAGCACCAACAATGAGCACTTAAGGTACATTCAGGCACTAATAAATATCCGCTATCCAAAAACAAAAAGCTCAATAAAAGATCTTGTTGTACGTCTTAACCACAGACCGTAAATAAGGGAAGGAATAGCAAATGGCCAAGGCAGAATTAACCTTCAAAGATATTGGCAAAACGGTATCTGCTCCCACAGGAACCCGGGTTATTGAACATTCCGAAAAAGCGGGCTCCGGCATTGTATATGGTTGCCGAGAGGGTGATTGTGGAACCTGCATTATGGACGTTGTAGAGGGCTGGGAGAACCTAAGCCAAACCTCCATTGTTGAAGACCGTGTCCTACGCGAGCAGCACGCAGGAAGACATCAAAGACTTGCCTGCCAAGCCCAAATTCTTGGCGGAAAGATTGTTGTAAAACCTGCCTAAGCAGCATCTTGCTTAACAGCAGCTTTACTACGCATTAAAAAACCAGAGAAAAGAGAAGAACCATGCCGAATATTACATTCAGCAATCCAACCTACCGTGATAAAACTGTTTATGCTGTTTCTGGCAGCCACACCGACACTGTATTAAAGATTGCTCGTGAAAATCACATCCCTATCAACTTTAACTGCGCTGACGGTGAGTGCGGAACCTGTATCGTTAAAGTAACCAGCCTATCCGATAAACCACGCATGGGTGGTTTTTTAACCGAAAAAGAAAAGGTAGTTCTGAAAGAGCACGGAAAACTCTCTGGTGAAGAGTTAGAACGCGCAGAAGTAGGTGACCAACCTCCTACTTGGCGACTGGCTTGCCAGATGATTGTTCGCGATGAAGATATTTTAGTCGAATACACCTGAGTTTTTATTTAACTCGAAACCAAAGAAGGCACTTGATAGTGCCTTCTTTTTTACTTTGTAGCTCAGATTTTGCGCTTAGATCACACTCTAAAACGTCTAATTAAATTACTCAGATTAACAGCCAACTGTGACAACTCCTGACAGGCCGTCGTTGTTTGATTAGCTCCTGCAGAAGATTGAACGGATAGATCACGAATATTGACCAAATTCTGATCAACTTCCCGCGTCACATGGGCTTGCTCTTCTGAGGCGCTAGCGATCAGCAAATTACGCTCGTTAATTTGACTAATAGCTTGGGCAATTTCATCCAAAGCCTCTCCTGCTTTTTGCGCTACCTCTAAAGTAGCACGAGCCCGTGCATTACTATTTTGCATGGCATTAACGGCTTGATCACTGCCCGTTTGGATATTGCCAATCATTTGCTCAATTTCTTGGGTTGACTGCTGAGTTCTGTGGGCTAGGGCGCGCACCTCATCTGCTACCACCGCAAAACCTCGTCCCGCATCCCCAGCTCGGGCCGCTTCAATAGCAGCATTAAGCGCCAAGAGGTTGGTTTGTTCCGCGATAGCCCGAATCACATCCAGTACTTTACTGATTTCTCGCACACTGCTGGCCAGTAGACCAATCTGATCAGCGGTTTGAGTCACATCATCAGCTAAGCCATTGATAGAATTGACGGTTTTCATCACCTGCTCACGACCGTTGCGGGTCGTTTGATCCGAGACTTTTGAAGCTTCTGAGGTACTGACCGCATTACGAGCTACTTCATCAACCGCAGTGGTCATCTCATTTACTGCTGTAGCCGCTTGCTCTACCTCATGGGTTTGTTGATTGAGGTTGCGGTTAGTATTTTCAGCCACCTGCGTCAACTCTTCTGAGGCAGCCGCCAGTTGGGTAGCAGAATCTGCAATATTTTGTAAAGTATCCCGCAAACTTTGTTGCATGGATCTTAAAGCTATCAGTAAACGTGCTGGCTCATCGTTACCCTCAATAGCGAAACTTTGCGTAAAGTCCCCTTGGGCGATACGCTCGGCCACCTTAACTGCTTGACCTAGAGGCAATACGATACTACGAGTTAAAAACGACGCAATTACAATGCTTAATAACGTTGCACCCAATAAAACAACGATGACAATGATTAAAGCGTTATCAAAAGCATGCAATATTTCTGCAGCAGCCTGCTTAGCACCTTCACGATTCAAAGTAATCAACTCAACTAATGAGCTGGAAACACTATTAGCTAATCGTCCAACATCACCACGGCTGATTGCAATGGCTGCATCAAATTGGCCATTACTCACGAGGGAAACCATTTGTGATTGGGTTTGGAAATAGTCCTGCAAGCGGGCCTTGAAATTGTTATATAAAGCTAACTCCTGATCTGAACTGATTAGAGGCTCATAAGATTTTTGATATTCAGAGAGCTGAACTTTGGCTTGCTCTAGCTTTTGGCGATCTTCCGCTACGCGCTCCATAGAACGATTAGAAGCTGCATTTAAAGTTAAAATCCGAATACCTAAAAAACTCTGGTTTATATCATTAACAGCCAAGATGCTGGGTAGCCAATTAGCTCCCACTTCCTCACTGGAGGAGCGCATGCTGTTCATTACCCAAAGGGCAACCCCCCCTAAAATAAAGGTCATAAAAACTAAGACACCGAAGCCAACAGCGGATCTGAGCGCGACACTTATATTACGAAACATTCCCATTACCCTCAAAAACAGTACAAAATAACCCCAACTACTTGAGTTGAACCCATCCTTGCGTCGCTGTCGATTGCACCACTGGAAATCCTAAGCCGCTGTGATCTTGTGATTAATGTTAGTCCAAAGTGGACTGGCAATAATGATGAATCTATATTAACGCTACTACAGCATTCGACATCCTCCCCGCCCTAAATGAACTGCCCCCCAAAAGTTGGACGGTTTGCATCAAGTCATAAAGTACGGGGTTTTTCGCGCAAAATTGATAAATTGAGCACAGAGAGATACTCAGTTTATTAACTCATTGTATAGCAATGAAATTATCTCAGATAACCATAATTAACGACTCAGAATCAAGGCTACGGAAATCTATCTGGACATTCTGCACACTCAATTATACCGCCAGATAACCTAAACTCAGCCGTTAACGGCGATCAAGCTGCTCCTGCAAGTTAGCCACCTGAGCTTGCAAACTAGTGATGTTTCGAGTCATCTGTGCACGAAATAGATCAAACTCTTGCACACTAATACTAGGCTTTGTGCTCAAAACAGCCGCCGGTTTCGGTAAACGTTCAATGCTAGAGCGTAATACCAATAACTCCTGCTCCAGATTAGAAAGAGCGGCCGCTGTGCTCATATTAAGTTTCAATTGTTGTTGTACTTGCTGCTCTTGCTGAGCTTTCCAGTCATTCCAGTCTGTCAAGACACTTTGTTGATGCTTTTGCTGTACTTGCTCTTGTTGCATCAGCCTTTGGGTCAGCGCTTGTAAAGACTCATCTCCCACAATCCTTTGCTGACGTAAAGCCACCAACTCTTGATGCAAAACCTGTTGCTGACTGTCTAATAAGGGTTGTTGGCGCACAAGGCTGTCCAAACGCTGAGACAGTTGCTCCAAACGCACCTCAAACTCGGCTTTGGATAAAGTCTCGGTGGCAGAATCTACTAGAGGCTCCCTCTGGCGCTCTAGCGCCTGTATCGCACGGCTGTTGGCTTCACTGAGACGGACAAAATTATGCTGCGTAGCGATCAACTGCTGCTCTAACTGCATCATCCGTTGATCAAACCACCAGCTTAAGCCGAGTACCGATAAGAGCAGCAACCAAAGCAGAGCCCATAATCCCCCAGTGCGTGCTGAACGACGACTCCACGAAATATCGGCAATAGACTCCGCTTCAGCCCTTAATTGCGGCCAATGGGTGGGATCGTCGTAACTGTCGTTGCGCATACGGGTTTTAACTCCTCAGCCACCAGACTCACTAAAGCCTTGGCAGTATAAAACGCTGGATTTAGGAATACAGAGCGGCTGGTTTTAATTTTGATAGAGTACAGGGTGCGTGGTTTTGTAGCAGGTCGGATGCTATGATCCAAAGTGCATAAGCCCAGAGTTTTAAAGCTCTGGTCGGCCGACCGTGACGGCCAGAACGGCGTAACAGCGCACAGGGTCTTTAATGTGCGTCTTGTATAGCAACTCAATCCATTGAGCAGGAGATAGACCATGGCTTTTGAATTACCGCCGCTGCCTTACGAAAAAAACGCGCTGGAACCTCATATTTCTGCGGAAACCCTTGAGTTTCACTACGGCAAACACCACCAAACCTATGTCACCAACCTGAACAACCTAGTACCTGGTACTGAGTTTGAAGGTAAAGACTTAGAAACCATCGTGAAAACCTCTTCCGGCGGCGTATTCAACAACGCGGCTCAGATTTGGAACCACACCTTTTTCTGGCACAGCCTAGCCCCTAATGCTGGCGGTCAACCGACTGGCGCTCTGGCGGATGCCATCAATGCTTCTTTTGGTTCCTTCGAAAAATTCAAAGAAGACTTCACTAAAACCGCCATCGGAACCTTCGGCTCTGGTTGGGCTTGGCTGGTGAAAAAACCCGACGGTAGCTTAGGTTTAGTCAGCACCTCCAATGCGGCCACTCCGCTGACCACTGCTGATAAACCCCTGCTGACTATTGATGTCTGGGAACACGCTTACTACATCGACTACCGCAATGCTCGTCCTAAATTTGTCGAAGCATTCTGGAATTTGGTCAACTGGGATTTTGCGGCTAAAAACTTCGCCGGCTAAACCCTATCTCTGTGGGAAAGTCTGCATTCTGTAGGCTTTTCCACAGTAAACACTTATTCATGCCTTAGCGTTATTTAATCGGCTTTGCATAAAACCTTAAGCTCTCGCATTATTGAGCAAACGATTCGATTTGCTCCGCTGCCGATTCAATGCTAAAGGACTCATTATGTTGCGTGCTTCTTACTGGGCCTTCGCTAGCTTGCTAGCTGTAGTTGTTTCTCTTGCTGGATGTGATGAACGGCATGCACCCGATTCAGACACACCCAAACCACAAGCCGGGCCAGCCCTAAGACCTGCTCAGCTTAAAGTGAGTGAAGCAGCTGCCCGAGCAGTAGTAGAGCATTATGCTGATCTGGGCTTTGCCGTTTTTACCGATGCCCATCAAGCAGCACTTCAGCTACAAACGGCTGTGCGTACCCTATTGGCTACTCCCACCAGCGAGCACTTACAAGCCACCAAAAATGCTTGGATTGCTGCGCGTGTTCCTTACATGCAAACGGAAGTGTTTCGCTTCAGTAGCCCTGTGGTGAATGAATGGGAACGGCAGGTCAATGCTTGGCCCATCAATGCCGAAGTGATTGACTATGTAGCCCGTGATGCTAAGCGCCCAAACAATGCACGCACCAGCATCATTGCTAACCCCATTATTAACTTAGGCGAAGAGCGCATCGAGTTTCACCAAATTACTGCCAGTTCGCTCTCTAGCCTCAATGAGTTAGCTGGCCCTGATCTTCCTATTATCACCGGCTATCATGCTTTGGAGTTTTTACTCTGGGGTGAGGAACCTGCTAAGAAAAATGGCGCAGGCCAACGTCCTGCTACCGATTATGCGGAAAAAGGCTGCACAAATGGCCATTGTGATCGCCGTCGAGCTTATTTAGAGGCTGTCACTGAACTACTGGTAACGGACTTGGCTGATCTTGCCGCTCAGTGGCAACCCGAGGTGTCCGATAACTACCGAGCGGCCCTGTTATTGGATACCACCTTTAACGGAATCCGTAAGATTTTAGTAGGTATGGGTAGTCTTTCCCTTGATGGGCTAGCTACGGAGCGGATGCAAATCGCACTGGATACTAACGCACCTGAAGCAGAGCACGACCGCTTTAGTGACAATACCCATAACGCTCTGTTCTACAATGCCAAGGGCATTCGCAATGTTTACTTAGGCACCTATCAACGCCTTAATGGCTCATTGCTCAGCGGGGCCAGTCTGGCCAATTTAGTGCAATCTGTAGAGCCCGATATAAACACTAGCTTGCAAAAAGACCTCGCAGATACTGAGACTAAAATGCAAGCCTTAGTGGACAGTGCCAACCAAGGAATATTGTTTGATCAGTTAATCGCTCCCCATAACAGTGCAGGACAAACCAAAGTCCGCGATGCAATTACCGCCTTAGTCAAGCAAAGCGTCACCATTGAACAAGTGGCTAATAGCTTGGGCATCGAAGACCTAACTTCTGAAACGGCTGATCGTCTCCAATAACCCTGACTTTGGAGCCCATTATGACGCTCAGCAGCTTACTCCGCCCCCTAGGTTCAATCTTAGGATGCGGCCTGCTATTTAGCCTGTCAGGCTGTAACCCTAATGACTCCATCACCGAAGTCAGCCGTAGTTTGGCAGAAACTGTACTGGTACCTGCCTACCAACAATGGGCAGATACCAATCAAGTTTTAGTGAGGACGACTCAAGCCTATTGCCAAGGCCAGCTCAGCCTTACTGAAACTCGCCAAAGCTTTTTAAATACTCAAATGGCTTGGGCAAGCCTACAACCTATGCTCTTGGGGCCTAACCACCAGCCTAACCATACATGGCAAGTCCAATTTTGGCCCGATCCGCAAAACTTAGTAGCGGCTCAGGTGCAAGCCTTACTGCAAGCAATCCCACTTCCTACCAAGGAGGACATAAAGCAGGAAAGCATCATCACCCGTACTCTGACAGCCTATGAATATCTGGTATTTGACCCTAACCTAAACCTTGAACAGGCACAGCAGAGACCAGGATACTGCGCTCTGGCGATAGCCATCAGTGAATATCAACAACAGCAAGCCAACCAGTTGCTTAATGAGTGGCAAGAAGGCTCACACAGCATGGCCGCTCAACTCATTGACTTTCCTAATCAGCGTTATACCAATGCACAACAGGCTTTGTTGGAATTGCAGTACGTGCAACTAAGCACCCTAGATAACTTGAAGAAAAAGCTGAGCGTTCCTTTAGGTCTATATTCCAACCACATCGTTCAACCTCATTTAGCAGAGGCATGGCGCAGTGGAGCCTCACTGAGCCTGATCAGTACCGAGCTAAGTAGCCTTGAACAGCTTTGGTATGGATCACAAGAAATGGGCTTACGTTACATAGTGGCGACCCATCAAGAACATTTAGCCACCCGCTTAGATCAGGCTTATGCCGAGGTGGATAAACAGCTACAGCGGCTGGAAGGCCAATCTTTTGAATCACTCTTGTCCCATCCAGAGGGCCAAGCCGAACTACATGGGCTCTATGAAAAGCTAAATACCCTGTACCAGCTACATCAAAATGAGCTGGCTCAGGTATGGAACTCACCGCTCACACCTTAAGAGCTAAGCGCTTTCGACTTCTAAGGGTTTGGGTTCAGTATTTTGTTGTTTGCGGTGGTATCGGCCCCATGACTGACTGATATCCCTGCTCAACCGCCTCCCAATCCTCAGGAGTATGAACAGAGCGACGGCGTAACTGAGTTAAATCGTGCTGAGCAGCTCTATGAGCACTCCAGCGTTGGCGGCTCTTTTCCAAGTCTAGCAAAGCCAGCTCCCCATGTTGCCCACAGGGGCTAACGCGCAGAAAAATATGCTTAGGGTACAAACAACCGTGCTGCCACCGATCAGTGTGCAATCGAGCTAGGGAAGCGCCCAACTCATAAAACAAGTTATGACGTAATTCAGGACTCCATGTCTTATCCAACCCAAGCTCCCGTATGCGCTCTAAGCTTTCAAAGCCCTGTAATGCCTCAGTGACCAACAAGGCTTCCCAAGTTCCGGCCCGTTTACGCGCAGCACAATACAGAACATGAGGAACCTTCACCCCCAAGGCAGTGAACGCCTGTAATGCGCGCTGTTCTCGTAAAATCGTTGGCTCTCCCAAAGGATGCTGCCAACTGCGATAGCAGTGATTGATTTGGTGTTTGCGGTATAAGTAAGTGCTGCCCTCTTGAATACGCTGCACACCACTGTAGCCACCCCGACGTTCATTAGGGAGCTCAACCCAATCCCCTGTGCGTGCCAACCAGTCATCAAAACTGGCTGTGGCAGCCGTGTATGCAGCAATAGGCTCAATTACGTCCATAATTAACCCTATTGAGCGCAGATTGTGGCTGTAGCGCTAATCTCGACACCCCCAAAGGCTGCAAGAAACTAGGCTGGTAAACACCTATAGTGATGAACATTGAGGAAAGCATCCGCTGACTGAACTGAAGTATCCAGAGTTTTTATTCTTAGAAAGCGGCCATGTAAACTATTGTAAGGCGGCTCTGGCATATAGGATGCCAGATTATCTTGAAAAAATAATCTGTAAAATAAATTAATTTACCCTTGGGCTACAAAGCGTCACCTCAAAGCGACAACCATGAGGCTCTACAGACCATAATTGGATGTCCCAGTGCTCGTGTTTGCAAATACGCTTAACTAGGGAAAGCCCTAATCCTAAACCATCGCCACGATTAGGCTCTCCGCGTACAAAGGGCTCAAAGAGGGTTTCGCGCAGTGCATCGGGTATTCCGGCTCCATTATCCTCTACTGTAAAGCCCCACTCGGTTAAAGTCAGTCTGATGCAGCCTCCTTCGCTGTAATGCCAAGCGTTACGCAATAAGTTTCCCAGTACTGCCCGTAAAAAAGGAGCGTTATAGCAGCGCCCTGAGTCTTCACAACTGATGTACTCTAAAACTAAACCCTTGGTTTCAATAGGCTCACGCCAGTGGGCAACCAGCTCATCGGCCACTGAGGTCAGGGTAGCCACAGGGGCTGAGATTTGGCCACTTTCAGCCCGAGCTAACTGCAAAAAGGTTTCCACCAAATCCCGCATATCCCGAGTAGCCCGCCCCATACGCTGTACTTGGCGTTGACTGCGGGTATCTAAAGTTGGGTTCTCCTGCAATAACTCGCAGGACGAGGCCAGTACCATCAGTGGAGTACGCAGCTCATGACTCACATCACTGGTAAACAAGCGCTCACGCTTTAAGGCTTCACGTAGCTGCATTAGAGTTTCATCAAAGGCTGCGGCAAGCTGGCCTACCTCGTCAGGAGCATAATCCGGTGCTAAGGGAGGCGCTAAAGTCAGTTGCTGATCCCTATGCCGCACCTGATGAGCTAACTGAATCACAGGGGCTAAAACCCGACGGGCCAACAACCAACCCAACAGGCCGGCAGAAATAAGGCTGATAACAAAGCCTACCATCACTATGGCATATACAAACTGCTCACGGCGCTCAAAATCGGTCTGATCTTGTAGCAGAACATAGCGTCGCCCTTCTACAACACCCACCATAGCGTGGTAAGAAGCATCTTCAAGGTGTATTTCATGGAAACCCTCGCTCAGATTGGCTAAATCCTTCGGTAATGCAAATTCGGCAGGCCCGTCGGTAAAATAAAATAATTGATTGCTCTGGGGCTTATTACGCCACTCGTCGATGGTGTCCATCTTGAGCAAAGCTTCTAAATCTCCACCCAAGTCATCCGAAAGCAGGCGCTCTTCCACAACGTGGATAGTGACTACAATGCCCACGGCAAAGCTCCCGGCTACCACTAAGGTCAGGAGCACAAAGGCAACCACAATGCGCTGGGCTAACCCTGAACGAAACATATCAGAGGGATTCCTCAGCCAGCCGATAGCCTAAACCCCGCACTGTATGCAGCAGCGGTTTGTCGAAGGGTTTATCAATGATTTGTCGTAATTGATGAATGTGACTGCGCAGGCTATCGCTATCAGGACAATCATCACCCCATAGGGCTTCCTCCAAAACTTCGCGCCGAACCAAATGCGGGCTTTTTTGCAGTAATAGCCCTAGGAGTTTGAGTCCAATCGGGTTGAGTTTTAGAGGTTTACCGGCTCTGGCAACCTCTAGGGTGTCTAAATCATAGGTTAAATCAGCGAGAGCCAGTTGCCGTTTGCCGCCGCCCTGAGCACGGCGTGTTACCGCTTCAATACGGGCGGCTAACTCCGACAAGGCAAAGGGTTTAACCAGATAATCATCCGCCCCTGATTTAAATCCCTGTAGGCGGTCATCCAAGGCATCCCGTGCGGTCAGCATAATCACTGGTGTGGTTTTACGTGCCTCCTCACGCAAACGCTGGCACAGGCTATAACCATCAACACCTGGTAGCATGACATCCAAGACCAGTAAGTCGTAATGCTGAGTCACCGCTAAATGTAGACCACTCAATCCATCTTGGGCACAGTCCACTGTGTATCCCTTAAGCTCCAGATAATCCACCATGTTGGCCAGAATATCTCGATTATCTTCAACTAACAGAATCCGCATGTTTTTCTCCTGTGTGTAGGCAGTCTATGGCTGCTCCTAAAGCACCTCAAGGAGGGTTAGACCAAGGAATGTGGGGGTTCACAGAGCTTTGATAGAGCCCAACCACTCAAGAGCCCTCAACAAAAAACCCCGCACTAGGCGGGGTTTTTTACAGCTAAGAGGCTTGGGGCCGATTACATCATGCCGCCCATGCCACCCATGCCGCCCATATCAGGCATTGCAGGAGCTGCTTTATCTTCTGGGATATCAGCAACCATGGCTTCGGTAGTGACCATCAGGCCACCGATGGAAGCAGCAGCTTGCAGGGCAGAACGAGTCACTTTCGCAGGGTCAAGGATACCCATCTCGATCATGTCACCGTATACACCCGTAGCTGCGTTAAAGCCGTAGTTACCGGAACCCTGCTTGACTTTATCAACCACCACGCTGGGCTCGTCACCGGCGTTGGCAACGATCTGACGCAGAGGGGCTTCAACCGCACGACGCAGCAGAGCGATACCGACGTTTTGATCTTCGTTGTCGCCTTTCAGCTCGGAGATAGCTTGCAGAGCGCGTACCAGAGCTACACCACCGCCAGGAACCACGCCTTCTTCGACCGCAGCACGAGTAGCATGCAGAGCATCTTCTACGCGGGCTTTCTTCTCTTTCATTTCTACTTCAGTCGCGGCACCGACTTTGATTACCGCAACACCGCCAGCCAGTTTAGCTACGCGCTCTTGCAGTTTTTCACGGTCGTAATCGGAAGAAGTGTCTTCGATTTGCTTACGGATCTGAGCAACACGGGCTTCGATATCAGCCTGAGCACCAGCACCGTCGATGATGGTGGTGTTTTCTTTGTTGATCACAACGCGCTTGGCATTACCCAGATGCTCAACCGTAGCGGTCTCCAGAGACAGACCCACTTCTTCAGAGATCACGGTACCGCCGGTCAGGATGGCGATGTCTTGCAGCATGGCTTTACGACGATCACCGAAGCCTGGAGCCTTAACAGCCGCAACTTTAACGATGCCGCGCATGTTGTTGACCACCAGAGTAGCCAGCGCTTCGCCTTCAACGTCTTCAGCCACGATCAGCAGCGGACGGCCAGACTTGGCAACGCCTTCCAGAACCGGCAACAGCTCACGGATGTTGGAGATTTTCTTGTCAACCAACAGCAACAGCGGGCCTTCCAGCTCAGCTACCATGGTGTCAGGCTTGTTGACGAAGTAGGGAGACAGGTAACCACGGTCAAACTGCATGCCTTCTACGACAGACAGTTCGTTTTCCAGACCGGAACCTTCTTCGACGGTGATAACACCCTCTTTACCCACTTTTTCCATAGCTTCAGCGATGATGTCGCCGATGGAGCTGTCGGAGTTGGCGGAGATGGTGCCTACCTGAGCGATGGCTTTGGTGTCAGCGCAAGGCTTGGACAGGGATTTCAGCTCAGCAACGATGGCGGTAGTCGCCTTGTCGATACCGCGCTTCAGATCCATAGGGTTCATGCCGGCAGCAACGGCTTTCAGGCCTTCGTTGACGATGGCTTGAGCCAGAACGGTAGCGGTAGTGGTGCCGTCACCGGCTGCATCGTTGGCTTTGGAAGCAACGTCTTTCAGCAGTTGAGCGCCCATGTTTTCGAACTTGTCTTTGAGTTCGATTTCTTTAGCTACAGACACACCGTCTTTGGTGATGGTAGGCGCACCGAAAGACTTGTCCAGAACGACATTACGACCTTTTGGGCCGAGGGTCGCTTTAACAGCGTCAGCCAGAACGTTTACACCCACCAGCATTTTTTTGCGGGCGGAATCACCGAATTTGACTTCTTTTGCAGCCATGTTAATTCTTCCTCAAAATTTTTGAATCGACAGGGTCGTCGGATAATCAGGCTTCGATGATGGCGAGGATTTCGTTCTCGCTCATGATCAGCAGGTCTTCGCCATCGACCTTAATGGTGTTGCTGCCTGAGTAAGGGCCAAAGACCACTTTGTCGCCCACTTTAACAGCCAGCGCACGAACCTCACCGTTGTCCAGCACGCGGCCTGTGCCTACGGCTAGAACTTCGCCACGGTTGGGTTTCTCTGCAGCAGAGCCCGGCAGAACGATGCCGCCCGCAGTTTTGGTTTCTTCTTCGCTGCGACGAATCACGACACGGTCATGCAGAGGACGAAGCTTCATTGTCGATCTCTCCTAACATTGAGTAGTTCCATACCGATGCTTCTTCATCGGCGGGGTTTGCTAAACCCAGCTACGCCGGGTGCAACCCAATAGGGGTTGCTAAATGAGTTTCGGTTGTAGCTAAAGCCACAATACCTTGCGGTGAACGCTAGATGTGGGCGGTGAAATCAATTTCAAGGACTGGTATTAGATTTTTTTACCACTGGGAACAAAAAACGGCGGGACAAGCCCGCCGTGTAAGGTCACTACAGCGCATCAATTCTTATCTTTACGCTCCCATTGCCCTTCAATCACTGTGGTTTCGCGCACAGTGTGGGTCTGATGTCGTTCTTCTTGGCGGTAGCGTTCATGTACGTCATAGGCTGTTCTAGGTTGTTTACGCAGTTGGAAGGCTACATAGCGCTCCAATAGATTGCGGATTAGATGGCGTGTCCAAGGCAGTAAAATCAACACACCTAAAATGTCACTAAGGAAGCCAGGCAGCAGAATCAAAAATCCCCCCGCTGCCATCGCCAAACCGTTGAGTACTTCACTTTCCGGTAATTCACCGCGCGTCAGACGCTCACGGGCTTTCCAAGCGGTGGCAAAACCCGCCAAACGAATCAGCAATACGCCTAACACAACATCTAATGCTAACCACAACAGGGTAGCCAACACGCCGATGGCACTACCGACTTTGATCAGCAAAGCCAGCTCTAACACCGGAAACAACAACAGCAAAAAGAAAAAGAGTCGCATCATGGGCCCTCTGGAAGAACCGCTTCCAGCTTACTTAAACTCAAACTAGGGCTCATGGAACCATAATTCAAGCCTAAGTATGAAATTGGCTGTAACGGAATGCGTCTTTCTTGGCAGGATAAGGCAATAATTGGGTAGCAAAGGCGCTATGCTAGCCCTACCCACATCATCTCGGAGTTTGCCATGTTCATCGCCATGAACCGCTTCAAAATCGCCCGTGGTCATGAAGAAACCTTTATCAACCACTGGCGGCAGCGGGAAAGCTATCTGGATGAAGTGCCCGGTTATGTACGTTTTCACCTGATCCAAGGCCCGCAAACCGAGGAGTACACTCTGTTTATTTCCCACACCGAATGGGAGTCCGCCGCCGCCTTTGAGGGCTGGACACATTCGGAAGCTTTCCGTAAAGCCCACGCCAACGCTGGTAAAAGCCCTCGGGAAATCTACCTTGGCCCACCACAATTAGAGCTGTTTGAATCGGTGCTCTAAAGCTGCCTACCAGCCAACGCCTAAACCGAAGGAGTAGCGTGTTTCGTCTAAATCGCCTCTTCGCTTTGCACACGATCTTTTTCGGTTTTAAGGTGGACAGAAATCCAATCAATAAAAAATGCTTCACTCCAGAGTTAATACCACCTACTGAGCTCCGACTTTGCATCTTTCTTTGTCTTAAGCACTGTACTCAGTACCGAACTTCTGGGCTCCACACAGACTCAGAGCAAACCCATAACACCATTGTGACTTTTTCCTCTGTTACCCTGCATCGAAAGTGTTGATAATCAGTCTTGCCTTGGGTAGCCCCTATATGCCTAAACACAGAGCCGCTCAAAAGGCATCCCACACCACCCTCACATGCCTTAGTTATGTGTTTATGGATTTATTTCAGCAGCTGATTTATGTCGATTAAATACTGGCGCACCGCCTTGGCTGCCTACGGTAGCCCTGCCTCCATTACCCTTCTTTTATTGGGGTTTGCCGCTGGTTTACCTGCGGTTTTGGTGTTTTCCACCCTGTCGGTTTGGCTACGCGAAGCGGGGGTTTCGCGGGAAACCATTGGCTACGCCAGTTGGATCAGCTTGGCTTATGCCTTTAAATGGGTTTGGTCACCGATGCTGGATCAGTGGCGCTTGCCTTGGATTGGCACACTGGGGCGGCGTAGGTCTTGGTTAGTGCTGTCCCAAAGTCTGATCGCCGTCGGACTGATCGGTATGGCGCTGTGCGATCCCAAACAAAGCCTTGGATTATTGATTGCCTTTGCCGTAGTAGTGGCCTTTTCCTCGGCGACCCAAGACATTGCTATCGACGCTTATCGGCTAGAAATCGCTGAAGATCGCTTACAGGCCACCTTAGCTGCTAGCTATATGACCGGCTATCGAGTGGCCATGCTGCTGGCCAGTGCAGGAGCCCTATTCCTTGCCGAGTGGTTAGGCTCTAGCAACCTCAACTACGACACCCTGGCTTGGACATGGACTTATGTGGCGTTTGCGGCGCTGATCGTGCCCGGATTAATCACCAGTCTGCTGATTAAAGAACCCCCAGCAGCAGTGGTGTTAACCCGAGAGGCTTCGCCCTACGGCTTTAATCATCAACTGGCCGCAGTGGGCTTGGTGGTGGTTTTGGTGATTTCCTTCCCCGCTATGGTGAATGCCCTCATCGCCCAAGCTTGGCCCCGTGCCTTACTGTACGGCCTCTTTATCGCCGGAACCTTTTCCAAGGGCGGGCGTGCTCTGCTGATTCCCGTACGTCATCTGGTGCAGGAAGCGTTGCACCGTCATCGACCGGCCCACAATGATTTCTCCTATCAAGGCGTATCGGTGGTGGTGCTGATCATCCTCACCGTATCCGTAACCGGTATGTGCCAAGCCTTTTGGGGCGGATACTGGCCACGCGGGGTGATGTATCTGCTGTTTTGCAGCCTCTGTTTATCCACCCCGGGCCGCATTTTAATGGGGCCCGTGATGACGCCCATTAATGACTTTATTCTGCGCTACCGCTGGCAAGCCCTGATTTTGTTGGGCTTAGTCGCTACCTACCGCATGTCAGATACAGTGATGGGGGTGATGGCTAATGTGTTCTACATCGACCAAGGCTTTACTAAGGATCAAATCGCGAGTGTCAGTAAGGTTTTTGGTTTGATTATGACGCTCTTAGGGGCGGCGGCTGGAGGATTTTTAATCCTGTGTTTCAACACATTACCTATTTTGTTCTTAGGAGGACTGGCCTCTGCGCTGACTAATCTGCTGTTTTTACTCTTAGTGGATATGGGGGCTAATCTCCCCATGCTGGTAGCGACTATTTCTCTGGATAACTTCAGTGCGGGATTGGCTTCGACCGCTTTTGTGGCTTATCTATCCAGCCTAACTAATTTGAAATTTTCAGCCACCCAGTACGCCTTGCTCAGCTCACTGATGATGCTATTGCCCCGCGTACTGGGAGGTTACTCAGGAGTAATGGTCGAGAAGCTGGGCTATAAAGAGTTCTTCCTGCTAACCACCCTGCTGGGCATTCCTACCCTGATCCTGATCGCCTGGCAGTGGCGTTTGAGTCGCTCTACGCCCGCTCAGCCCACCCCAGAACCTGAGGCTTCAGTATCTTCTGAAACTAGGGTTGCCCCTGCGGGAGAATCCAGCCAGGCGTAACCTTTTTATGGCGCGTGGAGTGAAACAAAGCATTTCCCCCTTGTCCACTCCACCGTCCTACATCAGTCGCGGAAGTTATTAAATTGCAGCGGCATACCAAAGTCTTTGGCGCGTAACACAGCAATGGCCTCTTGCAGATCGTCGCGCTTTTTACCCGTGACCCGTACTTGCTCACCCTGAATCGCCGCCTGCACCTTGAGCTTAGTGTCCTTAATGTGGGCTACGATTTTTTTGGACAGCTCCTTATCAATCCCTTCGCGTAGCACCACCTCTTGCTTAACGATCTTGCCGGAGGGATAGCTGTCTTTGTATTCCAGACACTGAATGTCAATCTTACGTTTAACCAAAGCGCCGCGCAGAATATCGAGCATCTGCTCCAGCATAAAATCAGCTTCAGCGGTTAGGGTGACGGTCAATTCTTTAAATTCAAAGCTGCCTTTGCCGCGCAAGTCGTAACGGCGATCCAACTCCTTCATGGCGTTATCAACCGCGTTGGTCACTTCGTGTTTGTCCAACTCGGACACCACATCAAAAGAGGGCATAGGGTTCTCCAGATAGGGTTGATCTTATTCAAAGCTGACAGCGCACAACTTGACGATGCACTATTGTACTCATTATAACCTGTAGCCTTTTGCAATCGGCACGTATCCGTGGCACTCGTGACTCAGCCTCTCATCTCGTCTCCCACAATCTCTGAGCCCGCCAAAGCCTGTTGGCATGTACTGGGCGTGGGCAGCTTAGGCAGTTTATGGGCCACTCGTCTGGCACAAGCGGGCCATGAGGTACGCTTAATCTTGCGCGATGCCGAGCGCTTAAGCGCCTATCAAGCCGCAGGAGGGTACTTACGATTACAGCAGCCTCAGCAACAAAGCTGCACTGATTATGCACTGGCGGCCGAAACACCCGACACCATCACCTCCATTCAACGCCTTGTCGTAGCCTGCAAAGCCTACGATGTGGTATCAGCCCTAAAACCTCTACTCAGCCGCTTGCAGGGAGCAGAAGTGCTATTGCTGCAAAATGGGCTGGGCAGCCAACAAGCGGTTATGGAGTTCCTGCCCCATACGCGCTGTCTTTTAGTATCCAGTACCGAAGGAGCTTATCGGCAACAACCTTTTCAGGTGGTACATGCGGGCGTGGGACAAAATTGGTTGGGTGATCCTCTGCGCCCTCAACAACCACCGGAGTGGCTGAAGGATTTAGCTCAGGCCAATATCCCCCATGTTTGGGCTGAAAACATTATGGGCCGTCTGTGGCGTAAGTTGGCCATTAACTGTGCCATCAATCCGCTGACGGTATTGCTGCGCTGTCGTAACGGAGTTTTGCTTGAGCATCAAAGCCAGTGGGAACCTATCTGCCTTGAACTTCAGCAACTACTCAGCAGCGCAGGACATCCTGAATCAGCCCATGACTTGATCCCAGAGGTACAGCAAATACTTCAGGCAACACAGGCCAATTACTCCTCCATGTATCAGGACGTAAAACAGGCCAGACCCACGGAAATTACCTACCTACTGGGCTACGCCTGCACAGAGGCTCAGCGCTTAGGGCTAGAGCTTCCTCATCTACAGCGCTTACATCAGCAGTTGCAACAAGAACTCAGCGCTTTAGGTTTACCCTCCCATTAACGAGGACTATGCTGCACAAAAAACCAGCGCTGCCTCGCCATGAACCTCTATCAACGCCTCGAATATCTTCCGGTAGGCCGCAAGTTGTTATTGGCGTTACTGGTGTTATTGCTTTCTACCCTCATCGCCGCCAACCTGACGTTTATCAGCGCGGCGTATTGGATCTCTCGGCAAAGCACGGCCCCCCAAGCGTTGCATACCATCGCGCGCCTCATCAGCAGCCCAGAATTGGTGTCCGCCCTAAAAACGCCTGAAGCAGCAAAAGCTATCTTGCAGCGCCTAGAACAGTACAGCCCACTGCGGGCAGCGGTGGTCTATACCCCCCAAGGCCAACAGTTAGCGGAATTCCATAACGGCCACCCGCTCAAAATTCCTACCCATGTAGAGGAAGTTCAGCAATGGCAGGCAGATGGTTTTAGAGTCAGTGTGCTCACCCCTCTGCCCCAAGAAGCGGGATATCTGTTACTGGTGGCCAGCAGTGAACTCCCAGAAGCCTTCTACACCGGCATCCTCAGTGCCAGTCTGGCGATTTTGCTGGTCAGCTTGGTGTTATGGGTCGTGGTATCGCGCCAAATGCGACGCTGGATCACTAAACCTATCCGCCGTCTAGAAAAGCTCTCGCGGCGCGTCACCAGCGAAGAAAACTACGCCCTACGCGCGCCGCCTACCGCTCCCGCCAGCAGCGACGAAATCGCTCATCTGGCCAATGCACTCAACACCATGCTCTCCCGCATGGAGGCCCGTGAGCACCAGCTCAAACAGGCATACGACGAGACGCAAGCTGCCCTAGACCAATCAGAAACCTACGCCCGCCAAACCCGCGAATCCAATGAGCAATTAGAGCAGGAAATCAAAGTACGCCACCGCATCGAGAAAAAGCTGACGGGGTTTCAAAATTACCTAAATAACATCATCAACTCCATGCCCTCGGCGCTGATTACCGCTGACGACTCCTTACGCATCACCCAATGGAACCACCAAGCCACCCTTCTGTCTGGGACCTCGGTAGAAGAGGCGGCCAATCAGCCGCTAGGTCAAGCCTTCCCCGCCTTAGCTCCTTTTGAATCGCGCATCCGCCATGCCGCTTTTTGTCAGGAAGTCCAGCGCGTGGAGCGCGTGTGCTGGCCACTGAACGATGGCCTGCAACACCACTATGAGCTGACCTTTTACCCCTTGGTGGGGGGCGATGGTTTAGGCGTAGTGATCCGTATTGATGAGATTACGGAACGCATTCATTTTGAAGAGCTGATAGTACAGTCAGAAAAAATGCGTTCCGTAGGCGGATTGGCAGCGGGTATGGCCCACGAAATCAACAACCCGCTGGGAGCCATCAGCCACAACATCCAAAACATTCGCCGCCGATTGTCAGCCGATTTAGAAAAAAACCAAGAAGCCGCGCAACAGATCGGGCTGTCGTTAACCGATATGCAGCATTACCTCAATATTCGGCAAATCCCGCAAATATTGGAGCGCATTCAACTGGCTACCAACCGAGCGGCGTGCATCGTTACCCATATGCTGGGCTTTACCCGCATGAGTAACCGACAGCATGTGGATACCTCATTGCCGGCCCTGATTGAACAAGCACTGTCCATTGCCGATAACGACTTTGATCTGACGGAAGGCTTTGATTTTCGCGCTATTCAAATCCTGCGCGACTTTGACCCGGACTTAGAACAAGTCCCCTGCATCAGCAACGAATTGGAACAGGTGCTACTAAACCTGCTGAAAAACGCCGCTCAAGCCATTCACCAACGCGCGGATCGCCAGCTCGGACGCATCGTGCTGCGTACGCGCCGCCATCCACCTTGGGCCGAAATACAGGTAGAAGACAATGGCGGTGGTATGCCTGAAGCGGTGCGCCAACGCATTTTTGAGCCTTTCTTCACCACCAAGGATGTGGGACAAGGGACAGGATTGGGCTTATTTGTGTCCTACTTCATCATCACCAACAACCACAAAGGGCAGATGGAAGTGCAATCGACCCTTGGCCAAGGCAGCTTATTCACCATCCGTCTGCCTCTGATCCATAACCCTGCTTCGGACTGAGTTTTGTCCGCACAGCAAAACGCCCGACGATTACTCATCGGGCGTTTCATAACCACAAATCTAGCGCATCAAAGCAGCTTAGATTTTACCAACCAGATCCAGAGAAGGCTTCAGAGTTTCAGCACCTTCTTTCCACTTGGCAGGGCACACTTCACCGGGGTGAGAAGCCACGTACTGAGCGGCCTTCACTTTACGCAGCAGCTCAGAAGCATCACGACCGATGCCCAGATCATGGATTTCAGCGACTTTGATTTGGCCTTCTGGGTTGACCACGAAGGTACCACGCAGAGCCAGACCAGCTTCTTCGATCATTACATCGAAGTTGCGAGAAATAGTGCCTGTAGGGTCACCAATCATTGGGTAGTTGATCTTCTTGATGGTGTCAGAAGCATCGTGCCAAGCTTTGTGGGTGAAGTGGGTGTCAGTAGACACGGAGTAAACTTCAACGCCCAGCTTTTGGAACTCAGGATACAGGTCAGCCATGTCGCCCAGTTCGGTTGGGCAAACGAAGGTGAAGTCAGCCGGATAGAAGAAGAAGATCGACCATTTACCTTTAACGCTGGCTTCGGTCAGATCAACGAACTGGCCATTGTGGTAGGCGGTTGCTTTGAACGGCTTGATTTCGGTGTTGATCAGAGACATCAACTCTCTCCTTGTTTGAATGAGGTACAACGCGTTAGTGGGTTGTACCATACCCTAGGCTACAACAAATGGTTAATTGATTGATAAAATCAGAGTCATTGATTTTGTTAAGCAAACACCACTGAGCGCAGAAGATTGGCACAAGTTTATGCCTAAGAAAAGGCTCAGTATGTGGTCTTAGTCACCTAAAACAATGCTTGTTAAACAAAACTTAGGCAGGCTGAATCACCACCGCCGTACCACTGGCCGATACCATCAACATACCGTTGCCTTGGCCGAGCACCTCGTAATCAAGGTCTACACCCACCACCGCATTAGCGCCCAAAGCGTAAGCGCGCTCTTCCAGCTCTTTAAGGGCTATTTCCCGCGCCCGTTGCAGCTCTTTCTCGTAGGTGGCTGAACGTCCGCCGACCAAATCGCGGATACCGGCAAACAGATCTTTAAAGATATTCGCGCCCAAAATGGCCTCACCGGCAATTACACCGCAGTATTGGGTGATTTTGTGGCCGTCAATGTTGGGGGTTGTGGAGATGATCATGGGATTCCTTCCTCTGATGTAGGAAAGACCATATTCGAATCTAATGTTAATAATGACAAGAGAGAATCGCTAAGAATAGATTGCCTATCCACAGGTTTGGAGTGCTGCTCCCTTTATCCAAGGCAAAAAGTTTTAATATACAGAGCCTCAACCTTATCTCTGGCCCAAGGAGTTCGGCGTAAAAATTTTAATGAAGACTTGATGGAAGGATCGTTGTAGAAGCAGTTTATTTTGATTTCTGCGTCCAAGCCTTCCCAGCCGTAGTGCTCCTGTAAACGGGTTAAGATTGTCTCTAGGGTTAAACCATGTAAAGGGTTGTTGGGCTGTTGTTGACTCATATGAAGATGACCTTTATTTAAGCTCACGAAAATAATGAATTAACAGCCAAGAGTTTTTTTCCAGATGCGACAACGGTTTCACTACCCTCTCTGGTGTAGGCATCATCACCAACAAATGACACTTCTTTTTGTTTTGGAATCCTAATTCTAATTACTGTTTTTCCTCTAAACTCAACAGTATCTATCTGACTCAATAACTGACTTTTTAGTGGCTCTGACAAATGTGAGCTTCGTATAGCACCAACTATTTTTGCAACGTACTGTTCAAGACTTATTTTTAGATGTGATAACTCACGATCTATCCCAACAACAAATCGCTCACCAATCTTAACGGACTGTACCTTATCTAGCTCCTCAATCCGATCTGAGTCATTCTTTTTATCTGCAACACCAATAAATAGAAACCCGTCTGCATCAGGGCCAGCATTAGCTATACCGCATAAGGTATCTATAATCTTTGGAAGCAAAGCTTTATCAAACTCTCTTTTATAAGACAAGTTAACCAAACCTTGCTTACACTCATACTTGGGAGTTTCAATTTTAGAGCGGCGCAGAGAGTTTTCAAAATCCAATGCAAGTCCAGCACCATGACGAAGTAAAGGAGGATCTTTTTTAACAAAGTACTTTTGAATTAATCCCTTAGCCATTCCTATATTTTTAACTCGATCACTGTTCGTTGAGTATTTTGCTGTAGTTATCATTCTTCCTTGCAACCCTGATATACTCGAAAAAATCTTACCGTAATCAACAGGAGACTTCTCTTCAGCAATAACCAAGTCGTGCATGGCCATAAACAAGCTATAAAATGCAGCCTTTATTGGATTTTGAGAGTTCCCACTTATAGCCTTTCTTAAAGTAGCATCTCCAGAGTCAAAGTTTTCTATAACTTCGTTCAGCACAGAGAAAGTTACTTTTATCTCCTCCTGCAACCGCTCCTCTCCATACGTCGCCAAAGCCGCCCTAATATCTGCGTATTCTGAAGCTTCCTCATCATATATTTTATTTAATAAATCTTTGCTTTTTGCTATAGGTGTTCCGCTAATAATAGAGGCTGCAATATCTGCTATCATCTCCTCATCTTCACTGTCTCTAAGCTGCTGAATCCTTAGCACTCCTTGCTTACACCAAAATATACTCTCAGCTTGAAGCTTATAACCCAACTCAAGTCGATTAGAGTCAATACTTATTTCAGGCATTTCTGATAAAGGTAAAACCTCTCTTGAGGCATCACCTCTAATCTCTGACGATATCAACCTTACTAATGATGAAAAATTATCAACCATACCTGCTTGGCGCTTTTCTTGAGAGCTAAGCTGTCTTCCCCCGGAGTTAATCCTTCCGAAAATATCAGTAACTTGGCCATCATTATCTGCTGGAAATATTGTAACTGCCAATTGATAATCTAAGAAGTCGGCACAAACATCTGGAGTCAAGAAGTTAGTACTAGAGTGCTTAATTGAAAATAAGCCTGAAGTTAATGCGACATGAGCCCGTGTAAACTGCGAAACATCAAAATAATTCTCATCTATACAGTACGCATTTTCAATGAAAGAAAAGATAGCATGTAGACGCTGCATTCCATCTAATATCTCATACTTGCTATTACTTTTAGACTCAGCTAACAAAATTAAAGGAATAGGGTAATTCTTTATAATACTGTCAATTAATGACTTTTTCTCCTCTAATGTCCAGACAAGCTTTCTTTGATATTTACGATTTACTTCAAACTTATCTTCTCTATATGACTTATAAGCCTCTTGAATACTCATACCTCTAGGGGTAACACTCATAAATTTTCTCCATTAAATAACATAGTTAAAATTCCTCGAATCCCCGCCACCCCCTGCGCTCCTATTTCAAACGCACGCGGCACATCTTCGGTTTTCATGCCACCCAACAAATACACCGGGCGCGGAAAGTCTGCAATCAACTGCTGCGCTTTTTCCCAGCCCAGCGGCTGCGCTTCTGGGTGGGTTTGGGTGGGTTGAATCGGCGACAGGGTGACAAAATCCACCCCAAGGGCCAGTGCCTTATCCAGCTCCGCCGCTGAGTGGCAGGAAGCCGCCAACCAGCGATGGGCCGCCAAAGGCCGAGCTCCAACGGGCAGTTGGTGTAGTTGGCGCGCCGTAAGGTGCCAACCGACACTGGGAAATTCGTCCGCCCAGGCCAGCGGGCCTTTAAACATCAGGCGCTCCGGGTGAAGGCAACGGGTTAGCACGCGCTGGGCCAAGCAGCGGTATTCCGCCTCGGACAGCTGCGGGGCGCGCAGTTGAATCAGGGTAATGCCAGCGGCCAACGCCTGCTCCACCCGCTCCAACAGCAGCTCAGGATTGGGCTCATCTGGGGTAATGAGATAGCGCTCTGGCAAACGCGCGGCGCTGATAATGGGGTAATTGGCAGCGGGAAAGCGGTAGTCGGGCAGCTCATCTGGCCAGACCCAGCGTACCGGCTGGCCTTCCAAACCCTGCGCCTCGCCATCAAAGGCCGTGACCTGCCAAACATCCAACAGCACTGTTTTGTTCGGATAAGCGTGGCGTACCTGAATCAAGGGCCGAGCCTGACGAACCTCAATGCCCAGCTCCTCGCGCAGCTCTCGTGCCAGCGCCGCCGTGCGGGTTTCTCCCGGTTCGCGTTTACCACCGGGGAATTCCCACAAACCGCCTTGATCCTTGTCCTCAGGCCGACGCGCAATCAGCACGCGGCCTGCGGGGGAGCGAATCACGGCAGCCATTACATGCAGCGGCGCAGACATGGAAAACTCCGAATCAGGTGCGGTATTCGGCGTTGATCTTCACGTATTCGTGGGACAGATCGGTCGTCCAGATGGTTTCGCTGCAATTGCCGCGATCCAGCTCGATACGGATGCTGATTTCCGCTTGGGCCATAACGGCTGCGCCTTGCTCTTCGGTGTAGGTGGCAGCGCGTCCGCCTTTGCTGGTAATGCACACATCGCCCAAGAACACATCAATCAGGCCGACATTAAGTTGCGGCACACCGGCGCGGCCCACAGCGGCCAAAATGCGGCCCCAGTTGGGATCGGAAGCAAAGAGCGCGGTTTTGATCAGCGGTGAATGGGCCACGGCGTAACCGACGTCCAAGCACTCTTGATGGGTCGCACCGCCGTTCACTTGCACGGTGACAAACTTGGTCGCGCCTTCACCATCGCGGACGATGGCTTGAGCCAGCTCCATGGATACGGAAATTACCGCGGCTTTCAGAGCCTCGAACAGCGGGCCTTGAGCTTCGGTGATTTCCGGCAGCGCGGCCTGTCCGGTAGCGACCAGCATGCAGCAATCGTTGGTGGAGGTGTCACCGTCGATGGTAATGCGGTTGAAGGATTTGTTGGCCGAGTCGCTGAGCAAGGCTTGCAGCACCGAGCGGCTAACCTTGGCATCGGTAACAATGTAGCCGAGCATGGTGGCCATATTCGGCTTAATCATGCCCGCGCCCTTGCTGATGCCGGTCACAGTCACCGTCACGCCGTCGTGCTGGAACTGACGGCTCGCGCCCTTGGGCAGGGTGTCGGTGGTCATGATGCCGGAAGCGGCAGCGGCCCAATTATCGGGCTTGAGGTCAGCCAAAGCAGCAGGCAAGGCGGCTTCGATTTTTTCCACCGGCAAGGGTTCGCCGATCACGCCGGTAGAGAACGGCAGAATGGCCGTTTCAGCCACGCCGGTCAGTTGGGCCAAGCTGGCACAGGTGCGCTGAGCGGCCAGCAAACCGGGTTCACCGGTACCCGCGTTGGCGTTGCCGGTGTTGGTCAGCAAATAACGCACCGGGCCTTCAAAACGCTGACGCGACAGGATTACCGGCGCGGCGCAAAAGGCATTCAGAGTGAATACGCCGGCGACGGTGGAGCCTTCCGCGCAGCGCATAACGACTACATCCTTACGACCGGGGCGCTTGATGCCCGCTGAGGCAATACCCAGCTCAAAGCCGGGAACCGGATGCAGTTCAGGGAGAGGGCCAAGACCGACAGCCATGAAAGAACTCCTTCACAAAGATGCGTGACGCAGGGATAGAAAAAGGCGCATGACCTTAGGTCACACGCCTTCATAACAATAGATCAGTCAGATTCTGTAGCGCTATTAACTGACTTTTCCATGACAGTGTTTGTATTTTTTGCCCGAACCACAGGGGCAAGGCTCATTACGGCCCACTTTGCGCTCGTTACGCACTGGAACCTGTGGCGCAGGAGCCGCTTTAGGACGAGCAATCACCCGAGCGGTGGAAGCCGGTTTGATCGGAGCCACCAGAGTAGCCTTGGGCTCTACAACCGCAGCGGGAGTAGGCTCTGATGCTGGCTCAACGGCCACAGGCTCTACAGGTGCAGAGGTAGGCTCAGGCGTTGGTTCGGTGGGCGTTGGAGCTTCGGCCAAAGGCTCTGCTGGTACAGCCTCAGGTTGTGGGTCAAGGGCTGACACTTCCAGATGCTGGAATTGCATCTGACGGGCCAATTCTTCCGCCTCCTGACGCAGACGCGCTTCTTCTTCCTCTGGGTCTTCACGGCGAATCTGTACATGGAACAGCACCCGCAAGCTATCGCGCTTGATGCTGTCCAGCAGTTCTTGGAACAGCTCGAAGGACTCGCGTTTGTACTCTTGCTTCGGATTCTTCTGCGCATAGCCACGCAGGTGAATACCGTGACGCAGATGATCCATAGTGGACAGATGCTCTTTCCACAGATCATCTAACACGCGCAGTACGATTTGTTTCTCAAAGGCGCGCAAAGCTTCTGGGCCAGCCAGTTGCTCCTTCTCAAGATAAGCCTCTAAAACCGCCTGACGAATGCGTTCGCGCAGCGGCTCTTCGTGCAGTTGCTCGTCCTCTTCCAACCAGTGTTGTAGCGGAAGCTTGACAGCAAACTCAGCTTCTAAAGCAGTTTCTAACCCCGGAATATCCCATTGCTCAGGCAGGGACATGGGCAGAATGTGTTGGTTGATCAAAGACTCCAGTACCAGATCGCGGAATTCTGCAATCACATCGCCGATTTCATCCGCCACCAGCACCGTATCGCGCAGATGGTAAATCACCTTGCGCTGTTCGTTAGCTACGTCATCGTACTCCAGCAGTTGCTTACGCATGTCGAAGTTGCGGCCTTCAACCTTACGCTGGGCTTTTTCAATCGCACTAGTCACCATGCGGTGCTCAATGGCTTCCCCAGACTCCATGCCCAAGGCTTTCATAAAGCCCTTCACGCGGTCGGAGGCGAAGATGCGCATCAGGTTATCTTCTAGCGACAGATAGAAACGGCTAGAACCCGGATCCCCCTGACGACCGGCCCGACCGCGCAACTGGTTGTCGATGCGGCGAGATTCGTGGCGCTCTGAGGCGATCACGTGCAAACCACCCGCTTCCAACACCTGCTGATGACGTTTTTGCCATTCGGTTTTAATGGCTTCGATGTCGGTTTCTGAAGGGTTCTCCAGCGCTGCTACTTCTACTTCCCAGTTGCCGCCGAGCAGAATGTCCGTACCCCGACCAGCCATATTGGTGGCGATAGTCACCGCACCGGGACGACCGGCTTGGGCAATAATCTCGGCTTCTTTATCGTGGTATTTAGCATTCAGAACCTTGTGCTCAATGCCCGCATCGGTCAGCAGCTTGGACACATACTCAGAGGCTTCAATGGAGGCTGTGCCCACCAAAACCGGACGGCCTTTTTCTTGGCAGTCTTTAACGTCAGTAATGATGGCCGCGTACTTCTCTTCCTGAGTCAGATACACCAGATCATTAAAGTCTTTACGGGCGATGGCACGGTTAGTGGGGATGACGACCACATCCAAACCGTAAATTTGGCGGAATTCAAAGGCTTCAGTGTCCGCCGTACCCGTCATACCTGAGAGTTTTTTGTACAGACGGAAGTAGTTTTGGAAGGTAGTCGAGGCTAGCGTTTGACTTTCAGGTTGAATCGGCAAACCTTCTTTGGCTTCAATAGCCTGATGCAGACCTTCCGAGAGGCGACGACCGGGCATGGTACGGCCGGTGTGCTCATCAATCAGGATGACTTGCTGATTCTGGACGATGTATTCCACATTGCGATGGAAGAGCACATGGGCGCGCAAGCCTGAATGCACATGGGTGAGCAAAGACAGGTTATGGGCGGCATACAGGCTTTCACCTTCGGCCAGTAAACCGGCTTCGGTCAGCAGCTCCTCAACGAATTGATGGCCTTGTTCGTTCAGCTCAATTTGACGATTTTTTTCGTCAACGCTGTAATGCCCCTCTTGGGTAACGACTTCTGGCTCGTCTTCAATGTGGCGCTTCAGACGCGGAATCAGTTCATTAATTAGCTGATACAGGCGAGAGCTGTCTTCGGCCTGACCGGAGATAATCAGCGGAGTACGAGCCTCGTCGATCAGGATCGAATCCACCTCATCAATGACAGCAAAGTTTAGGCCGCGCTGATATTTTTCTTCTTGGCTGAAGGCCATGTTGTCGCGCAGGTAATCAAAGCCCAGCTCGTTGTTGGTACCGTAGGTAATGTCAGCAGCGTAGGCGGCGCGCTTTTCTTCCGGCGGCTGAAAGGGAGTAACAATCCCCACCGATAAGCCTAAAAATTCGTACAGCGGACGCATCCAGTTAGCATCCCGCCGTGCCAGGTAATCATTGACGGTTACCACATGCACACCCTTGCCTTCCAGTGCATTCAGGTACACCGCCAAGGTGGCTACCAATGTTTTCCCTTCCCCGGTACGCATTTCGGCAATTTTGCCTTCGTGCAGGGTGATACCGCCGATTAACTGCACGTCAAAATGGCGCATACCCAGCACACGGCGGCTAGCTTCACGACACACGGCAAAGGCTTCGGGTAGTAGATCGTCTAGGCGCTCACCCTTGGCCAGTCGCGCTTTAAACTCTTCGGTTTGGTTGCGCAACGCCTCGTCGGATAAAGCCGATATCTGTTGCTCCAGTGCATTCACCTGAACAACTACTTTACGCATCCGCTTAATTTCGCGGTCGTTCTTGCTTCCAAAGAGGGTTCTTAACAAAGGGGCAAACATATCGGCAGGAACTTCCGTGCAAAGTGTGGGTGGCACGGCCCCGGAATTGGGCCGGGACTGCATGCAATGTAAAAAATATAGAAGGGGCATTCTACTCGGAAACGCTAAGGAGAAAAGCTATTCACTCAGCAGCATTCATGACTAGAGACATCAAATTTTGCTAGTCTGGATACTTTGTGTGTTGCAGGCTGTCTTATGGCTCATCCTCTGTCCTTCACTCCCTACACATCCACCCAGTCGGTGTTGCAAACTGGCTCTTTGCAGGCATTGTTTGCCCAAGTACAGTACTTATCCCACTTGCAGCAGCACCTAGATCTTCTCTTAGAGCCAGCCGCCCGCGACCAATGCCGCGTGGCTAACTTTCGGGAGGGTTGTTTATTTCTAATTATTAAGGATGCGGCTTGGGCTACCCGTTTACGGTATCGGCAGCAAAAACTGATTCAAAGTCTAGGGGAACTTAGAGAGTTTGCGGGGCTGCACCAAATTGTGTTTAAGGTAAGTCCTGATCAGCAGGCCATTCAGCCAATACAACGGAGTTTACCTTCGTTATCCAGCAAAGCGGCGGTTGATCTGCTGGAAACCGCAGCGGCCATCCAAGATCCGCAATTACGGGCAGCTTTAGAGCGCTTGGCCCGTCACGCCAAACCTAGCACGGGCTGAAATGCCATAAAAAAGCCAAGTAAGATGCCCCTTTAGAGCACACCTAAAACTTGCTGGTATGCCCCAAAGTGCTCGCTACCTCGCTACTAAACGCGAAACTGCCCTACTAAACCCCTGAGCCGCTCGCCCAGTGCTACTAAACCTTGAGTGGTACTAGTGCCACGCTCGGCACTCTGCGCCATATCCTCCACCGCGTTTGCAATAGTATGCACACTGCGATTAATGGATTCGGCCACCGCGGTTTGCTCACTGGCAGCGCTGGCAATTTGCGCGTTCATGTTATTGATGGTTGAAATCAAACTACTGATGGCCTCTAAAGAGGCTCCCGCTTGGTTAGCTTGAGTGGTGGTTTGCTCCCCGGTTTCTCCCGAACGCCGCATTGAGTCCACCGCAGCTACTGTGCCGCGCTGCAACCGATCAATCATGGTTTGGATTTCTTGCGTACTTTGCTGAGTACGACTTGCTAAGGCGCGCACCTCGTCGGCTACTACCGCAAAACCCCGTCCAGCATCTCCGGCACGGGCAGCCTCAATAGCCGCGTTGAGTGCCAGCAAGTTGGTCTGTTCAGCAATGGAGCGAATAACATCCAAGACGCTCACGATGGATTGCACGTCCTGCTGCAAACTATCCAGCGACTGACTGCTGTCGCGCATTTCCTGCACCAAGGCATGAATCTGGGTCACGCTACCATTGACAACCCGTTGCGCGGCCCTCCCCTGACTATCCGTCTCATGGGCAGCTTCGGCAGCGCGCTGGGCGCTGTTGGCCACTTCTTGAGCGGCAGCGGACATTTCATTAATCGCCGTAGCCACTTGATCGGTTTCTTGGCGTTGCTGCTGCATAGCTTGCTGTGTTTTACGAGCCTGCTGTGCCACTTCATTGAGTAAGCTGGTCAACTGCTGCGTTGCTTCAACTACCCCCACAATCGTCTGCTGAATCTTGTCCACAAAGCGATTGAATGAGCGTGCTAACTGCCCTAGTTCATCCTGAGAATCCAGTTTCAAACGGCGCGTTAAATCCCCTTCACCCTGAGCAATATCGTCTAAGTTAGCCTGTAATAAACGCAATGGTTTTAAGGTATGGCGCACAAAAGACTGCGTCACTATCACTAATACAATGAGCGAAATTATTGAAACACCTAATACTCCCATTAACTCTTGTTTGACTTGCTCTTGGATTGCTGCTTCAAGTTTATTTAACTCCACGCTTAAATCGTCTAAATTAACCGATGTTCCAAAAGCCATATCCCACTTGGGTAAGTACTCGGTATAGCCTAACTTTGGAACTAATGTATTGGATCCAGGTAAGGTAGAACTGTAATTCACATAGTGAGTGCCTTCTTTAGCAACTCGAACTAACTCACGATTAACATAAACACCATTAGAGTCTCGGTTATCACGAAAACTATCACCTACGCCAACAGGATCTGTGCTTTTAAACAGACGGATGACATTGGAGTCGTAGCCAAAGAAGTAGCCGTCTTTCCCATAGTTGATTGAAGACAGTAGTCGAATTGCTTCGGCTCTGGCCTTTAGATCACCACTCCCAGAGGCTTCATAGATGGGTTTAATCGCAGTCAGCGCTATCTCTACGGACTGTTGCAGTACAAGCTTTCTCTGCTCTAGCAATTGATTGCGGGCTGTATTGACCTGCTGCTCCATTTTCTGATCCAGAAATACATAGGCCCAACCGGTAATCAAGGCAGAAAATAACGCAACAGGTAGCGTAGCCAATAATAAAATTTTAGTTTTGAGGGTCATGCTCACAATCTAAATTCCTTACTTGCAATTATTAAATTTATTAATTAAATCAAATAGATATAAAAACATGCCGCCCACTACCCCATCCTCTGCGCAGAAGTTACCAGACACTGAGTATAACCTCCTCAAAATTCGCGACTACGACGGATAGCTAATAGCAAAAATCACCTATAAATGCACCAAAAATATTTAAACTCAGAAGCAATAAATCAATTATAAATATTAAATATTTAGACAGATTTACAACAAAACCCCATAGACAACTCAGCCCAGTTACAACGACTGAGTTTAAACTTCGCTAAATAAACCGTTAAAATTGTGTCGAGAACTTAATACGCATAAAATCTCGATCCTTCAGCGAGTTATACTGCCCACCATAAAAATGACTATAACTGACTTCCACAGCATAGGTATCCATATAGGAAAACCCCAGTTTAGCGGCAATGGAACAGGCTCCCTGGCTGAATTGCTCATTAGGTGCATAACCTTGCACATCTTGGGTAAAGGTTATTTGAGGTTGCGCATATAAACGGGCTATGGGCGTTGCATAGTCTGCAGATAGACGTAGTCGATAGCCCCAAGCCTCCGACGTAATAAAGCCCTCTCGCCCCGCCGAGCCAAAAACAGGATCACGACCATAGCGCTCGCTGCCTAAGCCCATCACACGCACATACCCCAACTCAGCCTCGACACTGAGTTGCTGCGCGCCTGCAATCTCGGCATTTAGCGGTTGATGAATCCCCAGTTGCCCCTGAGCCACTCGTTTACGCTGGTATCCCTCTTGCTCAGCCACTTCTGAGGTTTGTCCCAACCAGTCAATCAGCTGGGCTTGATTACGCTGTAAGGGCGTATTGGGCTGATAGGTTAATACGCCCCAAAGGGTGCCACCGGAAGCTAAAGTCCCCGTTGCACTCAGCCCGTACAGACGAATAGCCTCTGGATAGCTGAAAAAATAACGCCCATGACCTAAACGCACCGCTTCATTCACAGCGCTGGTTTCAGTGTTTTGAGCTAGGTAGGCCAATACTTCAGCATTAGCGGTGCGCACACCCAGCATTCCCTGACGGCTGTGGTAACGCAACCAATGAAACCCCAGACGCACATGGTCTCCTTGCCAAAACAACGCCAATCCAAACTGGCCGCTGTGCTGGGCTTTTTGATCACCGGCTCTAGGGATTAATACTCCTTCGGAACTCCACGCATAACCCAAACCTAAAGCCTCAGCTTGAGCCCAAGGATTTACGTCCCTATCTACCGCATAGTACGAGCAACCTCGCGTCGATACATCCCGCTGGGCAAAAAAGCCGCCACAGTTGGCAGGCACCTCCATCGCGTCACCCCATTGATAAAAAGCATCCAAAGTCCAACGCTGAGGCAAACTCTGAGACAGGTACAGCAGATTCACCGGAACCCTATCCTCAGTATCAGGACGCTCTAACCCAGAAAATCTATTGAAATCAACGGGATTAATAACATCCAAGGCGGAAGGTAAGAGCTGGCCTTCACCCCAATCCACCACCTGTCGTCCCCAACGTAAGGTTCCGGGTTGCCCGGCTAACTGGTAATGGTGGAACACAAAGGCCTGTAACCACTGACTTCCCGCCGATTGAGCAGCCCGAGGACGGTGGCCATTATCGAGCTCTCGAAAAGACTGGGAGTGATTTTGCAAGGCAAAGTCATACCAATAGCGCCCCTGCACAAAGACCCCAGAATCCCCAAGGCGCAGCTCCAAATCATGCTGGCCTTCAGCGCGCCGCGAAAAACTATCACCGCGGCGGAAATTGAGGCGGCCATCATCACTGCTGGGTGATTGACCTTGGCCACCATTACTAGCACCGATCCACGCAGAATCAGCTTCCTCAGCCGCCCAACGCAGATCCAAGGAAAATCGGCTGTCTAGCTGGGCTTCCAACGCTCCCAAATTGAAACTAATGGCTAAAGCCGAGGGCACTACACCCAAGCAGATCAGGACACAGAGGAAACGCATGGAGCCTATGCAGAAACTAAGGCTCTACTTCACCCTGATGAATATCGCCCAACAGATGACCTAATTTACCGGCCTTGGTAGCCAGATAACGCAGGTTGTGGGGATTGGCATCAATATGCAGAGGACGACGCTCTGCAATACGAATACCAAAACCCTCTAAGGCTTTAATTTTTCGTGGATTATTCGTCATTAAGCGAATTTCATTAATCCCTAAATGATCCAGCATCGGTTTACAGATAGCGTAATCCCGTTGATCGGCTGCAAAGCCCAACTGCTCATTGGCTTCGACGGTATCAGCACCTGCATCTTGCAAGGCGTAGGCCCGAATTTTATTCAGAAGACCAATACCACGCCCCTCCTGACGCAGATACAGCAGAACCCCACGCCCTTCTATGGCAATGGCCTGTAAAGCGGCCTCTAATTGAGCTCCGCAGTCACAGCGCATACTGAATAAGGCATCACCAGTCAGGCATTCTGAATGCAAACGTCCCAACACGGGCTCGCCATCAGCCACATCACCCAAGGTAAGGGCTACATGCTCCTTGCCCGTGGCCTCGTCGAGAAAACCATGCATGGTGAACACGCCAAACGGAGTGGGCAGTTTTGAAGCAGCGACAAAGATGACGGACACTGCAAGGCTCCCAAAAACCTAGAAAGTTATACTATAACACTCACACAAAGTTGGTGCAGTGTTGGTAAAAAGACTCAAGATCCACGCTCAAAGTGATCATAGCCGCGTACTGCGGGCGTAATTCGATGGCCGGTAGCCGTCTGTAGCTGAACTCCTTGACCTACTTCGACCCAACCAATGGCTTGTATGGGCCAGCCTTCAGCCTGAAGTACAGGTAATTGCGCTGGAGGCAGCGTAAAGGCCAGTTGGTAGTCATCTCCGCCCGAAAGTGCATATTGAAGAGCCTGCTCTGGCCTATAGATACGCTGTAAGGCTTCAGAATAGGGAATCTGCTCTTGATCAATGACCAAGCACACCTGAGAAGCGGCGGCAATGTGCCCACAATCAGCTAACAGACCGTCGGAAATATCCAAGGCAGCGGTGGCCCGTCCCCGCAGAGCCACTCCCAAACCCAACTGAGGTTGAGGAGCCCAATAACGGGCCAATAGGTATCGCTCCGTCTCTGAGTCGCCAAGGCTTCGGTTCAATACCAAGGGCAAAGCGCCGGCTCCATCCCCCAAAGGGCCACTGACGCACAGCAGATCACCCACGCAGGCACCGGAACGCTGCAACGCTTGGTGAGGAGGCACATGCCCCAATACACTGAGGGTTAGACTCAAGGGGCCACAGGTAGTATCACCACCAATTAAGGGCAAAGCACACTGCTCAGCCATCTGGTTTAAACCAGCCGCAAAGCGCTGCAACCAGTCGGCCTCTGCCTGTGGCAAGCTAATGGCCAAGGTAAACCCCAAAGGGCTAGCCCCCATCGCCGCCAAATCGCTGGCCGATACTCCGAGTGCCCGCTGCCCTAATAAAGCAGGGTCGCAAACTTCAGGGAAGTGCACACCAGCCACTAGGGTATCGGTGGATACGGCCACCAAATTTCCTGACGGGGGATTGAGCAAAGCACAGTCATCGCCAATCCCCAACACTACACCTGCACCGGTGCGCGCACAGGAAGCCGCCGCGAAGTATTGGCGGATTAGCTCAAACTCTCCCATAGCTATGCGCCCTTTAGGGCCGTGGCTTACGGGTTTCAGCCGGACGCAAGTGGGGAGCCAACTTGTCTAAAACCCCATTCACGAACTTATGCCCTTCGGTAGCGCCGAAGACCTTAGCCAGCTCAATCCCCTCGTTAATCACCACTCGATAAGGTACATCAGTACGCTGCATCAGTTCATAGGTGGAAAGACGCAAAATTGACCACTCCACCGGATCTAACTCCACCAGTGGGCGATCCAATAGAGGCTCGATCAGTTGGTCAATTTCGGGCTTATTGCGAGCTACTCCATTAAACAGCTCGTGGAAGTAAGCACCGTCTACCTGTGTGAAATCATTATCCACCCGAAACTGGGCTTCGATCTCATTCAGGGATTGACCCGCCATGTGCCATTGATACAGGGCTTGCATCGCCTTAGCACGCGCTTCGCGACGTTTGGCAGTCTTGCTGCCTTGCGCCGGTTTCGCACCGCCGCGAGCAGCTTCAGGCTTCTGGCTCACTTGGCCTCCAACGCAGCCAGCAAGCTGACCATTTCCAGAGCCGACAGAGCAGCCTCAGCACCTTTGTTACCGGCTTTAGTGCCGGAGCGCTCAATGGCTTGCTCAATGGAGTCTACGGTCAGAACACCAAAGGCCACCGGAACGCCAAACTCCAAAGACACCTGAGCTAAGCCTTTAGTGCATTCATTAGCCACGTATTCAAAATGCGGAGTACCGCCGCGAATCACCGCGCCCAATGCAATAATGGCATCAAACTTGTTCAGTTTGGCGACTTTCTGGGCCACCAAAGGCAGCTCAAAGGCACCCGGCGCACGAATGATGGTGATGGCTTCTTCTTTCACACCATGACGCACCAGCGCATCCACAGCGCCAGTCACTAAGCTTTCTACGACAAAGCTGTTAAAACGGCCAACCACCAGGGCAAATTTTCCTTTGGGGGCGACAAAAGTACCTTCGATGGTCTTAAGGGTCATAATTCTCTCGGTTTCCTGAGGGGCCAGCCAACCAGCGGCCCAAATGAATGTTCAGGTTTGCACGCAGTCTGGGTTATTCGGCGGGCAGGTATTCTACAACTTCCAGATCAAAGCCGGATATGGCATTAAAACGCATCGGCGCACTCATCAAACGCATACGGCGTACACCAATATCACGCAAAATCTGTGAACCCGCTCCTACGGTACTGTAGGTACTGGGCATCCGAGTCGCTTGACCGGCCGTGCCTTCCAGCACGCTGGCTAAAAGATCATCTTTATCCATCTCGTGGCCTAACAACAGCACAACACCGGTGCCTGCTTCGGCGACTTTGCTCATGGCCGCCCGCAAGCTCCAGCGCCCCGGCTGGCGCACCAGCAAGAGGTCACGCATGGGATCCATGTTGTGAACGCGTACTAAGGTGGGCTCATCGGCTTGAATATCACCTTTAATCAAGGCCATATGCACTTCGCTAGTCACCGAATCCCGATAGGTAACCAAATTGAACGAACCAAGTTCAGTATCCAAAGGCTGCTCGGCCACGCGCTGAATGGTACGCTCATGCAGTAAGCGGTAGTGAATCAAATCAGCGATGGTGCCAATTTTTAAGCCATGCTGCTGGGCAAACAGCTCTAACTCAGGACGGCGCGCCATAGTGCCGTCTTCGTTCATGACTTCACAGATCACCCCGCTGGGCTCACATCCAGCCATGCGCGACAGATCGCAAGCCGCCTCGGTATGACCGGCGCGAGACAGCACGCCACCCGGTTGCGCCATCAAGGGGAAAATATGTCCGGGACTGACGATGTCTTCCGCTTTGGCCTCACGAGCCGCCGCCGCCTGAACGGTACGCGCCCGATCAGCGGCGGAAATTCCGGTGGTTACGCCGGTAGCAGCCTCAATGGAAACCGTGAATTTAGTACCAAAGCCTGAACCGTTACGCGGGGCCATCAAGGGTAGCTTGAGGGTTTCGCAGCGCTCACGAGTCATGGGCATACAGATCAGGCCACGGGCAAAACGGGCCATAAAATTGATGTGCTCGGCCTGTACATGCTCAGCCGCCATGATCAGATCGCCTTCGTTTTCGCGATCCTCATCATCCATCAGGATGACCATTTTGCCTTGGCGGATGTCTTCAATCAGTTCAGCGATACTATTGAGGGCCATGTGGCCATTCCTCTGAAAATTTCGGAATTCGTTACTTCAAAAAACCGTGTTCGGCTAAAAAGCGCTCGGTTAGGCCACCGCTGGCCGGTTCTGGCTCTGCGGCTTTATCGCCCAGCAAGAGGCGCTCCAGATAACGGGCCAGTAGATCCACCTCCAAATTCACCCGCCGTCCGGGGCGATATTCGGTCATGATGGTTTCAGCCAGCGTGTGGGGCACTACGGTTAGAGTGAAGGTCGCACCCTTCACGGCATTGACCGTCAAGCTGGTACCATCCACGGTGATGGAGCCTTTGAGGGAGATGTATTTGGCCAGCTCCTTAGGAGCCTGTACCTGAAATTGAATGGCGCGGGCATTATCTTCGCGGCTGATAATCTCGCCCATGCCATCTACATGGCCACTGACCAAATGGCCGCCCAAGCGCGTGCTGAGGGTAAGGGCTTTTTCTAAATTCACTCGGCTGCCAGTTTTTAGCTCACTAAAAGCCGTGCGGGATAGCGTTTCACGGCTCACATCGGCCCAGAATCCGTGCCCTGTGAGCTCAACTACGGTGAGGCAGACTCCATTAACGGCAATACTATCGCCTAATTTAACGTCGCCTAAATCCAGCTTACCGGTGTCCACCTGCACCCGAAAATCCCCTCCTTTTGGGGTTAGGGCACGCAGGGTTCCAATGGCTTCAATTATGCCGGTGAACATAGGCTGCTCCCGACCAGAGGCATTCTTAAACGCATGTCACGCTTTCTCCTGTTTATAAAAAACAGGGCGATCGAACGAGGACTCAGGCCGATTGAGGCTCTGATAAGGATCCCGCCCTCTCTCATCCGGACTATGACCGTCGGCCTCGGAATCACACCGAGTCTGCTGTCCCTACTTTATGTAGGCGCTCGCGGGCTAGACTAGAACGTCATTACCGCCGGTGGGGAATTACACCCCGCCCTGAGAACGAAACGGCTGTTTTAGACAGCCGGGCGAGTTTTTATCACAAGTTGTTGCGCTGTGCAGCAGTCTTTTTGCTATAAGGATCAAACATAGGCGCTATATAGAGCCTGCTCCGGAGCTGCAATTATCTGCCAATCGCTGCCTACTGCGCGTATATCTAAGATACGTAAAGCGCTGGCCTCCTCCATACGTGCGAGAGGCCAATCCAATAGCGGACGAGCGCTTGAGCCCATCAATTTAGCAGCCATAAAGATACAGTATTCATCCACCAAACCTTGACGGGCAAAGGCTCCGGCTAAGGTTGGGCCTGCTTCCACTAAAACCTCATTCGCACCCTCTTGGGCTAATTGATGGAGCAGCCATGTCAAATCCACATGCCCTTCGGCTTCAGGGCACAGCAACAAACGATGCCCGGCTTGCTGATGGGCCTCAGTGGATGGATTGTTTAACGTAGCCACTACGGCAGGGCCAGCGCTAAAAAAGGGCATATTCAAAGGCACACGTAAGCGACTATCGACCACCACTCGCAGCGGTGGACGCGACAAAGCCAGTGCAGTTTGCTCCTCATCCAATCCCAGCTCTGAAGCCCTTAGGGTTAAACGGGCGTTATCCATCAGCACGGTGTCCGCGCCCGTCAGCACTAGGCTGGAGCGCGCGCGCAGCCGCTGCACCGCAGAACGTGCTGCAGGGCCGGTAATCCACTGACTTTCGCCACTGGCCATCGCGGTGCGTCCGTCCAAACTCATGGCTAGTTTGACCCGAACAAAAGGCATTCCGGTTTCCATACGTTTGATAAAGCCAATATTCAGCGCACGAGCCTGAGCCGCTAATACCCCGCTCTGCACCTCAATACCCGCCTCATGCAGGCGCTTTAAACCACGACCGGCCACCTGTGGATTAGGGTCTTGCAGCGCAGCCACTACCCGTTTAACACCAGCGGCAATCAGAGCATCGGCACAGGGCGGCGTGCGACCATAATGGCTGCACGGCTCCAAAGTGACATAGGCGGTAGCTCCCTTGGCCAACTCACCGGCTTGGCGTAGGGCATGCACTTCAGCATGGGGCTCACCCGCTCGCACATGCCAGCCTTGCCCGACTGTCTGCCCTTGGGCGTTCACCAGTACGCAGCCCACACGAGGATTAGGATGGGTGGAGTACAGGCCGCGCTGTGCCAAGCCTAGGGCTTGGGCCATAAAAAAATGATCTTGGTCGCTCATTCGCTTTTGGGAGGATCACGAGAAAGGGAAGGGTCACGGGATAGGCGATCAATTTCTTCCCGAAATTCGTTAAGATCTTGAAAACGCCGATAGACGGAGGCAAAGCGGATGTAAGCTACCTCATCCAGTTTATGCAGCTCGGCCATCACCAACTCTCCCAAAACCCGCGATTTCACTTCACGCTCGCCAGTGGAGCGCAAGCGGGATTTAACGTGGGCAATGGCTTCCTCCAAACGCTCGACACTAACGGGCCGCTTTTCTAAAGCGCGCTGCATCCCTGCCCTGAGTTTGGTTTCGTCAAAGGGCTGTCGGCTGCCATCTTGCTTAATCAAGCGTGGCATCACCAACTCAGCCGTTTCAAAGGTGGTAAAGCGCTCGCCACAGGCCAGACATTCACGACGACGGCGCACCTGTTCGCCCTCAGCCACAAGTCGCGAATCAATGACCTTGGTGTCGTGAGCCTTACAAAAAGGACAATGCATGCCAAGAATATCCGAAGACGATGCAGCATATTAGCCTATCCTAGAGCCTGCCATAACCCGCCAGACTTAAGTCTTTTCAGACAATCTGTACTTAATCCTCAACCGCGCTTGGAGTAGAGTAATAAACTTATGCGCTCTGATACGGAGTCCCGCCATGCGTTCATCCTTAGTATGCTCATTAATCGGTTTGGCTGTGCTGGCAGGCTGCCGGACAACCGCCGAGCCCCCCACATCCGTAGCACCCAATAAAATGCAGGAAAGTTCGACTCCGGCCATTCCTGCCAACTATCGGGTATTGACGGGACAACTGATTGGCATTCCCGCAGGTGCTGAGGTTGAGCTGGCGTTGGTTGAACTCAATGAGCGTTCCCGCCCTGCCCGCTCGTTGGGAGATACTCAAATCTCCATTCAAACGGCGGAAACCCCCTTCCAACTGGCTTTTGATCCCGAGCGATTTCCGACCGATCGACGGGTTGAATTACGCGGACGGGTCATTCAGTCGGGACAACTGACCATGCGCTTACCCAGTCGTAGCATCAGCTTAGCCAGTGACTTATCCGTGGGCTCACTACAAGCAATTCCCACACCTTAACCCAGAAAGGCACTATTTACATATTCAGCCCGATAGTTAGCGCTTGCCCATAAATATATAAAACAGGTTCGGGTATTTTTGCAAAACGTAATTATCAGACTAAAAACTCACCTACTAGCAAGGTGAGTTTATTCCCAGTATATGACCAAGAAAACCTATTACTAATTGGCGTATAGCTGTTGAGGCTTTGTAGTTTTTGGATGAATTTGTAGCTTTTCTAAGTAAGTGAATTTAAACCAATCCTGTGCTTGCTCTGGAGGCTGGTTAAAAAACTCTTTAATACCTGGAATCATAAAAAAAAGAAACAGGCTAAGTGTACTTAATAAGCTGCAACCTAAAAAAACATACCAGCCGTTGAAATAATCCATAAGAGGAGCCGTAATTAACAGCCCAACAGGTACAGCAACACTACTAAATACACTCATTGTAGTCGTAGTGCGGCTACGATAACTATCTGGAATAACCAGAGCTAATCGACTGCTTATCAAAGTATTCAGCCAAGTCGTAAAAATACTAGAACAACTAACGCCAACCAAAAGGGGCCAATAGCTCTGAGCCAATCCAATTACAACAAAGCAAAGTATAGGTAAAGTAGCACCTAAAATACTGACAATATACCTTGATGTATGCCTTACCAATAGACCAAGACTTAAAGCCCCCGCAACTGTTCCTACTCCAGCAGCCAAGTGATCAACTTTAAAACTAAAACCACAGACATACTTGCTGCAGAGTCGGTGAGCTCAAGCACCCACCAAGCAATAGCGAGGGTTTGGGCATAACCTCCTAACTCAGATAAAAACTCACCACCTCGAAACCACCAAAAGTCTCGTCCAAGACCTCGTTGCTTAACATCTGACATCATTATTCCTTAATGAATAGCAAAAGCATTTCATACTTTAAATGCTTGATCGTAAGTCGATAGATATCACTTGTATTAACGGCTATAAATCGGGATACAAAATAAAATCTAATAATAAGCTTTTCAAAAAAATTACTTATAATTGATAGCAAACATAAACTATGACACCATGTCAACACTTAATACTTTTTCGCTCAAAAAATCAAACTTGTTCGTATAGATTTGATCTTTGTACGCACCCTAGATAGTTAATCCTCGTTTATAGAGACTGCTCTATCTATGAGTACAGCACAGCCTTACAAAACGCATATCTACAAGAATCCTTTCCTTCCTGACTTCCCGTCGCACCTCAGGCCACTTAACATGGGGCATCCATCCTTCCTGTAGTACGGGATCTAAGCCCCCATGAGTTCAGTACCCTATATTTACGATGCCACCGATGCCAATTTTGATCAGGTGGTGCTGGAAAACTCCTTCCACAAGCCAGTATTGGTGGATTTTTGGGCCGAATGGTGTGCGCCCTGCAAAGCCTTAATGCCTCTGCTGGCTAAAATCACCGAGGAATATCAGGGCGAATTGCTGCTGGCTAAAGTCAATAGCGATCTGGAACAGACTTCAGTGATGCGCCTAGGCATTCGTACTTTGCCGACCGTGGTGCTGTTTAAAAACGGGCAGCCAGTAGACGGCTTTGCCGGAGCTCAACCCGAATCCGCGATTCGAGCTATGTTAGCGCCCCACGTTAGCCTACCTCCAGCGCCTGAAGCCGACCCTATGGAGCAAGCTCAGGCGTTATTCAACCAAGCTCAGTTTGCTGAGGCAGAGCAACTGCTTAAGGCCATTCTGACTGAGCAAAATGATCAAGCCACCGCCTTGATTCTATACGCCCGTTGCCTGATTGAACGCAATGAGCTCACCGAAGCCGACGCGGTTTTAAACGCAGTTAAAGGGGATGAGCATAAACACGCCTTAGCGGGAGCTCGTGCCCAAATTACCTTCCTGCACCAAGCCGCTGAGCTGCCTGAAGTAGCTGAACTCAAATCCCGTTTAGCGCAAAACCCTCAGGATGATGATGCTCTCTACCAACTCGCCATCCAGCAATTAGCCCGCCAACAATATGAGGCGGCTCTTGAGGGCTTGTTACGGCTCTTTATACGCAATAAGTCGTACCATGAGGGACAGCCCCACAAAACACTGCTGCAAGTGTTTGAGCTCTTAGGTAATGACCATCCTTTAGTCACCCAATACCGGCGTAAACTCTATCAAGCGATTTATTAAGCCGCCCGACTTACTTATCCTCTGAGCCCTGCCAACGATACAGCAGGGCATCCGATGAGCGCTCAACTACAACCTCGTTACTGTGCCGTAGCCGTACCATGAGCTGCTTAGCGGCTTGAGTATTCCCCGTTAAGGTTTCCAGTTGAACCAATAACGCTGGCCCGGCTAGGGTTCCTGCCTGTTGCAGTATCTGTTGCGCCAATTGCCAGAAGGGATCGGCCCGCGTTTTTTCCGGCCCCACGGGTCTTGAAACCTTTTCAGGTTCTGAGGAGGTTTGAAGACTTACTAAACCACCCAACTGTGTCCAGTCCTGTGCATCCAACTCAATATCTAGGGCTACAGGATAACCCCCTACAGTTCCCCGAATACGAATCATTCTTTAATTCCTGACCTAATAAATAAACACAAAATAACTGGGATTAGTTACTTGTTTTGCAATACAGTTTTTACTATCAAAAAAGACAAAATGTCGCACTAGCTCATCAGATATTAGCTTATTGCTCCAGATCAAAAACATAAAGTCACTTATCAGCATTGGCTTAAAATTATTGAGCTGTATCAATACCTTATTTTTTACTCAAAAATTAAATACCCGCCTAATTTAAATACAACACTGAGGCTTTTTTGAGCCAGATCAATTTAATTATCAAAGAGCAATTAGACCAACAAAGCTTTATTGAGCTGTATCAAAAAGTGCCAGCCCTCAAGTTTTAACATTAGCCCCATCAAACTTTTAACAGATTCGCTTCTTCGCAGAACTTCCAGTTTCTGTAGTTCCCTGAAAGGCGATAGAGGGGCTCACACCATGCGTAAGATTCTCTTCACTGCATCCTTGATGGCTGCCTTATTGGGCGCTCCAGCGGCCCATGCCCATTTGGAAGGGGACCTTATTTTCCGCGTCGGTGCCGTACTGGTTGACCCTCGTGAGCGCAGCGATGATATCCACCACCAAGCTTTAGGCGATATTCCCGGCACCAAAGTCACTTTGGATCATGAAGTCCAAATGGGTATGAACTACCTGTACATGCTGACGGATAACATCGGTGTCGAACTGTTGGCGGCTACTCCTTTCACTCAAGAATTACGGGTTAAAGGTATGCCTGGCCCCTATGCAGGCTTAAATGGCCGCTTAGGTGAAGTGGAACACCTGCCTCCAACCCTGAGCTTGGTCTACTTCCCCTTAGACGATACCTACGATTTTCAACCCTATGTGGGCGTGGGCTTTAACTACACTTTCTTCTTTAACGACAAATTGAGCCGTGAGGCCAAAGGCAAAGGCTTCCAAAGCGGTTTGGACATTGATAACTCCTATGGATTATCCGCCCAAATCGGCGTTGATTACATGATTTCAGATCAATACCTGATCAACGCCCAGATGCGTTACATCGACATCGACACTAAGGGCACTACATGGCTAGCCGGTGGACGGGTGGACGTGGATGTGGACGTAGACCCCTTTGTTTACATGCTGAGCTTCGGTTATCGCTTCTAAGCACCGACACTCCCCAAAAAAGGCATCCTCCAAGGATGCCTTTTTTTATGCCTAAACTTTATTAGTTCCGATCCAACACACTGGCCAAAGTGCGGCTTAATCCTTCATCCAGACTCGTCACCCCAGGTAATTGGTAATGCTCTTGCAAACGCTGGTTATCCGCCCTTGAATGCCGAATATCTCCAGAGCGTGCCTCTTTATGAGTAACCGAAGGCAAGACAGTGCCTGAAGTCTTGGCAATATGAGCCAATAGCTGATTTAAGGTGGTAGAGCGCCCCAAGCCGACATTAACGGGCAGGTGTGTAGGTTGTGCTTGCTGTAAGCCTTGTATCAGTAACTGAACCAAATCCTCCACATACACAAAGTCACGGGTTTGCTCGCCATCACCAAATACCCAAATGGGCTGTTGACGATGGGTACGCTCGATAAAAATGCTGATCACCCCAGAATAAGGGGAGGAAGGATCTTGGCGCGGCCCATAGATATTAAACAACCGGAAGATAACCGGCTGAAACCCATGTTGGCGGCGATAAAAATCCAAGTAGTACTCGCTGGCTAATTTATCCACTGCGTAAGGCGTTAAAGGCGCTTTAGGCGTATCCTCGGCGACTGCCACACCTTCTCCGTTTGGCCCATAAACAGCAGCACTAGAGGCAAAGAGCACCCGCTGTACCCCCTGTTTGCGCATCGCCTCACACAGATTAAGCGTACCCAGAAAATTGGATTGGTGGGTTCCCAAAGGATCATCCACCGAAGCCTGCACCGAAGCAACCGCCGCCAAGTGTATTACTGCACAGCACCCCTTGACCGCTCGCTCCACTTGAGCTGCATCGGCCACATTGCCCTCAAGCACCTCTAATTGAGGATGAGGCTTAAGATTAGAGCGCTTGCCGGTAGAGAAATTATCCAGCACCCGTACGGATTGGCCTTGCACCAATAAAGCCTCTACAACGTGGGAGCCGATAAACCCCGCACCGCCGGTAATTAATACAGGGGCATCAGACATGTCGGTAATAACTATCCATTAGAGTGGGTAATGCCGCTCGCCAAGGACGCGGTTTAATGCCAAAAGTATGGGTGATTTTTTTACAGGCTAATACGGCATGTTGCGGTTCAACCATAGAATCGGGGCAATCCACATGGGGGCGCGATAACAAGTCTTTTTGGCGCACCCGACCAAAAATGCTTGCCTCTGCCAACACTGCTTGGCCTAAGATCAATTGGCTTACTGCATCATAGCCGCCGTACTGATAAGTCCCCCACAAATCAGCCTTGCAGTCTAACTGCTTGAGTACCGCCAAAATGGCACTGGCTGCATCTTCTACCGGCGTGGGCTGTCCACGTCGATCATCGGCCAAGCTCAGGGGCTTTTCCTGTTCCAGTTGGGCTAAAAATCGTCCTAACCAACCTTCGGGGCTATCGTCCAGCAGCCAACCGAAACGAATGATTACATGCTGATGACACAAGGCATGCAAAGCCTGCTCAATGGTCATAAACAGATGACCCCGTGCATCCAGAGGAGCCGGAATGTCCGACTCTCCATAGGGCATAGTGCGCGTACCATCAAACAAGCGGTAACTGGAAGGCTGGACTAGAATCACTCCGCGCTGCTGACAGAGCACCGCTAACCAGCGCACTACATGCTCTTGGTGATTCAAACGCAGTGAGTCCACCGCCTTAGCCTGAAACCAATCGTGGTAGTACGCCAAATTAATCACAACATCAGGACGACTTTCGTCCAAGACCTCAGTCAGACTGGCAACATCCCAACCACTTTCTGGGGGGCGCGGCGCGAGAAACTCTATATCTTCCTCTGAACCTAGGCGGATTAATGCCTGACCCAGGGCATTGCCGCCACCCAACAACATCAGGCGCATTCGCATTTACCGAGCAATCCTGTTCTTCAACGGACAAGGAGCACCATTGCACCACAGATCGGGTTATTCCGGCAAAAAATCCCCCCATTTCATCCGGGTAATCAGGTGTTTTTTTGATCCGACTACAGGTACATTGCGCACCCAGAACCCATACCTACAGCCCTTATGTACAGCTTGTTAGCGCTGCTTAGCCGCCTAACGCTGAAGCAAGATGCTGTGAGGAATAAAAAAAGCCACAATACGAGCCCTCGAACCCCATTCGATACTGTGCCATCCATCACCCCAGAGTCACAGTCCACAGACTGTGACTCCGGTGGCAAGCCTACAGGAGACACTAAGGCCCAATGAACATCCCCTCTCTGAATCTTGGCCGCCGTCTGGTGATTGGCGTGCCCTTTATCTGGTTGGCACTGTTTTTTCTACTACCCTTTGCCATGGTACTGAAGATCAGCTTCTCCAGTGCAGAGGTTGCCATTCCGCCTTATACCGAGCTTGTCCGCTATGTAGATCAGCAACTTCAAGTACTGGTGAATTTTGGTAACTACCTATTACTGGCCGAAGATGGGCTTTATTGGTCTGCCTATTTAGGGTCGTTGAAGATCGCCAGCATCAGCACGTTGGTGTGCTTGTTGATCGGTTATCCTATGGCCTATGCCATCAGCAAAGCGCGCAAGGATTTACAAACGGTGCTCCTGTTGCTGATTATGATGCCGACTTGGACGGCTATTTTGATCCGTGTGTACGCTTGGATGGGCATTCTCAGCAATAACGGTCTAATCAATAACCTATTGATGGGCCTTGGATTTATCTCTGAACCCTTGCAAATTTTGAACTCAGATACCGCCGTCTATATTGGCGTGGTCTACGCGTACCTGCCGTTTATGGTGTTGCCTTTGTACGCCAACTTAGTCAAACACGACCCAACCTTGCTAGAAGCTGCTGCCGATCTCGGGGCACGTCCCATCGAAAGCTTCTGGAAAATTACTGTTCCGCTGTCCAAAGGCGGCATCATCGCCGGTTGTATGCTGGTGTTTATTCCGGTAGTCGGTGAGTTTGTGATTCCTGAACTTTTGGGCGGCCCCGAAACCCTGATGATTGGCAAAGTGCTGTGGCAAGAATTCTTCAACAACCGTGATTGGCCAGTGGCGGCGGCCTTAGCCGTGCTGATGCTGTTGATTCTGATTGTACCCATCCTGCTGTTCAACCGTAACCAAGCTAAAGAATTGGAGGGCCGCCTGTGAAACGTCTGAGCTTTTCTACGCTAATGCTGTGGGGCGGTCTGGCCTTTATCTATCTGCCCATGCTGATTTTGGTGATTTACTCCTTCAACGCCTCCAAATTGGTGACAGTGTGGGGCGGCTGGTCTTTGGAGTGGTATGCCGGTCTGTTTGATAACAGCCAACTAATGGCTGCGGTGGGCCGCTCACTACAGGTAGCCTTTTTTACCGCCTTGGCCGCCGTTACCTTAGGAACACTGGCAGCCTTTGTGCTAACCCGCCTGCCTCGCTTTCGGGGACGCACTTTGTTTGGGGGGTTAGTCACTGCGCCCTTGGTCATGCCGGAGGTGATCACCGGCCTATCTCTGCTACTGCTGTTCGTAGCCATGTCGCAATTGATTGGTTGGCCAGAGCGCGGATTAACCACCATCTGGATCGCCCACACCACTTTTTGCTCTTCCTATGTGGCTATTGTAGTTTCGGCACGGCTACGGGAGCTGGATTTATCCATCGAAGAAGCGGCTATGGATCTGGGCGCACGGCCTTGGAAGGTGTTTATCCTGATCACCATTCCTATGATCGCGCCTTCGCTAGTCGCCGGTGGGATGATGTCCTTTGCCCTGTCGTTGGATGATCTGGTGCTGGCCAGCTTTGTGTCCGGCCCCGGCTCAACCACTTTGCCGATGGAGATTTTTTCCGCCGTGCGCCTAGGGGTAAAACCGGAGATTAATGCGGTCGCCAGCTTGATTTTATTAGCGGTATCTTTGGTGACTTTTTTAATTTGGTACTTAAGCCGCCGCGCGGAAGAAAACCGCATTCAGGCATTGCGCCAAGCTCAAGAGGCATAAGTCAGTTCCAATCGCAAAAACAGGCTACTGCCAGTTGGTGGGTAGCCTGTACAGAGCGGCCAGCTAAGGTGGCCTCTAAAATGGGCTCCACAAATCCACGGGTGACGTTGCAGTTAGCGCCCTCCGTGTAAGGCCCAAAATAGACCAAATCCCCCTGAGCATTCCAAATCGCCACGGCTGGACTGGCAGGAATCTGTGCCCAGTTGTGCTCCTCCTCTAAGGGCTGTACTGCAGAAAACACAGCGGGCAATTGCCCTCTACGCCCGGCCCGTTTAACGCTGTAAAAACGTACCCCTTGAGGGGCAAACTGCTGCACAATCGCCAATAAATGAGCCTGATTGCCTACATTACAGGGGCAGGCGGGATCCCAAAAATGCACCAAACGTATCGACTGTTCGGCCTCTAACGTCTTAGGCACCGATAGGGCTGTGGCAGAAAACACTTTAGAACGCGGACTAAACGCAGGATCTTTAAACACAAGGAGTAGAAGCAGCGCCCCCACAGCCGCCAAGCCTCCGCCCCAAAGCCCCCAGTGCCGAACCAACATAAGTCACCTTTGACCACAATCTGTACAGGAAGTACCCATGACTCCTAACTTCCACGCTGAATCTATTCGCACCCAGCTCACCGCCCTTGACCTACAGCGCCCACTGACTTCAGAGCAACAAAACTACCAAAGCTTTTATGGCTTAAACCAAGATTTACCCCCTCAAGCACACAGCCACTTGGGCGTGCTGTCCGTAGCGGAGTATCAGATAGTGACTCAAGTCTGGTGCCCTACTCAACCACGCGCCACCTTGATAGTGTTGCATGGCTACTACGACCATATGGGTTTGTATCGACATCTGGTGCGCTGGGCGCTGGCACAAGGATTTTGTGTGCTCTCTTGCGATCTACCCGGTCATGGATTATCCAGCGGAGCCCAAGCCAGCATTCGCAGCTTTAGCGAATACCAACAGGTATTGCAGGCTCTATTGGCAGAAGCCCAGCGTTTACAACTACCTCAGCCGTGGCATCGTTTGGGGCAAAGTACAGGAGCGGCCATTCTGCTTGACTACCTGCTGCATCCTCCAGCAGAAGGCCTCCCAGCCGGACGTGATGTTTTGTTAGCGCCTTTGGTGCGTCCCTACCACTGGACGCGGGGTTATCTCAGCTATTGTCTGCTCAAGCCTTGGGTGCGCAAAATCCCCCGTAGCTTTAGCAACAACTCCAATGACGCAGACTTTTTGGCCTTTGTGAAACACCAAGACCCCCTGCAAGCTAAGATTTTACCTACGGCTTGGGTGGGCGCTTTGGCCCGCTGGATTCCCTACATCGAACAGGCTCCCAGTAGTATCCAAAGCCCTTTGATTATTCAAGGTGATCAGGATAAAACCGTGGATTGGCAACACAACCTGCCCATACTGCAGCACAAGTTTAACCAACCCCAAATTAAGCTGTTAAAAGGCGCACGCCACCACCTCGTCGGGGAACGGGCCGATATTCGCCAGCAGGTATTCTCATCCCTCCAAGAGTGGCTGGAGTGACTTAGGGTCGAGCACTGCTAGATTGAGATAAGCGGCTGCTGTCTTGCCCTACGGCCAAGCCTGTCCGCACCGCCTGCAAGGCCGCTTGATAGTAGGCTCGGCCCTGCGGGGACTGAGCAAACATCAGATACTCATCCAGCTCCGCATCGGACAAGTCTTGATAGATGTGCAACAACCAGTTATCCACCTCGGGCTCAAAACGGTTAAGCAAACGCTGGCGCTGGTTTTCCACCATACTTTGCGCTTGATTGCCCATCGCCAGCCCCGGCAGCATTTGCGTCAAACTATCTGCCGCGACACTGGCTAACGCCAAACTGACCTCAGCGCCCAAAGCCGTTACTGGGATGGTTTGAGCCAAGCTGCGGATCAACAACTGTCGCGTAGAGCCCGCCTGAATCACCGGTAATCCCTGAGCATAGTATGCTAGTTGGTCAGCACTTGAAGCTCTAACCTCGGCGGCTACAATCTTGCGTCCTAACGAAGATTGGTAGAAGGATAAAGCCGTTTGAGGACTGGGCAACTGTTGGCGCAGCGCACCCAGTGCCCGTTGATCTACGGCGGTGGCCGCAAAACGCTGATTGCTGTTAGCGACCAGCGTTTCATACACCAAGGTGGGCAAACTGCTTTGGTAGCGCTGCTGGGCTAGCTCCAGTGCCTGCCGAAAGTGGGCGCGTTGCTCAGGCCAACCGGCCGCTTGATACAAAAGTTGGTAGGTATCGGCCTTAGCCAAGGCACTAGCGCCTAAACACAAAACCCATACACCGATAACGCTGAGTACCCTTAGCATAAGGCTATTCCTGATGTGTGCTTCTAGCCTTATAGACCGGCTAGGGTTAAAGCCGTTCCGCTGCCCAGCGATCAATCAGTACAGGTATTTCCGCTAAGCTTTGTACCTGTGCATCGGGCGGTATCCCCTGCTGCCAAAGCTTACCCAAAGGATTAAACCAAATAGAGCGCACTCCAGCCTGACGCGCCCCCTGAATATCATCCACCGGATGATCGCCGATATGCACTGCCTCAGTAGGCTGTACGCCTGCGCGTTGCAAAGCCTCGGAGAAGGGACGCAGATCGGGCTTACCAATGCCCAACTCCTCCGCCGACAGAGCAAACTGGAAATAATCGCCCAAGCCTAAGCGATGCACATCGGCATTACCATTGGTGAGCACGCCCAATTGATAACGGCCTTGCAGTGACTCCAACACTGGGCGTACCTCAGGGAATACCTCAACTGAATGCCGGGCCTCTAAAAACACCTGAAAGGCGCGCTCGACTATTTCATTGCGCTGGCTAGCCTCGTAACCGGCTTCACTGAAAGCGCGCTCCAGAACCTTGCGGCGTAGAGTGCTGACTCTATGACTTAATTCGGGCTGCTGACTGAGTACCTGTTGACGCAACTGAGCCAACACCTCCCGGGTAAAATCCCCGATTTGCGGTGCATGTTCAGCCAACCAGCGTTGCAGTGCCATTTCAGCGCGGTCAATGGCCGGAGCGGCATACCAAAAGGTGTCGTCAAGATCAAAGGTAATCAGTCGGATACTACTCATTCGGAACTCTGCTTGCGTTTGGCACGCGGATGGGCCTGATCGTAGATTTTGGACAACTGTTGAAAGTCCAAATGGGTATAGATCTGGGTGGTGGTAATATCCGCATGGCCCAATAACTCTTGAATAGCCCGCAGATCGTGGGAGGACTCCAGCAGGTGGCTGGCAAAACTGTGCCGCAGCATATGGGGATGAACATGTTGCCCTAAGACCCGAGTGGCAAAGGCGCGGACGCGCAATTGCACGGCGCGGGGGGTGAGGCGCTTTCCGGTATGACTTACAAAAACGGCGGCATCCTGTGGCGCGGTCATTAAGCGCAATGCCAACCAACGGGTAATGGCCTCACGAGCTTGCCGACCAACGGGCACAATCCGCGCTTTATTGCCTTTGCCCTGTACCTGCACTAAGCCCTCGACCAGATCCAGCTTATCCATGTCCAACTCCACCAGCTCGGATAAGCGCAGCCCAGAGGAATAAAACAGCTCCAACATGGCATGGTCACGGCGCGCTAAAAACTCATTGGGCACCTCGGTATCCAAGAGCTGCATGGCTCGGTCGGCATCCAACACCTTGGGTAATTTGCGTAGCCCCTTAGGAGCCGCCAGACCATTCACCGGATCATGGATGCAGCGCTCTTGAGACAATAAGTAGCGGTAAAAGCTACGCACCGCCGAAAGCAAGCGCGCCAGACTACGCCCCGATAATCCTTTGCTGTGCAGTTGGCTCACCAGTTGACGCAGATGAGGTTGAGTGACCTCTTCCCATGCTTTGAGCTTTTGACGGCGACAGTGCTCCAGCAGTTTTTCCAGATCGCGCCGATAGCCATCTAGGGTATGTACCGACATCTGCCGCTCATAGCGCAGATAGTCTAAATAGGCCTGTAGATCGGTTTCCAGCGACGACATAGGAATCTCCCGGCGCTATCCAATGCATTCCAGTTGGGTCGAAAAACGCGCCAGAACCCGCTCCAACACCTCAGCGATGTGGGCTAAAAATAAAGTGCCCAAGGAGCCTTTGTAATGCTGAGGATCAGGCGTACCTATGGCTAATACCGCACGCCCACCCACCGCAATCACCGCCGCCGACCCAATATGTGGGCTATCGTCCTCAAACAAGAAGGCCAAGTCGTTGGGGCGCAGCACACCACAGATGCCTTGACGCTCCAACAATAAACCACCGATAGCGCTCAACGCCTGTTCTGCAGAAACACTACGGCCCACAGGGAGCGCGTGTTGGCTGAATAAAATCAAGCTGGTATAGGGCACGTTAAAGTCATGGCGCAAACTTTCATCCACTACACCAATGACCTCCTCCAAGCTATCTGCATCCATTAAAGCCAAGATCAGGCGGCGGGTTTTCTCGAACAAACGATCGTTGTCCCGCGCCGTCTCCAACATGCTGCCAAGGCGCTCATGCAGGTGCTCGTTGCGGTGCCGAAAGGAATACAGTTGTCGCTCAACCAAGGAGATGGCACCGCGTGGAGCGTGGGGAATGCGTAACGCCTGTAACAGCTCGTCCTGCTCCACAAAAAAATCCGGGTGCTCCCGCAGGTAGGCGGCCACCTGTGCAGCCTCCAAAGCGGGTGCGGTTAAGCGATCCTGAGTCATAAGCGAGTCTGCCCTTCAAATACGCGCACGGCAGGGCCGGTCATAAATACCGACTGACCGGGCCCCGCCCATTCAATATGTAAACTGCCCCCCGGCAAATCAATCTGTACCGGAGAGTCCATCCACCCCTGACGAATCGCCGCCACCGCTGCTGCACAGGCTCCTGTACCACAGGCTTGAGTTTCCCCAGCCCCACGCTCCCAGACTCTTAAACGGGCTCTGTGCCGATCCAACACCTGCAAAAAGCCCACGTTGACCCGCTGCGGAAAACGCGGATGATTTTCTACCAAAGGCCCGAGGTGATGCACAGGCGCGGTCTGGATATCCTCAACAGCCAATACCGCGTGGGGATTACCCATAGAAATGGCGGCCAGCTCAAGGCTCTGTGCCTCAACCTCTAGGCTATAGCTAATAGCTTCCACTTCAGCCTTGAAGGGAATCTGTGCTGGTTGAAAGCGCGGCGGGCCCATATCCACACAGACTTGCCCATCGCGGCGCACGTTTAATTCAATGATGCCGCTGCGGGTTTCCACCCGAATACAGCGCTTGGTGGTCAAACGCTTGTCCAGCACAAAGCGCGCAAAACAGCGGGCTCCGTTGCCACATTGCTCCACCTCGGAACCATCGGCGTTAAAAATCCGGTAGCGAAAATCCACGTCTGGACGAGTCGGTGGCTCCACCAGCAGCAATTGATCAAAACCAATGCCAGTATGCCGATTACCCCAGCAACGCGCATGCTTAGGTTGGATATAAGCCTCTTGGGTGACTAAGTCGATCACCATGAAGTCATTACCCAATCCGTGCATTTTAGTAAAACGCAACAGCATCTTGGCTTACCCCTCCTGTGGTAAACAGGCTTCGCTGGCATACAACTCTTCCAGCGACTCACGGCGGCGCACCAAATGCATCTGATCTCCGTCCACCATCACCTCAGCGGCACGGCCTCGGGTGTTGTAGTTAGAGCTCATTACAAAACCATAGGCTCCGGCTGAACGCACGGCCAGCAAATCCCCTTCTGCCAGAACCAGAGCGCGGTCTTTAGCTAAGAAGTCGCCGGTTTCACAGATGGGGCCAACAATGTCGTAGTGGCGGGCCTCTCCTGTGCGCGGTTGTACCGGAACCAAATCCATCCATGACTGATAGAGGGCTGGACGAATCAAGTCATTCATCGCCGCATCCACGATGGCAAAGTCTTTGTGCTCGGTGTGTTTGAGGTACTCAACCCGCGTCAGCAGCACACCTGCGTTAGCCACAATAGAGCGCCCCGGCTCGACAATCAGCGCCAAATCCCGACCGACTAAGCGCTGTTGCACCGCCTGAATGTACTCTTGGGGCGTAGGTGGTTGCTCATCACGGTAGCGAACCCCCAAGCCACCACCCAAATCTAAATGATGGAGTTTGATGCCTGCTGCTGCTAGCCGATCAATCAGCAGCAGCAAACGCTCTAAAGCATCCAAGAAAGGCTCTAGGCTGGTAAGTTGCGAACCAATATGGCAATCCACCCCCAAAATATTTAAGTTGGGTAGCTCAGCCGCACGCCGATACACCTGTTCAGCGTGGTCAATATCAATGCCAAACTTGTTTTCTTTCAGGCCGGTGGAGATGTAGGGATGGGTTTGGGCATCCACATCGGGATTTACCCGCAGGGAAATAGGCGCTTGAACTCCTAACTCAGCCGCCACTTGTTGTAGGCGTTCCAGCTCTTCAGTGGACTCCACATTGAAGCAATGCACACCCACTTCTAGAGCGCGGCGCATGTCACTGCGGCTTTTACCGACACCTGAAAACACCACTTTGGCAGGATCTCCGCCAGCGGCCAACACACGCTCCAACTCGCCCCGAGATACGATGTCAAAACCTGCGCCCAAACGCGACAGCAGATTGAGGACTCCTAGGTTAGAGTTAGCCTTGACCGCAAAGCACACCAGATGCGGCGCGCCCTTAAAGGCTTCGTCGTAGGCACGATAGCTGGCTTCAATATGGGCCCGCGAGTAAACATAGGTGGGAGTTCCGAAGCGCTCAGCAACATCATTTAGCGCCACTTGCTCAGCCCATAATTGAGCATCACGATAAATAAAGGTATCCATGAATGTCCCTTACAGCTCGAAGCGGTCTTTGGAGCGGCCTTTGGCCTCTTCACTGTCTGGCAAATACAGTGGCCCTTTTTGACCACAAGCAGCCAAGGCGCTGGTCAGTACCAGCAAAGCCATTAGGGAAAGCAGCAAACGCTTCATGGAAACACCTTTCATCAACGAATGAGCGGAGTATAACGGTCGCCCGATAGCTTGCCTACGCAGCCTATCAGCGCATGGATACCGAATTTGAGTTTACGGATATCTACAATCCAGCATGGACGATCTGCATGGTTACAGGTATTATCTCGCCCCGCTGCAGACTGAGGCTTTAAACCCAGCATACTGCCGATCCAATACGCACTCGTAGCTCAGCTGGATAGAGTACTGCCCTCCGAAGGCAGGGGTCGTGGGTTCGAATCCCGCCGAGTGCGCCAAGTTACTGCTTTTACCAGTCTATAGCAGTCTACAAATTCCCCACAAAAGCCCGCCCCATGCGGGCTTTGTTGTCTCTGGCTATCTATCCTTATCTCTCCCTATACTTGACCACCCTGTATACAGGCGTGTACATCGTAAGAAAATTAGAACCAAGGGTGTACATGGGTGAAACGCAGCGACATCAAACGCCGACCTTTGGCAGACAGCACCTTAGCTAACCTAGAGCCTGAAAATGCCTCCTATAGGGAGCTAGACAGCAACGGGCTATACATACGAGTCAACCCCAATGGCCAGAAGTCATGGAACTTTCGGTATAAGAAAGCTGATGGCAAATGGTCATGGCTTGGCCTAGGCAAATACCCTCAAGTAAGTGGAGCGCTGGCCAGAAAAAAAGCAGCTGAGTTACAGGCCGATATGGCAGATGGGAATAACCCTCTTACCAGCAAGCAATCCCGCCAAGCGGCTGAACTCAAAGCAACCGGCAATACGTTTGAGTCTCTAACCAGAGAATGGATTGATCTGCGACTATCTGGCTGGGCACCCAGTACAGCTAAACGCACTATAGGGGCACTTGAGCTGCATGTCCTACCTGTAATTGGAAAGCGCTTGTATACAGAGATAGCCCCAATCGAATGGATGCAACTGCTCAAAAGCATGGAACAGAAAGGCATCATTGAGCAAATGGGACGGGTACGCCGCTCTTGTAAAGAGATCTACGACCTAGCGCGTGTTACTGGACGGGCCACACACAATCCCTTAGAAGGTCTTAGCCGTTTCCTGAGCAGTAAACCAGCCGAAAACTACGCCCATGTAAGCAATAAAGAACTACCTGCGCTCCTGCGGGCTATTGCCGCCTATCCTCATGCCCACGATATACGTCTTGGGCTACAACTCTTAATGCTTACCGGAGTCCGCCCCAGCGAACTACGCGAAGCACTATGGGCTGAATTCGATCTAAAAGAAGGTTTATGGTCTATTCCAGCCACACGTATGAAGAAACGCCGCCCCCACACAGTCCCACTCTCTCACCAAGCACTCAAAGCACTGAAGCAGCTGCATGTATTAACAGGGGCTTATCCCCTACTGTTTCCAGGACGGAATAGCAGAACTCAAGCCCGCAGCAATATGGCCTTCAATATGGCCCTGAGACGACTGGGGTACGCCGGACGGCAAACCGCACACGGATTCAGACACATTGCCTCCACTACGCTACGTGAACATGGATTCCCCAAAGAGCATGTAGAGGCCCAACTGTCCCATGTTGAAGAAGGAGTAGCCGGTGTCTATAACAAAGCTATCTATCTGGAGCAACGCCGTACCATGATGCAATGGTACGCCGACCACTTGGACAAGCTGGCCACTGGCAATGTAGTACAGGGGGACTTCCAACAAAGAATTGGATAGGCAGGGGGAGGTCAAAACTTCAGGAACTCATTACCAGAGAAACCACCCGTTCCCTCATTCGTAGATTTTTCTCCCTTTAACGGATTTGGTTAAAACTCGTTAATTTTGTTAAAGGGTTGTTGTGCAACAAACACCGAACTCCCCTAAAAACTGGTGTTCCGGGTGTTCCATGTGTTCCAACATAGCTACAGCCCTAGATCCATGCGGCTTTCAGCTTTGGAACACTTTGGTGTTCCGGCCAGAATACTGGTGTTCCAGAGCATTTAAGGTGTTCCACCTAAAAAACTTAACTTATTGATTAACAAGTAAATTGCATTTTTACGATTGTAAGCACGGTCAATTTTGACCCTGCAAAACACACCTAAAAACACCGACTAAAACAGGGTTTTTGGTGGAACACAGGAGCCAGCCAGCCGACGAAAAAGCCCCTGCTTTTACCTGTTGGCAACGGGATTTCGCGCAGAAGCGGGCTTGAGTCTTGGGCACGGGAAAATGAGAAAAACGAGTTTGGTCGAAATTCTTGGAAGTGAGTATCCAAGAAATGAGTATGAGTTACGCTTTTTTGTAAATGAAATAGAGCTATTTAGATCCCAAAAGAATGAAGCGCACTTCAAATTAACCACTAAAAAGGATTTAGAAAACAATATTCCAAGTATTAGATTTCGGGCATTTTGCATAGACCTTTGCCAAAAAAGCCATGTTCCACACCTTGAACTTATCCTCAAAGAAGCATTGAACAGATATTTGGCTTGGACACGCACACCATTTAAACAAGTAGAAACCTTAAATGACGCTTGGAATACTCTTTCAGACTTCGACTATCCGCGAGACGAATTTGGGCTAGCTTTAGCTGATGCTCTAATTGAGGTGATGATCTTACAGTCCCCCAAATGGGGAGCCGTCGACTCTGTATGCACAATGAAATTGGCCTATCGCCTAAATCAAATTGCCAATATGTCTAATAACCCCTCTGAAGTTTTAAGAAATTTCAGGCAAAAATCTGGGGCAAAAGGAGGTAATGAAACAGGGAAAAATACAAGAAAAGAATTTTATGAAGCTGCGAAAAATACCTGCAATATTGCACGGCGCTTGGCAAAAGGGGAAAAACTTTCCAATTCGGCATTGGTGAACTTATTGGTTGAGTATACCGAAAAAACAAAGCCAACCATTCGGAGCCATCTTAGAACGGAAGGTTTATATCCATCTGCGAAAAAAAGACTGTCGAAAAGAAAACCAAGCTAGGCTGGCTTTCTTTTTAAAACTTAGCCTATTCCTTGTCTCAACCAATACAGGGAAATAGCTATGACGCACGATCTACCCGAAAACGCCGAAAATACCCCCGTATTCGACCCTACAGCCGTCCTAATTCGCATAGACGAAGTGTCGTCCATCGTGGGGTTGGCCCGTCCTACCATCTATAAGATGCTGAAAGACCCAAATGTGGGCTTTCCTTTGCCGGTCAAACTCAGTGACAGCACGGCACGGGGCGCGCCAGTGGCATGGGTATTGGCTGAGGTTCAAGACTGGGTACGCGCCCGCATCGCCAGCCGAAATAAGGTGGCCGCCTAAAACGCAAAACGCCTATGGGCAGCCACCCATAGGCGCTTGGAGTTAAAGGGCGCTCACAGGCGCTCTGAAACCATCAAAACCGCTTTGCAGGTCACCAGTCTATGCCCACCCCCTTTAAACGGCAAGGCCAACCCCTTGTCATGCCAGCTATTGCCCGCTACTCTGTGCCTGCCCTTGTGAAAGCGACAGGGGTCGACCTTGGCCGGTCGAGACTCTCTAGGCGCATCAGCGCCCCAACGACCTTTGTAGGCGCTTTTTTTATGCCTGCAATGTTGTGTTATGGCGGCTGTGCGCGGGACACCTTCGGGTGTGCCGGGTGCCTAGAGTCCCGGTCGGCCAACCCGCGTACAGTCGTCACCAATATTCGCTTGGCCGCGAATGGTGATGGCTCCACTACTCTAGGAGCTACACCCATGACTTACCGTCATACCCTGAGCCTCAATCCGTCCAAAATTCGGGCAATTGCCCATCGACGTATGGCCTTAGCTGCTTTGCACGCTGATTCGTCCCTATCTACCCGCCTCAGTCGCTACCACCACCACATGAGCCAAGCCCGTGCTTTGGAAGCCCAACAGGGGGTGACTCATGGTGCGTGATCCTCGCTTGTTTACCACCGGAACTACCAGCTTTCCTGCTCTGACCGACCACGATCCTTTATTGCAGATAAAAGCCGGTGTCCCCTTGGATGAAGCCCTGAACCAAGCGGGCATACTGATGAACATGGCCGGAGCCTTAGCTCATGTGATTGCTGCAGGCCACAATGGAAATGACACTATCACCAGTGATCTGGCTCAGATTGCCCACTTATTGAACGATATCGCCTTCAATATCATGTCCGACGTTGAAAGGCCCGTAAGCCAGCTTTGCAAAGGCCAAGGGGGGCAACCATGAAGCGCCCCAGCTTTGCCGAAGTGAAAGCCGCTTCCCTGCGGGCCATTGACTCAGTGCTACCCCACTGGTTGCCCGAGGGCAAATGGGTTGACGCGGGCCATGAGTACAGCGCTCCTAATCCCACCCGCTCCGACAAAAAAGCCGGATCGTTCAAAATCAACCGCCATACTGGACACTGGAGCGACTTTGCCACCGGCGACAAAGGCGGCGACTTAATTGACCTTGTGGCCTATGTAGAACGCTGCTCAGTAGAGGAAGCCTGCACCCGCTTGGCTGAGTTTCTGAGCCTGAGCACTGCACCCGCTCCAGCGCCTCAAAAACCTGCACCCCAAAATACATGGCAGCCTATAACGCCCATTCCTGACGAGGTGATGAGCTACTGCCCCAGCAAACACCCCAAGCATGGAGCACCCAGCAAGCTTTGGATATACCGCAATACCCAAGGCCAGCCGCTTATGGTGCTGTATCGGTTCGACTTGGCCGAGGCTAAGGTATTTGCCCCACTGACTTGGTGCCAATCCATCGGCACTGAGCGCCATCAATGGCAGTGGAAAGGCTTACCCGAACCTAGACCCCTACTAAACCTTGACCGCATAGCCCAACAGCCAGATGCAGTGATTGTGCTCTGTGAAGGGGAAAAAGCCGCTGATGCCGCTCAAGAGCTATTCCCCCATGCAGTGGCAACGTGCTGGCTGAATGGCTCCAAGTCATGGGCCAAAGCGGATTTCAGCCCCCTGCAAGGCCGTGAAGTCTGGTTGTGGCCCGATAACGATGCCAGCGGCCAAAGCTGCATGGGGCAAATCACCCTTCAGTTAGAGCCGCTTGGGGCCAAGGTACGCCAAATTGCTATGGCCCCCTTTGAACACGACAGCCCTTGGCCTGAAGGCGCAGACGCAGCCGACGCACTGGCTCAAGGCTGGACAGCCGAGCGTCTAAGCACTTTAGCTCAGAGTGGCGCACTGTTTCAGGCAACGCCTAGCCCCGCTCAGCCTAAGCCCAAACCCACGGCTAACCCCACCACCAAAGCCTGCCCGCCCAAGGCCAAAGCCCCACGCGCCAAAAAGCCCGAATCCCTACCCGGTGGCTTTCGTGTCACCCATGAAGGTGTGTTCCGCCTCAATGAGGAAGGCGAACCTATCCCGGTATGCTCCAAGCTGGACATACTGGCCCGCACCCGTGACCACAAAGGCGGAAATTGGGGTGTGCTGGTTGAGTTTGACGACCCCGACGGCACCCGCAAACGCCTCAACATTCCCGCCAGCGCAATGGCTGGGGAGTTCGGCAAGGAAGTCGTAGTGCCCTTGGTCAATATGGGCCTGAGATTGGCTCCCACCCGTACCGGACGCAATGCCCGCAACGACCTACAAGGCTACCTGCAAAGCTACGACAGTGCCGAGCGCGCCCGACTGGTGACCCGTTTGGGCTGGCACGAGCAAGCCTACCTAGTGCCGGATCAAATTTTTGGCCAAACCCGCGAACACCTGCATTTTTATGAGGCCGGTTCCGCCTTGCCCCCCTTTGAGCAAGCTGGAAGCCTAGAGGACTGGCAACAACAGGTCGGGGCACTGTGCATCGGCAACAACCGCCTAGCCTTTGCCGTGAGTCTGGCCTTTGCGGGGCCACTCCTCCACCTAATCGGAGCGGAGTCCGGTGGCTTTCACTTCTACGGCAACAGCTCCACCGGCAAAAGCACCGCCGGACGGGTGGCCTGTTCCGTGTATGGCCCACCGGCTTTTGAAAAGTCGTGGCGCTCCACCGACAATGCCCTAGAAAGCATCGCTGCTGCCCACTCCGATGGCCTGCTAGTGCTGGATGAAATCGGCCAATGTGATCCCCGTATTATTGGCGAAACCGTCTACATGCTGGGTAATGGCATCGGCAAAGCCCGTGCAAACGACCGAGGCCAAAGCGGAAAACCCACCCAAGAATGGCGGCTACTGTTCCTCTCCAGTGGGGAAAAGACCTTAGCCCAGCACATGGCCGAAGCCAGCCGAGAACTCAAAGCCGGTATGGAGGTGCGTCTACTGGCCATCCCAGCCGAAGCCCAAAAAGGGCACGGCCTATTCGACACCCTGCATGGATTTACCGAAGGGGCGGCCCTTGCCGATGCCCTCAAAGCACGGGTAGCGCGCTACTACGGAACACCCCTAATTGCCTACCTGTCGGCCCTCTGCGATCCCCTGAAAATGCTGGCCTATCAAAGCATACTCAAAGAAACCGTAGAGCAATTTGTACACCGCAACCTTCCCGCCCACGCCAGCGGCCAAGCCAAACGCGCCGCCGCCCGTTTTGGGCTGGTGTACGCCGCTGGAGAACTGGCCACCGGCTTAGGCATTACCGGATGGCCCCACGGCACCGCACTCCAAGCCGCCCAAGTCTGCTTTGGCGCATGGCTGGCCGACCGAGGTGGAGCCGGTAATCAGGAAGAAGAGGCTATCCTAAGCCGCCTACGCCTTGTGATTGAACGTCACGGTGAAAGCCGCTTCACCCGTTGGGAGCAGGAAATACCCAAGGTAGACGACCACGCCCCACGCACCATAGACCGCCTAGGCTTCAGACGCACCCAAGAGGATGGACTAGGTTCCGACCGCCATACCCACGTCACCTACTACTTTCTGCCCACCGCATGGAAGGATGAAGTCTTTAAAGGCATGAACCTTAAAGAAGTGAACCGGGCTTTGGTGGAGCGCGGCATCCTAGAGCCCAGCACCGACGGCAAGGCCGCCCACTCTATCCGCCTCCCCGGTATGCCCAAAGTGCGGGCCTATGTGGTGAATGCTGGGGCGCTGATGGGTAGTTAATAAATAAAACACTTAATAAACATTAATACTTGTACTCAGTAACTTTTGCACTGATAATTTAACGATTCCGTATGTGATGTACGGAAACTTTCTATTGTCAGTGCGCGTGATGCGTTACTTGAGTCAGATAGTTATTTATTTGTCTCTTATAGGTACGTTATGCACACACAGACACTTTATTCAGCACCCTTAGAAATAAAACTATCTCCAACTTCTGATGAAGTTAGTTTAGGGCTGTTTTCAGGATACGCCTCAACCTTTGGGTATATTCCAGACTCTCACAAAGACATTATAGCGCCGGGAGCTTTTACTAAATCCTTAGCGCGCCGCAACCAAGACTATGCAACTCCAGCCATGCTATGGATGCACGATAGCAAAAAACCCATTGGTCGCTGGCTTTCCTTTAAAGAGGATGACTACGGTCTTTATGTATCGGGTAAACTAACCCTAGATGTACCCCAAGCTCAAGAAGCCTATGCCTTAATGAAAGATGGTGCTCTGGCCATGAGTATTGGGTTTTTCCTTATTGACTCGGTTCAACTCACCCCAGAGATAAGACAAATCAAAGAGGTTGAATTAGTTGAAGTGAGTTTAGTATCTCTACCCTCTAACTCCAGAGCGCAAATCACCGAAGTAAAGGCTCTTGATCTTGATGATCCAAGAGCCTTTGAACGCCGAGTGCGCGATGCACTGGGCTTATCGTCCCGACAAGCAAAACGCTTAATGTCGGGTGGCTGGTCAGCACTCGTCCGCGATGAACGCAGTGATAACAGTACCGAGTTAGTGGCTATTGCAAAGCGACTACACCAAATCACTCAAGATTTAAGGATAAGTAATGACTCTTAACAAAACAGATAAAACGCAAGAAGCAGATACAGACATTAATAAACTACGCCAAGAGATGGAAACAGAACACAAACGACTGCATCAGCGTATTAATCAATTGGACGACTTATTAGCAGAGCACCTCAGTTTGCATATGTATGAACTTAAGAAAAAACTGATTAGCCAATAACAGGTGCTCTCATGTCTCATGATCTTGTTGTAAAGGCTTTAGAAGAACATGGCCAAGCCGTTAAAGGATTTCGCTCCGAAGTAGAGGGCGAATTTGGCCGTGTGCATGGTCGTATTGACGAACTTCAAAAAGAATCGGACTGGCGCTTTGGAAAAGCCAATAAATCAGCCCAAACAATTTTTGGTGGTATGGGTTCGGGTACATTCCAGGACGTTAATAATGGAGATGTACTTGACACACAGGGGCGAGTGATTAAAAAAGGCCGCCCTGATCGCCCTGTTAATGCACGGACTGAAATGTTCTCTCTGTTCACAGACAGCGAACAATTCAAGCTGTTAGGCAAAGGCGCTGCCTCAACCGGGCGCGTTATGATTGAAGGCATGAGCCTAAAGGCATTGACCAACGAAGGCCAAGGCGCTGAAGGCTCAACAGGCTATGCTGCCCAGCCGCAACGGGCAGAAGGCTTATACAATGATCCACGCCGCAGCCTAACCCTACTCTCGGTTTTGCCCTCACTGCCGGTTACGTCCAGTACCTTTGAGTACATGCGGCTGGCGACCGCCAATAACCTAGCGGCCTTTCAAATCAAAGAGGGCGACCAAAAAGCCGAAACTAACTATGGCATGGAGCTGGAAACGGCCAACATTGCCACCGTTGCCCACTGGACTAAGGCTTCTGCACAGGTCTTGGATGATACGCCCGCACTCTCCCAAAAGCTCTTGAGCCTTTTAGAGTACGGTGTGCTGGCTAAACTGGAGGCCGAATTAATCCTAGGTGTGGGCGGACAAGGGCGGATCAATGGCCTGTTCTCCCTGAGTACCTCTTTTACCCCAAGTGGTGTAGTCAACCAGTACGACATGCCCCCAGCGGATCGGTTAGGGGCTGCGGTAGTACACCTGCAAGCCAGCGGCTGGGTAGCCGGTCTGATTCTTATGAACCCCGTTGACTGGCACCTACTGGCCTCAGAACGGGATGCCGATGGGCAGTATGTGTTAGGAAGCCCTCGTGATCCTTCGCCACTGTCTTTGTGGGGTGTTCCCGTTGTATTAAGCCCAAGCTGCCCGCGTAATGCTGCGATGGTGCTTGATCCGGCTCAAATCGCTATCTTGGATCGACAAAGCCCTACCCTGATGGCCAGTCGTGAAGATGGCAATAACTTTACCTCAAACATGGTGACCCTCTTAGGTGAGATGCGGGTAGGTCTGGCTGTTTTTGCTTCTGGAGCGGTTTTACTGGTGCAAGTATCTGCCACCAACCCCGAAGAAACTCCTTAAGTGTTCCTCACTAACCGTACAAAACCCAGCCCCTAAAGCTGGGTTTTTTATGGGCTCATAAATAGATAAAAACTATTAAATTCCGATAAATCCCCCAAAAACACTGCTGTGAAAACACATCAAAAACAGCCTTATTTTTTGGTTTTTAACCGGCTCATTTCTGAGTGCTCCAAACCTGTTTTGTTAAAAATCAATAAGTTAAGTTTTTTAGGTGGAACACCTAAAATGCTCTGGAACACCAAGATTATGGCTGGAACACCAAGGTGCTCCAAACCTGAAAGCCGTATGGCTCTAGGGCTGTAGACATATTGGAACACATGGAACACATGGAACACATGGAACACATGGAACACATGGAACACATGGAACACATGGAACACATGGAACACATGGAACACATGGAACACATGGAACACATGGAACACATGGAACACCAGTTTTTAGGGGAGTTCGGTGTTTGCTACACATAAACCCAAATCAAATGTAATTAAGTAAATCTATTAACCCTGTCACCCAATGGACAGGAATGCCACCAGCGAAAGGAGTTAAGTAACGGGGCAATCTTAGGTAAGGCATCACCATTTTGGTGATGATGGATTGGGTAGCTGAGCTGAGCCGACAGGGTTGGGCTAACAACCCTAGGGGGGGTAAAAAATTTAGAGGCTATCTCTACCTAGACCGCCCGTTCCCCTCTCTTCGCAATGACGGGAAAAATGGAAGGGGGGGGTATTCCATAGGTCTATGTACACTGGCGTGTATACAGGAAAAATAAACAACTTAAATAATTATTTAAAAACATAAAGTTAGCTTATTGGTTATAAGCTCGCCGAGCGCCAGGTTTTTGTTACCTCCGCTCTACTTCCCTCTAAAGCCCTAGATTTATAAAGACTTTTCAACTTTATAGGCTATATATCCTTATCTCCAACTTGCTCCTCGTATAGGCCCAGTTGTATACCTTGGACAGATAAAAACTGAGATAGCCTCAACCTAAGAGGATGCGAGAACAGGGGCATTTTCTAATGCCGTGCTATCCCTCCCCGCTCCAAAAGAACAGGGTTTCTCGCTCATAATCTGATGAGTAACTGTGAACAACCCCGTTGTGCAACGGTTTGCCTTCATCAGTCTAAGCCACAACACTCTTGGCTGGATGATGTACAGGGCGAGTTAAGTGGCATCTTAGTGGTGGTGCTGGGTGTGTCGCTGTTAAAGGCAGCAGGCCTGATTACCGGACAATTTGCGGGCTTAGCTTTATTAATTGCTTTAGCCACAGGCTTTAGTTTTGGCAGCGTTTTTTTTCTGATTAATGTCCCCTTTTTTATCTTCGCTTTTATACGCATGGGGGGGCGCTTTACTCTTAAATCCCTGATCGCAATCAGCAGTATTTCTCTGTTAACCGACCTTATGCCTCAGTTTATTCAATACCAGTATTTAAACGGTTGGGTTGCCGCTGTCCTAGGAGGTTTGTGTACAGGGATTGGCTTGTTGATGCTGTTTCGCCACGGTTGTAGCTGTGGCGGTGTTGGGGTTGTCGCTCTGTATATTCAGGAGCGTACTGGCTTTCGGGCTGGCTGGGTGCAGCTCATTTTTGACCTGGTGCTGTTTAGTGTGGCGTTTACGCTGCTACCGACTCAAGCTGTGCTGTTGTCGCTTCTGGGGGCACTGGTGTTTAACTTAGCTATTAGCCTCAACCACCGGCGGGATCGTTATATTGCTTCGTCTTAACTCCCTGAGCTGCCTACACGGCAGTGAACATCGGCACAACACGCAGCAAAGAGGGCTGTACTTTCTAAGCTGCCTACACGGCAGTGAACTGATGAATGCCACCGGCTTACTCCGACGATCCTTTTCTAAGCTGCCTACACGGCAGTGAACGTGTTCTTATTCGGCTGGATGGCTAACCGGGTTTTCTAAGCTGCCTACACGGCAGTGAACGCCCAGCTTGAGCTGCTGAAGTTACAGCAAGATTTCTAAGCTGCCTACACGGCAGTGAACAAGAGCTTAATTTCCCTAATGCGATAAAGCAAAAGGAAAAAAGGCTCAACCCAGCGATTTACCCCTTTTTTTGAGTAAATCGCTAACTCCTTGTTTTTAAAGAGCCTGAGAACACCCTCTGAAAAAAGGGTTCAGAACCAAGGAATGGTTGCCTGTGCGCTTAAACCATACGCCGAAAAGTCTCCCGGTTGCGGCTGAGCAATCAGCGCACCATGCTCAATAAACAGCTTAAAACTCTGCCCCGTACTTTGGCTGCGCAGGCTGACAAAGGGCAAGCTGAGTAGCTTTTCAGGCGTGTGCGCCGGAATCTGCTCCAATGCTTGAGCCTCTGTCAGCCCCTTGCGCCGGGTAAGACGATTGCGCAGACGCTCTGGGCTGCTATCACTTTGCACACGGCGCACCACCCGATACTGCACGGCCTCTGGCACTGAGCGCACAGGCTCCACATCACTGTGGTCACGCATGCCTTTTAACCAATCCAAGGCCATGAGTTGGTTTAATACCACCTCAGAGCCATGCAGCCGCAAGCGATCACCTAAGCCTTTGGAATGCACCTTAGGAAAGCTCAGGCCGATGTCTGTACGCTTTAGCTCCGCCAGCGCCCGATGCAGCTTGCTGAATAAAGCGCTCATCAACTGGGGTTGGCTGAACTCAGGATCAGGCAATACCTGGATGTCGATATAACGATCCATGCCCGCCCCCTACTCCACCGATCCGAACACACCGCCGCGAATCAGGGTCGCCATAACAAAGTGCTGCTCCTCAATGCTCAAGGCTTGATCTTTCAGCACCCAGCCATCGAACAGGGTGTAAAAATCGGCCTTAGCCTTGGGCTGGCGGTAGGCTTTGCCTTGGGTGGTCACTGAGCCGTAGGGCTCCACCGCAATCGGCCCTAAGTCTTTGCCTTGCTCATCGGCGGGATACCAAGTATCAATGGTGCGTAGGGCATTGCCGATTTTCTGGCTGTGCATGGCGGCGACTTTGTTCACCTCGTACAGGGTTTTGCTTTTGTCCCCGCGACTGCGATCTAAAATCAACTCTTGAGAGGGGAATACTTCCTGTCCCGCACCCACACGCACATAGGCGGTAATTTCCAGCAGCAGATGGCGCGTACCGCGTAAAGCTTCAGCAATCAGGCTGCCCAACTCATTCAGAGCTTTGGCTTGTGTACCGGCCTCAAAACCGCGCAGAGACAATGCAAGGGCATCGAATGTCCAAGTTTGAGCGGCACTGCCCTCTACCTGATGAGCCACCTGCACTTCGACTTGCTCAGCACCCACACGGTTGCGCCACAAAAAGCGCCCGTTGGCCAGATTGAAGGCGTAACGGCAGGCCAGCTCAGTGAATTGTTGTGCCTCAGCGTATTCTTTGACCTTGCCCAGTAGCTTGTCTTGGTAGTCAGCACTGTTACAAGCGGAAGGCGTACCAGCACCGGCCAACACGCGCAGGCTAAAGCGCACGCGCAGGGTATCAGCCTCTGGTGGAAGTGCCGCCACATCGACCTTTTGCAGGTTAGGGTTTTCAATGGCCGCGTCCAGCTTGGCAGGGTCTTGATCCTTGGTTTTCAGGCGGTTGGAGATGGTGCCGCGCACGGATTTTTCCCGCACGGCAATGGGTGTCCATGCGTCCTGCTGTTGCCAGTTTCCAGCATAAAACAGAGCATCGGAAGGGTCGAGTTTGCGCTCAAAAGCCAGTACGGAGGCGGTTTTCAGTGCGTCTTTTTCTTTAGCCATGACGGAAAGTCCTTTTAGTCAAAATCGTAGAATGGGGTAGTTTGATAGTCATTGCGGCAGCGATACAGACCTTGCTCAGGTGAGCTGTCGGCGTACCACAGCAAATCTTGGACAGACTCCAAACGGTGCGGGCTAACCCACTGGCCGATGGAGAACAGGCTTTCGACAAAACGAAAGGGCGTGTCCTTATCGCGGGCATTGGCTACAGAACCGGCAGGCAGAACCTCAGTTAATGCGCCATAGCCCACGGGGATGGGCACAATCCAACCATTGCCTGCACGGTCGTGCTGCCATTCTTTGTGTTCGGCATCGTAGCGCCAGTTAATTCGTGACAGCGACAGCCACGCCTCCAAAGCCGAAGCCTGTGGATTTTTAGCCTGTAGTTGCTCTTGGCGCTGTTGGAGCAAATCGGCGCGCTCGACAAGGGCAAAACCGGGGAGTAAATGCACCCGTTTTTCTCGGAATACCCTGCTCTGTTCGGCGGAGTCTTCGGGGAGTGACACGACATAAGGTTGTTGCCGACGATGCGGCGCAGTTGAAGGAATCAAGGAGCCTCCGGCTACGCGCATGGGCATCAGCAACTCCTGCACCTGTGCGGCCAGCTTTTGCCGCTCTTCCTCAGAGGCATTCAGCAGCGCGTGGCTCTGGATGCCAAAGACGAGGCTGATGTCCAGATGCATGCGTCCTTCTTCGACAATGGCGACGGTGCTGCCGTCTTTGTCGATGGGATTGCGGGTGAGATGGAAACCACTGAGGTACTTATCGCCGCTGCTTTGTTCTTGGTGCTGATGCGCCACCACGCCCACGGCGTTAAATTGCAGATCCAAGCCCGCCTGATGGGTTCGGCGCTCCAAAGCCCACATCACCCCCAAAAAGGCGGTGATGGAGGGAAAGCCGTGGGTCAGCGGACTGGAGATGGCATTGGCGTTTTGTACCCGCAAGTGAGGCAGCACCAGCAGATAGTCAATAGCAGGGCACTGGCTCATAGGGCACCTCCTTGGGAACAAGGAGCCCGACGACGCATTGTTGCAGGCCACTCCGTCACCTCAACAATGGCTTGTTTAGCCCAATGGCGGTACTCAACATCACCCACCGGCAAAGGGTATTTAGCCGATAAGTAGTTATTTGCCCAGTTCGCAAAGCGCCCTGCTACTTCGTCGGGCCAATCCTTCCATTCGTAGGCTTGGGCAAAGGCTATATCTTCATCCTGATAATCAGGGCGCGGCGCTAACTCGGTGCGCTCAGGATCGAGCCACAGTTGTTCGCATAGAGGAAGTTTGCAGTTGGTATCCCGCGTCCATCCGGCTGGAAAGGCTTGCTGCATGGCTAAACCAAAAGCCGCTAAGGATTGACCTAGGGCTTGCTCGATGCGTTCGCGTTTAGTCCGCGTTTCCATAGTAGGCGGTGGATTACTGGTCAAAAATTCGCCCAATTGCTTGAGCAAGCTCGGCACCTCTTCGTAGCTCTGGAAGCGTTGCAAGGCCGAATCAATAAACAGCAGTTGGCGCGGCTGAACTTGTGCCCATGAAGGCGGCGCAGAGGACAGCAAGTAGTTCACGCCACCGCGCTCGCTATTCAACTGGCTGATGTTTTGCGGTTTGGTACCGCCTAACTTCCGCACCGCTAAACCGCGATACTCCACATAGGGCGCATCGTGGGGCTGATTATCGCGGCGTGCTTGGCGGGCCTCTTTATTTGCCTCACCAAAACGCGCGGCTTGAATGTCGTGATGCACCGCATGGGCCAAGCTGCTGGAAAACAGCGGTTGCAGCAGGTGGAAGTGCTCATCCTGCGTCGGATCATCTCCAATACACCAATAGACTTGCTTGGCCATGGGGTGGGAAGCGTAGTCTGCATCGGCGCTGCGAATCAGCCCTTTAAAGGCAGCGCTCCAGTCTTGTGCCGTGGCTGAGTCAGGGTGTAAGGCCGCTACTAAGTCAGGATCGTCGGCTAAAAACCAATCCAGCAGACGGCGCTGTTCCACATCCAGCTTGAGGAACTTGTATACATCAAGGGCCGCCGCGTTACCGACCACATCATCAGCGTATTCAGCCCCCAAGGTATGGCTGCCGATCTCTGCATGGCTAGGTAATTCTGTGGGGACAAGATATAGGCTACTTCCCCGTGCATCGGGATGGGTCGCCTTCAGCACATGAGTTACAGCCTGTATCTGGGTGACACGGCGCGCGGCATCGGCCAGCCATGTGTGGTAGTCGTATTTAGCGGCTTTGTCGAAATCGTCCGAATCTTTAAGCTTTTCGTCTTTGCGCTGCTGGATAAAGCCTCGAATAGTGCTACGAAATAATTGCTGACGTTGGTTAGCATCCTGCATTAAATCCATACTCCGAGAAATAAAGCCGTGCTCACTTTAAAAACTCAGTGAGCAAAAGGCCAGCATCTTCCTTGATCGATTATCTGCTTTTGCCAAACCCCAAAACCGGATGATAGCGCCAGCCTTGCCCTGATTTAGGCACCGCCACCACTGCAAAGCGCTCGGCACAGCGGTGCAGAGATTGACCCTGTGCTTCGGTTTGAGCTTCGAGTAACTGCATCAGGTCGTGCTGCCCCCAAGGCTCAATGCGCGGGCCAAGCTGGGCTTCAAGGTCGATGCGTTCTAAAAGGCTGTGCTCGGCCTCAGTGTAGATGGCGGGGTTTCGACCTTTCGCTTCTTGGTGAATGCGATAGAACAGCAACTGCTCCTCGTCTTCATCCGGTAAAAACAGCACCTCCACATCGGGGTTTGGGTCGTCGCGGAACGGCTGTTGCTGGGGTAGTACGCCGGTCAGAAGGGCTTGGGGAAACTGCCAGCCACAGGCGGCATCCAAATCGCAGGAGGAACGAACCCCGCGTTTCGGCGGTTGTGGAGTGCGATCTTTAGGCAGCATCTGCACAGCCATTCGGGCGTGCTCCAAATTTACGAGGCTGGTTTTGGCCTGCTGCTTGGCTTCTGGGTGCGGCTCAATTCGCGGGCAGGCGCTGATGCCTTGGTATTCTTCTTCGCGCAGCAGTTGGGTTAGCGAATGAGTGTTGAGCCGAAACTCATCACTGACGGCCACGCCATCACGTTCAAAACCCGGTTTCACAAAAGCGGCTTTTCCGGGTTGGCTGAAGTGGCGCAGATTGGTATCAAAAATCAGAATATTCGGCGTTTGACAGGGCCACTGACGATGCCGCTGCACCCGTCCGGCCAACTGAATCAGCGAGCGCATGGAAGAAGGCTCTACCACGGCCCAATCGTAATCGTGGTCGCGGCCCACTTCAGTCACCGGCGAGCCTAAAACCACAAAGATGTGCTGCGGCTCCGGGGATTGCTCAAGGATTTGGCGAATCTCTGGCCGCTCATACACCGCTTGGGGCGTGCGGCGGTTTAAACAGCCATCCAATTGCTGCTCAATGGCCGAACGCAGAATCAACGGAAAACGCGCATGATAAACGCATAAATGAATGCGATAACCTTCCGGTGCGCCCCGCTTGAATAGCGCCAACGCCACCTCAAACAGCGGCTCGATATTAGCCATCCGCACCAGCCCAAAGCTGACCTTTTTACCCGTATGCGGGCAGGTTTCAGCATGGCGATCATGGGCTTTTAGGATGGCTTCCTGTACTGACTCAGCAAAGGCGCGGTACAAAGCCTCTTCCTTGCTGGCCGTGAGATTGAGTGGTATCAGCTCACCCCGACGGCAGGCTTTATCCGCTTGCTGCTTCAGTTTGCTGACCCGCTGTTGCACAAAGGCCGCGTGCTGTTGGCGCAGGCTTTCCGCATCCGTACAGCCTTGGCTCTGTACGCCGAACTCATCCACCCACAGGCAGGGGATTTCCGGCACTCGTCCGGCGTTGGGTTGGCCTCGGTTGCGTTGATACTGGGATCGTCCGGCGTGGTAGGCCAAAAACATGCCTTCCACCAAGGCCGGAGGTAAGGTAGCCGAAGACAGCAGCACCCGCGTCCCCAAGAGTCCGGCCCAATACATCAGGCGCGTTAAGGCGGGTAAGTCGTTGAGGTCGAAGTCGTCTAGCTCATCCAACACCAAATCGCTGCTCATCAGCCGCAACATAGGTGCAATTTGCCGTCCCGCGCGCAAGGACTCGGTGGCCGGAATCAGGTGGTCGATGGTGCAGACCAACAAAGGTGCAGACAGCAGCTTACGGGTTTCAGGGTCAGCGGCGAACAGCACGGGATGTTCGGCCATTTGCCCTTCATAGAGGACATGGCTGTCTTCCTCCAACAAGGCTTGGGTAGAGGCAGAGCCCTGTGCCTCGGCTTGCTCTTGGTAGAACTCAAACAGCGCACGGCTGGCCGAGCCGCCAACACGAATGGCCAGTTCGTCTTCATCTAAATGCAGGTCTTGGCGGTAGCTGCGTCCGGTTTGCAGGGTCAGGGTACGCAGGCCCAAGGCAAAGCTGGCGCGCATTCCTCGCTCTGGGTCACTTAGGGCATAGAGAATCCGTGCATTAGCCAAGGTTTTACCGCAGCCAGTGGAGGCCATATTGATGATAAAAGCCCCTTGCTCCGCCGCTCGATTGCGGAGCGCAGCGGCAGCCTCAGCAGCTTTGTTTTGCCAGAAAAACGCCCTCTTATCTGTACGCTTAGCCAATCCACGGTGTTTAGCCAAACGGGGCAAATGGCGCTCAAAGCTCATCAACCCATAGCCAATACGACCGGCCCACTGAGTTACGCCTAACAGGTGTTCTTCCAGCGTTTGCTTGAGCTGCCCGGATGAATCGCTGTTGGCGTACAGGGCTTTGGGATCAGCCTCGGATTGAGCAGCAGCCGGCAAGCTGGAGTAGTGATGATCCGCTAGCATCAGACTTAGGCGGGCCAAGTGCATCACATAGGGATTATCCAGCCATCGACCTTTATCCGGCTGGCTCGTCAAAGCCAACAGCTTGCGGGCTACCTTGCTGGCTTGGGCACGCCATGGGAGCATCTGAACCGGCAACGCCTGTTTGAACTGCCAGTACGCTTCAATCTGGGCGGGCTCTGCCGGTCGGTATTGCTCGTTCCAATCGTGTTCTACAGAGGCTAATAGATCAGGCAAACGCGCGACTTTAAAGTCGGTAGCACGTTTACCCAGCCATTGCTGCTCACCTTGCTCGTAGACCGGCAACACCGGCAAACGATGGTGGCTAACCATCAGCCAGCCAATGGCGGCAGCTAAGGGGGGTAAGCTTTGGAAGGGTTTTGGCGCTTTCTCATCCAAGCCATCGCACCAATAACGGCCCGCCTTCAGCCAAGTGGCATCGTCTTCGGAGGTAGGGTCGGCCAAGCGTTGCAGCCAGCCGCTGTCCTCCGTTTGATCTGGCCCAACAAAGGCGTGCAGCAAGCGCAGGGACACCCACTCATGGCGGTAGAGGTTTTTCTCCACCAACCCGCACTGCCGTAATCGCTGCTGAAAGGCCACACTGGATTTGCCCAAGTCGTGCATTAGGGCGGCCATCTGCGCTAACAGCCGAATATCCTCGCCGGTGTGCCAGTCGTTTTCATCTTCAGTACGCAAAATATTGCTCCGGGTGCGGTTGGTAGGGACAGCGCCTTGGGCGTTAAAACGTGAGGCATCGCCGACAATCCACAGCAGCTCGCTGTGATCCTTACCGCGAATCCAGTGGCAGGCCACGGCGGTATTTTTGCGCGCGGTTTTACGCAGCAAACGCCGTAAAGTGCTTAAACCCTGTTGGGTGATAGGGGTTTGCCACGTACGCTCGCCACGCCGCTCGGCAAATTGGTCGAGGATGCGGCGGGTTTCGGTCAGAGCGCGTTTGCTGCACTCCGAAATCAGCAGGATATTCATACCTTGGACGCTCCCAGTTGCTGGGCAATCTGCTGGATCTGTTCGATCATAAAATCCAAGGCTTCGGTGCGCGTTAGCAGCTCTAGGCAGCTTTGGCGAAACGCTTGTTCTTCGTCACCACGTTGGGCGGAGATAAAGGCTTGGGGCAGAATCAGAGCATCCTTGACCAAATCCGCCACATCAAACACCAAGCCGCCGCGTCGGGTTTTACCGTGCAGCACCGCCAAGCCGTGGGGCAAGCCCAACACCCAAGTGGCGGTCGCGCCTAGGCCATAGGCCAGATAGTTGCCGTGGTCTAAAAAGCGATTGGCGGCATCGGTGCCGCTGCCACGTTTAGCGCGGGTAAAGGGGCCATAGCCCATTGTTTGACTGGCCAGCGCATATAAGGCTTTGCTCATACGCATTTCTTCAGTCAGTAAGGCTGATACGCTGGGCATGGCCTCAAAGTTTTTGGAGGCGGCGTTTAATAAAACTGATAGGCGCTTGGCATTGACCTTAAAATCCGCCTCCCGCAGCAGCCGATTGTTCAGCCAATGTTGTTCAATCCAGCGGATGCGTGCTTGTTGAATGGCTTTGGCGGCCTGCACTCGCTTAGTCTCATCAAACCAAAAACTCACCCACTGCTGTAGATACTCGGTAGGTCGGTATTCGCTTTGGGGCGAGAACCACGCCACCTCAATATCCATTTCATTGGCGCTGAACAGTGGCGTGCCGCCGCCGCCACAAAAGCCCACCAAAACCCCAGCCTTGGCCAATTCGCGCATGGCCGCTTGGGTGACGGAAGTCCCGGTGCCCAACAGGATGCTGGTGGTATTGGCGATAGGGATATTCCAATACAGGGATTCCTTCCCCCGATCAGTCACATATTCCACGCGCCCACCATTGACCAATACTCGGCAATGTTCGAGGTAGTACAGATTGGCGCGCTTAGAGTGCAGAATGGTTTTTAAATCAGAAGATTTAATATCGTCCATAATTAACCTTATAGATAAAAGAATACTTGAATATGCTGTCGAACTTTTATCTATAAGGCTATACAGTTAAATAAAACTTAATAACAGCCCTGTGTTACCGCTTTTAAAGTTACTTCGCCTTACTCAGCCCTGAAGATCCTTCCAGATTAAATAAAGGCGTAAATCAAACTCCAGTTGGCCATAACCGGGTAGCATATGTTCGCACAACTGATAAAAGGCTTTGTTGTGCTCCATTTCCCGCAGGTGGGCTAATTCATGTACCAAGATCATGTCGAGAAATTGCGGGGCACAATCGCGAAATACACTGGCAATGCGAATTTCCCGACTGCTGCGTAACCGGCCTCCGTGATTTTTGGAGCTACGGGTGTGCAGACCGAGGGCGTTTTTCAGCACATCCTGTTTACTGTCATAAAGCACGCGGTCGAGGGTAGGTGCATTTCGCAGATACTTTTGGCGTAAAGCGGCTGCCTTTTCATACAACGCACGGTCGCTGCCACAGTCATGGCGGTCAGGGTAGCGACTGTGCAGATAATTACCAAGGCGATCCTCGGCAATCATTTTCTCAACCTGAACAATCAGGTGCGCAGGATAGCCATTCAGGTAACGCAGGGAACTCATGGCGGGTTTTAAATCCAATCAACGAAGAATGCAGATACTAACAGCCCTAAAGCGCACTGAGCCGCAGCCCCGCTGCCGGTATACTAAAATCCCAACACAAAACTCATCATCCAATTATTAAGGAATTTACCCATGCTGCGTTTTGCGCCCTTTGCTTTCGTCTTGGTGGGTTACATCAGCCTCAGTGCCCACGCCCAAAGCATTGAGCCGGGACTTTGGGAAATGAGTTCACCGAATATGGCCATCAGCGGCCAAAATCTGCCGGATATGCAAAGCCTGTTAGCCCAAGTCCCCGCCGAGCAGCGAGCGATGATGGAGCAAATGCTCCAGCAAAACGGTATCAACCTTGGGCAAAACGGCGGCATTCAGGTGTGTATTACACCGCAGCAGATTGCCAAAAGCGAAATTCCCCTTAATGATCCCGAATCCGGCTGCCAGCAACAGGTAACGGAGCGCAGTGCCAAGCGCTGGAAATTCAACTTCAGTTGTCCACAGGGGAAGGGGCAAGGCGAAGTACAGTTTATCAGCCGCAAGGAGTTCTCTACCGAGGTACGCGGCCAATTTAGCCACCAAGGCATGGCTCAAAATGGCACTATGAAAACGCATGCGCGGTGGGTGAAAGCGGATTGTGGAAACTCTAAATGACAAATATTGGTTACTAGCCCCTCTCTAATTATGGAGTCGGAATGCCTTGATCTTATCATCAAGGTAGATAACTTTACTCTCTTTGATCTGAATACATCCTTTTGATAATAGCTGCTTATAAATACTCTCCGCTACAATTTCAGTACCACCATACTTACTTCTTATACTATTCATAAGTGATTCTAATTTTGCAGGCCTATTGCCAGCATACATTAAAAGATGATTACAGTAAGGAGCTATATCCATATTTAACTCCTCATTTATATTCTGAGAAATCTCATTTTTATGTATACCCACTCGCTCTGCTGAACGCCCATGAGCCTTTAGTAAGTAGACAGCATGGTCTAGATCTGTATCATTAGAAACAATAGTAAAATGTGTATTTTTAGGAAGCTCTTGCATAAGAGATCCTGCAAAAAAGCAAATTCCAAAGTCTGCCGAGTTTTTTCCAGGCTTTTCCATTTTCATAATGATCAGCTTACCTGCCGATATCGCAACCGATAGTGAAACAACCCAACCCAATGGGATTTTTGCATTACTCTGTGCATGACAGATAACAATCTTTGTATATTCTGTTAAATTACCCTGCAACTGATTTATTTGACTCGGACAATTTTCAAGATCAATCAATAAAACATGCCCATTAGACTCATTAAAAATTTGCTCATCCATATGCAAAAATATCTCAAATTTAACTTGATAACTTAAAGCCAAGTCTCTCTATACTTAAAGAAAGAGAGACTTGTTATATAGTCCAGCAGGGGATTGAATTAAAACCCCTTGCTGTACTTCACAAACATCTCATCCAGCGACAGCGCCTTAATCTTGGACGCATTGCCGGCGGTACCGAAGGCCTCATAACGCGCGATACAGACATCACGCATGGCACTGACGGTTTTCGCCAGATATTTGCGCGGATCGAATTCGCTGGGGTTTTTAGCCATAAATTCGCGGATGGCACCGGTGGAAGCCAAACGCAGATCAGTGTCGATATTGACCTTACGCACGCCGTACTTGATGCCCTCAACGATTTCCTCGACCGGAACGCCGTAGGTTTCGCCGATTTCACCGCCGTATTGGTTGATGATTTTCAGCCACTCTTGGGGAACGGAGCTGGAGCCGTGCATCACCAAGTGGGTGTTGGGAATGCGGGCGTGAATCTCTTTAATGCGCTGAATGGACAGGGTGTCGCCAGTCGGCGGCTTGGTGAACTTGTAGGCACCGTGGCTGGTTCCGATGGCGATGGCCAGCGCATCTACGCCGGTTTTGGCCACGAAGTCAGCGGCTTCTTCGGGGTCGGTCAAGAGTTGGCTGTGATCCAGCACGCCTTCGGCACCGATGCCGTCTTCTTCACCGGCCATACCGGTTTCCAGACTGCCCAAGCAACCCAGCTCGCCTTCCACGGAAACGCCGCAGGCGTGGGCCATTTCCACCACGCGGCGGGTAATTTCGACGTTGTACTCGTAGGTGGTAGGCGTTTTGCCGTCTTCACCCAGAGAGCCGTCCATCATCACCGAGGAGAAGCCCAGTTGGATGGAGCGCTGGCACACCGCCGGGCTGGTACCGTGGTCTTGGTGCATGCACACTGGAATGTGCGGGAACTCTTCAATGGCGGCCAGAATCAGGTGACGCAGGAAGGGCGCACCGGCGTATTTACGCGCCCCGGCCGAAGCCTGCACGATCACGGGCGAGTCGGTTTTGTCCGCCGCTTCCATAATGGCGCGCATTTGCTCCAGGTTGTTGACGTTAAAGGCCGGAACGCCGTAGCCAAATTCGGCGGCGTGGTCCAGCAATTGGCGCATGCTAATCAGAGCCATGTGTTGCGTCCTCTGTGTTCTTAGGGGTGGCTGCTTAGGCGGAGCCACGTAACTGAGCGATGGGGGTGCCGCCGGAAGCGCTGCGCCTCCGGCCTAAAAAATCAATTACCGCGCTGCTCCAGCACTTCGACCGCAGGCAGCACTTTGCCTTCCACAAACTCAAGGAAAGCACCGCCGCCGGTGGAAATGTAGGAAATTTTCTCAGCCACGTTGTACTTGTCGATAGCGGCCAGAGTGTCGCCACCACCGGCGATGGAGAAGGCGGGGCTTTCAGCAATCGCCAAGGCCAAGGCTTTAGTGCCCTCGCCAAATTGGTCGAACTCAAATACGCCGACAGGGCCATTCCAGAGGATGGTTTTGCAGGACTTGAGCAGCTCGGCAAACTGGGCGGCGGTTTTTGGGCCGATGTCGAGGATCATGTCGTCGTCGGCGACGTCTTCTACCGCTTTGATGGTGGCTTCGGCATCTTCGGCGAAGGCTTTGGCCACCACTACGTCGACCGGCAGAGGCACGCTGACCTTGGCGGCGATGGCTTTGGCAGTGTCCAGTAGATCGGCTTCGTACAAGGATTTACCGACTTTGTAGCCCGCAGCGGCCAAGAAGGTGTTGGCAATGCCGCCACCGACGATCAGTTGGTCGCAAATGCTGGACAGGGAGTTGAGTACGTCCAGTTTGGTGGAGACTTTGGAGCCAGCCACAATCGCGGCCATAGGACGCTGTGGATTACCCAGCGCCTTGCCCAAGGCGTCCAGCTCGGCGGCCAGCAGGGGGCCAGCACAGGCAACCTTGGCAAATTTGGCCACGCCGTGGGTGGAGCCTTCCGCGCGGTGGGCAGTACCGAAGGCATCCATCACGAAGACATCGCACAGGGCGGCGTATTTTTGCGCCAGCTCGTCGGCGTTTTTCTTCTCGCCTTTGTTGAAGCGCACGTTCTCAAACAGCACCAGTTCGCCGGGCTGAACGCTCACGCCTTCGAGGTAGTCTTTCACCAGCGGGACGGGACGGCCCAAAGCCTTGCTCAGGTAGTCGGCGACGGGTTGTAGGCTGTTTTCTTCCGAGTATTCGCCTTCGGTGGGGCGGCCCAGATGGGAGCAAACCATCAGTGCTGCGCCTTTCTCCAACGCCAGTTTGATGGTGGGCAGAGAGGCCAGAATCCGCGCGTCACTTTTTACCACGCCGTCTTTTACCGGCACGTTGAGATCCTCGCGGATCAGTACCCGTTTTCCTTGGAGGTCAAGGTCGGTCATTTTTAGAATGGTCATGGGTGTTCCTTCCGTTTGCAAATCAAACATGGCTCAAAGCGGCCGAGCAGCCTTTAGGTAATAGTCCGCAACATCCAACATACGGTTGGCAAACCCCCACTCGTTGTCGAACCAAGCCAGCAGCGTTACTAAACGCGATCCTGAAACCTGAGTCAGACTGCCATCTACAATGGCTGAGTGCGGGTCGTGGTTAAAATCACAACTGGCGTGGGGAAGTTCGGTGTAATCCACCAAGCCTTTCAAAGGCCCGTACTGACTGGCCTCGGACAAAATACGGTTGATTTCAGCGACATTGGTATCCCGCTGCACATGCAGGCTGATGTCCAGACAGGACACATTCACCGTCGGCACGCGCAAGGCTTTGGCTTGAATCCGGCCTGAGAGTTCCGGCAACAGGCGTTCAATGCCGCGCGCCAAGCCGGTGGAAACCGGAATAATCGACTGGAAGGCCGAGCGGGTGCGGCGCAACTCCACATGGTGGTAGGCATCAATTACCGGCTGATCGTTCATCGCCGAGTGAATGGTGGTAATGCTGAGGTACTCCAGCCCTAAGCGCTCGTGCAGCAGCTTGAGCAGCGGTACACTGCAATTGGTGGTACAGGAGGCATTAGAGACTAAGCGCTCGCGCCCGGTTAACCGCTGCTGGTTCACCCCCATCACTACCGTGGCATCCACATCGGCTTCGCTGTTCATGGGTTGGGACAGCAACAGGCGCGGCGCACCCGCATTGAGAAAACGTTGAGCCTCGGCGCGACTGGTGTAACAGCCGGAACACTCCAGAACCAAATCCACCTCTAAAGCGGCCCAGTCCACCGCCTCGGGTGTGGATTCGCAAAACACCTGCACCGGCTGCTGATTGATCAGCAACTGCTGCCCCTCTAAGCGCACCTCACCGGGAAAACGCCCGTGGGTGGAGTCAAAGCGGGTGAGGTATTCAATGCTGGCTAAGTCCGCCGGATCATTCAAGGCTACAATCTGGAAGGGAATATCTGCGGCGCGCTCGTGATAAGCGCGCATCACACAGCGTCCAATTCGACCATAACCGTTCAAAGCAACGCGCAAGGCAGGCTCTGGCATTTCGGCCTCATCTAAGGGGAACAAGCGGGCCATTATGACCCGCTAACAGCACATCAGTGGGCCAGAAGTTCCTGTGCCGTGGCGACGACTTTGGCACAGGTAAAGCCAAACAGCTCGAACAGCTGACCGGCTGGCGCGGACTCACCAAAGGTGGTCATGCCGATGATGCGACCGTTCAGGCCCACATACTTGTACCAGTAGTCGGCATGGGCGGCTTCGATGGCGATGCGTGCGGTGACAGCGGCGGGCAGTACTTGCTCGCGGTAGGCCGCGTCTTGAGCTTCAAAACGGCTGGTGCAAGGCATGGACACCACACGCACCCGGCGGCCTTGTTCGCTCAGCACTTTCTGCGCTTCGATGGCCAAAGCCACTTCGGAACCGGTAGCGATCAGAATCAGCTCCGGTGTGCCGTCGCAGTCTTTGAGGATGTAGCCGCCCTTGGCAATCTTGTCCGCGCCATCGGCACTGTGGGCCTGATAGGGCAGGTTTTGACGGGAGAAGATCAGCGCGCTGGGGCCGTCTTTACGCTCGACGGCAGATTTCCACGCAATGGCGGATTCTAAGGTATCCGCTGGCCGCCACATATCCAGATTCGGCGTCATGCGCAGGCTGGCCAGTTGCTCGATGGGCTGGTGGGTTGGGCCGTCTTCACCCAGACCGATGGAGTCGTGGGTAAACACATAGATTACCCGCTGCTTCATCAGGGCCGACATACGCACCGCGTTGCGCGCGTACTCCATAAACACGAGGAAGGTCGCGCCGTAAGGAATGAAGCCACCGTGCAGGGCGATGCCGTTCATGATGGCGCTCATACCGAACTCGCGCACACCGTAGTGCAGGTAGTTACCGGAAGCATCTTCGGCGGAGATGGCTTTGCAGCCTTTCCACAGGGTCAGGTTAGAACCGGCCAAATCGGCAGAACCGCCCAAAAACTCCGGCAGCAGTGGGCCAAAGGCATTCAGGGTGTTTTGGCTGGCCTTACGGCTGGCGATGGTTTCGGCTTTCTCGGTCACGCTGCTCAGGTAAGCGGCAACGCCTTGGGCAAACTGCTCGGGCAGATCACCAGCCATACGGCGTTTGAACTCAGCCGCCAGCTCAGGGAAGGCAGCGGCGTAGGCAGCAAAGCGGCTGTCCCACTCGGACTCACGTTTGGCACCGGCTTCGCGGGCATTCCACTCCGCAGCAATGTCGGCGGGAATTTCGAAGGGCGCGTGGGGCCAGTTCAGCTCGGCGCGGGTCAGGGCGATTTCGTCCGCACCCAGAGCCGCGCCGTGGCACTCTTCCTTGCCTTGCTTGTTGGGCGAACCAAAACCAATGATGGTTTTGCAGCAGATCAGGGTGGGCTTATCGCTGTTGCGCGCGGTTTCAATAGCGGTACGGATTTCTTCCGCGTCATGGCCGTCCACATTGCGAATCACCTGCCAACCATAGGATTCAAAACGCGCGGGGGTGTCGTCGGTAAACCAGCCGTGGACTTCGCCGTCGATGGAGATGCCGTTGTCGTCGTAGAAAGCGACCAGCTTGTTCAGACCCAGTGTGCCTGCCAACGAGCAGACTTCGTGGGAAATGCCTTCCATCATGCAGCCGTCGCCCAAGAACACGTAGGTGTTATGGTCAACGATGTTGTGGCCGGGACGATTGAACTGTGCGGCCAAGACTTTTTCCGCCACCGCCATACCCACCGCGTTGGCAATGCCCTGACCCAGCGGGCCGGTGGTGGTTTCAACACCGGGCGCATAACCCAGCTCCGGGTGGCCGGGGGTTTTGCTGTGCAGCTGACGGAAGTTTTTCAGGTCTTCGATGCTGAGGTCGTAGCCGCTCAGGTGCAGCAGGGAATAAATCAGCATGGAGCCGTGGCCGTTGGAGAGTACAAAACGGTCGCGGTCGGCCCACTCAGGGTTGGCGGGGTTGTGCTTTAGGTAATCGTGCCAAAGCACTTCAGCGATGTCTGCCATACCCATGGGAGCGCCGGGATGGCCGCTGTTGGCTTTTTGCACAGCGTCCATGCTGAGGGCACGAATGGCATTGGCGCGTTCACGACGGCTGGGCATCGCTGAATCTCCTGCTGGGGGTGGGTAACAAAAAAGGCGCATATTTTCGCCCAGTAAGCGAGTATCGGGCAATGACAGTCGATGAAATACTCTTCCCCCCAGCGCAAAATCCGCTCACTCCAGCAAAATCCTGCATCTATCCTTGATCTCTGTCCTTTTCCCGCTTTGATGATCCATAGGATGATAAAAAATAAAACCTATGCCTTTGTTCCAGTGCCTACGCGGAGCCCACTATGACTGACCTTTTACTGCTTGAACCTAGCCGCCCCGCTGACTCCTGCGTCATTTGGTTGCATGGCTTGGGCGCTGATCGTTATGACTTTCAGGAAGTGGCCGAAGCTTTGCAGGAAAGTTTACCCAGCACCCGCTTCATTTTGCCGCAAGCCCCTACCCGTCCAGTGAGTGTAAACGGCGGCTGGCCGATGCCCAGTTGGTACGACATTTTGGCCATGACACCTGCACGCGCCATTGATCGCGACCAGCTAGAAGAGTCCGCCCAGCAGGTGATCCACCTCATCGAAGAACAACGCGCTGATGGCATTGACCCCACCCGTATCATTCTGGCGGGGTTCTCCCAAGGGGGGGCGGTAGTGTTGCACACAGCCTTTCTACGCTGGCATGGCCCTTTGGGTGGCGTGATGGCCTTGTCTACCTATGCGCCGACCTTTGGCGCTAGATTGGAATTAAATGCCCGCCAAAAATCCATTCCTACCCTCTGTCTGCATGGCCGTTTGGACGATGTGGTGTCGCTGGATATGGGACAGACGGCCTTTCGTACTCTGATTGCCAGCGGAGTACAGGCGAACTGGAAAGACTACCCCATGCGCCATGAGGTATTACCCGAAGAAGTGGGCGATATCGCCGACTGGCTGCAAGAAGTTCTGGAATAACGACGCTATGACGCAGGCCTAGGGTACAGCGCTCCTTCGCCCTAGGCTCAACTTGCTTTACACTGCACCTATCCTTTATCCAACCATGATGGAAGTACCGTGCTCGACGCACTCAGGAAATTATTAGGTAAAAAAACGGCCTCTCAAGCTGATCTCTCTGACCTAGAAGAAGCAGCTTCCCCCACAACCTCACCCCCTAGCCGTCCATCCCAGCCCCAACGCCCTATCCAATCTACTCGCCAGTCGCCCCACAGGGACACCTCCCGTACTCCACAGGCTCAGACTGTAGCCTCTGAGGAGACAAGTTCAGGACGAGGCCGAAAACCACGCCCGGAAAAAAGACCCGCCCGCGCACCACAAAAAGCTTACCCAAGCGCGCCTGCCCGCCCTGCTTGGAAGTCCGAAGATTTTGCTGTTCCAGCACAAGAAGGCAAAACGCGCTTCCATGACTTTCGGTTAGCGCCAAGCCTGATGCACGCGATTCAAGATTTAGGTTTTAGTTACTGCACCCCGATTCAAGCTCAGGTACTCGGCCACACTCTGAAAGGACAAGATGCTATTGGCCGTGCCCAAACCGGCACCGGCAAAACGGCGGCCTTTTTGATCTCTTTGATCACGCAACTGCTGCAAACCACACCGCCTAAAGAGCGTTACATGGGTGAGCCTCGGGCCTTGATTATCGCACCTACTCGCGAGTTGGTGGCGCAGATCGCCAAGGATGCCGAAGCCCTAAGCAAATATTGCCCCCTGAACGTTATGAGCTTGGTCGGCGGTATGGAGTTTGATAAACAGCTTAAGCAACTGGAAAGCCGTTTCTGCGACATCTTAGTGGCTACCCCCGGTCGCCTGCTGGACTTTAACCAGCGCGGTGATGTGCACTTAGACATGGTGGAAGTCATGGTGCTGGATGAGGCTGACCGTATGCTGGATATGGGGTTTATCCCCCAAGTGCGGCAAATCATCCGCCAAACGCCATATAAGGGAGAGCGCCAAACCCTGCTGTTTTCCGCGACCTTTACCGAAGATGTGATGCATCTAGCCCGCCAGTGGACGGTCGATCCTGCCATTGTGGAAATTGAGCCAGAAACCGTAGCCAGTGACTGTATTGAGCAGCAGGTATATGCCGTTTCAGAGCAGGATAAATACAGCCTACTGTACCACCTAATCACCCAAAACAACTGGGAGCGGGTGATGGTGTTTGCCAACCGTAAAGACCAAGTGCGCCGTATTGAGGAATCTCTGACCCGCGATGGCATCAGTGCAGCCCAAATGTCTGGGGATGTCCCTCAGCTCAAACGCATTCGGGTATTAGAAGGCTTTCGCCAAGGGAAAATTCGAGTTCTGGTGGCCACGGATGTGGCGGGACGCGGCATCCATGTCGATGGTGTCAGCCACGTGATCAACTACAACCTGCCCGAAACCCCCGATGATTATGTACATCGCATTGGGCGTACTGGGCGGGCAGGCAGTACAGGAACCTCCATCAGCTTTGCCGGTGAGGACGATGCGTTCGCCCTCCCTCCTATTGAGGCACTATTGGGGCATAAAATCCGCTGTGAATCCCCACCTCCAGCCTTACTACAGCCCATTCCTCATCGCTCTTCTTAGCTCAGTGAGGTTTGGACAAAGACTGCAATACTTTGCTGACTAGGCCATAACTTTACAAAGGACTGGTTTTCATGGAAACCAACAGCGTCATCCTACACAGCATGTTGGCTGTGCTCTTCACCGGCTTTATGTTCATGGGCATCGGTTTTAACTTTCGTGAGCGCACTTGGGGCATTGTGCTGCTGGCGATGGGCAGTTTGATTATGCTGTCCACCATTGCCTACCGCATTCATCTAGCGTTGAGCTGAGTCCATCAAGATGATCGCTTCCAAAAAATAGGCAACTCCTGCAAGGCTTTTAAACTGGGCTCTATGAGCAATTCAGCCTGAGTAAGCTCCTCCTCAGCCCTGTCTATCAAGATCAATCTGCGCTCCTCAACCTGCAACAAACTGGCCGCGCAACCTGTCCGAACAATGGATAGGTTGCGTAACACTTGAATGGCTTGCCACTGATCGTTTTGCTGCCCCAAAACTTCCTGCGCCTGAGTTAAGGCCTTTAGCCAACGCTTTGGCTTTTTACCCTCGAATAGGTCAACGCAGCCATCCAAGGTATAACGCAGCTTCTTCAGCACAATGCGTAGGTCGTGGTAGGTTTTGGGGTCAGGGTGAGCGGGGATTTGCTGAAGGGCTGTAACCCAAGTTCGGTATCCCGCTCGTAACGCCGTACACGCCATATCACGGGCTGACAGCCGATCATGAGCCGGTAAGCGTACTCTTAATCCCTCTAACTCCAATAAAGCACGTCCGCAGGAGGCTTGGTTTAACTCGGTCTGTACTTCCTGTATTGCTTGATAACGACGGGCCTGAAAAAACTCTTGGAGCAATGCGTCTGCGGGATGCGCTCCTACTTGGGCAATCCACTGTGGCCAAGTGTGTTGCAAAAATACGTCCCAATCCCGCCACTGCCCCAGTTTTTGCGCCAAAGGGCACAGCGCTTCCCGTAGCTTTTGGCTGCGCCGAGGCATTAATTGATGGCTAAGTCGTAACAGCGTACGTATTCGGCGCAGTGCGACCCGCGCTTGATGTACCCATTCTGGATTATCCAATCCTCGCCCGGCGCGCAGAACCTGTAGATTGGTTAATAGTGTCTGTTGGCAGGCCTCTAAAGTAGTAGCTAGGCGCGGGCCTGCTAAAGGTTGCTGTAACTCAGGTAGCGTGGCCTTTAGCGGCTCAGCGGCGGATTGATCCTGTAACCTGAAACAGCGCTGGGCTAAGGTTTGCCCTTCTAAGAACATCGGGATGTCGGCGGCTAAGCGGGTCACGCCATCCAAGAGTTTTTTGAGTTTTCCCTTGTGTAACACAACCCCCAACTCATGTATGGATTCGGTACGCCGCCCCGCTTCTACCCCAACCTGCAAGTAACCTATGTCAATGCACAAGATGGCCTGAGTACCATTTCTGAACTGGAGTAGCTGGTACTCGCGCTGTATGTGCGCCTCACCCACTAGCTCTAAGCGAGGCTCCATCAGCTCTAGGATAGACTTTAATTCTTTGGGCAAAACCTCAAAGGCGGCTAAATCCAGTTGATGCCCCTTGAGCAACACTTTTTGCTCACAGAGTATTTGATAGCGAGCCGCCTGTTCTGGAGTTAGGGTCAAACCTTGCCAAGTGTCGATGCCCTGCTGATGCAAGTACAGATGAATACCTTGACGCATCAGCAAGCGGGCTGGGGTATCCCAGTAGCAGTAGCGCTGCCCCTGAGTATAAGGCGGCTCTATTCGACAATCAGTCAATAGAGGATGTTGACGGAGTACAGCCAGATCAGCAGCGGAAATCCTCAGCGTCAATCGAGTAACAGACATCAGTGTTGCTCCCATCCATAAGGGGGTTCCATCATGGGCAACGACTGTGACCGACTGATGAGCACGTTTTAAAGCCTATCAGCCGTTCCAGTACTTGGGGCTAATGTGCATCCATTAACCCCATGCTTCCCCCATTATAGTTCTACGCCCAAAGGCTTTAGCTGATCACGGAGGAACCTATTTCCATGCGTTTGATTCATACCTCGGACTGGCATCTTGGCCAAACCCTGCATGGGCAGGAGCGCGAGTACGAACACCGCTGTTTTCTCAACTGGCTGCTGCAACAACTACAGCAGCACCGCTCGGATGCGCTCTTGATTGCAGGGGATGTATTCGATAACCCTAACCCCAGTGTATCCGCTCAGGAGCTGCTATATGACTTTATCCTGCGCGCCCATCAACAAAACCCTCAGCTACAGATTGTGATGATTGCCGGTAATCACGACTCTGGAGCGCGCATAGAGCTGCCAGCCCCCCTTATGCAATCCTTAAACACCCACGCCCTAGGTCGTGTGTATGGGCAGGAGCCTTCCGACTATCAACGTTTATGCCTTCCCCTGCGTAATGCCCAAGGCAGTATAGAGGCTTGGTGTTTAGCCATTCCTTTTCTTCGCCCCACGGAAATCATCGGTCAGCGTCTTGGCAGTCAATACCTAGAAGCCGCCCAACAAGTACACCTTGAGTTGTTAGAACAAGCCGAGCACAAACGCCAAGCAGGACAGGCTTTGATTGCTCTCACCCATACGCATCTAATCGGTGGGGTCATTTCTGAGGACTCTGAACGCAATATTTGCATCGGCAACGCTGAGGCCATGCCCGCCAGCTTGTTTCCAGAATCCATCAGCTATGTGGCATTGGGGCATTTACACCGCCCACAGCAAGTCGGTGGACAAAATCGCTTGCGCTACAGCGGCGCGCCTATTCCTCTGTCCTTCACTGAGGCTAACTATCCGCATCAGGTGTTATGCGTTGAGTTACAGGGAGAACAGCTCCAAAACATCCACAGCGTTCCCGTTCCGCGCGCCGTGAACATGCAACGCCTTGGGCCTGCACCCCTTGATCAGATCCTCACCCATATTCAAGCCCTACCTCAACACCAAGGCCCACAAGAGACCTACCCTTGGCTCGAAATACGGGTACAGCTAGAAGAGCCACTGCCCGATTTACGTCCCCGATTAGAGGCCGCGTTAGGGGATAAACACTACCGCCTAATCCGCATTAATCCCCTGTACCCCGCTTTACACCAGACTCCAACAGAACCCTTGATTGAGTTGGATCAGATCGCCCCCGATGAACTTTTCAGCCGTGCTTGGGCAGAGCAACACTCTGGCCACCCTCCCAGCCCAGAATTGATGAACGACTTTGCCCAACTGATCCAGCAAGTCAATCTAACGGAGGAGACAACTCTATGAAAATTCTGGCTATTCGACTCAACAATCTGGCCTCCTTAGCGGGAACCCATCAGATTGAATTTAACGACGAACCGCTAGCCAGTGCCGGAGTATTTGCCATCACCGGCCCCACAGGTGCGGGCAAAAGTACGCTGTTAGATGCACTCTGCTTGGCCCTGTTTGGCACTACTCCTCGCCTGCTTCAAGCCCCCTCCCCGCAAAGCCAAAAACTCACCGATGGTGATCAGCTCAGCTTACAGGATGGACGCACCTTACTGCGGCGCGGCTGTGCCAGTGGTTACGCTGAAGTAGATTTCACCGGAGTTGACGGCCGTCCTTATCGGGCTCGCTGGGAAGTACGCCGCGCCCGAGACAAAGCCAATGGCCGCCTGCAAGCCAGCCAACAAAGCCTGATGGATCTGAGCGATCAAAGCCAGCTCGCCCGCACCAAAAACGAATTTAACGAACAACTCGAACAAAAACTGGGCCTCAGTCGAGATCAGTTCACCCGAGCCGTATTACTGGCTCAAAACGAGTTTAATGCCTTCCTCAAAGCTGAGGACAATGAGCGCAGCACCCTATTAGAAAAACTCACCGATACACAGCTCTACACACGTCTGGGCATGGCCGCATACCAAAACACTAAGGCGGCAGAACAACGGCTCACACAGTTGGAACAACAGCTCAATGGCTTACCTCTGCTGGACTCTGATAGCCGCCAAGCCCTTGAGCAAGCCTATCAAGACTGCTACACCCAACGCGCACAGGATCAACAACAACTGGAACACAGCCAACGCCAACAGCAATGGCTCAGCACCAAGGCGCAACTGCAACAGCAGGTGCAGCACAGCCTGCACGCCCAAACTCAAGCCGAACAACAGTGGCAATCCTTAGCTGAACTACGCCAAAATTTAAACGATTGGCAGCTAATAGCCTCAATACGTCCTGTTTTAGACCGCCTCAGCCATCTGGATAGCGAACAAGGCCCACTCAGGCAACAGCTAGCCTTGCACCAAGAGCAACTACCCCAGCGACAACAAGAGCTGAAGCACGCACAGGACATGCGCCACAACGCGCAACAAGCAGAGCATCAAGCACTTCAAGCGCAACAACAGGCGGAACCAGCCCTCAAACAACTGGAGCACGAAGAAGGCCAACTGCATAACCTGCAACAGCGCTTGAACTGGGTACAGCAACACACTCAGCAGCTTGCCCACAGTCTGCAACACCACCAAGACCAAATTGATCAGCACCGCCAGCAGCTTAGCCAGCACCAGCAACAGCGCGCCGAATTAGAGGCTCAACTGCAGCATCAGCAGCGCCTTGAGCCCTTAGCGGCTTATTGGGCAGATCGGCGACCTCAGCTTTATCAGCTCGCAGAGCAACTGCGGAAACAACAGGATTTGGATAAGCAACTTCCAGCCTTAGAACAAGCGGTGCAACAGGCAGCCCAACGCCTTGATGAAGCACAACAGCAACTGCAAACACTAGCGCAGCAGGCTAACTACCCTCTGCAAAACCTCACCCAGCACCTAGAAATACTGAACCAACGGCAACACTTACTGCTGCAACTACAGCATTTAGGACAACAGGGACAGCGGCTACACCAAGAGCGGCAAGAGCTGCTTCAACAACGCCAGCAATCCGAACAGAAATTACCGCAACTCGAACAGGATTACGGGCAACTGAATCAAGCCTACCAACAGGCTGAACAGGAAGCTCAACAGTTGCAACGCCTGTTGGAGCGCCAGCAATTAGCCCGCAGCCACAGCGCAGAACAGCTACGAGCACAACTGCAATCCGAAACCCCCTGCCCCGTTTGCGGCAGCTCAGACCATCCTTGGCGCGGCGTTCAACAGCTCTTAAATCAACAGGAACAACAAGACAGCCAAACACGCGACCAAGCCCAAGCTCAACTCAAAAGTTTGGATGAACAGCGGCGCGCACTACAGCATGAGCTTAGCCAACAACAAATACGTCAGGCGCACATTCATGAGCGTTTAGCCCAGATTGACCCACAGTGGCAGGAGTTAGAACAAAGCCTTAAACAACACCCTGAATACACCTGTGAACAACTCTTGAGCCAAGGGTTTATGTCTCAACTCAAACAGCAGCTAGAACATTTAGGGCAAGAAATAAGCACCGCCTTAACCCATCAAAAAGCTTATCAACGGCTAAATGAGCAACATCGACAAGCCCAAGACCAACATCAACACGCACAACGGCATCTTGAGCAGCAAAGTACACAGCACCACCACTATCAACAGCACAATCAACAAGGCCTTGAACAACTGGCTCAATACCTTTGTGCTGAACAGCATCACGCATGGCAAACTCAGCCTCAACAAGCATTTGAACATCTGGAACAACAGGTTCTGCACTGCAAACAAACGCAACAGCGTTACCAAGACTTGAACAGTCGTTGCCAACAACTGCAAGAAAGCCTAAATCAACACCAGCAGCAACAACGCCCTTTAGAGCAACAGCATCAGCAGCACGAGCAAGAGCTTGCTCAACTGCACCAACAACTGATCCAACAACGAGACATCTGCCTAAACCAATCGGGCTCCTACACCGACAGCCGCCAGTGGCGACAACAGCTCCAGCAAAGCCTCGACCAAGCCCGAAGCCAATACCATCAAGCACAACAGCATCTGCACCAGCAACAGCACCTCCTAGATCAACTCCAGCATGGCCTGAACACTCAGCAACAACGACTGGAGCACCTACAACAAGAGCGACAACGCCTCAGCCAACAAAAAGCTCAATGGCACCACCACCACCCTGAATTGAGCTATGCACGCTTAGAGCAGATTTACCACCTAGCTCCTGAGCAAATAGCCCAATGGCAACAAGAGGTTCAACACGCCAATGAGCAGTATCAGCAAACCCAAGCTCAGTATCAGGCTTGCCAACACCAACTAGTGCAACATGAAGCCCTATATGCGCAGGAGCCCAACCTCGACCCGCAAAGCCTAGCCGAGCAAATAAACCGCATTCGGGAGCAACTTAAGGAAACCGAACAACAGTTGATCCAACATGCCAGCCGTTTGGAAGAAGACCGCCGCCAACGCCAACAGCTTGGCCAGCTACAACAGCAGATTGAAGCAGCTCGCACTGAATACCTACGCCGTGCGCGACTGAGTGCGGTAATAGGCTCCGCCGATGGCGCGGCTTTTCGCAAAATAGCCCAAGCCTACAACCTAGACCTACTGCTGCAACACGCTAACGTTCAGCTTCGTCAATTGGCACGCCGTTACCGCCTACAACGGGGAGGCAGTCCTCTGGGACTGCTGATTATCGACACCGATATGGGCGACGAATGCCGATCCGTGCATTCTCTATCTGGCGGAGAGAGCTTTTTGGTGTCCTTGGCCCTAGCCCTTGGGTTAGCCTCTATGGCCTCGCGCAATCTAAACATCGAATCGCTGTTTATTGACGAAGGATTCGGTAGTTTAGACCCTGAATCCCTACATATTGCGCTGGATGCGTTAGACGCTTTGCAAGCGCAAGGACGTAAGGTGGGCATCATTTCCCACGTTCAAACCTTGCACGAACGCATCAGCGTACAAATTCAAGTTCAGCCTCAAGGCAACGGGCAAAGTCATCTTAAGCTTTTGCCCTAAATCATTCCTTCCACCCTGCTGATGCACCATTTTGAGGATTTTGATATGAGTATTCCCCTCGACAGCAATGTTTTAGGCCAATTATTCACCGAGGCCAGAACCTTTACTGCTTGGCAGAATCGTCCCGTTACCGACGCTCAGCTAGAACGCTTGTACGCGCTAGCCAAAATGGGCCCCACAGCAGCTAATGGTTGCCCAGCCCGCTTTGTGTTTATCCGCACCCCAGAAGGTAAAGAGCGCCTCAAACCCTTTTTAGCCAAAGGGAATGTCGAAAAAACCATGAGCGCGCCGGTCACGGTAATCGCCGCCTACGATCCAAACTTCTACGAGCACTTACCCGAACTCTACCCCCACATAGACGCACGTAGCTGGTTTGTAGACCAGCCCGAACTCTGTGCTGAAACGGCCTTTCGTAATGGCAGCCTACAAGCTGCCTACCTCATCTTAGCTGCCCGATCTTTGGGCTTAGATTGCGGCCCTATGTCTGGGTTTGATGCCGCAGGGGTTAATGAGGCTTTTTTCTCTGCAAACGCTTGGAAAGCTAACTTATTGATTAATCTAGGTTATGGCGATACTGAAAAACTTCACCCCCGTTTACTGCGCCTAAGCTTCGAACAGGCTTGCCTATTGGCATAGTTACTGCTCTAAAATATAGATAGTTTCCTTAGTAACTAATTTACCGGAAACTATCTTCGACCAACTCAAGTCTGAATTTATAAGGCAAATCTTTCATTATACGCCGGACTTGAAAAAAAAAACGCTTAAGTGCATCATGATGTCGCACCTAGCCTAAGGTCGAATAGGCTAACTTAAAACCGAGACAGAGAGCCCGAAATTTCATGGTATCCACAGACAAGTCCACGCTCACCATGACCGTACTGATGACTCCGGATAAGGCCAACTTTTCCGGTAATGTCCATGGTGGAACCCTACTCAAGTACCTTGACGAAGTCGCCTATGCCTGCGCCAGCCGCTACGCTGGAAGCTATGTTGTAACTCTGTCTGTGGATCAGGTGGTGTTCCGCCAACCCATCCATGTGGGTGAGCTGGTCACCTTTATGGCCTGCGTCAACTACACCGGTAATACCTCAATGGAAATCGGCATTAAGGTCGTCACTGAAAACATCCGTACTCAAGAACAACGTCACACCAATAGCTCCTTCTTCACCATGGTCGCTATGGGCCGCGATGGCACCCCGGTTCAGGTTCCGCCCCTAGAACTCAAAACCGACGAACAAAAACGCCGCTTCCACCACGCCGAGGAACGCCGCAAAATTCGTCGTGAAATGGAAGCTCGCTACAAAGCCCTCAAAAAAGCGGCCCAGTAAATCAAAACTCCAGATTGGGATGCTCCACTACTGGTGTTCCCCGTGTAAAAGGCATAGGCTCAGGCTTCATTGGTTTTTAACTGCGCTTGAGCATGCCTTACACGCTACACAACCCCTGCCAACATATAGAGCTCATTCAAAAGAGCCGCTTTCTGACCCACGCCGCTCCCATTCAATCTGCTGCTGAAGCACAGCAGTTCATTCAACACCTGAGTGACCCCTCGGCCACCCACAACTGTTGGGCGTGGAAAATCGGCCAGCAATACCGTTTTAGCGATGATGGGGAGCCGGGAGGCACCGCAGGGCGACCGATGCTCACCGCCATTGAAGGCCAAGACTTCGATCAGGTAGTCGTTGTCGTGACCCGCTTTTTCGGCGGCATTAAGTTGGGTACAGGAGGCTTAGCCCGAGCCTATGGCGGATGCACAGCCAAATGCCTACAAGCCGGTGAAGCCATTGAGCTGCTGAGTTTAACTCGTGCTCAATGCCACTGCCGCTTTAGCGATTTAGCCCGTCTAAAAGCGCGTTTGACCGACTTTGAAGCACTATTAGAAGCTGAATGCTTCGACGCTGAAGGAGCCGAACTTCAATTAGCCGTCCCTCAATCACGCTTGTCTGATTTACAGAGCTTTATCAAAGACCTCAGCCGAGGACACAGCCAACTCAAACCGAAGACAGAGAATTAGTCGGGGAGTCGCCAATCAATGGGCGTTAATCCTTGTTGCTGCAAAAACTGATTCGCCTGACTGAAATGCCCATTTCCCATAAAGCCACGATGGGCCGACAAAGGCGAAGGATGAGCCGACTTTAGTACCAAGTGCTTCGAGCCATCAATCAGGGGCATTTTACTTTGTGCGTGACTCCCCCACAGCATAAACACCACATGCGGACACTGACGGGATACCAACTCAATAATGCGGTCGGTAAAGCGCTGCCAGCCTGCTTGCGCGTGGGAGCCCGCTTTGCCCTGCTCCACACTTAAGGAAGTGTTCAACAATAAAACACCCTGATCGGCCCAGTGCTGTAAACATCCATGCTTAGGCGGATCAATCTGCAAATCTCGATGCAATTCTTTGTAGATATTCAGCAGCGAAGGAGGAATCGCAACCCCTTGCGGGACTGAAAAACACAAGCCATGCGCTTGCCCCGGCCCATGATAGGGGTCTTGCCCTAAAATCACGACCTTAACCTGATCCAAAGGCGTGGAATTCAAAGCGTTAAATATCAGCGCACCGGGCGGATAAATCACCTTACCGGCTGCCTTTTCATGCCGTAAAAAATCCCCTAAAGCCTGCATATAAGGTTGCTGAAACTCATCCAGCAAAGCAGCCTTCCAATGAGGTTCCAACTTGATGCGATCAACAGCACTCATGGGGGAGCCTAAATCCTGTTTCAGTTTGATGTTTTAAGAACTTGCCTACAAAAAAGGCAAATACCTACCGCCTTTCCCATAGAAAACCTCTATGCTGCATTGTAAGGATTTATCCTCTTGATGCGGTAGTACAGCGAACTCATTGTCTCGTTCTTATGTTTACAACAACTTATAAAGGGCTTACCGAGGCTTATATGGATGTACTCTTTGAACAACAACCCACCCACCAAGGCTCCTCAATCGGCATTGTTACCCTTAACAGTGAAAAGACCCTCAATGCCCTCACCCTAGCCAGCGTTGAGGCCATGTTGCATCACCTGCAAAACTGGGCGCAAGATCCCTCGGTGGTCTGTGTTGTATTGCGTGCTGAAGGGCAAAAAGCCTTTTGTGCTGGTGCGGATGTTCGTCGGCTGGCCAAAGCCTGCCTTGAGCAACCCGGCCATGTGCCGCAATTAGCCGCTCAATTCTTTGAGACCGAATACCGTTTGGATTACCTACTACATTGCTTCCCAAAACCAGTAATCGCTTGGGGACACGGCTATGTGATGGGCGGTGGTATGGGATTACTGCAAGGTGCTTCAATCCGCATTGTGACTCCAAGCAGCCGATTAGCCATGCCAGAAATTAACATTGGCTTGTATCCCGATGCAGGAGCCAGTTGGTTTCTACCAAGGCTTCCGGGCAAATTGGGCTTATTTTTAGGCTTAACCGGCGTGCAAATTAACGCACAGGATGCTTTGGATTGGGGATTAGCCGATCGTTTATTACCAGAGGATCAATACGAAGCGCTGCTCCAAGGGCTACGACACATTAATTGGGCTCAGCAACCAGAGCTGCAATTAAACGCTTTGTTGCAAAGCCTAGCCGTCTTAGCCCAAGCGCAACACCCTGAGGCCTGGATAGCCCCCCGCCGTGCACGCATTGAACAATTATTGGATACCACCGAATTACCCTTAGCTTGGGAAGCTTTTCGAAGGTTATCCGAGGATGCAGACCCGTTCTTAGCCCAAGCAGCCCAACAGCTTATCCAAGGCTGCCCCATGACAGCCCAGCTTGTGTGGGAGCAAATGCAGCGCGCCCGTCACTTATCACTTGCTGAAGCCTTTCAAATGGAATACACCATAAGCATAAATTGCTGTCGACATCCCGAATTTTCTGAGGGTGTACGAGCAAAACTCATTGATAAAGATCAAAAGCCACGTTGGCATTGGGCGGATATTAATGATATTCCGCTGACAGTTGTTCAGGCACACTTTCAGCCGATAGGAACTCATGCTCATCCACTGGCACAAATCAATGAAGGATAGCTTGCCCCTAGAGGATTGAACTACTTCTGCAGATCAAGCTCAAAGTATTGCTTTTTTATATAGCTTCTTGCTTAAAAGCACCAATAGCATTGGGTATTTCGCAAAAGGCTTTCACATATTCACTAAAGATAAGCATAATCAGAAGTATACATACAGATATTGTGAGGCCTTGGGCAATGCTTCCGTCATACCGCTGATTGATGATGAGATCACCCAACAAACCACAACACTGCACACCTAAACCACATTGGGACCTGTATCCTATGAAACAAGCCACATTATCCAGTCGAACTGCTGATAAATTTGTCGTCCGCCTGCCTGATGGTATGCGCTCTCGCATTGCCGAAGTGGCCCGTCAGCACCACCGCAGCATGAACTCTGAGATCATCGCTCGGCTGGAACACAGCCTTTTTCACGAGGTTTCCCCCGTGGAACACCTAAGATCAATCGTTGATGATCAAACTGGCTTAACCGCCCACGAGCTTGAGTTGTTGCAGCGTTTTCGGCAGTTATCTGAACGCCAACAAAATGCTTTAGTGGCGCTGATCGCCCAAGACCAAGGCCCATTGGCTCCTAAGGTTCGCCATGAGTCACAGATTCTCGACTATCAACCTAAAGCACGATGATGATGCGCCCTAAACGAGGGCGCACCTCCTTATCTATTTCCAGCGCTACAAGCCTCTGTGCCAACCTACTTTACATCAAGCAGAGGCTGGCTAAACCGAGGAAGATAAAAAAGCCACCACTGTCAGTTACTGCAGTGATCATGACACTTGCGCCCATTGCAGGATCGCGCCCTAAACGAGCTAATGTCATGGGGATCAAAACGCCCATTAATGCCGCCAACAATAAATTTAGGGTCATAGCCGACACCATCACCAAGCCTAAGCCAAGGCTGTCGTATAAAACAGCGGCGACCACACCAATGACACCGCCCCAGACCAATCCATTAATCAAGGCTACAGAGAGCTCCTTGCGCAGCAGGCGTAGCGTATTACCTTTGCCCGTGGTTAGCTGATCCAGCGCCATAGCCCGAACAATCATAGTGATGGTTTGGTTACCCGAATTTCCACCAATGCCCGCTACAATCGGCATCAAAGCGGCCAAAGCCACTAACTCGCTGATGGTGTCATCAAACAACCCAATCACCCGAGAAGCAACAAAGGCCGTCATGAGGTTTACTGCCAACCAAAACCAACGGTTACGCACCGACTTCCACACCGATGCGAAGATGTCCTCCTCTTCGCGCAAACCCGCCATATTGAGGACTTCGCTCTCGCTTTCCTCGCGGATCAGGTCAACGATCTCATCAATGGTCAGACGGCCAATTAATTTGCCGTTTTTATCAACCACCGGAGCAGAGACTAAGTTATAGCGTTCAAAAGCTTGGGCAGCCTCATAGGCATCTTCGTCCGGGTGAAATAACACCGGATCTATTGCCATAATTTGAGCAACAGTTTTATCTGGATCGCTGACCAAAAGTCGCTTAATGGGGAGTACCCCTTTCAGCACGCCGTCGTAATCCACCACAAACAGCTTGTCGGTATGCCCCGGCAGCTCTTTCAAGCGTCTTAAATAGCGCAGTACTACTTCAAGGCTAACGTCTTCGCGAATGGTCACCATCGCAAAGTCCATCAAAGCCCCTACTTGGTCTTCCTCATAGGAGAGTGCCGAACGAAGCCGCTCACGCTGCTGAGCATCCAAGCCCTCCATGAGCTCATGCACCATGTCACGCGGCAATTCGGCGGCTAGATCCGCCAGTGCATCGGCATCCATTTCCCGTGCAGCCGCCAGCAACTCCTGATCGTCCATATCGGCAATCAGGGTTTCACGCACAGCATCTGATACTTCAAGCAGGATGTCACCATCCCGCTCGGCCTTAACCAATTGCCAGACCATCAAACGGTCTTCAAGGGGTAAAGCTTCTAAGAGATGGGCTACGTCAGCGGGGTGCAGCTCATCCAACTTGGCTTGAAGCTCAACCAGATGTTGGCGGTGCACCAACTGCTCGACGCGGTCTTGATGATGTCCCTCTTGGCGTTGAGTCAGCCCCTCAACCAGCTTATGGCGGTGTAATAACTCAACGACTTGTCCCAAGCGATCCTGTAGGGACTCTTGCGCTTTCTTTGCTTCTACTTCAGCTTCAGTCATGGCGCACTCCATCCCCGGTCGAGGATGGGTGCCGGGGATCAGTCAAAGATGGATCAGTAAGTTTGAATGGCTACTGGGTAATTCCATGATTTATTCCGGATATCTGACAAAGAGTCGGATCAGCATCAGCAATTTATTGAGCTTACACATCTGAATCTTTTGCCAGCTTAGGATGACCTCCAGCAATTTTGCTCTTAAAGCCTTAAGCACCATCAGGCCAACTTAGGGCTTACTCAGATTTTGTCCCATTTATCAGTACGCTAGTTCCGTGACAAACACCAGATGCAGCAAATAATTCAAATAGCCTTAGATTTGGCTACAGTTTTCTGGTGTTAATCTTTAGCGAAGGATCTTTGCTGCTACCAACACACATCGACTTCTGTTTTGGCAACAAAAAAATAAAAAGCCTACGTTTAGGTAGGCTTTTTATTAGATATGGTGCACTCAGGAGGATTCGAACCTCCGACCGCTCGGTTCGTAGCCGAGTACTCTATCCAGCTGAGCTATGAGTGCAAAACTTTGGGCACATCTTAAGGTACAACATCTTATATGGTGCACTCAGGAGGATTCGAACCTCCGACCGCTCGGTTCGTAGCCGAGTACTCTATCCAGCTGAGCTATGAGTGCGTAACCGTGCATGGCGGAGAGGGGGGGATTCGAACCCCCGACACCCTTTTGAGGTGTACTCCCTTAGCAGGGGAGCGCCTTCGGCCTCTCGGCCACCTCTCCGAAACACGGGGCGCATAATACCTTTCTTTACGCCAATTGCAAACAAAAAATAGATCAAATCAGTGGTTTGATTCCTGATCCTTTTCTTTTTGGATGCGCTGGTAAATTTCTTCACGGTGTACAGCCACTTCTTTAGGGGCATTCACACCAATACGCACTTGGTTGCCTTTCACACCCAGTACAGTGACGGTGACATCATCTCCCACCATCAGGGTTTCCCCTACCCGACGTGTTAAAATCAGCATTCCTTTCTCCTCAACGGATTCAGCCAGAAAACAGCTGCACACTCAAAGATGATCCCGTCATCTTGTGAAATACAGACAGCCGCCTGAGTTTATTTCAGCATACAGGGAAATTAATCGCTCTGTATCTCTCTTTGAGGACAACTCAGGGGGTAAAACCTAAGCTGTCCAAGTCATCACGCAGTTACTGCATCCAGCTCAAAAGCAGTATGTAGTGCTCGTACCGCCAATTCGAGGTATTTCTCCTCAATCACCACCGATACCTTAATCTCGGAAGTAGAAATCATTTGGATGTTAATGCTTTCCTTAGCCAGAGCTTCAAACATACAACTGGCCACTCCAGCGTGGGAGCGCATACCCACACCCACGATGGATACCTTAGCAATATTAGTATCTCCAGAGACTTCTCGCGCACTCAGTGTTTGAGCCGTTTCTTTTAATACAGATAAGGCCTTCTCGTAGTCGTTGCGGTTGACCGTGAAGGTAAAGTCGGTGGTGTTATCGTGCGCTACATTTTGCACGATCATATCTACCTCAACGTTAGCCGCCCCAATGGGGCCTAGGATTTTGAAGGCGACGCCAGGATTATCCGGTACGCCGCGAATGGTCAGCTTGGCTTCGTCGCGGTTAAAGGCGATGCCGGAGATGATTGGCTGCTCCATGGATTCCTCTTCATCAAGGGTAATGAGGGTACCCGGCCCCTCTTGAAAGCTGTGCAGCACGCGCAGCGGAACATTGTATTTACCCGCAAACTCCACCGAGCGAATTTGCAGAACTTTGGAGCCGAGGCTGGCCATTTCCAGCATCTCTTCAAAGGTGATTTTTTCCAGGCGACGGGCCTTGGCAACAACGCGCGGGTCGGTGGTGTAAACGCCGTCCACATCGGTATAAATCTGGCACTCGTCGGCCTTAAGGGCGGCGGCTAGAGCCACACCGGTGGTATCGGAGCCGCCACGGCCGAGGGTGGTGATGTTGCCTTGCTCATCCACGCCTTGGAAGCCTGCGACCACCACCACACGACCGGCCTTCAGATCACCCATGATGTTCTGGGAGTCGATCTGCAAGATACGGGCCTTAGTGAAGGCGCTGTCGGTAAGAATCCGTACTTGGTTCCCAGTGTAGGATACCGCTGGCACGCCGCGCTTAATCAGGGCCATGGCTAACAAGGCAATAGTGACCTGCTCGCCTGTGGATACCATCACATCCAGCTCACGTGGATCGGGCTGCGGATTAATGGCTTTGGCCAATCCAATCAAGCGATTGGTCTCACCGCTCATGGCGGAAACCACGACTACGATGTCGTCGCCTCGGTCACGAAACTTCTTTACCTTCTCGGCTACCTGTTCGATCCGCTCAACGCTGCCAACCGAAGTGCCTCCGAATTTTTGTACGATCAACGCCATGTCATAACCACCTAAGCCCTCATGGGGCAATTATGGGTACTGCATTCAGAAAAACAGGGAGCTGCCGGCAGACCTAAGCCTGCCGATGGGTGCTCAGGCACCCTGCTCAACAAATTGAGTGGCTAATGCCAAAGCTTCATCCAAGCGTGAAGTATCTGTACCGCCGCCTTGGGCCATGTCAGGACGACCGCCCCCTTTACCACCCACCACCGCGGCTGCTTGCTTCATCAGCTCGCCTGCTTTGAGTTTAGCGGTCAGATCAGGAGTTACGCCGGCGACCAATACAACCTTGTCGTCCACGACACTGCCTAAGAGAATCAGGGCACTGCCGAGTTTATTTTTCAGCTGATCGACCAGAGCCAGCAGGGCTTTGCCGTCTTGGCCTTCAAGACGGGTGGCCAAGACTTTAATGCCTTTGACTTCGACAGCCTCATTGGCCAGCTCGCTACCAGCAGCACTGGCAGCTTTGGCTTTTAGCTGTTCCAGCTCTTTTTCCAGCTGACGGTTACGGTCTAACAGGCCACTCAGTTTATCCAGCAAATTATCGCGGCTGCCTTTGACCAAACCGGCCGCCTCTTTGAGCTGAGTCTCCGCCTGAGTGAAGTATTCCAGTGCGCCCGCACCGGTGACTGCCTCAATACGGCGCACCCCAGCCGCAACGCCGCCCTCACTGGTGATTTTGAACAGACCAATATCACCCGTACGCTGAGCATGAATACCGCCACATAGCTCTACGGAGAAGCCTTGGCCCATGCTCAATACGCGAACCTGATCGCCGTACTTTTCACCAAACAGCGCCATCGCGCCCTTGGCTTTGGCGGTTTCGATGTCGGTTTCTTCGGTTTCAACGAGGGTGTTTTTACGAATCTCGGCATTCACCAAGGCTTCGAGGGTTTTCAGCTGCTCAGGCTTTACGGCCTCAAAGTGGCTGAAGTCAAAACGCAGGGCTTGGCTGTGCACCAGCGAGCCTTTTTGCTGTACGTGATCGCCCAGCACTTGGCGCAATGCGGCGTGCAGCAAATGGGTGGCTGAGTGGTTCAGCGCCGAGGCTTGACGCACTTCAGCATCCACCTGAGCCTCAAGGGTAGCGCCCACAGCCACGGAGCCGCTGACCAAAACACCGTGGTGCAAGAAGGCACCGCCGGCCGTTTTGGTGGTATCGCGCACTTCAAAGCGCACGCCATTTGCCAGCAGATAACCGCAATCGCCCGCCTGACCACCGGACTCTGCGTAGAATGGCGTTTGATCCAGCACCACAACCGCTTCATCACCGGCCACCAGCTGCTCTGCGGCTTGACCGGCTTTGAACAGCGCCAAGACTCTGCCCTGACCCTGAGTATGGCTATAACCGGTAAATTGGGTTTGACCCTCTACCCGCACCAGTGCGTTGTAATCCATACCAAAGGCACTGGCCGAACGGGCGCGCTCGCGCTGTGCCTGCATTTCGCGCTCAAAGCCTTCTTCGTCCAGCGTCAGCTCGCGCTCACGGGCGATGTCGCCGGTCAAGTCCACGGGGAAACCGTAGGTGTCGTAGAGCTTAAAGATAACTTCGCCCGGAATAACCTTACCTTGTAGGCCGGCCAAATCCTGCTCCAGAACGCGCAGGCCTTGCTCCAAGGTTTTGGCAAATTGCTCTTCTTCGGTTTTCAGCACGCGCTCAATATGCGCTTGCTGGGCGGAAAGCTCTGGGTAAGCTGCGCCCATTTCCTGCACCAGCGCCGCCACAATCTTGTGGAAGAAGCTGCCGCTCGCGCCCAGCTTATTACCGTGGCGGCAGGCACGACGAATAATGCGGCGCAGCACATAGCCACGGCCTTCATTCGAGGGCAGTACGCCGTCTGCAATCAAGAAGCCGCAGGAGCGAATGTGGTCGGCCACAACCTTCAGCGAGGGCGCGCCATCATTGGCACAACCAATGGCTTGAGCAGAGGCACTGAGCAGATTTTGGAACAGATCGATTTCGTAGTTGGAGTGCACGTGCTGCAACACCGCACTGATGCGCTCCAAGCCCATGCCCGTATCCACACTGGGTGCCGGCAGAGGATGCAATACGCCATCCGCAGTCCGGTTGAACTGCATGAACACGTTGTTCCAGATTTCGATGTAACGGTCGCCGTCTTCTTCGGGTGAGCCGGGTGGGCCGCCCCAAATGCCTTCGCCGTGGTCAAAGAAGATTTCGGTGCAAGGGCCACACGGCCCCGTATCACCCATCGCCCAGAAGTTATCCGAAGCGTAGGGAGCGCCCTTGTTATCACCGATGCGCACCATACGCTCAGCTGGGACACCCACTTCTTTAGTCCAGATGTCGTAGGCTTCGTCATCGCTGGCGTACACCGTGACCCACAGCTTGTCTTTGGGCAGGGCTAGCCACTTGTCAGAGGTCAGAAACTCCCACGCATAGGTGATGGCATCGCGCTTGAAGTAGTCACCAAAGCTGAAGTTACCCAGCATTTCAAAAAAGGTATGGTGACGCGCGGTATAACCGACGTTCTCCAAATCGTTGTGCTTACCGCCCGCGCGGACGCACTTCTGGCTGGTGGTAGCGCGGGTGTAGGCGCGCTTTTCCAAGCCGAGGAAGCAGTCTTTAAACTGGTTCATACCGGCATTGGTGAACAGCAATGTGGGGTCGTTCGCCGGGATCAGCGAACTGGAGGCCACACGGGTATGTCCCTTTTCTTCGAAGAAGCGAAGGAAGGCTTCACGGATTTCTGCGCTTTTCATAGGTTCTTCCAGAGAGCAGCGGCGGAGCGACTACCGGTGGACTCGGCAACACAAGGCAGCCGTGAGCCGTCCAATTGACCGGCAAAGCGTCGCATTATATCGGCCTTAGGCACAAGGTACAGGCTTTGAATTAACCCGCTCTAAAAATCAAATAAGATTCCCAATCTTCTTCAGCCACCTCACGCTCACTCAGCATACGCCCCGCTTGCGAAATACGCTCCTTGTGTACCGCTTGTGGGTCGCCACAGACTAGAGGGTGCCAAAGGGGTAAATCCTTACCTTCTGAGCGCAATCGGTAGGCGCAGGTAGGCGGAAGCCAAGTAAAACGCTCGGCATCAGCCGCTGTGAGCTGCACACAATCTGGCACAAACTGCCGACGATTGGGATAATCCGTACAACGGCAGGTACTAAGATCTAACAGGTGGCAAGCCACGCGCGTGTAGTAAATAGCACCGTCCTCTTCATCTTCTAACTTTTGCAAACAGCATAACCCGCAGCCATCGCAGAGAGCCTCCCATTCCTCTGTCTCCAACTGATCTAAGGATTTACGCTTCCAAAAGGGTTCAACTTTGGCAGCCATGAGCCTTGTTCCTGCAAGTCTTTACAGAGGATCGTTCATGCGTAACAGTTCTTCGGGCAGATGTTCGATGTACTCTTCTTCAGGAGGCGGCATTTGTAGATGAAAGCCTTGCTGCTCCAGATTTGCCAACACTTTGTGAATGTCTTCCTGCGCCAAAGTACGTTCTGGAGTCAGTACCAGATCAAACGCATGTCGAGGCGTACCGAACACAGCCAATAAAGCTTCGGGGACACGCGTCAAGGCTTCTTGCTTGTTTACGTAAAGATACATCCCGCTTTTACGCGGGCTTTTATAGATAGAGCACAGGCGCTTCATAGAGGATTTTCCAAAGCAGCCAGCAAAACAGGCCCTATTTGGGCACGTCGCCAACCGCGCAGGCTGTCAGGGAGTCGATAAGGGCCTTTAGGATACCCGGTTTTGAGTAGCGCCTCTAAGGTCTTACGCCGTACTACCAATTCAGGAGCAATGTCTAAGCGCACGGCCTCTTGTTGTGCTATAGCCCGCAGATGCTTAAGCGGCCCCGAGGATTCAATGGGTAAAGGCTCAGGCAGTCGCTGCGGCCAAGCCTCTGCCGGTAATCGCTGCGCTTGGCGGATCAACTCCAGCAACTGGGCTCCATCCTGACGAACCGTTTTAGGATGCATATCCTCCAAACGTGCCAGAGCTTCTATATCCTTAGGTTGGTGGCATGCCAATGACCATAGGGTGTTTTCTCGTACAATGCGATTACGCGGCTGGTTGCGGCTAATAGCCTGTTGCTCACGCCATGCAGCCAATGAGCGCAATACTGCCAATTGCTGTGGCCTTAGCCGCCACGCTTGCTTTACCTCTAGGTAGAGGCTATCTAAATCAAGCTCACGCCCCAACTGTTCGGTGATTTCTTGGCCATCCTCCAGCAGCCAGGCCCGCTTTTCAGAGGATAGGCGCACATCCAATACTTGATAAATCTCCGCCAGATGCTGCACATCTTCGGCGGCATAGCGGATCTGGGTGTCCGTCAAGGGGCGATGCAACCAGTCTGAACGAGTCTCTCCCTTAGGGAGCTCAACGGCTAAGATCTGCCCCACCAACCGCGAATAGCCCATAGAAAAGCCAAGATTCAGATAGGCTGCGGCCAACTGTGTGTCGAATAACGGCTGAGGCAATTGCCCGGTTAACCGAAGAAAGACTTCTAAATCTTCACTACAGGCATGCAGCACCTTCACAACCGAAGGGGTGGTCAATAAATCGCCTAGAGCCTGCCAATTAGTGATCCGCAGAGGATCAATCAACCAGACTTTTTGCCCATCACTGACTTGAATTAAGCCGACCTCTGGGTAAAAGGTATCCACCCGCATGAACTCGGTATCCATAGCGATAAAGGGGCGCTGCTGCCAGTTGCTGCACACCTGTTGCAAGGCAGCGTCATCACAAATCCAATGAATATCCATAGTCACGAAAGCAGTTCCTCTAGCCATCGCCTGCGTAAAAGAAGAACACAGTATATATGGATTGCCTAAGCCACATGCTAATGTTCCACCGCGCAGATTATTGGAGCTAAAAGGATGTCCCTCGCCCGCCTGATCAGTCCCAAAGCCTTGCTGGCCCGTCAACAACAGCCCAATCTTGTGATCATTGATTGTCGTTTTGCCTTGGATCAACCCCTGTATGGCCAAGACAGCTATCAAGTGAACCACATTCCAGGCGCCGTCTTTTTAGATTTGGAACAGGACTTATCCGGGCCTATTCGCCCAGGGATCACGGGTCGTCATCCACTGCCTGACCCTCAGCAACTGCAAGCCAAACTGCGGGCCTGTGGCCTCAATCAAGACTCTGAGGTTGTGCTGTATGACGATGGCCCCGGAGCCTTTGCAGCACATGCGTGGTGGCTTTTACTCTGGCTGGGTAAATCGCAGGGAGTTTATCTATTAGATGGCGGGCTGCAAGCTTGGAAGGCAGCTCAATTGCCCCTAAGCAGTCAAATCCCTACAAGCTGCTCCGGTGATTTCCAAGCTCAGGCGAATCCAGCGCTTACCTTGGATATGAATGCGATACGCGCTCAGCATGATCAACTCATCTTACTTGATGCGCGTGCTTTACCTCGATTTCGTGGTGAAGTGGAACCTATTGATCCCGTGGCAGGCCATATTCCCGGTGCTCACTGTGTGCCCTTTAATGAAAACTTAGGTGCAGACGGGTGTTTTTTGCCTCCCGAACAACTTAAACAACGCTTCGCTCCCTTTATTGAGGGCAAAAATACAGAACACGTGGTGGCCTACTGCGGCTCTGGTGTGACGGCCTGCCATAACCTTTTTGCGCTTTGCTTGGCGGGATACCCCCTCATTAAGCTCTATCCCGGATCTTGGAGTGAATGGATTACCCAACCTAATAACCCTATTGCTACTGGCTGCTAAAGCCCTTTTAAAACGAAGCGCGCATGACCAAGATTTTACATTTATCCGATACCCATTTTGGTACAGAAACTCCTGCGGTCGTGGCTGCTTTAGAACAGCATGTGCAAAACCAAGGGGTCGATCTGCTTATCCTCAGCGGTGATATCACTCAAAGAGCACGCCGAGCGCAATTTGCTTCTGCTCAAGCCTTTATCCAGCGACTGAATCAAATAGGGGTTCTGACGCACCTGAGTGTGCCCGGAAACCACGACATTCCTTTGTTCAACCTCTTTCAACGCTTTTACAAACCCTACGCCAATTACCGCCATTACTTAGGGGATGAATTAGAACCCTACTTTGAAAATGATCAAGTGGTGGTGATTGGTCTTAACACCACTCATCCACGGCGGCATAAAAACGGGCTCATCACTCCAGAACAGACGCACCGTGTCTGTGAGTGTCTGTACCAAAGTGCAGTGGATAAAGTACGGATTGTAGTTGCTCACCAACCCTTTGGAGCCATGGTCAGCAGCGATCTGAAAAATCTACAGCGAGGTGCCCAGACCGCACTACAGGCTTGGGCTAATGCGGGACTAGACATTGTGATGGGTGGGCATATTCACCTGCCCTACATACGACCTTTACGCCAACAGTACCCAGAACTAGCCCGAGAGATTTGGACGGTACAGGCGGGAACGGCAACATCTTCGCGCATACGTCACTCAATCCCAAACTCCTTCAATCGGTTACATATTCATAGCAGCCAAGAAGGAAAAAGGGTTCAGGTAGAGCGCTGGGATTTTCAACAGGATCAATTTGTACTGGGCACCTGCTTAGATCTTGATTGGGGATCAACCAACCCTTGATCTAATCAGGGATTCACAGCCAAATGCTGGTTACTCAGGATGCGCTTGGCACCCAAATAATTTTTCTGCCAGTAAGTGCTCGACAGTTGATCCATACGCACTGTGCCTCCTGCTGAGGGGGCATGGATAAAACGCCCTTCTCCCACATAGATACCCGCATGGCTGACTCGCCCCGGGCCATTGGTGGCAAAAAACACCAGATCTCCCGCTAACAGTGAACCTCGTGCCACATTAGGGCCATGCATTTGGCTCATTTCAGTCGTGGTGCGCGGTAGACGAATACCCGTAGTCTCTCGATAGACATAAGCAATCAGACCACTGCAATCAAAACCGCTGTCTGGCGTATTTCCACCCCAACGGTAAGGTACTCCTACCAGACCCAAGGCTCGAAACAGAATATCGTGCGCTAAGGGGGAAAAGACTTGGCTCTGTTGCACCTGCGACCTTTGCCCAATAGGGGAATCCACAGAGTCCGGCGTATGGTTGGAACACCCAGACAGCAGCATACCCACAATGAGAACAGAGCTAATCAACAGAGTACGCAGATGGGATGGGGTCAGCATGCCGTGCTATTCCAAGATATTATAAAGCCAAGGGGTTATAATTCTGATCCAAAGCGGCCTTAGGATAAATGGATGTATAGCCTACTCTTTGTGACCTTTATCAAGAGTAGATGTAAATTGTTTTACTTTTTAGACATTTTTCATGGGGCTATGTCAAAAAACACCTTAGGCATTATCAAGCATCAGGTACGGCGGCTGCTAAGACTCGTTTAGCCTGCATGTAGCTACTGTTCCAGTAGCGATCTTCCAAGCTGTCTACCCGAACCCCACCGCTCTTACGGCTGGAGGAGTGGATAAATTGATCGTTACCAATATAGATCCCTGTGTGAGATACCCGGCCCCGCCCCTGATTGTTGAAGAACAACACATCGCCCGGTTGCAAATCACGACGCGCTACATTAGGAACATCCAACTCAATCAGTTCGCGGGTTGAACGTGGTAGATCAATACCAGCCTCTTCACGGAATAAGAATCCCACAAAACCACTGCAATCAAAGCCTGTTGTTGCTGAATCGCCACCGAATTTATAGGGCGTTCCGACTAGATCAAAACCACGGTCTAAAATCGTACCGACCATCAGCTTAGGAAACTCATAGAGTTGCTCGACAACAGCATGTGCCCGCTGCATTAAGCCTTGCTGAGCAGGAGCCTGAGCCCTTTGAGGTGCTTTGGCATTGGTCTGGGAGCTAAAACGGAAGTGGTTATCCCAAGCTCTTTGCTCATGGGCATCAGCTTGGTTTGTTACGGCCACGGGGGAGTTTTCATAGGCAACAGGGCTTGCGCAACCCGCTAACACGCTGGTTAAGGCACATAACAGCAAGAGTGCAATACGATGTGGCATAGACACAACCCTGTAGCTCCTCAAAACATGGGGCGCGACTATGCCTCCTAGGGTTTTATTCCTGCAAGATCTGACTTAATGGAAGTGTCTCTTTTTTTGATATATATCAGTTTTTAAGAACGACTAAAGTATAAACACTGAACTGCATCACAAAACAAAAGCCAGAATAAAATCCATTAGAGCTAGATCAATAAAGCATAAAAAACAGACCTAAAACTCAGATAAGTCCGCACAACGTACCGGAGCCTGCTCATTAATACGCAAACCTGCAAAATCAAATAAAGCGCGATCGGCTAGCTGTGAAGGATGCACGTTTTGCAATGCTCGAAACATGATCTCAGTGCGGCCAGGAGCCGTGCGCTCCCAGTCATGCAGCATACTTTTGATAACTTGACGCTGTAAGTTTTCTTGAGAACCGCAGAAGTTACAGGGAATAATCGGGAAGTCTTTGATCTTCGCGTAAACCTCAATATCTGACTCACTGCAATACGCCAGTGGCCGAATTACCACATTACGCCCATCATCAGACAGCAACTTGGGAGGCATAGCCTTCAAGGTGCCACCGTAGAATAGATTCAGAAAGAAGGTTTCTAAAATATCATCCCGATGATGACCTAACGCCATCTTGGTGGCCCCAATCTGGTCAGCAAAGGTATACAAAGTACCACGCCGCAGTCTGGAGCACAGGGAACAGCTTGTCTTACCTTCTGGGACTTTTTCCTTCACAATCGAGTAGGTATCTTTCTCAATGATGTGGTATTCGACCCCTAAATTCTTTAAATAAGTGGGCAACACCTCTTCTGGAAACCCCGGTTGCTTCTGGTCCAGATTGACGGCCACCAATTCAAACTTGATCGGCGCTACTTTTTGCAGATACATCAAAATATCCAGCATGCTGTAGCTGTCTTTACCCCCCGATAGGCAGACCATCACCTTATCGCCTTCTTCGATCATGTTGTAATCAGTCACCGCCTCGCCTGCTAAACGACGCAGGCGCTTCTGCAGTTTATTTTGATTGACCGAAAGACTGCCCATGATGTTATCCGCCGTGACTCAAAAGCCGGATATTCTAAGAAAAAACCACCCTACTGCCTAACCCAGATACCAGAATAAATAACAAGGAACGGCTCAACCTTGAGCCAACAGATGATTGACCGTGGGCACCCAAGCGGCAAAGTTATCCGCCAAAATAGCCATTTCCATACGATGCACTTCTTGGGCTTTTAGTACAGCACCACCAAAGGGCAAATCACGCGTGGCGCAGGCACTGTCTACCACCGTACAGCGATAACCGTAGTCTTTGGCTGCGCGGATGGTAGTGCTGACACTTGAATGAGTCATAAACCCGCATACGATTAAATCTAAACGCCCCAACCGTTGTAAGGTATCGTGTAAATCCGTACCCGCAAAAGCATTGGGCAAGCGCTTAGCCAACACCGTTTCACCTAACTGCGGTAAGGCTTCGGGCATAATCTGGCCCCGAAAGCCCTGAGGATCAAACAGACCACCGCTAATGCCCAAGTGATGTACATGCACAATGGGGGTTCCCGCTTGACGGGCTGCGGCCAATAACGTGTTGATTTCATCCAAAGCAGCAGGCAAATCAGGCAGAGCCAATACGCCGCTGCGGTATTCCTCTTGTACATCAATCACTAACAGAGTGGCATCCCCCAGTTTAGCGGGGGCATAGCTACGGCCACTTAGTTGCAGCATGGTCTGTGGCTGAGACATCAGTCGCTCCTTAATTAATATAAGAGGGGGATTGTGGCTTTTGACGACCCCGTTGTGAACTAGCCGAAATATGCTAAACGCCGATAAAGGTGATCTTGTGCCATCACTTGGAATCATTCGCTAGTATTAGCATTTTACTGGAGCCTTTATTTTGTCTGTTCTGCCCTCTGAATTACATACATTACGTGACTACATCCGCTGGGCTGTCAGCCGCTTCCATGCTGAAGGCTTATTTTTCGGGCACGGCCAAGATAATGCTTGGGACGAAGCCCGTTTTTTGGTGTTGGGGGGATTGCATCTCCCTTGGAACATGCCAGAAGCCTATCTGGATTGCCGATTAACGACCGAAGAGCAGCATCAGCTCTACGCACTCTTACAACAGCGTATTGAGGAGCGTATCCCCACGGCCTACTTGTTGGGAGAGGCTTGGTTCTGCGGTCTTTCCTTTATCGTTGATCAGCGCGTACTGATCCCACGCTCTCCCATCGGTGAGCTAATCCGCAAATCCTTCCAACCTTGGTTGAGCCAGCCACCCGCACGGATTTTAGATTTATGTACTGGTTCAGGCTGTATCGGCATTGCCTGCGCCTATCAATTCCCAGAGGCGGAGGTTGTACTGTCCGACCTCTCCTTTGAGGCACTGGAAGTCGCTAACCTCAATATTGAACGGCATAATTTGGAGGATCGCGTTTATACCGTACAGGGCGATGGCTTTTCTGGACTCCCCCATCAACGCTTTGATCTGATACTGTGCAACCCACCCTATGTAGATGCGGAAGACTTTGCCGATATGCCGGTAGAGTACCAACATGAACCTGCCATTGCCCTAGCCTGCGGTGAAGACGGACTGGATCTAGTGCGGCAGATCCTAGCGGAAGCGGCTGAGCATTTAACGGAGCAAGGCTTGCTGATTTTAGAGGTGGGTAACTCATGGGTACATGTGCAGCAAAACTACCCAGATGTTCCCTTTACTTGGCTAGAGTTTGAGCAGGGTGGATCAGGGGTATTTTTGCTAACGGCCGAACAGTGTCAGCAATACCGCACACTTTTTAAAACACAAGTATCTCAGCCTAGCCCATGATTCATCCATTTATGTTAAAAATTAGTTGACAGCCGTCAAACTCACTCCTAATATGCGCCCGTCCTTAAGACGGGGCTATAGCTCAGCTGGGAGAGCGCTTGCATGGCATGCAAGAGGTCGACGGTTCGATCCCGTCTAGCTCCACCAAACACTAGTATTTGATGTAAGATTGCATCAGGTACTCATCGAAGGTTTCGTCCCCTTCGTCTAGTGGCCTAGGACATCGCCCTTTCACGGCGGTAACAGGGGTTCGAGTCCCCTAGGGGACGCCAATTTTGCCTTAGTGGCGCAGGGGCACACCTGAATGGGTATGCTCCTTTGTTATTTTAGGGCTACCTAAAATCAATCCTCTCAGCTTTTTCCGAATATCCTAAATCAAGATGGACAGTATCCATTGGGATAAACCTTATCCCTTCTGCGCCAATATTCAGGTCGAACCAAAGCACATTGACAGCTTAGGGCATGTTAATAACGTAGTGTACGTCTCTTGGCTTGAACACTGTGCTTGGCAGCACGCCAATAGCTTAGGAATAGACTTAAACGACTACCATCGGCTTAACCGTGCCATGGTGGTAGTTCGCCACGAGTTAAATTACCTCGCCAGTGCCTTTGCTGAGGATCAGCTTATAATGGCTACTTGGATCACCCAGTCCGATTTGCGCCTGAAGCTTCGGCGGCAATTTCAACTGATACGCCCCGCTGATGGTTGCACCCTACTCCGAGCAGCAACAGACTTTGTATGCATTGAACTATCCAGCGGAACCCCCAAGCGCATGCCTCCTTTATTCGCAGAGGCTTATGGGAAAGCGCTGCAACTACAGGCATAAAAAAGCCCGCATTAAGCGGGCTTTTTTATCAGCACAAGGTCACGCTGAGAGCGCTACCAAAAGCTTATTCAAGCGCTGCACATAAGCACTAGGATCTTTCAGGCTATCCCCTGCGGCCAGAGTGGCTTGGCCAAACAACACTTGGGCCAGATCAGCAAAACGATCTTCGTCCGGCTCTTGATCCAGTTTTTCAATCAAAGGATGCTGCGGGTTGATTTCGAAAATTGGTTTGGAGTCTGGGAGTTTTTGTCCACTGGCTTCCAAAATTTGGCGCATTTGTAGTCCCAAATCTTGCTCACCGATGGCCAAAATCGCTGGGGAATCGGTCAAGCGATGGGATACCCGTACCTCGGAAACCTGATCTTTCAGCACTTCTTTCAAGCGCTCCAGCAAGCTCTCTTTGGACTTAGCGACTTCTTCCTGAGCTTTTTTCTCTTCTTCAGTGTCCAGTGTACCCAGATCCAAATCACCACGGGTTACGTCGGCGAATTGCTTGCCATCAAACTCGGTGAGGTGGCTCATGGCCCACTCATCAATGCGATCGGTGAGTAGCAGCACTTCGATGCCTTTTTTACGGAAGACTTCAAGATGTGGGCTGTTTTTCACCTGTGCGTAGGACTCACCGGTCAGGAAGTAAATCTTATCTTGGCCTTCCTTCAGGCGGCTAAGGTAATCGGCCAAGGAAACGCTTTGCTCGCCTGAGCTGTCGTGGGTGGAGGCAAAGCGCAGCAAACTGGCAATTTTTTCGCGGTTAGCAAAATCTTCGGCAGGGCCCTCTTTCAGCACTTGGCCAAAGGTTTTCCAGAAGGTTGCGTACTGCTCAGGCTCGTTTTTAGCCAGCTTCTCCAGCATATCCAGCACACGCTTGGTCAGGGCCGACTTCATGGAGTCGATGACGGGATCTTTTTGCAGGATTTCACGGGAGACGTTCAGGGATAGGTCGTTAGAGTCCACAATCCCCTTGATAAAACGCAGGTACAGAGGCAGGAATTGCTCAGCCTGATCCATAATGAACACGCGCTGCACATAGAGCTTCAATCCCTTAGGCGCTTCGCGCTGGTACAGGTCGAAGGGCGCACGAGCCGGAACGTACAGCAGTGAGGTGTATTCCAGCTTGCCTTCGACCTTGTTGTGGCTCCAAGACAGCGGCGCGTCGAAATCGTGGGAAATATGCTTGTAGAACTCTTTATAGTCTTCGTCGCTGACCTCAGTGCGTGGACGAGTCCAGAGGGCACTGGCGCGGTTGACGGTTTCCCACTCTACTTCGGTAGCTTTCTCAGCTTCTTCGCCGTACAGCTCTTTGGGCAGCTCAATGGGCAGACTGATGTGGTCGGAGTATTTTTTCACCACATTGCGCAAACGCCAGCCGTCAGCAAAGTCGGCCTCGTCCGCTTTTAGGTGCAGTACGATGCGCGTACCGCGCTCGGCTTTCTCAATCGTGGCAACCTCAAATTCACCCTCGCCCTTCGACGACCAGTGTACGCCCTCCGAAGCCGACAGACCGGCACGGCGGCTGTACACATCTACTTGATCGGCCACGATAAAGGCGGAGTAGAAACCCACACCAAACTGACCGATCAGGTTGGAGTCTTTTTTCTGGTCGCCGGTGAGGTTTTTCAGGAAGTCACTGGTTCCTGAGCGGGCAATGGTACCCAGATGCAGGATGACGTCCTCACGGCTCATACCGATGCCGTTATCTTCTAAGGTCAGGGTGTTGGCGGCTTTATCGAAGCTGAGGCGAATTTTCAGCTCGGTGTCGTTTTCCAGCAGCTCTGGCTTGGCCAGACTTTCAAAACGCAGTTTATCCGCAGCATCCGAAGCGTTGGAGATCAATTCGCGCAGGAAGATTTCCTTGTTGGAATACAGCGAATGGATCATCAGGTGCAGCAGTTGCTTAACTTCGGTCTGGAAGCCCAGAGTTTCTTTTTGAGTTTCCACACTCATGTTTAACACTCCACATCGTCAAGGGATCAGGCCACCGATGGGTGGCAATGGCGACGAAATGGGGCCTTAGTGGAAGCATTTCAAGGGCAAGAGAGCCAAAGACACCCTAATGAGCTACCCCTTAGATCGTGCCGCCCACCAGCGATCTACCAATGCAGCGATCAGTAACATGCCCAAACTAGGCCAAAACCAAGCTAAGTTATGTTCACTGAGCGGTAGCTGCCGAAAGAACGACGGAACCCAATCATTAAGCTGTGCGGCCACTAAACCGTCCACAAGCCCACATAGAAAGGTTACGGCTAATACGGGCCGAAAAACGATGTGTGGCCGCCGCCATAAGTAGCCTAATAGGTTGAGTAGTACCAGCATAATGGCCAAGGGATATAAACCAATCAAAACCGGCAAAGAGACTCGAATTAACTCTGTTAAACCTCGGTTAGCCACAGCAAAGCTAAACAGCGTTAACAGCACAACAAGAATGCTATAGCGGATGGGAAAGACTTGGCTGAAAAACTCCGCGCAGGCGACAACCAAGCCCACTGCGGTGGTCAAACAGGCCAAACTGATAATGACTCCAAGCAGTAAGTACCCTGAAGCACCAAAGGTATGGTGTACATAAGCTAACAGAATTTGCGCCCCATTCTCGGGCTCTGTTACTAAGGAGCCGCTGGTTGCTCCCAAGTAGAAAAAAGCCAAATACACCCCTACGAGACAGCCTGCTGCAATCAGGCCCGCACCTAGGGTATAGCGCACTGTGGCAGCAGCATCAGTAATCCCATGATCCCGCAAGGCACCCGTAATCACGACACCAAAGACCAAACCACCTAGGGTATCCATCGTCAGATAGCCGTCTAAAACACCCTTTAAAAAAGGGCTGCTTGGGGCAGAGTCTGGCGGTGAGATAGGGATATTCCCCGCAGGTTGTAGCACAGCAGATAAGCCCAAAATACACAGACCTGACAGCAAGACGGGAGTAATTAAAGCCCCTACTCGCTCCATTAAACGGCCACGCCCTAGGGCTAAGTACAACACCAAGGCAAAATAGACCAGCGCGTATGAAAATAAAGCCAGCGCTGAAGAACCCACCAAGGGCACAATAGCGAGCTCAAACGAAACTACAGCGGTTCTTGGAGTGGCAAATAAGGGGCCAATGGCCAAATAAACCACAATGGCCATACCCAAGCCCAAGGATTTACCCAAAGGCTGGGTTAAGTGGCTCATCCCTCCGCCGGCCTGAGCTACAACTACCAAAGTCAGGATAGGTAAGCCCACCGCTGTGACCAAAAAACCTAAGGCAGCCCACCAAACCCCCGCTCCGGCAGCTAGACCGGCACTGGGTGGAAAAATAATGTTCCCAGCCCCTAAAAAGAGTGCAAAGGTCATGAATCCTAAAGCCCACTGATCCTTGAACCCCAGTCTCTTCATAGTGGTGTGCCTCGTCCTAAGTTAGCGTGTCCACCCCGTCGCCGTGGCTAGAGCTTGGCTGATTTCTGCAAGAGAACGCACGGTGGTTACTCCCGCATCTTGCAAGGCGGCGAACTTTTCCTCAGCCGTTCCATGACCACCCGCAATAATAGCGCCCGCATGTCCCATGCGTTTGCCGGGAGGCGCGGTAACGCCCGCAATATAAGCCACCACCGGCTTGGTCACTTCAGCTTTGATGTAAGCCGCTGCCTCTTCCTCAGCCGAACCACCAATTTCACCGATCATCACAATGGCTTCGGTTTGAGGATCAGCTTGGAACAGGCGCAGCATATCCACAAAGGAGGAGCCGGGAATAGGATCACCACCGATTCCCACACAGGTGGATTGGCCAAAGCCTGCATCCGTAGTTTGCTTAACCGCTTCATAGGTCAGAGTACCGGAGCGCGATACAATCCCCACTTTGCCCGGTAAATGAATGTGCCCTGGCTGAATGCCGATTTTGCAAGCACCGGGGGTAATCACACCCGGACAGTTAGGGCCAATCAGGCGTACCCCTAGCTCATCGCATTTGACCTTCACCTCCAACATATCCAGCGTTGGAATACCTTCGGTGATGCACACGATCAGCTTAACGCCCGCAAAAGCGGCTTCTAAAATGGAGTCTTTACCAAAGGGGGCTGGTACATAGATGACCGAAGCATCGGCACCTGTGGCCTGTACAGCCTCGTGCATCGTATCAAAAACCGGCAAGCCCAGATGCTGAGCACCGCCTTTACCCGGTGTAACGCCACCCACCATCTGAGTACCATAGGCAATGGCTTGTTGGCTGTGAAAGGTTCCTTGGCTGCCAGTAAACCCCTGACAGAGCACTCGGGTATTTTTATCAATCAAAATACTCATAGAGCTTTGGCCTCCATAGCGGCTGACACCACACGAGCGGCAGCATCCTGTAAATCCAGTGCGGGGATAATGTTAAGGCCGCTTTCTGCTAAGAATGCCGCTCCTTTATCCGCGTTATTGCCCTCCAAGCGCACTACCACAGGCACCTTAACGCCTACATCTTGTACCGCGTGGATAATGCCTTCTGCAATCATGTCGCAGCGCACGATGCCGCCGAAAATATTGACTAGCACGGCCTTAACCTGAGCATCCGACAGGATGATCTTAAAGGCCTCACTGACGCGCTCTTGAGTGGCACCACCACCGACATCCAAGAAGTTAGCCGGACGACCACCGTGCAAATTCACCATATCCATGGTCGCCATCGCCAAGCCTGCGCCATTGACCATACAGCCAATGTCTCCGGTCAAGGCAACGTAGTTCAGCTCCCATTTTTCGGCATGGTTTTCGCGGGGATCACGCTGCGAAGAATCGTGTATTTCACGCAAATGCGGATGGCGGTATAGAGCGTTGGAGTCGATACTGACCTTCGCATCCATACAATGCAGATTACCCGCTTTAGTAATGACCAGCGGATTAACCTCCAATAAAGCAACATCGTTCTCAATGAACAGGCGGGCTAGTGTGGTGAAGATGTGTACGCACTGCTCAATCTGAGCCCCTTTTAGCCCCAGCCAACCCGCTAGCTGACGGCCTTGAAAAGGCTGCGCGCCCACTAAAGGATCTAAAGTCAGTTTAAAAATAAGATGCGGAGTGTCACGGGCCACTTTTTCAATGTCCATGCCCCCCTCCGTAGAAGCCATGAACACAATACGCCGACTACTACGGTCAACGATGGCACCCAGATACAGCTCGCGCTCTACCTCAATGCAGTCTTCCACCAGAATTTTACTGACCGGTTGACCACGGCTATCGGTTTGATAGGTAACGAGGCGTTGATCCAACCAGTGTAGGGCAAACTCCCGAGCATCCTCTTTGCTCGTAACAACCTTTACCCCTCCGGCTTTACCACGGCCACCCGCATGTACCTGAGCTTTGACTACCCAACGGTGTCCACCCAGTTTGTCACAGGCTTCGGCAGCTTCTTTAGGAGTTTCGACAACATGGCCACGGGAAACCGGTAGGCCATATTCAGCAAACAATTGTTTGCCCTGATATTCATGGAGGTTCATGCCTTTACCGTCATCCTTATAGGTTATACGTTGACAGGTACTGCATGCCCGAACCTCCCGCCCGCTCAGGAACGGGAGACTCAAGCCAGTGATCATTTAAGCACGATCACTGGCAAACGCTACTGGGATTAGCGTTTTTTCTTGTTCGCGATGTGAATCGCGTGGCCGTTCACAGCCAGAGCCGCTTCGTGCATGGCTTCGGACAGGCTTGGGTGTGAGAACACCATCATGCCCAGATCTTCAGCGCTGCTGCCGAATTCCATCGCGATCGCGCCTTGCTGAACCAGTTCAGCAGCGCTCAGACCGATGACGTGCACACCCAGAACGCGGTCAGTTTTGGCGTTAGCAATGATTTTAACGAAACCTGCGGTATCGTTAGCAGCCATCGCACGGCCACTAGCAGCGAAGGGGAATACGCCGACGTTGACTTCAACGCCTTCGGCTTTCAGTTGTTGCTCAGTTTTACCTACGCTGGCCATTTCTGGGTGAGTGTAGATAACACCGGGGATGATGTCGTAGTTGACTTGGGCTTTGTGGCCAGCAATACGCTCAGCAACCATCACCCCTTCTTCAGAAGCTTTGTGCGCCAGCATTGGGCCACGAACCACGTCACCGATGGCGTAGATGCCAGGAACGGCAGTAGCGCAGAACTCGTTGACCTCGATGAAGCCACGCTCGCCTACAACCACACCAGTGCCTTCGCCCAGCAGGTTTTCAGTTACAGGACGACGACCTACGGCAATGATCAGCTTGTCGAAGGTAATTTGCTTGTCACCGCTGGTGTCGGTGTAGCTGACAACTACTTGCTCACCTTTCACTTCAGTAGCGGTCAAACGCGCGCCAACCAAAATGTTCAGACCTTGTTTGCTCAGTACTTTGTAGGCTTCTTTAGCGACTTGCTCGTCCATAGCGGCCAAGAAGGTATCGGAAGCCTCCAGAACGGTGACTTCAGAGCCCAGACGTGCCCATACAGAGCCCAGTTCCAGACCGATAACACCGGCACCAATTACGCCCAGTTTGCCGGGAACGCTGGTGATGTCCAGAGCGCCTGTAGAGTCGAGAATGACTTTTTGATCCACAGGGGCAGGAGGAATTTCAACCGGCTTAGAGCCAGAAGCGATGATGACGTTTTCAGTGTCCAGAACCTGAACAGTGCCGTCCATGCCAGTGACTTCGACTTTCTTGCCAGCCAGCAGTTTGCCATGACCTTCAAACAGGGTCACGCCATTGGCTTTGATCAAAGCAGCTACACCGCCGGTCAGATTTTTAACGATCTGATCTTTACGGCCAACCATGGTAGGTACGTCCAGTTTAACTTCACCGGTGCTGATACCGTGAACAGCGAAGTTATCGTGGGCTTCGTGGTACTTATAGGAAGTATCCAGCAGGGCTTTGGAAGGAATGCAACCTACGTTCAAGCAGGTACCGCCCAGAGCGACTTTGCCTTCTTTGCCTTTGTACTGCTCAATCACAGCGGTTTTCAGACCCAGCTGAGCTGAACGGATGGCCGCAACATAACCGCCGGGGCCTGCACCGATCACGATAACGTCGAACTTCTGACTCATAACAAATTCCTCTCTAAACACAAACAAAAAACCACAGGCTCCAGCCCACCAGCCAGAAACCTGTGGCACAGGCCTTGGTTAGATGTCCAGCAGCAGACGGGCTGGGTCTTCCAGCAGGTCTTTCATGGTCACCAGGAAGGTCACCGCTTCTTTACCGTCGATCAGGCGATGGTCGTAAGACAGAGCCAGATACATCATCGGCAGAATCACTACTTGACCGTTAACAGCCATTGGACGCTCTTGGATTTTGTGCATGCCCAAGATAGCGGTTTGTGGTGGGTTAACGATTGGAGTAGACAGCAGAGAACCGAATACACCACCGTTGGAGATGGTGAAGGTACCGCCAGTCATGTCTTCGATGCTCAGCTTGCCAGCTTTGGCTTTCTTACCGAAGTCATTGATGGTGCCTTCGATGGTAGCCAGGTTCATGTTCTCAGCGTTACGCAGGATAGGTACTACCAGACCGCGATCGCTAGAAACAGCCACACCTACGTCGCAGTAGCCGTGGTAAACGATGTCGTTACCGTCGATAGAGGCATTCACACCGGGTTGACGCTTCAGTGCTTCAGTAGCAGCCTTCACGAAGAAGGACATGAAGCCCAGACGCACGCCGTTGTGGGTCTTCTCGAACAGATCTTTGTACTTAGAGCGCAGCTCCATGATGGGCTTCATGTTGACTTCGTTGAAGGTAGTCAGCATGGCCATAGAAGACTGAGCTTCAACCAGACGTGAAGCCACTTTGGCACGCAGGCGCGTCATAGGAACGCGTTTTTCGATGCGATCGCCGCCGGGCAGCGCAGGCGCAGAAGCAGCAGGAGCGGCAGATTTGCCAGCAACCGCAGCCACAGCGTCTTCTTTAGTGACGCGGCCGCCTTTGCCAGTGCCGGGAATGCCAGCAGGGTCTAAATCATTTTCAGCAGCGATTTTACGCGCCGCAGGAGCCAGAATAGGCTCAGCCGCAGCGGCTGGAGCGGCAGCAGGTGCAGCAGCGGCAGGCGCAGCAGCAGGAGCGGCGGCGGCTGGAGCGGCAGCAGCACCGGCTTCCAGTTTACCCAGCAGCTCACCGCTCAGAACGGTTGAACCTTCGCCTTTAACGATTTCAGTCAGAACACCGTCGGTCTCGGCCAGTACTTCCATGACCACTTTGTCGGTTTCGATATCGACAATCAGCTCATCACGCTTAACGGCATCACCTGGCTTTTTATGCCAAGTAGAAACGGTACCGTCAGCTACGGACTCTGGGAATGTTGGGGCCTTGATTTCGATTGCCATGTCAGATCCTAATAATTCGGTGAGTGCATGGGAGCTGTATTAACACAGCTCCTTTTTAGCAGATTTTCAAGCAGTGAAAGCGTCGTTGAGCAACTGCTCTTGCTGTTCGGCGTGCAGTGAAGCGTAACCCACTGCTGGAGAAGCCGAAGCCGGACGACCGGTGTAAGCCAGTGACAGTGCTGGGTTATGTGCTTTCAGAACCTTGTGCATGTGGTGTTGGCTGCAATACCAAGCCCCTTGGTTCATAGGCTCGTCTTGGCACCAAACAACATTCTTCAGGTTGGTGTAAGGACGGATCACCTCGGCCAGTGTCTCTTCCGGGAAGGGATAGAGCTGCTCGATACGCACGATAGCAATATCATCACGACCGCTGGCTTGACGCTTCTCAACCAAGTCGTAATAGATCTTGCCGGAAGTCAGGATCAAACGCTGAACCTTAGAAGCCGTGATGCTGCTGTCGGTTTCTGGGATCACGGTTTGGAAAGAACCGTTGGCCAGTTCGTCTAAGGTGGAGATCGCCAGTTTGTGACGCAGCAGTGACTTCGGTGTAAAGACAACCAGCGGCTTACGCAGCGGACGCACCACTTGACGACGCAGCAGGTGGAAGATCTGACTCGGAGTGGTCGGTACTACAACCTGAACGTTGTGCTCAGCACAGAGTTGCAGGTAACGCTCCAAGCGAGCAGAAGAGTGCTCTGGGCCTTGGCCTTCATAACCGTGTGGCAGCAGCATAGTCAAACCGCACAGACGGCCCCACTTGTGCTCACCGCTGGTGATGAACTGGTCGATCACTACTTGGGCACCGTTGGCGAAGTCACCAAACTGAGCTTCCCAAATGACCAATGCGTTAGGCGTGGTAGTAGCATAGCCATACTCAAACGCCAGCACCGCCTCTTCTGACAAGAAAGAGTCATAAAGGATGAACGGCGGTTGATCGTCAGACAGATGTTGCAACGCAATGTAGTTGCTACCGTCTTTTTGGCTGTGCAGAGCGGCATGACGGTGGGAGAAGGTACCACGGCCCACGTCTTGGCCTGTAATGCGTACTGGATAGCCTTCGGTCAGCAGAGAAGCATAGGCCGCAGTTTCAGCAAAGCCCCAGTTGATCGCCAGCTCACCAGTAGCCATCTTGGCACGGTCTTCCAGCAGCTTGCCTACTTGACGCTGAACTACGAAGCCTTCTGGCAACTTCAGCAGCTTGGTGGACAGCTCTTGCAGTTTTTTCAGGTCAAAGCGCGTGTCACAATCTGCGGTCCAAGCGTGTCCCAAATAGGGAGTCCAGTCCACAAACAGCGCTTTGTTAGGCTCTTTAACCAGACTTTTAACCACGTGCTGACCGTTATCCAGCGCTTGACGATACTCATCGACCAGCGCTTGAGCTTCTTCAGCAGTTACAACCTTAGCGTTGATCAAAGCATCAGCATACAGCTCACGAGTAGTGCGCTGTTTAGCAATTTGCTGATACATCAGAGGCTGAGTACCGCTTGGCTCATCCGCTTCGTTGTGACCACGACGACGGTAGCACACCAGATCAATCACGATATCGCGATTAAAGGTCATGCGGTAATCAACCGCCAACTGAGCTACGAACAACACTGCTTCAGGATCATCACCGTTGGCGTGCAGGATCGGAGCTTCGATCATTTTGGCAACGTCGGTAGCGTACTCAGTGGAGCGTACGTCATCGACACGGTTGGTGGTGAAGCCTACTTGGTTGTTGACCGCAATACGAATAGTACCGCCGGTTTTATAGGCGCGTAGCTGAGACATTTGGTAGGTCTCCATGACCACACCCTGTCCCGCGATTGCCGAGTCACCGTGAATGGTGATCGGTAGTACGCTGTCACCCTTGACATCACCACGGCGGTCTTGACGAGCCCGCACCGACCCCTCAACCACTGGAGAGGCAATTTCCAAGTGCGAAGGGTTAAAGGCCATGGCCAGATGGACTTCACCACCTGAGGTCATGATGTTGGAGGAGAAGCCTTGGTGGTACTTCACGTCACCGCAGCTCAAACCTTCTACGCGCTTACCATCGAACTCGTCAAACAGGTCGCGTGGATTTTTGCCCAAAGTGTTGACCAGTGTGTTCAGACGGCCACGGTGGGCCATGGCGATCACGACTTCTTTGGTCAGACCAGTAGCACCGGCACGTTGGATGATTTCATCCAACAGAGGAATCATGCTCTCGCCGCCTTCCAGACCAAAGCGCTTGGTGCCTGGGTATTTAGTACCTAGGTATTTTTCCAAACCTTCAGCCGCAGTCAAACGCTCTAGCAGGTGCTTTTTGGCTTCTGCAGAAAATGCTGGGCGAGAACGCACACTTTCAACACGCTCTTGCAGCCAATTACGCTGCTGAGTGTCGGTAATGTGGGTGAATTGGGTAGCGACGGTGCGGCAATAGGTCTCTTTCAAGGCCTGCTGGATTTCGCGCAAAGTGGCCTCTGATTTTCCAATGGCCAAATCACCAGTAGAAAACTGAGTATCCAGATCAGCGTCGCTAAGACCGTAGTAAGCCAAAGACAGCTCTGCCGGAGCTGCTTTCTGTTGTAGACCTAGCGGGTCTAGCTGGGCAACACGGTGGCCCAAGGTACGATAGCCTTGAACCAGTTGCAGGACAGCAACTTGTTTTTTCTCATGTTCAGGACTGACGGAACCAGCAGCGCTTGCGCGGCGCGGATTTTTGGCCAGCTCAACAAATTGGTCACGAATGACGGAGTGGGGAACGTCCTTGGCCTGTGTACCAGTCGCTGGCAACTTCTGGAAGTAGCTACGCCACTCCTCTGAAACGGCATTGGGATCTTGCAGATAGAGCTCATAAAGTTCTTCTACATAGTCGGCGTTGCCGCCAGAGATGTGGGCAGAGTCCCACATACGCTGCATCACACTTTCTTGCATGCTTTGTCGCCCTCAATAAGGGGACACCACCGGCGTACAAACCGTAACTGGTCTCCCCTTAAGTATTGATCCAACTAACTCAAGGTGAATAGTTAAGGCCGCAGATAGCCCGGACACCAGCCCGGTCGTCCCCTGCTGGTCTACAGATTCCGAGAGAACCCCAGCACCTGCTAGGATTCTTTTTCAAACACCACCCTCTTTTAGAAGGGTGGTGGGTAACACTGGATCAGCAAAGTGCCATCAGAATCAGCCCCCACTGACCCTAATCTGACCGATTAGGTCGCACTCTTCAGCAGCAAGTTGCGAATATGACCAATGGCTTGAGTTGGGTTCAGGCCCTTTGGACATACGTTGACGCAGTTCATGATGCCGTGGCAACGGAAGATACTGAAGGGATCATCCAGCTCTGCCAGACGATCTTCGGTCTCAGTATCCCGGCTATCCGCTAAGAAGCGCCAAGCTTGCAGAGATGCAGAAGGGCCAAGGAACTTGTCGGGGTTCCACCAGAAGGATGGGCAGCTGGTGGAGCAGCAAGCGCACAGGATGCACTCGTACAGGCCGTCCAGCTTCTCACGATCTTCAGGGCTTTGCAGACGCTCAATGGCCGGAGCCGGTGTATTGTTGATCAGGTACGGACGAACGCGCTCGTACTGCTTGTAGAAAATCTTCATATCTACAACCAGATCGCGGATCACCGGCAGACCGGGCAACGGACGCAAGGTTAGGACGTTGTCAGTCACCACGCTAGACAGCGGAGTGATGCACGCCAGACCGTTCTTACCGTTGATATTCATACCGTCGGAGCCACAAACCCCCTCACGGCAAGAACGACGGTAGGAGAAAGAACCGTCTTGCTCTTTAACCAGCGCCAATACGTCCAGCACCATCAGATCTTTTCCATGAGTCTCGATCTGGAAAGTCTGCATGTAGGGCTTTTCGTCTTTCTCGGGGTTATAGCGATAAACACTTACTTGCAACATAGCGTTCACCCTTAATAAGTACGAACTTTAGGTTTGAAGTACTCAAGGAGGTCTTCACCGATGGTTTTCGGTGAGCGGTTGACTTCGCGCTTGGCTACGCGCTTCTCACCCGGGAAGTACAGGGTGTGGCACAGCCAGTTCTCGTCATCGCGATCCTCGTAGTCTTCACGCGCGTGGGCACCACGAGACTCTTTACGCTCTTCGGCGGCAATAGCGGTTGCTTCAGCTACTTCCAGCAGGTTTTGCAGTTCCAGAGCTTCGATACGCTCGGTGTTGAAGGCTTGGCTCTTATCAGCAATTTTGATGTTGCCAATACGTCCACGCAGTTCAGCCAGTTGAGCAATACCTTTCTGCATGTATTCGCCAGTACGGAATACACCGAAGTAGTTCTGCATGCACTGTTGCAGTTCACGACGCAGCGGAGCAACGTCTTCGCCCGAAGTACGCTCGTTGACCGCCGCCAGACGCGCTACTGCTACGTCCAGATCGGTTTCGGTGGCGTTGCGGTATTCGATGCCGTCTTTGAGGGCTTTTTCCAGGTGCAGGCCAGCAGCACGACCGAACACCACCAAGTCCAGCAGCGAGTTACCGCCCAGACGGTTAGCACCGTGTACGGATACGCACGCCACTTCGCCCACAGCAAACAGACCTTCGATGATCTTATCGTTGCCGTTAACATCTTGAGTGATCGCCTGACCATGAATGTTGGTGGCAACACCACCCATCATGTAGTGGCAGGTTGGAACTACTGGAACTGGAGCGGTTACAGGGTCAACGTGAGCGAAGGTTTTGGACAGTTCGCAAATACCGGGCAGACGGCTGTGCAGAACTTCTTCACCCAGGTGATCCAGCTTCAGCATCACGTGGTCTTTGTTCGGACCACAGCCATTACCGGCGATGATCTCTTTAACCATGGAGCGAGCTACTACGTCACGACCGGCCAAGTCTTTGGCGTTCGGTGCATAACGCTCCATGAAGCGCTCACCGTGGGCGTTGATCAGGTAACCACCTTCACCACGGCAACCTTCAGTAACCAGTACACCGGCACCGGCAATACCGGTTGGGTGGAACTGCCACATTTCGATGTCTTGTACTGGAACGCCAGCACGCAGAGCCATACCAACGCCGTCACCGGTGTTAATCAGGGCATTCGTGGTAGAGGCGTAGATACGACCCGCACCACCGGTAGCCAATACGGTCGCTTTGGAACGAACGTAAACCGTCTCACCTGTCTCGATGCAGATGGCGATGATACCGACGATAGCACCGTCTTGGTTTTTCACCAGATCCACTGCGTACCATTCGTTCAGGAACACAGTGTTATTTTTCAGGTTGCCTTGGTACAGAGTGTGCAGCAGAGCATGGCCAGTACGGTCAGCCGCCGCGCAAGTACGAGCGGCTTGGCCACCTTTACCGAACTCTTTGGACTGACCACCGAACGGACGCTGATAGATACGACCCGCTTCAGTACGGGAGAACGGCAGCCCCATGTGCTCCAGTTCGAACACAGCTTCTGGGCCTACGGAACACATGTATTCGATAGCGTCTTGGTCACCGATATAGTCGGAACCTTTAACGGTATCGTACATGTGCCAGCGCCAATCGTCATTCGGGTCGGCCGAAGCGATCGCGCAGGTAATACCGCCCTGAGCCGATACGGTGTGTGAGCGAGTCGGGAAGACTTTGGTCACTACAGCCGTTTTGTGACCAGACTGGGCCAATTGCAGCGCAGCGCGCATGCCAGCACCGCCACCACCAACAATGATGGCATCAAAAGAAAGCGTACGAAGGTTAGCCATGAATCAAATACCCCAAAGAATCTGCACACCCCAGACGAAGAACGTGAACATGGCAACGCCACATCCCGCCTGGAAGATGAAACGGATAGCAGTAGCGCTTTTACCCAAAGTCATGGGAGTGAGGTAGTCGGTGGAAATAGTCCACATGCCTACCCAAGCGTGGGCGCCCATGGCAACCAAAGCCAGCAGACTGAAAATCTGCATAGCGCTGCTAGAGAACAAATCAGCCCACTGGGCGTAATCCAGTTCTGGATGCAGAACCAAATACCCTAGCAAGAAGATAAAATAGAGTGCCAATACAACGGCAGACACACGCTGGGCCATCCAGTCATACAGACCCGAGCGTGAAAAATTGGTGACATTGACTACCATACCCAAACCCCCGTCAGCAAAATCAATACTGCCGATACGATAAAGACGATTTTCGAGCCCAGAATACCGCCTTGAAGTGTCTCACCATGGCCTGTATCCATAATCAGATGGCGAACACCCGCCACTAGGTGATACAGCAGTGCAGACAGTAATCCCCAAACAATCAGCTTAACCAAAGGATTGCTCAGGTAGGATTTGACCTGTTCGAAGCCTTCTTCCGAAGACAAAGAGGTATCAAGTGCGAGTAACAGCACGGCAATACCGACAAACAGGATCACACCGGAAATACGATGTAAAATCGACGTATACGCAGTGATTGGGAGTTTAATAGTCCTAAGATCTAGGTTTACAGGTCGTTGGCTTTTCACGGCTTTTTTCACACTCGAAAGCCCTGGCGTCCAGAGCAAAGTTGTCGGGAAGAGCAGCTAAACAGCGCTCGCCACCCACGGGTAAAACCTTCAAGACAGTCACACCTAGAAGGCCCCCTGCCGGTCGGTGGCCGAGTATAAACCGATAGGTTCCTAATCACAATCTGATGCGCTACCCACTAAAGAAAGCATTGCGAAGGAACACTAAAAGGCGTATTCATCGGCCGCTACTAATGAAAAAGCTCTCTGAGGACCCTTACCATTATGCTTTAGGCCAAATTGACTTTGTGTCCTAGAGAACTATAGTGACCCGGGCCCTGCATGGGGGCTTTTCTGAGTGATTCCAAGCAAACACAGGAGGCCGTACATGGCTGACAAGACAGCGCAGTTGAGCTTCGATGGTAAAACCGTCGAATTGCCCGTTCTCAGTGGCACTCTGGGGCCTGACGTATTAGACGTGCGTGCATTAGGCAGCGCCGGTGCTTACACTTTTGACCCAGGCTTCATGGCAACTGCGTCCTGCGAGTCCAAAATCACCTTTATCGATGGCGACAAAGGTATCCTGCTGCATCGCGGATACCCCATCGAGCAGTTGGCCGAGAAAGCTGATTATCTGGACACCTGCTACCTGTTGCTGAACGGCGAGTTGCCAACAGCCGAGCAAAAAGCTCAGTTCACCGACGTGATCAAGAACCACACTATGGTTCATGAGCAACTGAAGAGTTTCTTCAACGGCTTCCGCCGTGATGCTCACCCCATGGCCATCCTGTGTGGCGTGGTCGGTGCTCTGTCTGCGTTCTATCACGACTCGCTGGACAACAACAACCCGCAACACCGTGAAATCTCAGCGCATCGTCTGATCGCTAAGATGCCAACCATCGCTGCTATGGCGTACAAATACTCCATCGGCCAGCCGATGATGTACCCACGCAATGATCTGGGTTACGCTGAAAACTTCCTGCACATGATGTTCAACACTCCGTGCGAAGAGAAGCCAATCAGCCCTGTTCTGGCTAAAGCCATGGACCGCATCTTCGTTCTGCACGCGGACCACGAGCAAAATGCCTCTACCTCCACTGTACGCTCCGTAGGCTCTACTGGCGCTAACCCCTTCGCCTGTATCGCTGCCGGTATCGCTGCTCTGTGGGGCCCGGCCCACGGTGGTGCCAACGAAGCTGTTCTGCTGATGCTGGACGAAATCGGCACCGTTGAAAACGTTGAGAAGTTCCTGGCTAAAGCCAAAGACAAGAACGATCCGTTCAAACTGATGGGCTTCGGTCACCGCGTCTACAAAAACTTCGACCCACGCGCGCGCGTGATGAAGAAGACCTGTGACGAAGTTCTGGCCGAGCTGGGCATCAACGATCCGCAACTCGAACTGGCGATGAAGCTGGAAGAGATCGCGCTGAAAGACCCCTACTTCGCCGAGCGCAACCTGTATCCGAACGTAGACTTCTACTCCGGTATCATTCTGAAAGCCATCGGTATCCCAACCAGCATGTTTACTGTGATTTTCGCCCTGTCCCGTACAGTTGGCTGGATTTCTCACTGGAAAGAAATGCTGTCTGGCCCCTACAAAATCAACCGTCCTCGCCAGCTCTACACTGGCTCGGTCAAGCGCGACATTCCGTAATCTACGGTTTTTGTCGGCGGTTGGTGTGCCGAAACAAAAAACCCTGCCTTATGGCAGGGTTTTTTATTGGCTGAAATTTATGGCCAACACATAAAAAACCCGGCACTGAGGCCGGGCTTTTTATACGGAGCAGAGAATCGAATCAGAGGTGATCCAGATTGTTTTCGGCTAAGAAGAACCAAGTGTCCAATACGGAATCTGGGTTCAGGGACACACTGTCGATGCCCTGATCCATCAGCCATTTGGCCAGATCAGGATGATCGGATGGGCCTTGGCCACAGATGCCGACATACTTGCCAGCCTTACGGCAGGCTTGAATGGCGTTAGCCAGCATCTTCTTCACCGCTGGATTACGCTCATCAAACAAGTGGGCTATGATGCCGGAGTCACGATCCAGACCCAGAGTTAATTGAGTCATGTCGTTGGAGCCGATGGAGAAACCATCGAAGTACTCCAAGAACTCATCGGCCAACACAGCATTGGAAGGCAGCTCGCACATCATGATCACGCGCAGGCCATTCTCACCGCGCTTCAGACCGTAGTGACCCAAAAGATCAATCACTTGCGCCGCTTCACCCAGAGTACGCACAAAGGGCACCATCAGCTCGACGTTGGTCAAGCCCATGACTTCGCGCACTTTCTTCATGGCACGGCATTCGAGCTCAAAGCAATCGCGGAAGTTGTCGCTGATGTAGCGAGAAGCACCCCGGAAACCGAGCATGGGGTTCTCTTCTTCCGGCTCGTACAGCTTGCCGCCGATCAGGTTGGCGTATTCGTTGGACTTAAAGTCCGACAGACGCACGATGACCTTCTTCGGCCAGAAAGCAGCGGCTAGGGTACTCACACCCTCCACCAGCTTCTCAACGTAGAAGTTGACTGGATCAGAGTAGCCCGCGATACGCTTAGTTACATTTTCTTTGATTTCGGGCGGTAAGCTCTCAAAATTCAGCAGCGCTTTAGGGTGTACACCAATCATGCGGTTGATGATGAACTCCAGACGCGCTAGCCCTACCCCTTCATTGGGCAGGTTAGCGAAGTCAAACGCACGATCTGGGTTACCGACGTTCATCATGATTTTGAACGGTAGCTCCGGCATGGCATCCACAGAGTTTTGACGGATATCAAAGCCTAGCTCACCGGCAAAAATGTAGCCCGTATCGCCTTCGGCGCAGGAAACAGTGACACGCTCGCCATCTTTGAGGATATCCGTAGCATCACCACAACCGACCACCGCAGGAATGCCCAATTCACGGGCAATGATCGCAGCATGGCAGGTACGACCGCCACGGTTGGTCACAATGGCGCTGGCACGCTTCATCACCGGCTCCCAATCAGGGTCGGTCATGTCGGAAACCAGCACGTCACCGGGCTGTACTTTATCCATCTCAGCAATGCTGTGGATGACCTTAACCGGGCCAGCACCAATACGCTGACCGATGGCACGGCCTTCCACCAATACAGTGCCTTTTTCTTTAAGCAGGTAACGCTCCATCACATTCGCCGAAGAACGGCTTTTTACCGTTTCTGGGCGCGCCTGTACGATGTAGAGCTGGCCATCATCACCGTCTTTGGCCCACTCAATGTCCATCGGACGGCCATAGTGTTTTTCGATGATTAAAGCTTGCTTGGCCAGATTGGTAACTTCTTCGTCACTTAGGGCAAAACGAGCACGCTCTGCGGCCTCTACGGGTACAGTTTTCACCGAGCGACCGGCGCTAGCTTCTTCGCCGTACACCATTTTGATGGCTTTGCTGCCCAGATTGCGGCGCAGAATTGCAGGACGACCAGCCTCTAGGGTGGGCTTGTGGACGTAAAATTCGTCGGGGTTCACAGCACCCTGTACTACGGTTTCACCCAAACCGTAAGCGCCGGTAATGAAGACCACATCACGGAAACCGGACTCGGTATCCAGCGTAAACATCACACCGGCTGTAGCCGTTTCCGAACGCACCATACGTTGGATGCCAGCAGACAGAGCCACCAACTTGTGATCAAAGCCTTGGTGTACGCGATAAGCGATGGCGCGGTCGTTAAACAGAGACGCAAAAACTTCCTTCACCGCGCGGATTACGTTATCTACGCCGCGAATATTGAGGAAGGTTTCTTGCTGACCGGCAAAGGAAGCATCCGGCAAATCCTCAGCCGTTGCTGAAGAGCGTACCGCTACCGCCAAGTTAGGATTACCCGCAGACAATGCCGCAAACGCCTGACGGATTTCAGCATCCAAACGGGCTGGAAACTCAGCCTCCATCACCCATTGGCGGATCTGAGCCCCCACTTCAACCAATTTATTGACGTCATCGACATCCAAAGCATCTAAGGTTTCGTGAATACGCGCATTCAGACCGCTTTGCTCTAAAAAATCGCGGTATGCCTGTGCTGTGGTAGCAAAACCACCGGGAACCGAAACACCAGCGCCCGCCAGGTTACTAATCATCTCGCCAAGGGACGCGTTTTTGCCTCCCACATGCTCTACATCATGGACACCGAGCTTATCGAGGGAAACTACGTAATCTACCAAGGTGATCTCTCCAGAATTATGTTGGTAACCCGACTGAGGACAGGTCTGCGCATGATGGCGTTGGCCCGAATCGACAAAATGGGTAACAATGCCGACAGTCAAGGTGTTGCAAATTAGTTGCAATTATAGCAGTTGAGCGTACAGCCCGATGCCTACAGGCCCACAGGATATGACAAACAGAACCGCTTTTTTTATTTCTGACGGTACCGGCATCACAGCCGAAACACTGGGCCAAAGCCTGCTGGCACAGTTCGAGAACATCCATTTTACCAAGCTGACCCGGCCTTACATTGACACCCCCGAAAAAGCCAAGGCCATAGTACAGCAAATCAATGCTGCTGCTGCAAAGGATGGCGCTCGACCTATTATTTTCGACACTTTAGTCAACCAAGAAATCCGTGACATCATTGCCAGCTCTCAAGGTTTTATGGTGGATATCCTCTCTTCGTTCCTTGCTCCCTTGGAACATGAACTGAAAGAGCGCTCATCCTACTCGGTGGGCAAATCCCACGCCATTGGCCTAAACAGTAACTATGCAGATCGAATCGCGGCGGTTAACTTTGCCCTTGATAATGATGATGGAGCCCGCACCCATTATTACAACAAAGCAGATATTATTCTGGTCGGGGTTTCCCGCTCGGGTAAAACGCCCACCTGCCTATACATGGCCATGCAGTTTGGCATTCGCGCCGCCAATTACCCGCTGACCGAAGAAGATATGGAAAACCTGCGTTTGCCCAGCTCTTTACAACCTCATCGCCACAAGTTGTTCGGCTTAACCATCGACTCTGAGCGCCTGTCCAACATCCGCCATGAACGCAAACCAGACAGCCGCTATTCCAGCTACGCCCAATGCGAATTTGAAGTGCGGGAAGTGGAGAAGCTGTTTAAGCGCGAGAACATCAAATACATCGACTCCACCCATTTTTCGGTCGAGGAAATCTCCGCCCGCATCTTGGTAGAAATGGGTATTGAGCGGCGCTTGAAATAGCACGCAAAGCGCCGTGAGCGCTCATGCAACTCACGGCGTTTATTGCTGAGTACGCTTAGAAGGTGTCGCCGGGAATCCGTACAGCACCTTCCATCAGCACACGGGCGCTGCGGCTCATCACGGCTTTGGTGGCGGTCCACTCGCCATTCACCACTTCCGCAGACGCACCCACGCGCAGGGTGCCGGAGGGATGACCGAAGGTCACGGCCTCACGCTCGCCACCACCGGCGGCCAAGTTCACCAGCGTGCCGGGAACCGCGGCAGCGGTGGCAATGGCCACAGAAGCGGTGCCCATCATGGCGTGGTGCAGTTTGCCCATAGACAAGGCGCGCACCAGCACATCCACATCAGCGGCTTTGATTTCTTTGCCGCTGGAGGCCACATAGTCGGTAGGCGGCGCAACAAAAGCGATTTTTGGCGTGTGCTGACGGGCAGCTGCCTCAGAAATATCGGCGATCAGGCCCATCTTCACCGCACCGTAAGCACGCATGGTTTCAAAACGCGCTAAGGCTTCGGCATCGGAGTTGAGGTCTTTTTGCAGTTCAGTGCCGGTGTAACCAATGTCCGCCGCGTTGACGAAAATGGTCGGAATGCCGGAGTTGATCATGGTCGCCTTAAAGGTGCCGATGCCGGGAACCTCTAAGTCGTCCACTACGTTGCCGGTGGGGAACATGGAGCCTTCGCCGTCGGCTGGGTCCATAAATTCGATGACTACTTCAGCAGCGGGGAAGGTCACGCCATCCAACTCAAAATCGCCAGTTTCCTGCACTTCACCCTTGGTGATAGGTACATGGGCGATGATGGTTTTGCTGATGTTCTTCTGCCAAATGCGCACGGTGCAAATGCCGTCTTGTGGCACACGCGCCGGATCAATCAGGCCTTTGCTGATGGCAAAAGCGCCTACGGCTGCGGTCAGGTTGCCGCAGTTGCCGGACCAATCCACAAAGGCTTTGTTGATCGCGACTTGGCCGAACAGGTAGTCGACATCGTGGTCGGGCTGTTCGCTCTTGGCGAGGATCACGGTTTTGGAGGTGGAAGAGGTCGCACCACCCATGCCGTCGATTTGCTGGCCATAGGGATCGGGGCTGCCGATCACACGCATCAGCAGTTTGTCGCGGGCCTCACCCGGCACTTGGCAGGCTTCGGGCAGGTCTTTGAGGCTGAAAAACACACCCTTACTGGTGCCGCCACGCATATAGGTAGCAGGCACTTTGATTTGGGGAAGATGAGCCATGAGCGTGGATCCTCATGTAAAAAAAGGGGCCACTAGAGAGGGGGCAGCCCCAAAAAAGGAACGCGCGACCCTTGGATCAGGCCGCGCGTTGACGGTTAGGCTTGGCCGAGGAAGTCCTTGGCAAAGCGTTGCAGTACACCGCCTGCTTTATAAACGCTGACTTCCGCTGCGGTATCCAGACGGCAGGTCATGGGCACTTCCACCACTTCACCGTTTTTACGGGTGATGACCAGAGTCAGGTCGCAACGAGGGGAGATGTCGCCCTTCACATCGTAGGTTTCGGTACCATCAATGTTCAGGGTTTTGCGGTTAACGCCGGGTTTGAACTCCAGCGGCAACACGCCCATGCCCACCAAGTTGGTGCGGTGGATACGCTCAAAACCTTCTGCGGCGATGGCTTCAACACCGGCCAGACGCACGCCTTTGGCGGCCCAGTCACGCGAAGAACCTTGGCCATAATCCGCGCCAGCAACGATGATCAGTGGCTGTTTGCGGTTCATGTAGGTTTCGATGGCTTCCCACATGCGCATCACTTTGCCTTCTGGCTCAACGCGCGCTAAAGAACCCTTCTTCACTTCGCCATTGACCACGGCCATTTCGTTCACCAACTGAGGGTTGGCGAAGGTGGCGCGTTGGGCGGTCAGGTGGTCACCACGGTGGGTGGCGTAGGAGTTGAAGTCTTCCTCCGGCAAGCCCATCTTGGCCAAGTACTCACCCGCAGCAGAGTCCAACAGAATGGCGTTGGAGGGCGACAGGTGGTCGGTGGTGATGTTGTCGGGCAGTACGGCCAGAGGACGCATGCCTTTCAGAGTACGCTCACCGGCCAACGCACCTTCCCAGTAGGGCGGACGACGGATGTAGGTGGACATGGGACGCCAGTCGTACAGCGGCGACTTGGCCTCTTCCACGGTGCCCAGATCGAACATCGGGATGTAGATCTGATGGAACTGCTCCGGCTTCACGCTGGTTTTCACCAGTGCGTCGATTTCTTCATCGCTCGGCCACAGGTCTTTCAGGGTGATGGGGTTGCCGTTCTTGTCGGTGCCCAGCACGTCTTTTTCGATGTCGAAGCGCACAGTACCGGCAATGGCGTAGGCAACCACCAGCGGCGGCGAAGCCAAGAAGGCTTGCTTAGCGTACGGGTGGATACGGCCATCGAAGTTACGGTTACCGGACAGCACGGCGGTGGCGTACAGGTCACGGTCGATGATTTCTTGCTGAATCACCGGATCCAGCGCACCGGACATACCGTTACAGGTGGTGCAGGCATAGGCCACGATACCGAAGCCCAGTTGCTCCAACTCGTGCAGCAGGCCGGCTTCTTCCAAATACAGCTTGGCCACTTTAGAGCCGGGGGCGAAGGAGGTCTTCACCCAAGGCTTACGCACCAGACCCAGCGCATTGGCTTTCTTAGCCAGCAAACCGGCCGCCACGACGTTGCGTGGGTTGGAGGTATTAGTGCAGCTGGTGATGGCGGCGATGATCACCGCGCCATCAGGCAGCAGACCCTTGGCCTCTTCGGCCTTGGCAGCGGCCAGTTTGGCTTCGTCAGCGATGCCACGTTCGTGCAGTGCCGAAGTCGGCAGACGCTTGTGCGGGTTAGACGGGCCAGCCATGTTACGCACAACGGTGGACAGGTCGAAGCTCAGCACACGCTCATACACAGCGGTTTTCAGCGCATCGGCCCAAAGACCGGTGGTCTTGGCGTAGTTTTCCACCAAGGCGACTTGCTCCGGCTCACGACCAGTCAGCTTGAGGTAGTCGATGGTTTGCTGGTCGATGTAGAACATCGCCGCCGTCGCGCCGTACTCAGGGCACATGTTGGAGATGGTCGCACGGTCGCCGATGGACAGGCTGTCCGCGCCCTCACCAAAGAACTCCACATAGGCACCGACCACGCGCTCTTTACGCAGGAACTCGGTCAGCGCCAACACGATGTCGGTAGCGGTGATGCCGGGTTTGCGTTGGCCAGTCAGCTTCACGCCGACGATGTCGGGCAGACGCATCATGGACGGATGGCCGAGCATTACGGTTTCCGCTTCCAGACCGCCCACGCCGATGGCGATCACGCCCAGCGCGTCCACATGTGGGGTGTGGGAGTCGGTACCAACGCAGGTATCGGGGAAGGCCACACCTTCACGCGCCTGAATCACTGGAGACATTTTCTCCAAGTTGATTTGGTGCATGATGCCGTTACCAGCGGGGATCACGTCCACGTTTTTGAACGCGGTTTTCGTCCACTCGATGAAGTGGAAGCGATCCTCGTTGCGACGGTCTTCGATGGCGCGGTTTTTCTCGAAGGCTTCTGGATCAAAACCGGGCGCTTCAACGGCCAAGGAGTGGTCCACGATCAACTGCGTGGGCACTACGGGGTTGACCTTGGACGGATCGCCGCCTTGGTCCGCAATGGCATCACGCAGACCGGCCAGATCCACCAGCGCGGTTTGGCCCAGAATGTCATGGCACACCACACGCGCGGGATACCAAGGAAAGTCCAGATCGCGCTTGCCTTCGATGATTTGCTTCAAGGAATCGGTCAGCGCCGCTGGCTCACAGCGACGTACCAATTGCTCGGCCAGTACACGCGAGGTGTAGGGCAGCTTGTCATAGGCTCCGGGCTGGATGGCTTCAACCGCCGCACGGGTGTCGAAGTAATCTAAGGCAGAACCGGGCAGAGACTTACGGTATTCAGTGTTCATTGTTACAGGCGCTCCCGGAGCGGAACGAATTTGAGGTTTTCCGGGCCAACATAATTGGCGCTCGGACGAATGATCTTGCCATCAACGCGCTGCTCAATAACGTGAGAGGACCAGCCGGAAGTACGGGCGATCACAAACAGCGGGGTGAACATGGCCGTGGGTACGCCCATCATGTGGTAGCTGACCGCGCTGAACCAATCGAGATTGGGGAACATCTTTTTGACTTCCCACATCACGCTTTCCAGACGTTCGGCAATGTCGTACATCTTGGTGTTGTTTTGCTCGACGCTCAGCTCGCGGGCGACCTCTTTGATCACCTTGTTGCGTGGGTCAGCAACGGTGTACACCGGATGGCCAAAGCCAATCACCACTTCTTTGCGCTCAACGCGGGCGCGGATGTCGGCTTCGGCTTCTTCCGGATTGTCGTAGCGCTTCTGGATCTCGAAGGCGACTTCGTTGGCACCGCCGTGTTTTGGACCACGCAGGGCACCAATGGCGCCGGTGATGCAAGAGAACATGTCTGAGCCCGTACCGGAAATCACGCGAGAGGTGAAGGTAGAGGCGTTGAACTCGTGCTCTGCATACAGAATCAGGGAGGTGTGCATGGCACGTACCCAAGATTCGCTGGGCTTTTTGCCGTGCAGCAGGTGCAGGAAGTGACCACCGATGGAATCGTCGTCAGTTTCTACGTCGATGCGCTTGCCGTTGTGGCTGAAGTGGTACCAGTACAGCAGCATGGAGCCCAAGCAGGCCATCAGCTTGTCGGCGATGTCGCGGGCACCGGGATGGTTGTGGTCGTCTTTCTCAGGCGACAGGCAGCCGAGTACCGATACGCCGGTACGCATCACATCCATCGGATGGGCCGAAGGCGGCAGTTGTTCCAGAGCGGCCTTAACGCCAGCGGGCAGGCCACGCAGCGCCTTGAGCTTGGCTTTGTAGCCGTTCAGTTCGGCCAGATTGGGCAGCTTGCCATGGACCAGCAGGTGGGCGATTTCCTCGAACTCACAGGTGGTAGCAAAGTCGAGAATGTCGTAGCCACGGTAATGCAGGTCATTACCGCTGCGACCGACGGTACACAGAGCGGTATTACCGGCAGCAGTGCCGCTCAGGGCTACGGACTTTTTCGGCTTGAAGCCAACGCTGGTGGTTTCAGTAGTGCTCATCGCTTGAATTCCTAATCCGGTTGAATAGTTGTCTTTGTTTTCCCCTAGGCTCGCCCTGCACAGACGAACCTAGGCCGGTTACTGTGATTACTTCTTGCCCGCAGCAAACAACGCGTCGAGGTGCTGCTCAAACGCGTGGTAGTTGATGCGATCGTACAGCTCCATACGGGTTTGCATGGTGTCGATCACATTCTTCTGAGTACCGTCACGGCGCAGGGCGGTGTAGACGTTCTCAGCAGCCTTGTTCATGGCGCGGAAGGCGGACAGCGGATAGAGCACCAGCGATACGTCCACAGAAGCCAGTTCTTCAGTGGTGTACAGCGGAGTCGCACCAAACTCGGTGATGTTGGCCAGAATCGGCGCCTTCACACGGTCGGCAAAGGTTTTGTACATCGGCAGTTCGGTGATGGCTTCGGGGAAGATCATGTCCGCACCGGCTTCAATGCAGGCGGCGGCGCGATCCAGAGCGGAGTTCAGACCCTCAACCGCCAGCGCATCGGTACGCGCCATGATGACGAAGCTGTCATCGGTACGGGCATCGACAGCGGCTTTCACGCGGTCGATCATCTCTTGCAGAGAGACGATTTCTTTATTCGGACGGTGGCCGCAACGCTTGGCACCCACTTGGTCTTCGATGTGGATGGCAGCCGCGCCAAACTTGATCATGGACTTAACGGTACGGGCGACGTTGAAGGCTGAGGAACCGAAGCCCGTATCCACGTCCACCAGCAAAGGCAGATCGCAGACGTCGGTGATGCGGCGTACGTCGGTCAGTACGTCATCCAGACCGGTGATGCCCAGATCCGGCAGACCCAGAGAGCCCGCCGCCACACCGCCACCCGACAGGTAGATGGCTTTGAAACCGGCACGCTTGGCCAGCAAAGCGTGGTTTGCGTTAATCGCGCCGACTACTTGCAGCGGATGTTCGGCAGCAACGGCATCGCGGAAACGCTGGCCGGCGGAGATATTACTCATGCTTCACCTCGGGTTTTGGGGGTGTTCTGCTTGCTTTGAAGATGACGCTCGACGTTACGCCGTGAGGCTGCGATGTGGCGGCGCATTAGCAGCTCTGCCAGTTCGGCATCGCCCTCGGCAATGGCATCGAGAATACGGTGGTGCTCGTTAAAGGCTTGGCGGGGCCGATTGGGCGTGGTGGAGTATTGGATGCGGTACATGCGCACCAGCTGATACAGCTCGCCGCACAGCATCCGGGCCAATGTTGTGTTGCCACAGCCTTGAATAATTCGGTAATGGAAGTCGAAGTCCCCTTCCTGCTGGTAGTAACCCACGCCCGCACGGAAGGCCTCGTCACGCTCGTGGGTATCCAATACCCGGCGCAACTCATCGATGTCTTGGGGGGTCATGCGCTCAGCCGCGAGACGGCAAGCCATGCCTTCTAAGGATTCGCGGATTTCGTACAGCTCAATCAATTCAGCGTGGGACAGAGACACTACTCGTGCGCCCACATGGGGAACACGCACCAGCAGTTTCTGGCCTTCTAAACGATGAATCGCTTCACGCAGCGGGCCACGACTAATGCCGTAGGTGCGCGCCAGCTCTGGCTCGGAGATTTTGGCGCCCGGTGGAATCTCGCCCCGGACAATCGCACTTTGAATCTGACGAAAAACCTGTTCTGACAGGGTTCCGCCCTCTTCCTCTTGAATTTGAACAATCTGTCCGGGCTGGCTCATCTTGATTGTCGACACTTATCTATTTGCTTGGCTAGAAAATAGGTTAAGTAGTGAATTTGGTCAACACTACATAGACTATTGTCGACACTTTGTAAGATAGCTACCTAAATACTTCAACCCCTCAATACGCAATGAGCGTGCTAGAATCCCAACCCGCACCTAAATCGCCCCGCTTGTTCAGGAGCTTTCCGGGCATGTCCACTCTCCCTGCCGATGCCCTACCTTTGGTTCGCTGCTTCCCTCTGGCCTACGAAGCAGATCCTAGCCGCCGCTTTGATCTGATCCGCCACGCGCAGGGTGCCATACTGCTGGATGCAGGCCAGCCTAAAGCCTATCGTGGGCGCTTCGATCTGATGAGTGCTTGGCCCATAGAAACCCTAGAACCCAAACCTCAAGAAAGGGGATCGGCTTTTTTTCAACGTCTGCGCCAAGCCTTAGAGCGTTTGGGGCCCACAGCGGTGGCCGAACAGGATCAACCCTTGCCCTTTGCAGGCGGTTTGATGGGGATGCTCAGTTACGACTTTGGCCAACGCTTGGAGCACTTGCCGCAACAGGCGATGGATGACATCGGCCTACCGGATGCACGGTTGGGACTTTACGGCTGGGCCTTAATCAGCGATCACCAGCAACAGCGGAGCTATTTAATGTTCCATCCCGCCTTTTCGCGGGGGGAGCAAGCCTGTATCCAAGCCTTGTTTGTCCAAGATGAACCTACTGCTGCCTGTGGTTCGTTTAAATTGTCGACAGCCTTTACCCCTGAACTGTCACCCGAGACTTATCAACAAGCCATCGCCCGGATTCAGGATTACATTCAGGCCGGTGACTGTTATCAGGTGAACTTTACCCAACGTTTCCGCGCCACCTACCAAGGCGACCCTTGGCTGGCGTATCAGGCCCTACGTCAGGCTTGCCCCACGCCCTTTGCCGCTTATATGGCATGGGAAGATACCGCCATCGCCAGCCTATCGCCGGAGCGCTTTTTAAAAGTCAGCCAAGGACAGGTGGAGGCCCGCCCTATTAAAGGCACACGCCCCCGCAGAGCAGCGATAGAGCACGATCAAGCGGAGATTCAACAGCTTAAAGATAGCCTCAAAGACCGCGCGGAAAACCTGATGATTGTGGATTTGCTGCGCAATGATTTAGGGCGCAGTTGTCAGATTGGTAGCATCCGCGTGCCGGAACTGTTCGCCATTGAAAGCTACCCCAACGTGCACCATCTGGTCAGCAGCGTGACCGGCGCGCTAGCCGAAGGTAAAGATGCGCTGGATTTACTGGCTGGTAGTTTTCCCGGTGGTTCTATCACCGGCGCGCCGAAAATCCGCGCCATGCAAATCATCGACGAGCTGGAGCCTTGCCGCCGCCAACTCTACTGCGGCTCGCTGCTGTATGTGGATGTGCGGGGAGAAATGGACAGCTCCATCGCCATCCGCAGCCTGATCTTCAAGCAAGGCCAAGTCCACTGCTGGGGCGGCGGTGGCATCGTGATGGATTCGGAAGCAGAGGCCGAATACCAAGAGTCGCTAACCAAGGTTCGCGTCTTGATGCAAACCTTGGAGCAGCTTTAAATACTTACAGGCTCAACTTACGGTTGGAGGCCTTGATGAATTCCTGTTTCAGATCTTCATAAGTATGCACGGCGGGGAACTGCGGGAATTCGCGGATCACGTTTTCCGGTGCATGGAACAGGATGCCGGCATGGGCTTCGCTGAGCATGGTGGTGTCGTTGTAGGAGTCACCCGCCGCAATCACGCGATAGTAGAGGCTCTTAAAAGAAATCACGGATTGACGCTTGGGATCTTTCTGGCGCAGTTGGTAATCCACCACGCGATCGCTGTCATCGGTAATCAGACGATGGCACAGCAGCGTCGGGAAGCCTAGTTGACGCATCAAAGGCTGGGAGAACTCGTAGAAGGTGTCGGAGAGAATCACCACTTGGAAGCGCTCGCGCAGCCAATCCACAAACTCCACCGCACCGTCCAAGGGTTTCAGGGTGGCGATCACATCCTGAATGTCTTTCAGCTTAAGGCCGTGCTCATCCAGAATGCGCAGGCGTTGCTTCATCAGCACATCGTAATCGGGAATATCGCGGGTGGTCGCACGCAGGGATTCGATGCCGGTTTTCTCGGCAAAAGCGATCCAGATTTCCGGAACCAGTACCCCTTCTAGGTCGAGACAGGCGATTTCCACGAACACATCCTCAGGCAGATAGAGAAGGCGGCACTCTAACCACAAGCCTTAGCCAACGCAACCGCCGCTCCCTTTCATGTGCCCGTCAAAAAAGCGGCTAGGCTCTGGCTTAGGAATTTGACTCATGATGTGGTGTCTATTTTATAAAGGAAGAACGCCTAACGAGTCGCTGAGCCTGTACGACCTACTACTGAACAACGCCCCATTCAGTCACTTACTCAGGATGACCCCGTGTCTCGAATCATGAGCCCCAAACCGCCGTTTCTCTTTACCACCCTCACCTATGTGGGCTGGTCACTGTTTTGGCTGCTGCTGTGGGATATTTTTGTCACCGCCTACTACATGCTGGTTCTTGACCCTACCTACAGCCTACCCTCGATGCCCGTTACCCTGATGGGTTCGGCACTGGTGGTTCTGATCAGTTTTCGTAACACCAGCGCCTATAACCGCTGGTGGGAGGCACGTACCCTGTGGGGCGGTATGACTAACTATTCCCGCAGCTATGCCCGCCAAGTCCTCACCCTGATTGACGATCCACAGGACGGTCTCAACCCCGTTAAGCCTCTGTTGCTCAAGCGCCATCTGGCCTACTTAAAAAGCCTCTCCGCCCATCTAAGGGGCGAACCCTGCCCTACAGACATCCGGGAGCTGATCGACTGGCAAGAGCAGGCGCGCAGCGATCAGACCAATAATTTCCCCAATGACCTACTGACGACTTCCGCCGCTTTGTTGGTTCAAGAATACAAAGAAGGCCGCCTAGATAGCATTCGTCTCGCACGCCTTGAGTCGACGATGGTGGAGCTGTCCAACTGTCAAGGCGGCATGGAGCGCATTGCTAACACGCCACTGCCCTTCCCCTACGTCTACTTTCCGCGCTTTTTTATCACTCTATTCTGCATCATTGTGCCCATTGGCTTGGTAGAGACCCTGCACTGGTTTACCCCCCTTGTGTCCACGGTAGTGGGCTATATGCTGTTGGCCATTGAAACCGTAGGTACGCATTTGCAAAATCCCTTCCACGACAGCGAGTTACGCATTCAAACCGAAACCATCTGCCAAAATATTGAGCGCAACCTAAACTCCATGCTGCGCGATGCACGGGATGAGCGGTTAGCAGCAGCAGGTAAAGCAGGCCCGAATGAATTACCCTGCCTTTTTACCTAAAGTGCTCCTTCTTTTGATCAAAGGCTTTGGAGCGATTCTCAAGCATAGGCAAAGGGGCTTAAGATCGCGGTTCCGTGATTTAAGCCCATAGAAGAGACCGCCATGACCACAGCCTTTGATGTGGACAGCCTCGCCGCTGCCTATGCCGACCGTTCGCCACAAGACATTCTAAAACTGGCCTTTGAGCACTTTGGGGATGACCTTTGGCTGTCGTTCAGTGGTGCCGAAGATGTGGTGCTGGTGGATATGGCGTGGAAGCTGAATAAGAACGTCAAGGTATTCAGTCTGGATACCGGCCGCCTGCACAGCGAAACCTATCGTTTTATTGAGCAGGTACGCGAGCATTACAAGCTGCCCATCGAAATCATGAGCCCCGATGCACAGCGCCTAGAGCCCTTTGTACGCGAAAAAGGCCTGTTCAGCTTCTACCGTGACGGTCATGGCGAATGCTGCGGCGTGCGTAAAATTGAGCCCCTGCGCCGTAAACTATCCACTGTTCGCGCTTGGGCGACCGGCCAGCGTCGTGACCAAAGCCCCGGTACGCGCAGTCAGGTCGCGGCCTTAGAGCTAGACACCGCCTTCTCCAGCCCAGAACGCCCGCTGTATAAATTCAACCCACTGGCACAGATGAGCAGCGAAGAAGTCTGGGGCTACATCCGCATGTTGGAAATTCCCTATAACCCGCTGCATGAGCGCGGCTACATCAGTATCGGTTGCGAGCCTTGCACCCGCCCGGTACTACCCAATCAACACGAACGCGAAGGCCGTTGGTGGTGGGAGGAAGCGACCCACAAAGAGTGTGGTTTACACGCGGGCAATCTAAAAAAATAACCCTCCCTAAAACGACTGTTCCCCGCCTAAGCGAGGAACAGTTGACGGCAACAGCGGTAGAAATTAACCGGCCAAGCCCAAACGCTCTGCGGATTGCTTAGCTACAGTACGGTAGGCATCAGCATCGGTTTGCAGTTGTTTTTCACGCGCTTGGAAGATTTCGCCCAGTTTGGCTGTCCAGTCTGCCGACTTGTAACGCTCAGGGAAGCAACGCTCAATCAGGCCCAGCATAATGGGTACGGTAACAGAAGCACCTGGAGACGCGCCCAACAAGGCAGCAATGGTGCCATCTTTAGCTGCTACCAGCTCAGTACCAAACTGTAGAACGCCACCTTTCTTCTCATCTTTCTTGATGATCTGAACGCGCTGACCGGCAATGGCCAGTTTCCAGTCTTCGGCTTTGGCTTGTGGGTAGAACTTCCGCAGGCTGGCCAGACGATCATCCATAGACTGGCGTACTTCACGCACCAGATACTTGGTCAGATCCATATTGTCGCGTGCTACCGCCAGCATCGGCCCAATGTTGGCCAAACGAATGGAGCAAGGCAGATCGAAGAAGGAACCAAACTTCAGGAACTTAGTGGTAAATCCGGCATAAGGCCCAAACAGCAGAGATTTTTTGCCATCCACCACGCGGGTATCCAGATGAGGGACAGACATGGGGGGAGCACCCACTTCAGCCTGACTGTACACCTTAGCCTGATGCTGGTTCACCACTTCTGGATTGTCGCAGCGCAGCCACTGGCCACTGACGGGGAAACCACCGAAGCCTTTACCTTCCTCAATACCGGACAATTGCAGCAAAGGCAGAGCACCACCACCGGCACCGAGGAAAACGAACTTAGCTTGCAGTTCGCGGGAGTCAATATTGCTTCTGTGACCAACCTTAACCGACCAACCCTGTCCCTGACGCTTTAACCCAATCACTTTATGGCTGTAAGTGATGGTCACTCCGGGCTGCTTGGATAAGTAATCCAGCAGTTTTTGGGTTAAAGCACCAAAGTTAACGTCTGTACCGCGCTCAGAACGGGTAGCCGCTACTACTTCACTGCTGTCACGGCCCGGCATCATTAAGGGAGCCCACTCCGCAATGGTATTGCGGTCTTCGGTATACACCATATCCTCAAAGGTATGGTGAGCACTGAGCAGCTCGTGGCGCTTTTTCAGGAAGGGAACATCCTTGCCGCGCACAAAGCTGATATGAGGCACGGGGTTGATGAAGTCACTGGGATTATCAAAACCTTCGCGCCCAACCATGTAGGCCCAGAATTGCTTAGAAACCTCAAATTGGCTGTTAATAGCCACGGCTTTAGAGATTTCAACCGACCCATCAGCGCTTTGCGGGGTGTAATTGAGCTCACACAGACCGGCGTGACCGGTACCTGCGTTGTTCCAAGGGTTAGAGCTTTCTTGAGCTCCACCGTCTCGCATTTCCACAATTTCCAGCTTAAGGCTGGGGTCAAGCTCTTTGAGCAGTACCGCCAAGGTAGCGCTCATGATGCCGGCTCCAACCAGAACCACATCCAGCGCTTCGCTATTTTGCGTCATTAACGCTTCTCCCAGAATGCAGCAAAAATTTTTCACGCGTGCAAGAGCTTACGTGAAACACTTTGGCCAGACGACCCAAGGGGTTTAGCCAGAAGATTTTGCTGGCTTTTGGGTAGTCTGAACCACCCACCCGCATCGCAGTCTCCGCTTAAAGCTCAGTAGCTTCCTAACAGAAGAAAGGAAGCTGTCACTCTAAAACGGCCAGCCGATGAACCTAAACCGGCCTATACCGGCATACAGACTTTGTCTCCCAGTGGGATAGCCACGAGGTAAGGTTGACGCTGGAGGTCAGCCTGACAAGACCGTCAGATTACACATCAGCCCAAGGCTAAGGCATTGATGTCAGACACAAAGCCCTGTACTCAGGACAAGCAAGTGCCCACGGGAGAGGCAGTGTACTCTTGGCAACCCAAGGGCTCAACGCACCCTGAGTGCTTGCGACCAAGGTAGTACCCCATTTTTGCGCCTATTTTTGAGATTACTACGTGCATTAATTAAGGCCAGACTAAGGGTAATGACTTAGTAATGCGCATCCCTTTAGGTGACAACTCAACCGCATAGGCTAATAAACGCACACCGGCACTCTGGGCGGTAATCAAAGCTTGAGCGTACTTAGGATCAATCTCTAAGGCAGGCCGCACCGCTTGCATCCCGGATAAACACACGCAGTACAGTAGCGCTGCTGCACCCACGCCCTGATAAGCCAAGTGCGTTAATTCGCGCAAGTGCTTTTGCCCACGCTCTGTCACAGCATCGGGAAAAGCAGCTACCTCAGAATCAGAAAATCCTAGGGTGACGCTTTTAACTTCCAGATATAACGAGCCAGAAAGGTAATCCAAGCGAAAATCCGCCCGACTGCGTTCGGCTCCATAGGGTACTTCGCGCTTGAAAGCGCTAAAACCTGCCAGCTCCGTAATCAAGCCTGCGGTTAAGGCTTCTTCAACCAACGTATTGGCCCGCTGAGTATTGATACAGGCCAAACGACCTTGCGGAGTTTCAGCCAGCTCCCAAGTAGCGGGTAGTTTACGTCCCGGTTTATCGCTGCGTTGAAACCATACCCGCCCACCTTCCTGCATACAGTTCAACATGGAGCCTGTATTAGGACAGTGAATACACAGGGTTTCCCCTTCAGGAGTGATCACATCGGCTAAAAAGCGCTTGTAGCGCCGAATTAAGCGCGCCTCTTCTAAGGGTGGGGAAAACTCCATCAACGACTCCAATGGGCTAAAGCCCGCTCAATCCGCGCCACAGCCTGCTCTAAGCGAGGAATGCTCTGGGTATAGGCAAAACGAACATGCTGTTGAGCCCGATACTGGCCAAAATCCAAACCCGGAGTCACAGCAACATACTCCGTCTCCAACAAATAGTTACAGAAGCTTTGGGCATCACCACCCAAATGGCTAATATCGGCATACAGGTAAAAAGCCCCTTCCGGCTCCACCTCAATACGAAACCCCAGACTCCGTAAAGCAGGCAGCAAATAATCACGCCGCCGCGCCAACTCTGCCCGCCGCTGCTCAAAAATGGCCAAAGTTTCAGGCTCAAAGCAGGCCAGTGCCGCATACTGTGCAAGGGTAGAAGCGCTGATGTAGAGGTTTTGCGCCAAACGCTCTAAGGCAGGAATGGCCGCCTCAGGAGCCACTAACCAACCCAAACGCCAGCCCGTCATACCAAAATACTTAGAAAAACTATTCAAGATAAAGGCTTCATCGTCCACCGCCAGCGCTGTGGTTGCTTCCACGCCGTAGGTAAGGCCGTGGTAGATCTCGTCCACCACCAGATGTCCGCCTTTTACCCGTATAGCTTTAGACAGAGCCGCCAATTCATCGGGATAGAGCAACGTCCCTGTGGGATTGGCTGGAGAGGCCAAGAGCGCACCCACCGAATCCTCAGACCAATATTGATTCACTAAATCAGGGGTTAATTGATAACGACTGGCGGCGGTTACCGGAACCAACCGTCCCTGCGCCTCCACCAAGCGCAAAAAATGCCGATTGCAAGGATAACCGGGATCAGCCAATAACCAGTGTTTTCCCGGATCCACCAATAAACTGGTGGCCAGTAATAAAGCCCCAGAGCCGCCGGGGGTAATCAAAATACGCTCAGGACTTAGGGTTACGGAATAGCGCTGCGCGTAAAAATCCGCAATGGCTTGGCGTAACGCAGGTAAGCCACGAGCCGCCGTATACTGAGTGTGGCCAGCAGCCAAAGCCGCTTGCCCCGCCGCAATAATAGGAGCCGCCGTTGGAAAGTCAGGCTCACCAATCTCTAAGTGAATCACATCACGGCCAGCGGCCTCTAAGGCCTTAGCCCGCGCCAGTAACGCCATGACTTGAAAAGGCTCAATGGCTTGACTGCGCGCACTGAATAAAGAGTCCATCATCTTCTCTTACACCCTAATTAGTGGATAGATTCTATCCAAAGGCCCAAAAATGCCGCACGATCCGCCCAAGTCTGGAGTAGCATGGATATCTGCAATCTGGTAATTTCCCCCGCTTGCAGTGGCAAGCCCTAGATGAGGGGCCAAGTCCCAACTGCGCCATGGACACAGCGAGAGGCAGCCATCATGCCCATTACCAAAGACAGTCAAAGCAACGCTCAATTAGTCCGAGGCTTTCAGCCCTACAAGGAAAAAAAGGGCGAGGAATACATGAGCGACGAAATGCGCGAGCACTTCACCGCCATCCTCAATCAGTGGAAGAAGGAGCTGATGGAGGAAGTGGATCGGACAGTACACCATATGCAGGATGAGGCAGCTAACTTCCCTGATCCAGCAGATCGTGCCAGTCAGGAAGAGGAGTTCAGCCTAGAACTGCGCGCCCGCGATCGTGAACGCAAACTGATTAAAAAAATTGACGAAACCTTGCAACTGATCGAAAACAACGAGTACGGCTGGTGTGATTCCTGTGGCGTTGAAATCGGTATCCGCCGTTTAGAAGCACGCCCCACAGCCACCCTGTGCATCGACTGTAAAACCCTAGCTGAAATCAAGGAAAAACAGGTCGGATCTTGATTACTCTGTGCGGCGAGTTATCCCCAGTCTCGCCGCCCGATCTGCCATAGCATGTCTTATCCAGCAGACTATGTGGGGCGTTTTGCCCCCACGCCTAGCGGCTCACTGCATCTTGGCTCGTTAGTGGCAGCATTGGCTTCTTATCTGGACGCTAAATCCGCTCAGGGGCACTGGCTGCTGCGCATTGAGGACTTAGACAAACCCCGCGAAGTCCCCGGAGCAACCACCTCCATCTTAACCACCCTAGAGCACTATGGTTTTGAGTGGGATGGGCCGGTGATTTATCAAAGTCAGCGCCTAAAAGCCTATCAAGAAGCCGCTGAATACTTACAGCAACAGGGTTTAGCCTATTTCTGCCGCTGCTCCCGCAAACAATTGGAAGCCTATCCTGGCCCCTATCCCGGTTTTTGCCGTGATCGACAATATCCTCCTCAACAGGCAGCCCTTAGACTAAGGGTTCCCGAGCAGAGCTTTAGTGTTCAGGATCGCGTACAGGGAGCATTCTGTCAGCACCTAGGGCGGGAAGTGGGCGATTTTATTATTCAGCGGCGGGATCAGGTATTCGCCTATCAATTAGCGGTAGTGGTTGATGATGCGTGGCAGGGTATTACTCAGATTGTACGCGGCGCTGATCTTTTGGACTCCACGCCGCGCCAGCTTTACTTACAACAGCAGCTTAAACTACCTCAGCCTCAGTACTTGCACGTTCCCCTGCTAATGCAAGCCGATGGACACAAACTCAGTAAGAGCCATCAAGCGCCACCCATTGAGCCTCAAGCGGCGGCACAACTATTGGTCACAGCGCTCTCTTTGTTGGGACAAGATCCTCCGAAAGCCCTTGAGCAAGAATCACCCCACCGCATCTTGGCCTGGGGAATTCAGCACTGGGCAAGCCATCAAATACCCGCGACCCCACAGCTACTCTTTAATCCTTTATCAGCAGATACGACCTTTAAACGGTGACGCTGAGAACGCCTTTAGTTACCATCCCCTAACCTTTTGGCCGCAGGAGGACTGGGTATGTACATCTACCGGCTGGTATTGATTCTGGTAGTGGGAATCTACCTGTTTTCCCCCACCATCATGGACTGGTGGATTGCGCCCGACGGTGCTTGGTATCGCCCCTATATGCTGTGGCTGATCCTCATCATTGTGACCTTTATCTTGCAGAATGGAAGTGACGTTGACCAGTTTTAACCTCAGCCACCTATTGCTGATCAGCGTACTCTATTTATCTTTGCTGTTTGGCCTCGCATGGATTACCGACCGTGGGTTAATTCCCAGCCGCATTGTGCGCAGCCCCGTGGTGTATATTTTGTCCATTGGCGTGTATGCCAGTGCTTGGGCCTTTTACGGCACGGTCGATCTGGCCTATCAATATGGATATGGCTACTTAGCCACTTATTTGGGGGTTAGCGGCGCTTTTTTGCTGGCTCCGGTTTTGCTACACCCTATTTTGCGCCTTACTCGCACCTATCAGCTATCCTCTCTGGCGGATCTGTTTGCGTTCCGCTTTCGCAGTACTTGGAGCGGCTCACTCACCACCCTGGTGATGCTGATCGGGATGCTGCCGTTACTGGCCCTGCAAGTACAGGCCATTGCCGACACCATCAGCATCCTGACCCATGAGCCTCAGCCTAAGCATGTGGCTTTAAGCTATTGCTTGCTGATCATGTTATTCACCATGCTGTTTGGAGCACGCCAAGTAGCCTCCCGCGAAAGGCATGAAGGATTAGTGCTAGCGGTAGCCTTTGAGTCCTTGGTTAAACTCATCGCGTTAAGTGTGATCGGCTTATATGCCCTGTTTGTAGTCTTTGATGGGCCAAGTGGTTTAGAGCGCTGGTTACTGGAACACCAAGTGGCATTAGCTGCACTGCATGCACCGCTCAACGAAGGCCCTTGGCGTACCATGCTGTTGGTGTTTTTTGCCGCCGCGTTGGTCACGCCCCATATGTACCACATGGCTTTTACCGAAGGGATCGGCCCGCGCAATATGACTACCGCGAGCTGGGGTTTGCCTCTGTTTTTGCTGTTGATGAGCCTTGCCGTCCCGCTGATTCTTTGGAGTGGTCTTAAACTCGGAGTTACCACTCACCCTGAATACTTCACCCTCGGCTTAGGGCTCACCGTACACAGTGAAACACTGGCATTACTGGCCTTTATCGGCGGGCTATCGGCTTCCAGTGGTTTAATTATTGTCAGCACCCTGTCCCTATCGGGCATGGTGATTAACCACTTGGTTTTGCCACTCTATCAACCCCCTACCGATGACATTTATCGCTGGTTACGCTGGACTAAGCGCATCCTAATTTTTGTCATTATCATGGCGGGATACGGTTTTTACCTGCTGCTGGACAGCAAACAAGGCCTGACCAGCCTAGGCAGCGTTGCCTATGTTGCCACTCTGCATTTTTTACCGGCGGTGCTCTCAACCCTGTATTGGCCCGCCGCCAATCGACGCGGCTACATCAGCGGATTGCTAGCAGGCATCTCCATCTGGCTGGTCACCATGCTGCTCCCGCTAATTGGAGGCCAAGATAGCTTCTACCTCCCGCTGCTGAATTTAACCTATGTACTGGACGAAAATACATGGCACTTAGCGGCGGTAGCCTCTCTAACGGTAAACGTACTGGTATTTGGGTTAGTCTCCCTGTTTAGCCCCTCCACCCCAGAGGAAATTCGCGCCGCTGAAGCCTGTACCGTAGATAACATGCGCCTGCCTCAGCGCCGGGAGCTGGAAGCCAGTTCGCCGCACGAATTTGTGCTACAGCTTTCTACTCCCCTTGGGCCACAGATCGCCCAACAGGAGGTAAAACAAGCCCTAAATGCCTTACAACTTCCGCTGGATGAGCATCGCCCCTACGCATTACGCCGCTTACGCGACCACATAGAGGCCAGCCTATCTAGCCTCATGGGGCCGAATGTGGCTCAGGATATCGTCAAAAACTTTTTGCCCTACAAAAAAACGGCAGAAAGCTTCATCAGCGAGGACATTCACTTTATTGAGAATCGTCTGGAAGAATATCGCTCCCGCCTCACCGGCCTAGCGGCTGAGCTTGACACCCTGCGCCGTTACCACCGCCAAACCCTGCAAGAACTGCCGATGGGGGTTTGCTCCCTAGCCAAAGACCGCGAGATTTTAATGTGGAATCGGGCAATGGAAGAGTTAACAGAAATTCCAGCGCAAAATATCGTAGGCTCACGTCTGAATACCCTGAGTGAACCTTGGCGTACCCTGTTGGAAACCTTTATCCAGCAACCGGACGAGCACCAGCACAAAAAACAACTGTCTTTACAAGGTAAACTGCGCTGGCTGAATTTGCACAAAGCCGCGATTGAAGAACCCCTTTCCTTTGGATGCAGCGGCTTAGTGTTGCTGGTCGAAGACTGCACCGAAACTCAAGTGTTAGAAGAACGCCTGATTCACTCAGAGCGCCTAGCCAGCATCGGACGGCTGGCCGCAGGGGTAGCCCACGAAATCGGCAACCCGGTTACGGGCATTGCCTGCTTAGCACAAAACCTTCATGAAGAACGGGAACACGACCCAGAAATCAACGAAACCAGTTTGCAGATTATTGAGCAAACCCGACGGATTTCTAAAATTCTGCACTCTCTGATGAGCTTTTCCCACGCGGGCAATCATCAGCATAACAGTTACCCTGTAAGCCTCACCGCCATCACTCAGGATGCTATGGCTTTGCTGTCCTTAAATAAAGAACAGGAAGTGCGCTTTATCAACCAATGCCACGCCGAGCATTATGCCGAAGGCGATCCCCAGCGACTGGGGCAAGTACTGGTGAATTTACTGTCTAATGCTCGCGATGCCTCACCGCCTAGAGGACGTATCTGGGTCAGTAGCTCCGCCACTGAGCACAGCGTTTGCCTTATCCTTGAGGATGAAGGGGCAGGAATTCCTACTGAGATTCAAAACCGCCTGTTTGAACCTTTTTTCACCACCAAGGATCCGGGAAAGGGCACAGGGCTAGGTCTTGCGTTAGTCTATTCCATCATTGAAGACCATTATGGCCAGATTGATATCGAAAGCCCTACCGACCCCCTAAGCCAACGCGGAACGCGCATTCGCATCCAACTACCCCGCGCGACTAATACCGCCCCCTAGGCAGATCCGGTGTTAGGCTTGCCAAGAGAGACCTCCATGCCACACATCCTCATTGTCGAAGACGAAAGTATTATCCGCTCCGCTCTACGCCGCCTATTGGAGCGCAATCAGTACCAAGTCAGTGAGGCGGGCTCCGTGCAGGAAGCCTTAGAGCGTTACTCACTCACGCAATTTGACTTGATTATCAGCGATCTGCGCCTTCCTGGTGCGCCTGGCACAGAGTTAATCCAGCATGCCAAAGGGCAACCCGTTCTGATTATGACCAGCTATGCTAGCCTGCGCTCAGCCGTAGACTCTATGAAGTTGGGCGCGGTGGACTATATTGCTAAACCCTTTGACCACGGAGAAATGCTGCAAAGTATCCAGCGCATCTTAAAAGACAACCAAGCCAACTCCAGCAGCAAACCAACCGTCCCGACTGCAACCCCGAGCGCTCCGCCCGCACCAAGCTCACAGATCCCTCAACAGGTATCCCTAGGCATCATTGGCCGCTGTTTGGCCATGCAAAACCTGTTTGGCAAGATTCTCAAAGTCGCGCCAACAGACTCCAACGTTTTAATCCTAGGGGAGTCAGGAACGGGCAAAGAATTAGTCGCTCGGGCACTACATAATCAATCACAGCGCGCTAAATCACCCATGATTTCCGTGAACTGTGCAGCCATCCCAGAAACCCTGATTGAGTCCGAACTCTTTGGCCATGAAAAAGGGGCATTTACCGGAGCCACCAGTGGACGCACCGGCTTAGTGGAGGCAGCGGATGGCGGAACCCTATTTTTAGACGAAATAGGAGAACTGCCTTTAGAAGCCCAAGCCCGCCTACTGCGCGTATTACAAGAGGGAGAGATTCGTCGTGTAGGCTCGGTACACTCACAAAAGGTCAATGTGCGCCTGATTGCGGCTACCCATCGTGACCTAAAAACCCTGTCTAAGGCTGGGCATTTTCGCGAAGACCTGTATTACCGCCTCAACGTCATAGCCCTTAAGCTCCCGCCGCTGCGTGAGCGTGAGCAAGATGTCTTAGAGATTGCCGAGGCTTTTTTAAAACACCACAGCAACCGGCTTAATACGGGGCCTTTGTTTTTCTCCCCAGAAGCTAAGCAAGCCATCCTACACTACGCTTGGCCTGGCAACGTGCGCGAGCTGGAAAACGCTATTGAACGCGCCGCTATTCTCAGCGATCGCCAAGAAATCAGTGCTGAAGTATTGGGCATTGATTTGGAACAAAACGCCTTTGAAGCCTTTAACAGCCTGCACCGCGAAGAACACAACAAGCCCAGTGAAGCTAAAACCAATGACCTTCCCGAGGCTGCCGAAAATTTATCCCTTGAGGATTACTTTCAGCACTTTGTGTTGGAACACCAAGAGCATATGACCGAAACCGAACTGGCACGCAAACTGGGTATCAGCCGCAAATGTTTGTGGGAACGCCGGCAACGCTTGGGGATTCCGCGCCGAAAATCAGCCGCCGGTGAAGCTTAACTCAAGGTAGCAAAGTGTTACCGACCACAGAAACAAGGTAACTTCAAGCGGGTTGATTGGTAACAAAAGTCTGCGTAACACTTCAAACCCTGCTGTAACAAAAACATATAACCACATGAAAAATAAGTGATTATAAAAGTTGGCACAACCCCTGCTATTGTACTGATATAACAACAATAACAAGTGAAACTTTATAACAAGAACAACAGATAACGGCTCTAACACAATAACAACAAGATGGTAGAGACGAAGCTAACTGATTCTTTTGGAGAGGAGTTGTCGTCAGGGAAACCTGCGACAGTGTGATAAGAATAAAACTGCGGTATTCAGCAGACACCACACTGATCCAAGCATCACCTCATCGATCAAAGGTATCCGTTTGCTCTTAGCCCCCGAGTAGGGGGCACCTCCCGATGCGTCCAGCCGGGATGGGCTAAAATAACAATAACGGGCCCAATACAATAACAATAAGAGCAGCGCACTATCCTCTGGAAGGGAGCCTCGGCTCCCTTTCGCACATCTGGACTTATCAAAACTTTGCCCATATTTCATACAGACTCTTGACGTTCTGGTGCTAGAATCCCAATCTTTAATTCAAGCAGATGCACTTTGGCTGATCAGCCAATCCTGCATACTTCAGTGCCCATTCGTTATCTCATGCACAATTATCCCCATGCTGAATAAGCTGTTTCAATTCATCCGCCAGCCCCTTAATCACTTACCTCAACGACGTAAGGCTCAAGAAGCTGCTCCCTTTCAGCATGATTTAAGTCCTGAAGACATTAGCCCTAATGCGCTGTACAGCATTGAGCGTTTACAACAAGCCGGGTACTCCGCCTATGTGGTAGGTGGCTGCGTACGAGATCTTTTATTGGGGATTCGCCCCAAAGACTACGATGTGGTCACTGATGCCACCCCTGATCAGATACGTAGTCTCTTTCATAATGCCCGTATCATTGGCCGTCGTTTCCAATTGGTGCATCTACCTTTTGGGCGCGAGCTGATTGAGGTTGCTACCTTCCGCGCCGAACACAGTTATGAGGATGAGGACGAACAGCTTGCCGCCCGCAATGCCAGTGGACGCATCCTGCGCGACAACATCTTCGGCAGCTTAGATGATGATGCCTACCGTCGGGATTTCACGATTAATGCCCTGTACTACGACCCCGTCAGTGAGCAAATCATCGACCATGTACAGGGCGTGCGAGACATTCGCGAGCGCCAAATTCGTCTTATTGGCAGTCCTAAACAGCGCTATCAAGAGGATCCGGTACGCATGCTGCGTGCCGTGCGCTTTGCAGCCAAGCTGGATTGTCAGATAGAGCCCCATACTGCGGCTCCCATTCGCAGCCTGGCCCACTTATTAGCAGAGATTCCGCCGGCCCGACTCTATGAGGAAGTGCTCAAGCTCTTCCTAAACGGTCAGGGGGTACAGACCTTTGAGCTGCTGCAAAAATACCAGCTTTTTGCGCCCCTTTTCCCAGCCACAGCCCTAGCCTTACAAAGCAATTACCAATACACCAACACCCTGATCCACAATGCCTTGGCTAATACCGATTTACGCATTGCTCAAGGTAAGCCTATTACCCCAGCGTTCTTATTTGCGGCATTACTCTGGCCAGCACTTCCGGCACGCTCTTTAGAGCTGCAAGCTCAGGGTCTGCTGGCGATCCCTGCGTTACAAGAAGCTGCTCAAGAAATTCTGTGGGAACAGTGCCAACGCACCGCCATCCCCAAGCGCTTTTCCATTCCTGTGCGAGAAATTTGGGATCTACAAGAGCGCCTCCCCCGCCGTCAGGGTAAAAGAGCCGATGCTTTGTTAGAAAACCCCAGATTCCGCGCCGGTTACGACTTTTTACTGCTGCGGGAAAGCGCCGGTGAACAAACTGAAGGCTTGGGTCAATGGTGGACTCAGTACCAAGAGGCTTCTGACTCTGAACGCCGCGCCATGATTAGCGCCTTAAAAACGAACACCCCGCCTACCCATCAGCGCAAAAAACGTCGTCCTCGTTGATTTATAGCGCTACGAGCTGAACGCTATGACCGCAGAAATCGCCTACATTGGGCTGGGCAGTAACCTATCTCAGCCACAACAACAGCTATGCAACGCCCTACAAGCACTGGCTACCCTGCCTGACACTCAACTCACAGGGCAATCCGCACTCTACAGGAGTGCTCCCTTAGGCCCAACGGATCAACCAAGCTACATCAATGCTGTAGCACGGCTTAGCACCTACTTATCACCCTTAGCCTTGCTCGATGCCCTGCAAGCCATTGAGCAACAGCAAGGCCGTATACGCCAAGGTGAGCGCTGGGGGCCAAGAACCCTAGATTTAGACATTGTATTGTTTGGCTCACAGCTTATCTGTGAGCCTCGCCTACAGGTGCCGCATTATCATCTACAGGCGCGGGCCTTCGTGCTCTATCCCCTAGCCGAGTTAGTGGCTGAGGACTTTCGCCTCCCCGATGGACGATGGCTGCGGCAACTATTAGCCGAATGTCCTCCCGAAGGGATCGAGCGGCTGACACAAGCTTCAATCATTGACTTATGATGCGTCCGTCCTGAGTATAGCGTTTCATTCTAACCCATAGAACTTTCGGTTTTAGGAAAGCAATTCGCAGCGTGCCACACGAACAATAATCTCTGCGACCCAACGAGGATGGCCCAATGCCCGAAGTAACCCTAACCAGTTTGTACGGCTTAAAGCAGCGTGGCGAAAAAATCGTCATGCTCACATGCTATGACGCGACCTTCGCCCACCTCTCCTGCGAGGCTGGGGTAGAAATGCTCTTGGTAGGGGACTCGCTGGGCATGGTGCTTCAAGGACATGACAGTACCCTCCCGGTCACCTTGGAGGATATGGCCTACCACACAGCTTGCGTTAAACGGGGCAACCGAGGAGCCTTTATCGTGGCGGATATGCCTTTTATGGCCAATGCCACCCTAGACCAAACGCTCAACAGCTCGGCACGCTTGATGCAGGCCGGAGCGCATATGGTCAAGTTAGAAGGCAGTCGCTGGTTAGCTGAGTCTATTCGTATTTTGGCCGAACACGGTATCCCCGTCTGTGCGCATATGGGACTCACTCCCCAATCAGTAAACCTATTGGGAGGCTATAAAGTACAGGGTCGCCAAGAGGCCCAAGCGCGCAAAATGTTGGAAGATGCTCAGGCGCTAGAACAAGCCGGGGCTGCCATGCTGTTGTTAGAGTGCGTTCCCACCCCTCTGGCACAGCAAATCAGCCAAGCCGTTCAGGTGCCAGTTATTGGCATCGGAGCTGGAGTACACACCGATGGCCAAGTTTTAGTGGTACAGGATGCTTTAGGCTTATCCCGGACAGGGCACACTCCCCGTTTTGTTAAGAACTTTATGCAGGGCCAACCCGATATTCTGGCAGCACTTAAAGCCTATGTCGCTGCCGTCAAAGATCGGAGTTTCCCAGCCCCTGAACAGAGCTTTAACGCATGAATACTCTGACCAGTGTCGCCGAATTACGCCAAGCCATTGCCCTAGCTCGAAGCGCCGGAAAACGTATCGGTTTTGTACCTACTATGGGCAATTTGCACGCCGGTCATATTTCCCTAATTAAGACCGCCCTACAGCGGGCTGACTACATTGTGGCCAGTATTTTCGTCAATCCACTGCAATTTGGCCCGCAGGAAGACCTCGATAACTATCCCCGCACGCTGAGCGCCGATCAGCAGCAGTTGCAAGAAGCCGGCTGTGATCTACTCTTCACGCCCACTGTGGCTGAGATGTATCCACAGGGCCAGCAACAACAAACCTTGGTCAGCGTACCTCAGGTTTCTGAAGGGCTTTGCGGAGCCAGTCGTCCGGGGCATTTTGTGGGTGTTGCCACCATCGTGTGTAAGCTGTTCAATATGGTGCAACCCGACGTCGCTGTATTTGGCCAAAAGGATTTTCAGCAACTGGCTGTTATCCGTAGCATGGTTCGAGATCTAAATATTCCCGTACAGATTGTGGGCGCGCCGACGGTTCGAGCGGCTGATGGACTGGCACTATCCTCCCGCAATGGCTATCTGTCTGCTGAGCAACGAGCTATAGCTCCAGTTGTTTACCAGTGCTTACAAAGCATCGCCGAGGCGCTACGCGCAGGGGCCAAAGACTACGAACAACTGCGTCAGCAGGCCCAAGAGGTTTTAGTCGGTGCGGGTTTGCGCCCTGACTATCTGGAAATTCGCGAAGCTCTGAGCCTAAAACCGGCGAATGAGGATTCGTACACGCAGGATTTAGTCATTCTGGTAGCAGCTTTTTTAGGCTCAACCCGTTTGATTGATAACTTACTGGTAGAAGCCGCTCAACCCTGAGATTCACTACAACTGATTAATCCCCGTTTGGGACTCGACTATTTCTGCGCGCTGCGCAGTCGGAGGAATTCCTGCCATGTACGCCATCATGCTCAAGGCAAAATTGCACCGTGCCCTAGTGACACATTCGGTATTGGATTATGAAGGCTCCTGTGCAATCGACGGCGATTGGCTGGATTTAGCCGGTATCCGAGAGTATGAGCAGATCCAGCTCTATAACGTCGATAACGGAGAGCGCTTCACGACCTACGCTATTCGTGGTGAAGAAGGGTCGCAGATTATTTCCGTCAACGGAGCAGCCGCCCATAAAGCAGCAGTGGGCCATCGTTTAATCATCTGTGCCTACGCCCAATACAGCGAAGCCGAGTTAAACAACTTCAAGCCCCGTATCCTATATATGGCAGCCGATGGCTCTTTAAGCCACAGCAGTAACGCTATTCCCGTACAGTTGGCTTAAGTTTTACCCCTCAGTCGACTAACCATCAGACTGAGGGGATCAGCAACGCCTTTTCAGGGCGTGGCGAAAAAGCGCTATAAGGAACATCCAGAGCATCCTGCACTCCAAGCTCTCAGAATAACCCTAACTTATTTCCTCTAACGCTTTACTCATTTCGACAGGAAGTTACTTGCTATGCTTCGTGCTAGTCAGCAATCCGATGTTACTCAGCTCCCCGCATGGATCGCTTTGCAAGACCATTATCAGAGTATGCAGTCTTTTCGCATGCGCGAAGCTTTTCAGCAGGATAGCCAGCGTTTTACGCGCTACTCAATGGAGCACTGTGGCATCTTCCTCGATTACTCAAAAAACCTGATCACCGATCAAACCCTAAGCTTACTGTTCCAACTCGCCGAGCAAGTGGGGGTGAAACCTGCGGCTCAGCGTATGTTTCAAGGCGATCTGATCAATAACTCTGAAGGCCGAGCCGTACTGCATACGGCCTTACGCCGCCCGATGGGTGATCAATTACACCTGGACTCCCAAGACGTGATGGCCGAGGTTCATACGAGTCTGGCTCGGGTCACTGATTTGGTGGAGCGTCTGCATCATGGCCTTTGGCGCGGCTATACCGATAAACCCATCACCGATGTAGTAAACATCGGGATTGGTGGCTCCTTCCTTGGCCCACAGGTAGTTACCGAAGCCCTACAGCCCCTGACACGCGCCCAGCCAATACGCTGCCACTACTTGGCTAATATTGATGGCAGCGAATTCCGCGAAGTAGTACGCGGTTTGAGCGCTGAAACTACCCTGTTTATTATTTCCAGTAAATCCTTCAGTACGCTGGAAACTCTGAAAAATGCTCAGGCGGCCCGGGCTTGGTATTTAGGCCAAGGTGGTACTGAGGCCAAGCTGCACCAGCATTTTATTGCCATCAGCACTAACCTGAGTGCGGCTAAGTCCTTTGGTATTCGTGAAGAGAATATCTTCCCCATGTGGGATTGGGTCGGTGGACGCTATTCCCTATGGTCTACCATAGGCTTGCCCATTGCTTTGGCCATTGGTAGCGCCAACTTTAAGGAGTTGCTGGCCGGGGCTCACCGCATGGACCGCCACTTCCTAAATGCTCCTCTTGAGCAAAATATGCCGGTTTTATTGGCACTGCTGGGGGTTTGGTACAGCAATTTTTGGGGCGCTCAAAGCCAAGCCTTTTTGCCCTACGACTACTATCTGCGTAACTTTGTAAAACACCTGCAGCAGATGGATATGGAGTCCAACGGTAAAAGCGTAACTCGGGATGGCAAGCCCGTTTCTTACGCCACCGGCCCTGTGATTTGGGGCGATGTAGGCTGCAACGGACAACACGCCTACCACCAGTTACTGCACCAAGGCACCTTGCTTATTCCTGCTGACTTTATCGTACCGGCCAACAGCTACAACGCAGTGAGCGATCACCATGAATGGCTGTATGCCAACTGTCTGGCCCAAAGCCAAGCTTTAATGCAGGGCAAAACCTTTGAGGAAGCAGTAGCAGAGTTACGCGCCAAAGGTCTATCCGAATCCGAAGTGCAACAATTAGCGCCCCATAAGGTGATTCCCGGTAATCGCCCCAGCAATACGCTGGTTATGGAGCGCATCACTCCTGCTACCTTGGGAGCACTGCTCGCACTCTATGAACATAAGGTGTTTGTACAAGGCTGCATTTGGGGCCTGAACTCCTTCGATCAGTGGGGCGTAGAGTTAGGTAAAGAACTGGGTAAAAACCTCTACCAACACCTGACCACTCGAACCCCTTCAGAAGCGGAAGATGCCTCTACCCAAGGGCTGATTCACTACTTCCGCCAACACCACCGAGGTTAAACCTAGGTGCAGCACTGAATTAGCGTTTTAAGGATACTTTGGTGATACCCGTTCAAGCTTTAGAGCCTTGTTTTGAAGCTCAAGCGCAACAATGGCAAAGCCGCCTTGGGCTTCCTAGCCCTGAGGATTTAGGGCTGATTTTGGAGTTAGGCGCGCAGGGTCTACAACTGCGCGACCTTGGCCCTGAAGCGCCCGGCCCAGTTCGGGTGGACTTTGTGGAAGGAGCAGCGGCACACCGTCGCCAGTTTGGCGGCGGTAGCGGCCAAATGATCGCTAAAGCCGTGGGTATTCAACCCGGAATACGCCCTAATATTCTGGATGCCACCGCCGGTTTGGGGCGCGATGCCTTTGTCTTAGCCACCTTAGGCTGCTCAATGACCTTAATCGAGCGCCAGCCGGTAATCGCCGCCTTACTGGCCGATGGCTTAGAGCGGGCACTCCAAAGCCTTGACATACAGCCCATCATCCAACGTATGCGATTAGTCACGGGTAACGCCATCAGCCTGATGCAACACTGGTCAGAAGTGCCTCCTCAAGTTATCTACCTAGATCCTATGTTCCCACATCGGGACAAATCGGCCTTAGTCAAAAAGGAAATGCGCCTGTTCCGCCCTCTAGTGGGTGACGATGAGGATGCGGTTCTGCTGCTAGAAAGTGCTCTCGCTTTAGCCAGTCACCGTGTGGTGGTAAAGCGTCCCCGCAAGGCTCCTTGCATCAGCGGCCCAACGCCCAGTTTGGTCTTAGAAGGGAAGTCCAGCCGCTACGATATTTACCCCAAACGCTCCCTTAAAACGCTCCTTTAGAAGAAAGGCTATAAGAGTACTCACCAAAAGACTAATTCCCCTGTATGGCTTAGGATCGTGCCATACTGAACTGCAAAACCAGCCTTGCTCGCTAAGGAATGCTTATGTTCAAACTACTCAAGCGCCTGCTGGTGGCTCTTGTATTAGGACTTGCACTGTACAGCCTACTGGGTTTTATCGTGCTGCCTGAGGTCGGCCAGCGCCTGATTAATCAGCAACTGGCGCACTACACAAGCCTCCCGGCCCATCTTAAAAAAATTCAGCTTAACCCCTTTACCCTAGAGCTGAGTCTGCATGAGTTTCGGCTGGGAACAGAAGATAAACCCCAACTCAGTTTCGAATGCTTTTACACCCAACTGGACTGGCGGAGTCTATGGCTTGGGCGCATACAGGTGCGTAGCCTGAGTTTGGAAAAGCCCTTCGTTCAGATTCAGCTTGACCCCAAGGGACAACTCAATGCCCAAAGCTGGTTCAAACTCCCACCCAGCGATCCTTCATCCAAGTCATCGGGTCTACCTCTTTCCATTCATATTGAGCATATCGCTCTCGTAAACGGCCACGCCCAGTTTGAGGATCTGGGGCCTAAAGAGGCGGTACGATTAAACTACGACCAAATCAATCTGTCGGCGCGGGATTTTTCCACCCAAGAAAACGCTATTGCTGAACTTCTACTCAGCCTGAATAACGCCCAGACGCAACAGCAGCAGCTCAGTTGGAAAGGACAGGTAAAACTTGATCCTCTACTTGTAAATGGCCAACTCAAGCTGGAAGCTTTAGAGCTGAACAACCTGCGGCCCTATATTCAGCAAGCGGCTCCCTTGGTGGTAGAGCAAGGGCAGCTAAATCTGAGCAGTCAAGTACAACTGAGCTTACCTGCATCAGGACTACAACTTCTGTTAGACGACTTATCCCTAGACACCAAGGCTTTGCGTATTAACGCACCGGATAAACGCCCATTGATTCGACTGGAGCAACTCAGCCTTGCTAAAACCTCAGTGAATCTGGCTGAACAACGCCTACAGATCGGCAAAATTCACAGCCAAAAACTCGAAACCTGGCTAGCCCGTGAAGCCGATGGTGAACTGGATTGGCAAAAGCTCTTCAGTAACAACAGTACAACTAAATCTAATCCTGCCCAGACAAAGGCTCCAGCCAACAAAAGCTCAGCAACTGAGAAACCTTGGCAGCTTCAAATCGCTACGATTCAACTGCGTAACTATCAAATTCACGCAGCCGATCGCCAACCTAAAGAAGCGGTGCAACTGGAAGTCGGCCCACTAAATCTTGATGTCAGCCAGATTGATACTCAAAGCAAACGCCCGCTTCAGTTTGAGCTAAACACCGGCTTAGGCTCTAAAGGGCGGCTCAAAGCTCAAGGGCAATTTAACTTGGCCACCCTTGCGGCTCAGGTTCAGGTCAATACTCAGGATGTGGATTTACGGCTGGCCCAAAGTTACCTCTCTCCCTTGGCTCAGGTTGAACTGCACAGCGGCCTACTGAATACCACCTTGGATGTGGCCGTTACTCAGATACAACCCCTAGCATTGCACGTAACAGGACAGGCAGAGATTACTCAATGGCATCTGCTCGATGCGCGCCGTAAACAAGAGCTGATCAAATGGCAGAGGCTGCATATAGCGGGCATTGATTACCGCCATGAGCAGTCCTTGAATATCCAACGTATCAGTCTGGTACAACCCTATACCCGCTTTGTGATTAATCCTGATCTATCCAGCAATTTCAGCACTTTGCTAGTGAAGCAAACACCAGAGCCCACTAAGAAAGTGCCGGTTCAAGCTGCTCCCAAAAGCATCAATGCTACTAAACCTATGGGAATACGGATTGGCAGCATTCAAATCATTAATGGCTCTGGGTATTTCGCTGACCTGAGTCTAAAACCCGACTTTGCCACCAGCATCCAAACCCTAAGCGGTGACATTGGTACTCTGGATAATCAGAGCACTCGACCCGCTAAAGTGGTGATTCGCGGTAAAGTAGATCGCTACAGCCCCCTCAGTATCGAAGGCACACTCACGCCATTCGATCCCTTGCAAAACCTAGACATTACTACCCGCTTTAAACAGGTAGAAATGACTACCCTAACCCCCTACTCCGGCAAGCTTGCAGGCTACCGAATTCGCAAAGGCCGCTTAGATTTAGACCTACACTACCGCATCCAAGGCAAACGCCTGAAAGCCGAAAATCAGGTGGTCATCCATCAACTGCAATTGGGTGAGCGCGTAGACAGTGATGCAGCCGCTGATTTACCCATTCGCTTAGCCATTGCTTTGCTCAAAGACAGTTCGGGCACCATCCATTTGGACTTACCCATTGAGGGCAACTTAGAAGATCCCTCATTCAGCATCATGCCCCTGCTTGGCAAAACTCTCGGCAATATGCTGAGTAAAGCGGTGCAAGCGCCCTTTAGCTTATTAGGCAGTTTGATGGATTTTGGCGGCGCAGATCCCAACAAAATCCCCTTTAACGCAGGACAAACAGAACTTAGTACCGAGGCTAAAACCACCTTAAACGCCTTAGCCAAGGCTCTAAAAGACCGTCCAGACCTGATGCTTGAGGTAGAGGGCGCTAGTAGCCCCACCCTAGATGGCCCCTCGCTCGCCCAACAAAAGCTGGAACAAGCCTATCGAGCCCTGTGGTATCAAAAGCTCCAGAGCAAGGGGGAGCGCCTTCCTTCTAGCCCCGATAAACTACAAATCAGCGATCAAGCCAAAGCCAGTCTGTTGGAAGAGCTGTACCCTATCCGACTCAAACAACAACCGCCCAATGCTTGGAAATCTCTATCTGCCCAAGAGCGACAGACTCAGCTACAACAGGCGGTATTAAAATCTTGGAATCAAGATCAGGCCTCTATGCGCCAACTCAGCCAAGCTCGCGCCCAAACGATTAAAGACTATCTGGTACAACAGGGCGGAATTAACAACATCCGCATCTACTTGGTGGACAGCAACCTATCTGCCTCCAGTGAAAACAATACCGTGGCCTCTACCCTATACCTGGCTGGACAATGAAGCCTATACAACTACTTAGTCTGGCTTTGGCGCTCCTGAGCCCGCTCACCTATGCCGACAGCATGCGCTGCGGCAACCAACTGGTGACAGCGGGAGATCGTGGCTTTGAAGTAGAGCGCAAATGCGGCCCCCCCGAACACCGAGAAGTGGTGAGCTATGCCCGCAGCTACTCTCAAGGTCAGGAGGTTTTAGTCGAAGAATGGGTGTATGGCCCCACCAACGGCATGTTCCGTATTCTACGCTTTGAGGGAAATCGCCTTGTCCGCATCGAAAGCCGCCGAGTGCAATAAAAGCTACTGTGCCGCATTACTCAGCTTACTGCTGCTGACTTACGCGAACCTAGGCTATGCCAGTGCCACCTTTCGTTGCGGCAGCCAGTTAGTCAGTGCCGGTGACAGCAGCCACGAAGTGCTCTACCGCTGTGGAGACCCTGTTGACCGTAGCTTTATAGGTAACAAAGTGGTTCGGGATCGCTACGGATATAGGCAGGAAATACCTGTCGAAGAATGGACGTACGGCCCCAACCACGGCATGTACCATCGCCTGCGCTTTGAAGGGGGGCGTTTACAAAACGTCGACAGCTACCGTGGCCCCTAAAAAACAAAAAGGGCTCCGAAGAGCCCTTTTCTAACCAACAACCTTAAAACTTAAACCTCGGCGGGAACGTCTTTAATCGACAGTTTAATGCGGCCACGATTATCCACATCCAACACCAGCACCTTCACCTCTTGGCCTTCTTTCAACACATCAGTGACTTTCTCAATGCGCTGGTCGCTGATCTGAGAAATATGCACCAAGCCGTCTTTACCGGGCAGGATGTTGACAAAGGCACCGAAGTCCACAATGCGCTCGATACGACCCACATAGACTTTGCCAATTTCGGCTTCAGCAGTGATGGCCAGAACGCGCTGTTTAGCCGCCTCAGCCGCTTCACGGGTTTCACCGAAGATTTTAACCGCGCCGTTGTCTTCAATATCAATGGAGGCTTTGGTCTCTTCGCAGATGGAGCGAATAGTAGCGCCGCCTTTACCGATGACATCGCGGATTTTGTCTGGATCAATCTTCATCGCCAGCATAGTCGGAGCATTCACCGACAGCTCGCTGCGGGACTGGCCGATGACTTGTCCCATCTGTTGCAGAATATGCAGACGCGCTTCTAAGGCTTGATTCAGGGCGATCTCCATGATCTCCTCAGTGATGCCTTGAATCTTGATGTCCATTTGCAGCGCGGTGACACCCTGAGCGGTACCGGCCACCTTGAAGTCCATGTCGCCGAGGTGGTCTTCGTCACCCAAAATGTCGGTCAGAACGGCAAACTGCTCGCCCTCTTTAACCAAGCCCATAGCGATACCGGCTACAGGGGCTTTCATCGGTACACCGGCATCCATCAGCGCCAAGGAAGCGCCGCACACAGAAGCCATAGAGCTGGAACCGTTGGATTCAGTAATTTCTGAAACCACGCGGATGCTGTAGGGAAACTCGGTTTCTGCAGGCAGCATGGCTTGCACGCCACGACGAGCTAAACGACCATGACCGATTTCACGACGGCCTGTGCTGCCCATGCGTCCACACTCACCCACCGAGAAGGGCGGGAAGTTGTAGTGCAGCATAAAGGGCTCACGGCGCTCGCCTTCCAGCGTATCCAAAACCTGAGCATCGCGGGCGGTACCCAGAGTGGCGACCACCAAAGCTTGGGTTTCGCCACGGGTAAACAGGGCTGAGCCGTGGGTTCTAGGCAGAACACCTACTTCAATGCTCAAAGGGCGTACGGTGCGGTTGTCGCGTCCGTCAATGCGGGGTTTTTGATCCACAATGTTCTGACGCACGCTGCGGTATTCGATGGTACCGAAGGCTTCAGAAACTTCAGCAGCCGAGAATTTGCCTTCTTCCTCACCGGATAAGCTGGCCACAGCTTGAGCGCGTAGCTCGTCCAGACGGCTATAACGCTCTTGTTTGACGGTGATGGTATAGGCTTGAGAAATAGCCTCACCAAACTCCGCTTTAACGGCATTCAGCAGAGCGGTGTTTTCAACCGGAGCAGCCCAATCCCAAGCAGACTTACCGGCTTCCGCCGCAAACTCTTTGATGGCTTGAATGACGGTTTGGAATTCTTCGTGAGCAAAGAGCACCGCGCCCAGCATCTGATCTTCGGTCAGCTCTTCGGCTTCAGATTCCACCATCAGTACGGCGGTTTCAGTACCAGCTACCACCATGTCTAAGCGCGAGGCTTTGAGCTGCTCATAGTTGGGGTTGAGCAGATAGCCGGTTTCCTCATGGAAACCTACACGCGCAGCACCCAAAGGGCCATTAAAGGGAATACCGGAAATGGCTAAGGCAGCTGAAGTACCGATCATCGAAGCGATATCGGGATCGGTTTTCTTGCTGGTAGAAACGACGGTGCAGATTACCTGCACTTCGTTCATGAAGCCTTCAGGGAACAGGGGACGGATCGGACGGTCGATCAGACGTGAAGTTAGGGTTTCCTTCTCTGAAGGACGGCCTTCACGCTTAAAGAAACCACCGGGAATACGACCGGCGGCATAGGTTTTCTCTTGGTAATGCACCGACAACGGGAAAAAATCTTTACCCGGGTCGGCTTGTTTAGCAGCAACCACGGTGACTAATACACTGATGTCATCATCAATAGAAACCAGCACAGCTCCTGTCGCTTGGCGGGCGATGCGGCCGGTTTCTAGGGTTACGGTCGATTGACCAAACTGAAACTTTTTAATTACCGGATTCACGGTGTTCCTTCTCTGTGTTGCCTCGGGGGAAAGGGTCAGAAACATCGGGTATCGGCCCGTTTGTCCCTGAAAACGAGGAGCCGAGGGGATCATTCCACTCGACTCCCAAACCGGAAAAGCGCTTAGCGACGCAGACCCAGACGACCAATCAGGGCGCTGTAGCGGCTAGTGTCCTTGCCTTTCAGGTAGTCCAGCAGCTTGCGGCGCTGGTTGACCATGCGGATCAGACCACGACGGGAGTGGTGGTCTTTGCTATTGGCCTTGAAGTGGTCTTGCAGCTTGTTGATGTTTGCAGTCAACAGGGCTACTTGCACTTCGGGGGAGCCCGTGTCGCCTTCAGACTGTTTGTAGTCAGTAACGATTTGGGCTTTTTCTTCAACGCTTAGTGCCATAACAAACTCCTCATAGGAACAGGCTGGGAAGATTCCCTGTTAGTAATTCAAGGTATGACCGTGCCTGCCAACAGCCACCCTCGGCCCACCACTACACGCGGTGGTATCGGTCAAACTGACCGAATCAAACGACGTGGCGCTAAGCGCCCATCATCATTCATTTCACCTAAACCAATAAAACGATCTTGGTGATCCCGCACTCGTACCATACCAAACTTTGGTGCATCCGGTGCCCAGACGGGCTGTCCGTGCAACCAGTAATAGGCACTGTGTTCTGATAGCTGCAACTGCGGCCAGTGTTCTAAACCACTGTCTACCGGCAATAACAGACTGTCCAAAGCCTCAGCGCCTTGAGCCGCCTGCAGTTGCTCAAGCTGTTCTAAAGTCACAGACTGCTGCAATTGGAACGGCCCAGCCTGAGTACGACATAAAGCAGCAACATGAGCCCCACAGCCTAAGGCGTGGCCGATATCCTCAGCCAGCGTTCGGATGTAGGTTCCCTTACTGCAGTGCACCGATAAGCGCAGTTGATCTCCAGCATAGTCCAATAACACCAACTGCGTAATGGTTACTTCGCGCGCCTCGCGCTCTACCACTTCGCCTGCACGGGCTAACTTGTACAGCGGCTGGCCGTCTCGTTTCAACGCAGAATACATGGGAGGAATTTGCTGGATCGTACCCACAAAGCGCGCCAACACCTGCTGGATCTGATCTCGTGTTGCGCTAACAGAACGACGCTCCAGCACTTGCCCTTCAGCATCACCCGTAGTGGTAGTGACACCCAACTGAACCAGAGCTTCGTAGCCTTTATCCGCATCCAATAGATACTGAGAAAACTTGGTCGCCTCACCAAAACACAGGGGTAAGACCCCAGTAGCTAGAGGATCAAGACTTCCAGTATGTCCGGCTTTTTCTGCATTGAGCAACCAACGCACCTTCTGTAAGGCTGCATTGGAGGTTAACCCCTTGGGTTTATCTAAAATTAGAACACCGTCCACTGGACGGCGAATACGTTTTACTTGCGCCACCCTTATTCCCCATCAGACTGATGCTGGCGGTCTTCCTGTACCGCACGTTCAATGAGTGCAGACAACTCCGCCCCACGACGGATGCTGGCATCATAATGAAAGTGTAATTGCGGAATTGTACGCACCTTCATAACTTTGCCCAGCATCATGCGTAAAAAACCGGCCGCTTCTTGGAGAATTTCCAAGCTTTGCTGAATGCGCTGTAACTCATCCGCACCAGCGGTCATTACCGTGATGTAGACCTTCGCGTGCCCCAGATCACGACTGACCTCGACGGCGGTTAGAGTCACCATCCCTAAGCGGGGATCTTTAATCTCTCGCTGAATCAGCAAGGCCAGCTCGCGCTGCATTTGATCGCCAATTCGCTGAGTACGACTGTATTCTTTGGCCATATAGATACCCACCCTCGCTCGATAGGCCCAAGACAAACGGGCTGGACTGACTCAGTAGTCAATCCAGCCCGTTGTGCACTAAATACTAAAACCTTAGAGGGTTCTAGCGACCTGGATCTTCTCGAAGACCTCAATCTTATCGCCAATGCGTACGTCGTTGTAGCTCTTAACGCCGATACCGCACTCCATGCCGGCGCGCACTTCGGAAACGTCATCTTTAAAGCGACGCAGGGATTCCAGCTCGCCTTCGAAGATCACTACATCGTCACGCAGTACGCGGATCGGACGGTTACGGAAGACGTTACCTTCCACCACCATACAACCGGCCACCGCACCGAATTTCGGTGAACGGAACACATCGCGTACTTCGGCAATACCCAGAATGCTTTCCCGGACATCGCTGCCGAGCATACCGGACAGGGCTTTCTTCACGTCTTCGATGATGTCATAGATGACGTTGTAGTAGCGCAGATCCAGACCTTCCTGCTCGACGATCTTACGCGCACCCGCGTCCGCACGGACGTTGAAGCCGAAGAGTACCGCGCTGGAAGCCAGAGCCAAGTTGGCGTCGCTCTCGGTGATACCACCCACGCCACCACCAATGACCCGCACTTGCACTTCGTCGTTGCCCAGATCGGACAGCGCACCTTGCAAGGCTTCCAAAGAGCCCCGTACGTCGGCTTTGAGCACCACGTTGAGGGTCTTCTTCTCGTCTTGGCCCATGTTTTCGAAGATATTTTCCAGCTTGGCCGATTGCTGGCGTGCCAGCTTAACCTCACGGAACTTACCTTGACGGAACAGAGCCACTTCGCGAGCTTTCTTCTCGTCGGCCACTACGGTCAGCTCGTCACCAGCATCTGGTGTGCCATCCAAACCGAGGATTTCGACCGGAATCGAAGGGCCCGCTTCTTTAATTGGCTGAGCATTCTCGTCCAACATCGCCCGAACGCGGCCATAGTTGACGCCCGCCAGTACGATATCGCCCTGACGCAGAGTACCGTTTTGTACCAGTACTGTCGCCACAGGGCCGCGACCTTTATCCAGACGCGATTCAATAACCACACCACGGCCCGGAGCGCTCGGCGTAGCAGTCAGCTCCAGTACTTCGGCTTGCAGCAGTACGGCTTCTAACAGCTCGTCGATGCCGGTACCAAACTTGGCCGAAACATGCACGAAGGGTGCGTCGCCGCCCCACTCTTCGGGGTTAACCCCGCGCGCCGCCAAATCAGCTTTAATCCGATCAGGATCAGCCGAGGGCTTATCAATTTTGTTCACCGCCACAACGATGGGCACACCGGCTGCTTTCGCATGCTGGATCGCTTCTTCGGTTTGCGGCATCACGCCATCGTCCGCTGCCACCACCAGAATCACGATGTCAGTGGCCTTAGCACCCCGAGCCCGCATCGCAGTAAAGGCTGCGTGACCGGGAGTATCGAGGAAGGTCACCATGCCGCGATCGGTTTCAACGTGGTAAGCACCGATGTGCTGGGTAATACCACCCGCTTCACCCGTAGCTACTTTGGTGCGACGAATGTAGTCGAGCAGCGAGGTTTTACCGTGGTCAACGTGACCCATAACGGTCACGACTGGCGCGCGGCTAACGGCTTCACCCTCAAACTTCAGGGACTCGGCCAGTTGATCCTCTAGGGCGTTCTCGTTAACCAGAGTCACCTTGTGGCCAAACTCTTCAGCCACCAGCTGAGCGGTTTCTTGGTCCAGAACCTGGTTAATGGTAACCGGAGAGCCCATCTTGAACATAAACTTGATGACTTCAGCCGCCTTAATAGACATCTGCTGAGCCAGTTCAGCAACCGTGATAGTTTCACCCAAATTCACTTCACGCACTACAGGCGTAGTAGGTGCTTGGAAACCATGCTGGTTACGCTTCTTAGGTTTGCTACGGCCACGACCACCACCCCGGCGACCACCACCAAAACCATCAGTATCCTCATCATCACCCACACTGACCACAACCCGAGTTACGGGGGCCTTAGCTTTCAGCGATGGACGATGTTGAGCCTGCTTACGCTCCCGACGCTCATCATCATCAGTACGATGATCTTTATCGACACGACGAGGCTGATCTTCCTTTTTACGCTCACTAGGCGCAGGAGCTGATGGAGGAGCCGCTTTAGTTGGGGCAGCCTCAATGCTGCTTTGCTGATGTGTTGCTTTAGTAGCGGCTTTTGCGCGCTCTTCCGCCTGAGCTTGGCGACGCGCCTCAGCTTCAGCTTTTTGACGGGCTTCGGCTTCAGCTTTTTCTTTTTGACGCGCAGCCTCAGCTGCTACAGCACGCTGAGCCTCCAGCTCTTTTTGCTTTTCTGCTTCAACTTCAGCAGGAGTACGTTTGACGTAGGTTTTCTTCTTACGTACTTCAACACTAATGGTCTTGCTGGCGCTGACTTTTAATTTAGTGGTCGTCTTACGCTGCAAGGTAATTTTACGCGGCTCATCGGCAGTAGTACGCGCCCCGTGGGTTCCCTTTAAATGGGTCAACAGGGTTTGTTTTTCTGCATCGCTTACTGCTTGCTCGGCATTGTTGTGGGGCAAACCCGCTTCACGCATCTGCTGTAACAGGCGCTCAACGGGGGTATCTACAATCTTGGCTAACTCTTTCACCGTGACTTGCGTCATGCGTTATTCTCCTCAGGCGGCCCATTATTCAAACCAATGGGCGCGTGCGGCCATGATCAACTTACCGGCACGTTCTTCATTAATACCTTCTATATCTAGCAAATCATCAATAGATTGTTCTGCTAGGTCTTCACGGGTAATGACACCGCGCACAGCCAGTTCAGCGGCCAGCTTTTCATCCATCCCATCCAGCGCAAGTAAATCCTCGGCTGGTTGAGCATCGGCTAGTTTTTCTTCAGTTGCTATAGCTCGGGTTAGCAAACGGTCTTTAGCCCGTGCCCGCAGTTCGTTGACGATGTCTTCGTCGAAACCTTCAATGCCAAGCATTTCCTCCATTGGCACATACGCTATTTCTTCTAGCGTGGTAAAGCCTTCATCAACCAGTGCTTGGGCAAGCCCTTCGTCCACACCCAATTCATTGACAAAGCGTTTAAGGATATCACCCGTCTCTTTAGCTTGTTTGGCTTGAATGTCCGCCTCTGTCATTACGTTCAAAGTCCAGCCCGTCAGTTGACTTGCCAGACGGACGTTTTGACCTGCACGACCTATGGCTTGGGCTAGGTTATCCTCCGCCACAGCGACATCCATCGCATGGGCATCTTCATCTACAATAATGGCCACTACTTCAGCAGGGGCCATAGCGTTGATGACAAACTGGGCCGGATTTTCATCCCAGAGCACAATATCGACGCGCTCACCGCCGATTTCACCTGATACCGCCTGTACTCGAGATCCACGCATACCGATGCAAGCACCCTGTGGATCAATGCGTTTATCCTTAGAACGTACGGCAATCTTGGCCCGCGATCCTGGATCACGGGAAGCGCCCATCACTTCAATCAGGCCTTCCGCAATCTCAGGAACCTCAATGCGGAATAACTCAATCAGCATAGCCGGAGCAGTCCGAGACAAAATTAACTGCGGGCCACGGTTCTCGCTACGAATCTCTTTTAACAATGCCCGCATCCGAGCACCGACTCGGAAGGTTTCCCGGGGAATAATTTCCTCACGGGCTAACAAGGCTTCAGCATTGTTGCCTAAGTCCACGATGACGTTATCACGCGTCACCTTTTTCACGGTGCCTGAAATAATCTCACCCAAGCGTTCGCGGTAGGCATCAACGATCTGAGCCCGCTCCGCTTCACGAACCTTTTGTACGATAACTTGCTTAGCGGTTTGCGCTGCAATGCGACCGAACTCAATGGAGTCGATTTTCTCCTCAATAACCTGTCCTAACTGAGCCTCTGGAGTACGTTGCTGAGCTTCATCTAGGGTCAATTGAGCCGCAGGATTTTCAAAATCCTCATCGTCCACCACCGTCCAGCGGCGGAAGGTGTCGTAATTACCAGTCTGGCGATTGATGGCTACACGCACATCAACTTCATCCTCATAGCGCTTTTTGGTGGCTGTGGCTAAAGCCAGTTCCAACGCTTCAAAAATGACACCAGGAGGCACACCTTTTTCGTTGGAAACCGACTCAACAACCAGCAATACTTCTTTGCTCATCGCATGCCTCGCTTCTTGAAGTCCATTCGGCTCCGCAAACCTATAACTTATTCAAATCGGGGAACGATATTGGCTTTATCGATCGTTTCGATCGGCAGGAGGTATTCATGGTCTTCCACCACTACCACGACATCTTGCTCTTCTATTCCGCGTAACAATCCTTGAAAGTTACGCCGTCCCTCAAAGGGAACACGCAGTTTGATCCTCACTTGCTCTCCGGCATGGCGAGCAAATTGCTCCAAGGTAAATAAGGGACGATCCATCCCCGGTGAAGACACCTCCAGCGTGTACTCAACACTAATAGGGTCTTCAACATCCAATACCCCACTCAGCTGACGGCTAACCTTTTCACAATCTTCAATCAGGATGCCGTTCTCATGATCAATATAGACGCGTAATAAGGAGTGCCGCCCCTGAGAGAAAAACTCAATCCCCCAGCATTGATAACCCAGAGCCTCGACAATTGGAGACAGCAACTCCTGCAACTGCTCTAGCTTGCTCGACAAGAAAGTTCCTCACCATATTTTAGAAATAAAAAATGGGCTAAATGCCCATCGGATAGTGCCCTGCTGAATGAACAAGGCTTAGCTAATAAAAAGCCCCTATTTTAGGGGCTTTTTAACAAAAAACTGGTTGCGGGGGCTGGATTTGAACCAACGACCTTCGGGTTATGAGCCCGACGAGCTACCAGACTGCTCCACCCCGCGTCGAAATCATGGCAGTATAACCAACAACCAAAAAAAATCAATCTGCACTGGTGATTTAAGGTCTTTCTTTTAGAGCATTAACAGCGCTAAATGCAATCAATCGGTTGGATATTAGGATAAACCTATATCTGTATACAGCTCCTTTGTTAGATGGCAAGCCAATATAAACGACTGGCCCAATATTACAGCTCAATACTGAGAATACTGAGCCTCGTATCGATTATCCTATGACTGGCCTGACTGAAGGCATCCTGTAATAAGCAGATACCTTAAGTAAACTGGAAAACTGTCAGACATTCTTTCAGGACTGCTGTGCCCTATGCCAATTTTTTCAGCGATCCAACTGCGAATGGATCTGCGCAGTCTTATTTTGCTGCTTGTCGTTAGCAGCGGCCTGTTAATTTTACTCAGTACCCTAAGTGCCGCCCGTCAGGTGCAACGGGACGCACTGATTGAAAGCACGCTAGAAGGCAACCAAGTATATGCCACCAGACTGGCCAAAACCTTAGAGCACTATCTACAAGATGCCCAGTATGCCTTGAGTTACGTCGCAAACCATATGGAGCACTCCCCAGAAGCTGTACGGGAGGCAACACAGCGACTACAGCAACAAAACCATTATTTCAACTCAGTGTTTCGGGTGGATGCGGAAGGCCGTGTGATTAGCATCTGGCCTGCACATTTACAGTATATGGAAGGACAGCTTCTGAACACGGCGGGTAATCACGCCGCCTTGACCCAGCAGCAACCAATGATTACGCCTCCTTATGTATCCAAGGCGGGCAACTGGATCATCCAGATGTCCTATCCTATTAAGGATGCGCAGGGGCATTACCAAGGGTATCTGGGAGGCTCTATCTACCTGCATGACGGCCCGCTGCAACGCCTGATAGATCAGCACCCCTTCCAAAACGGTACCTATGTGTATGTCGTTAGTGTTCAGGGCCAGCTTATTTACCATCCCGAGCCACAGCGTATCGGTGAGTTTGCCCCTCAAAACTCGGTGGTTCGTCAACTGATGCAGGGAAACAGCGGCAGCCAACGACTGATCAATACACAGAACATTGACATGCTCGCTGGCTATGTAGCATTGCCCTCTTTAGGTTGGGGCATTGTTGTTCAGCGCCCCACCCAAAAGACACTCTCTTCATTGGATATGCTGATGCAAGACGTAATAAAGCATATAGCTCCACTGATATTAGTATTGTTGCCGCTACTGTGGTGGCTGGCTCGGTCAATCTCTGCTCCTTTAGAGCGCCTAGCGGATAATAGTCTGGATATGGGCAGCAAGAGCTGTATTCCTCAGCTTCAAGCGGTGTCTGGTTGGTATTACGAGGCTCAACGGATGAAGCAGGCTTTGCTTCTAGGCATTTCTGCCACTCAAGAGCAACTACGCCAGCTAAAAGTGGATGCTCACCAAGACCCTCTCACGGGTCTCTACAATCGTCGTGGGTTAGAGAAAGCCTTGAACGAACTGGCCGCTTCGAATCAATGCTTTAGCGCCATTACTTTGGATATTGATTTTTTCAAACAGGTCAATGACATCTATGGCCATCTCCAAGGCGACAGGGTCATCCAAACCATAGCTCAGGTGATGCGCGAGCAAGCCAAGGGGAAAGATATTCTCTGCCGCATGGGTGGCGAGGAGTTCTTAATGCTACTACCCCAAACCAGTTTATCTGACGCCTGTATAGTAGCCGAGCACTTACGCCATGAGGTAGAAAGACATAGGCCCATTCCAGACCAGCCTTTGTCGATTTCCCTTGGGGTGGCCAGCTACACCTCTGCCAGCCCTTACTCTCCTGAGCAAACCCTGACCTTAGCAGATCAGGCCTTATACACGGCTAAGCGAAATGGCCGAAATCAGGTGGTCTCTAGCCCTCCGTTAAACTCTGAGCCCAATGCTTAATTAGGGTAGTTGTTTTCAAAGAACCACATTCCTTCAACGGGGCACGCTCAGTTTTCGTGCCCGTGGTCTTGATCAGTAGGAATGGCCTCTGCCCATCAAACAGCTTGTACACGAAGCTTGGCGACCTCGCATTTCGTATCACTCAAAGGGGTGACAGTGCGAGCCATAGGTAGGGGTACGCTGACAAATCGAACCGAGATACCTCTAAACATACCCCTAAAACACGGGTGTATCTAGGTAGACCGAGATTAACTCAGGCACAAAAAAACCGGCGCTATGGCCGGTTTCTCTGCTCTCCCGTCTAGCCTAGGTGAACTTAGGGCAAGTCGGGATACTATGTATGGTACCGAGGAGGGGACTCGAACCCCTACAGCCTGTGGCCACTACCACCTCAAGGTAGCGTGTCTACCAATTCCACCACCTCGGCAAAACTTAACTGTTACTGACTAGACTTTTCTTGATCCTTGTTATCAACACTAGGAATATCAGAGTTAGGAGCAACAGGAGCAGATTCTACACTCGGAACCACTTCTGACTTAGAGTGCTTCTGATCTAAAACAGGTACGTCTTCAATCAACGGTTTAACGGGCTTATTAGCAGGAACTTCAAATGCAGACGGAACAACAGGTAATCCCGCTTCCGAAAGTTCCTTACTTTGCTGCTTGGCAAAATAAGCCAAACCCAAGCTAGTCAAAAAGAAAATCCCTGTCAGTACTGCTGTTGTCTTGCTCAAAAAGGTCGCAGAACCTTGGCTTCCGAAAACGGTTGCAGAAGCTCCACCACCGAAAGAAGCCCCACTTTCAGCTCCCTTTCCTTGTTGGAGAAGCACTAGAAGCACTACGCCAACAGCAGCTAGCAGATGTACGGCAATCACTATACTCTGATACATCAATTAATTCCCAGCAGCACGGCAGATAGCACCAAACTCATCAGCAGAAAGAGAGGCTCCGCCTATCAACCCACCATCTACATCCGGCATTGCGAACAACTCACACGCATTAGCCGCTTTCACACTGCCACCGTAGAGAATCCGCATGTTTTTCACAGTAGCTGAGCCTGCACCTAAGCACCGAGCCAGCCAAGCACGTATCCCTGCATGAATTTCCTGCACTTGGTTAGGCTGCGCAGTCAATCCAGTGCCTATGGCCCATATAGGCTCATAAGCTATAACCACAGTTTCATGGGCATCAAGCAAGGGCAAAACGGCTTTAAGCTGCTGCTCTACTACAGCCAAGCTTATACCAGACTCCCGCTGCTCTAATGTTTCCCCAACACAAAATACTATTTTTAACCCAGCTTGCTGAGCAGCTCGACACTTTTGAGTGAGTACTTCGTCTGACTCACTCCAGAATGTACGGCGCTCAGAGTGCCCAACCAGCACCCAAGCACACCCTAAATCTGCTATTTGGTGTGCTGAAATCTCGCCTGTCCGTGCGCCACAGTCAGGATCTGGTGAGCAATCTTGCACACCAACACCCACGGATAAATCTAAGCTACGAATACTTGTCAAAACCTGATCAGCATGCAAAAAGCCAGGAAATACCACTACATCAACTTGCTCAGGCAATGACTGTTTACGTAGGCCACTCACAAGCTCAGCCACACTGGCACGGGTACCGTTCATTTTCCAGTTACCAGCTACCAAGGGACGACGCATGCTCAGCCTTCATCTGTCGTAAGTGGGCGCGAAGTTTACCTTCAGTTTGAGCCACTGACAAGAGCTCTCACGCACTAACCTTCGCGACTAACTGAGCTAAATTTTCTGCATGTGTCTGAACTAACGCAGGGTCAATCCCTTCAACCATTACACGCACTAGTGGCTCAGTTCCTGATTTACGCAGTAAAACACGCCCTTCTCCTGCCATACTGTCGGTAATACGCTGACAAGCCGCCTGTACATCAGGATGATTAATGGGGTCTCCACCTTTAAAACGCACATTGATCAGCACTTGCGGGCATTTTTTCACCGCTTGCCGTGCTTGAGCCAAGCTCAGTTGGGTTCTACGCAAGGCACGCACAACCTGCAAGGCTGCAATAATTCCATCCCCGGTTGTGGCATGTTGAGCGCACACAATATGTCCCGAGTTCTCTCCACCCAGTAACCACCCACGCTCTAACATTTCGGCCATTACGTAGCGATCACCCACCTTAGCACGGGTAAAGGGAATATCCCGATGACTTAAGGCCAACTCCAACCCTAAATTGCTCATCAGAGTTCCTACAACCCCTCCGGTAAGCAGGCCACGCTCTTGTAAATCAGCAGCAATGATGTAGAGCAGCTCGTCACCATCGACTATTGCTCCCGTATGATCGACCATCATCACTCGGTCACCATCGCCATCAAAAGCAATGCCTAAATGGGCACCGTGCTCCACAACAGTTTTTTGCACCTGCTGTACATGGGTTGAGCCTACTTGGGCATTGATGTTTAAACCATCTGGTTGCACGCCAATGGCTAGAACCTCAGCCCCCAGCTCACGGAATACGTTAGGCGCTACTTTATAGGTCGCGCCATGGGCACAATCCAGAACTACCTTTAAGCCCGATAAATTGGTGCTGGTAGGTACACTGCTTTTACAAAACTCAATGTAGCGCCCAGCCGCATCGTTAATACGGGAAGCTTTTCCCAAATGAGCAGAGTCAACCACGCTCATCGGTGTGTCGATGAGCTGCTCGATTTTCAGCTCGACCTCATCCGGTAGTTTGGTACCGCGTCCAGAGAAAAACTTAAGTCCGTTGTCATAGTGCGGGTTATGGGAAGCGCTAATCACAATACCGGCATCAGCGTGAAAGGTTCGCACCAAATAGGCTACTGCGGGTGTAGGCATAGGCCCGAGCAGCATCACATTAGCCCCGGCAGCAGACAATCCCGCCTGTAGAGCAGACTCAAACATATAGCCGGAGATCCGGGTATCTTTGCCTACCAAGATGCGGGTTTGACCCTGACCACGAAAGGCACGCCCTACAGCCCACCCCAGCTTGAGTACAAAATCTGGAGTAATGGGTGGTTGCCCTACAAGCCCTCGAATGCCGTCGGTTCCAAAGTACTTTCTGCTCATGAACACTCTCACTCGTTTATTGTGCCGATTGAACGGCAGCAACCATCCGAACCGCATCCCAAGTTTCAGCTACATCATGCACTCGGATGATGTGCGCTCCTTGCTGAGCCGCCAAGGTAGCCAAAGCAATACTGCCCGCTAACCGCTCAGTGGGTGCTTTGTTTAACACTTGGCCAATCATAGTTTTACGCGATACTCCCACCAATAAAGGCTGGCCTAATTGGTGTAGCAACCCCAAGCCTTTAAACAGCACTAAGTTATGGGTCAGGGTCTTACCAAAACCAAAACCGGGATCAAACAGAATATTGTGCGCGCTGATCCCCACTTCTAAGCAGGCTTGGCGACGATCACTCAAGAACTGCTGCACCTCTTGCAGTATGTTGTCATACTGAGGCGCTTGTTGCATCTGGGCGGGATCCCCCTGCATATGCATTAAACAAACGGGCAGTCCTGTAGCAGCGGCAGCAGCCAATGCCCCTTCGCGCTGTAATGCCCGAACGTCATTAATTAATCCGGCCCCCAAACGAGCACTCTCCCGCATCACTGCAGGTGTGGAAGTATCCACAGAAATAATCACGTCCAACCGCTGAGCAATGGCTTCAACCACTGGAAGAACTCGATTGAGCTCCTCCTCCTCGCTCACTACGGCTGCCCCCGGACGAGTTGACTCACCACCCACATCAATCAACTCAGCTCCAGCCACCAGCATAGCCTCCGCATGGCACAGCGCAGTATCTAATTGATTGAAACGTCCACCATCAGAAAAAGAGTCTGGGGTTACGTTCAGAATCCCCATCACTTTGGGCACTGAAAGATCAAGAACCCGGCTGCCACATTGGAGCCGGGTGTACGTTGAAGGTCTAATCATGCGTTATTAATGATTGCTGGCTGGCCCACCAATCGGCGGAACCTCAGGGCGATCAATCGACACATTAGGGGTTCCTGAAGCACCCTTACCACCGCCTTGCCAATCTTTCGGCTCACGCGGAGCTCGGCCCGCCATGATGTCGTCGATTTGCTCGGCATCAATGGTTTCGTACATCATCAAAGCATCGGCCATCATATCCAGCTTGTCACGGTGCTCGGTCAACAGGGTTTTAGCCGTGCCATAGCAGTAGTCGATAATGCCACGCACCTCTTGGTCGATTAGCTTGGAGGTTTCTGCTGACAGGTTAGCGTGTTGACTGGCACTGGAGCGCCCCAAGAATACTTCACCCTCTTCTTCCGCATACATTTGCGGGCCAAGCTTTTCCGACAGACCCCACTTAGTCACCATGTTACGGGCGATTTGGGTAGCGCGCATGATGTCGTTGGAGGCCCCGGTGGTCACACCATCAAAGCCAAGGGTCATTTCTTCGGCTACACGGCCACCAAACAGAGAACAAATTTGGCTGGTCAGTGCGCGCTTAGACAGACTGTAACGATCCTCTTCGGGCAGGAACATGGTGACACCCAAAGCACGACCACGCGGAATAATCGACACCTTATATACAGGATCATGCTCAGGCACTAAACGCCCCACAATTGCGTGGCCTGCTTCGTGGTAAGCGGTGTTACGCTTTTCTTTCTCCGACATCACCATAGATTTGCGCTCAGCGCCCATCATGATCTTGTCTTTAGCCAACTCAAATTCATGCATTTCTACCACGCGCTTGTTAGCCCGTGCAGAAAATAGGGAAGCTTCGTTAACCAAGTTGGCTAAATCTGCCCCCGAAAAACCGGGCGTACCCCGCGCAATTACTGAGGGATCAACGTCTTCACCCAAGGGTACTTTACGCATGTGTACTTTAAGAATTTGTTCGCGACCGCGAATATCTGGCAAGCCCACTACTACTTGGCGGTCAAAACGACCAGGACGCAAGAGTGCAGGGTCTAACACATCGGGGCGGTTGGTGGCCGCAATGACGATGATGCCATCGTTCATTTCAAAACCATCCATTTCCACCAACAACTGGTTCAGGGTTTGCTCACGCTCATCGTGACCACCGCCTAAACCTGCACCTCGATGACGGCCTACCGCATCAATTTCGTCGATAAAGATGATGCAAGGTGCGTGTTTTTTGGCTTGGTCGAACATATCGCGTACGCGGGAAGCACCCACGCCGACGAACATTTCTACGAAATCTGAACCGGAGATGGTGAAAAATGGCACCTTGGCTTCACCGGCAATGGCTTTGGCCAGCAAGGTTTTACCGGTACCGGGTGGGCCAACCATCAGCACACCGCGCGGAATACGGCCACCCAAACGCTGGAATTTGCCCGGATCGCGCAAAAACTCTACCAGCTCGCTGACTTCCTCTTTAGCCTCATCGCAGCCGGCAACGTCAGCAAAAGTAGTTTTGACCTGATCTTCAGAGAGCAGACGCGCCTTGCTTTTACCAAAGCTCATCGGCCCACCTTTGCCGCCCATACCGCCTTGCATCTGGCGCATAAACAGCATGAAGACCGCGATGATCACTAAAATCGGGAAACTAGCTACTAAGAGCTGCGTCCAGATGCTCTGCTGTTCGGGTTGCTTACCTTCGATCTGAACTTTATTGTTGATCAGATCACCGATCAAACCAGAATCCTGAATCGCAGGGCGAATGGTTTTAAATTGCTCGCCGTCTGAGCGCACACCGGTAATGATGAAACCATCTACCGTGACTCGCTCAACCTTGCCGGACTTAACTTGCTCAATAAATTCCGAATAATTAAGTGTGCGTGGCTCCATCGGATTGGAGAAATTATTCATCACCGTGACTAATACCGCCGCGATGATGAGCCACAGAATGAGATTCTTCAGCATATCGTTCAATTAGCTACCCTCTAGGACAGTTTCCGGCCTACAAAGCCCAAAACTGCAAACAGCCGGTTTACTTGGCAAACTTACTACACAACCCGATGGAGGGGTCATATAAGCTCTGTAACGCTTTATGAGTATTCATCTATCAGACATTGTTTCTGGCTGCAAGGTCACTTAGAGCCAACCAGCGGTTTCTTGATCTTAATAGGCCACCTAAAGTCCCCGAAAACTACGGGCTAACAAATACTGCTCCCGAGAGCGATCCCGCGAAGATTCGGGTTTACGCATCTGCACCCGCTCAAAACCATCCCTGACTTGGCGCAGGTAGTCATCAAAACCTTCTCCCTGAAAGATTTTAATCAGAAAATCCCCGCCGGGCCTAAGCACTCGGGTAGCCAAATCCAAAGCCAACTCACATAGATACATGGCTTTAGGTTGATCGGCCGAACGCACCCCGCTCATATTGGGGGCCATATCGGAAATCACAAGGTCTACGGGATGACCGTCAATGGCCCGCAGAATCTCGTCAAAGACCCTTTGCTCGGTGAAATCGCCTTGAATAAAGGTCACATCCGGGATGGCATCCATCGACAAAATATCCGAGGCAATCAAACGCCCCTTATCTCCCAGCACACGGCTGGCTACCTGCGACCAACCACCCGGAGCGGCCCCCAGATCTACTACGGTCATACCGGGGCGCAGCAGGTGGTCTTTTTCCTGAAGCTCCAACAGTTTGTAACTGGCCCGTGAACGATAGCCATCTTTTTGGGCCATCTTCACATAGGGGTCGTCAAAATGCTCTTTCAGCCAGCGCTGACTGGTTTTAGAACGTGCCAAAACGGCCACCTCAATCTGTGCGGCTTTCTAAGGGTCAGTTACACTAGCCGCTGTTTATTCAAGTTAAGACGCAAAGGTCTGATTATGCCGCTCTCTAACGAGCAAAAGAAAACCTACAAGGCCATCGGTCACCACCTCAAGCCTGTGCTTATTGTGGCTGATAATGGCTTAAGCGAAGGCGTATTGGCAGAGCTTGAGCGCGCTCTGAACGATCACGAGCTGATTAAAGTACAGTTTCGCCAAACTGAACGCGACGATCGGCGCAGCTTGATGGACGAGCTGTGCCAACAAGCCCGCTGCGAATTAGTGCAAGTGATTGGCAAAATTGCGTTGGTGTATCGCAAAAACCCAAACCCCAACAAAGCCTTATCCAATCTACATCGCTAACTGATAGGCCTGCCTAATAGGCAGGCCTAATCCGCTTACAGGTGACGAACCTCAACGATCTCGTACTCTACGACACCGCTGGGCGTTTTAACGATCACCACATCACCCTCTTCCTTACCCACCAAAGCACGGGCAATGGGAGAGCTCACTGACAGCTTACCCTGCTTAATGTCCGCCTCATCATCGCCCACGATTTGGTAGGTTAGGCTTTCTTCAGTTTCGGTGTTAATAATCTCCACCGTTACCCCAAAAATCACCTTACCGCTATGGGGAATATTAGCAATATCAATGACCTGAGCGTTCTGCAAACGACCTTCAATATCGCGGATACGTGCCTCTACCATGCCCTGTTGCTCACGGGCAGCATGGTACTCAGCGTTTTCCTTCAAATCTCCTAGCTCACGCGCCTCGGCGATAGCTTGGGTGATCTGCGGGCGCAATACGCTTTTTAGGTGCTTTAGCTCATCCTCTAGCGCTTTAGCCCCCTGAATGGTCATGGGAAACTTGGTCATAGATGCTTAACTCCTGCATGCAAATCCTGCAAGCGACGAACGGTTTTCTCTGAGCCAAACTTTAAGGCCTCACAGATGGCCTGAGCACCGGCCAGAGTCGTAGTACAATACACCTTATGCTGCAAGGCATTGCGGCGAATTGAGTAGGAATCGGCAATGGATTGACGACCTTCCGTGGTATTGATGATCAGGGTAATTTCGTCATTTTTGATCATATCCACAATGTGCGGACGGCCTTCAGTCACCTTGTTCACCCGACGCACACTCAAGCCTGCGGCCTCAATTTCGCGGGCTGTGCCACTGGTAGCCACCACATCAAAGCCTAACTCAATCAGGCTGCGTGCCACATCAGCTACCATAGGCCGATCGTCTTCGCGCACGCTGATAAAGGCACAACCACTGCTCGGCAGCACCTCACCCGCACCCAGTTGGGCTTTGGCGTAGGCTTCGGCAAAACCATCACCCACACCCATAACTTCACCCGTAGACTTCATCTCTGGGCCAAGGATGGGGTCAACGCCGGGGAATTTGGCGAAGGGGAATACTGCTTCTTTGACGCTGAAGTAGGGTGGAATCACCTCGGTGGTGAAGTCTACTTCGGCCAAGGTTTTACCCGCCATCACACGGGCAGCTACTTTAGCCAAAGACTCGCCAATGCACTTGGAGACGAAAGGCACGGTACGCGAGGCGCGTGGGTTAACTTCGATGACATAAATGTCTTCACCCTGCACCGCCATTTGCACGTTCATCAGGCCGACAACGCCTAATTCCAGCGCCATTTTCTTCACTTGCTCGCGAATCTCGTTTTGGATTGGCGCAGGCAAGGAATAAGGGGGCAGCGAGCAGGCAGAGTCACCGGAGTGCACACCGGCTTGCTCAATGTGTTGCATGATGGCACCGATCACGACCTCATGACCGTCGCTCACTGCGTCAATGTCCACTTCAATAGCGCAGTTGAGGAAGTGATCCAGCAGCACAGGGCTGTCGTTGGAGACCTGAACCGCTTCACGCATGTAGCGCTTCAGCTCTTCCTCTTCGTACACGATCTCCATCGCGCGACCACCCAACACATAGGAAGGACGCACCACCAGCGGATAGCCAATGGCTTTGGAGGCGGCAATGGCTTCGTCTTCGCTGCGGGCGGTGGCGTTGGCCGGTTGACGCAGACCTAAACGCTGCACCATTTGCTGGAAGCGTTCACGGTCTTCAGCACGGTCAATGGCATCCGGGCTGGTACCAATGATGGGCACACCCGCCTCTTCCAAAGCACGGCAAATCTTCAGCGGCGTCTGACCGCCAAACTGCACGATCACGCCTTTGGGCTGCTCAACGCGCACGATTTCCAGTACGTCTTCCAGAGTCACCGGCTCGAAGTACAGACGGTCGGAGGTGTCGTAGTCGGTGGACACGGTTTCGGGGTTGCAGTTGACCATGATGGTCTCGTACCCGTCTTCACGCATCGCTAGCGCCGCATGCACACAGCAGTAATCAAACTCGATGCCTTGGCCAATACGGTTCGGGCCACCGCCGAGAATCATAATCTTGTCGCGGCTGGACGGATTGGCCTCGCACTCTTCCTCGTAGGTGGAGTACATGTAGGCGGTATCGCTGGCGAACTCAGCGGCGCAGGTGTCCACACGCTTATACACCGGCAGCACTTTGAGCTTGTAGCGGTGGCTGCGCAGATTTTTCTCTGTCACACCGAGCAGCTTAGCCAGACGCGCATCGGAGAAGCCTTTGCGCTTCAAACGACGCATCAGGCTTTCGTCGATGCTGGACAGGCCAATGGTCTTGATCGCCTCTTCTTCCTTGATCAAATCTTCGATTTGAATCAGGAACCAAGGATCGATTTTGGTCAGACCAAAGACTTCCTCGACACTTTTGTTCATGCGGAAGGCATCAGCCACAAACCAAATGCGCTCCGCACCGGGAACGGTCAGCTCGCGGCGCAGACGGCTTTCGGCTTCCAGTTCATCGGGGCTGATTTTAGGATCAAAACCGCTAGCTCCGACTTCCAAACCGCGCAGGGCTTTTTGCACCGACTCTTGGAAGGTACGGCCAATAGCCATCACTTCACCCACAGACTTCATCTGGGTGGTCAAGCGCGCATCGGCTTTGGGGAATTTTTCAAAGGCAAAACGCGGAATTTTAGTGACCACGTAGTCGATAGCCGGCTCAAAGGAGGCTGGGGTGCGACCACCTGTGATGTCATTGGACAGCTCGTCCAGGGTGTAACCTACCGCCAACTTGGCTGCTACCTTGGCGATGGGGAAACCCGTAGCTTTCGAGGCCAGTGCGGAAGAGCGAGACACCCGTGGGTTCATCTCGATCACCACCATACGGCCATCGTCAGGGTTAATGCCAAACTGAACGTTGGAGCCGCCGGTTTCTACCCCAATCTCACGCAGCACCGCCAAGGAGGCGTTGCGCATGATTTGGTATTCCTTGTCGGTCAGGGTTTGCGCTGGAGCTACGGTGATGGAGTCACCGGTATGCACGCCCATCGGGTCAAAGTTTTCGATGGCGCAAACGATGATGCAGTTGTCCTTTTTATCGCGGACCACCTCCATCTCGTACTCTTTCCAACCGATCAAAGATTCGTCGATCAAAAGCTCATTGGTGGGCGACAGATCGAGGCCACGGTTGCAGATTTCCTCGAACTCTTCCCGATTGTAGGCAATACCGCCACCCGTGCCGCCCATGGTGAAGGACGGACGGATAATGCAGGGAAAGCCAACTTTATCCAGTACACCGTAAGCTTCTTCCATGGTGTGCGCGATACCGGAGCGTGGGCACTCCAGACCGATGGTACGCATGGCCTTATCGAAGCGGGAACGGTCTTCAGCTTTGTCGATGGTATCGGCATTGGCACCGATCATCTCGACGCCGAACTTTTCCAATACGCCGTGCTTTTCCAACGCCAAAGCGCAGTTGAGCGCCGTTTGTCCGCCCATGGTGGGCAGCAGAGCATCAGGACGTTCTTTTTCGATGATTTTGGCAACAGTCTGCCATTTTACCGGCTCGATGTAGGTGGCATCGGCCATGGTCGGATCAGTCATGATGGTGGCTGGGTTAGAGTTCACCAGAATGACGCGGTAGCCTTCTTCGCGCAGCGCCTTGCACGCTTGAGCGCCGGAGTAGTCAAACTCGCATGCCTGACCGATGACAATGGGGCCAGCGCCAAGGATCAGGATGCTTTTAATGTCTGTACGTTTTGGCATGAGTCTCTCGAAATCTGTGCTCGGCAGTGGACTTAGCGGCGCTGGGCCATGGCATCGACGAAGCGGTCAAACAGCGGGGCCACATCATGGGGGCCGGGGCTGGCTTCGGGGTGACCTTGGAAGCTGAACGCCGATTTGTCAGTACGCTCAATACCTTGCAAGGTGCCATCGAACAGGGATTTGTGGGTCGCACGCAGATTGGCCGGAAGACTGGACTCATCCACCGCAAAACCATGGTTCTGGCTGGTGATCATCACCACACCGCTGTCCAAATCCTGCACCGGATGGTTGGCACCGTGATGACCGTGTCCCATCTTCATCGTTTTAGCACCGGAGGCCAGTGCCAGCAGCTGATGGCCTAAACAGATGCCGAACACGGGGATGTCGGTAGTCAGGATTTCTTTAATCGCGGCGATGGCGTAATCACAAGGCTCGGGATCGCCGGGGCCGTTGGACAAGAAGACACCATCTGGGTTTAGGGCCAAGACTTCACTGGCAGGCGTTTGCGCAGGGACTACGGTCAAACGGCAACCGCGAGCCACCAGCATGCGCAGGATATTCCACTTCACGCCATAGTCGTAAGCCACTACATGGTAGGGCAACTCAGAGGCGGGAATTTCTGCATGGGCATCGGTAGCCAGATCCCACACACTGGAGCGCCACTCGTAGGCCTTAGCCGTGGTGACTTCTTTAGCCAGATCCATGCCTTTAAGGCCGGGGAAGCTGCGAGCCAACGCCAATGCCTGCTCGTCTGTGATGTTGTCACCGGCCAGAATGCACCCATTTTGGGAGCCTTTCTCACGCAAAATGCGGGTCAGGCGACGGGTATCAATACCGGCAATGGCGACCGTGCCATGCTGTTGCAGGTATTCTGGCAAGCTTTGGCGGTTACGCCAGCTACTGGCCAACAACGGCAGGTCGCGAATAATCAGACCGGCAGCCCATACTTGGGCGGACTCCGCATCTTCCGGCGTGGTTCCGGTATTACCAATATGCGGATAGGTCAGGGTCACGATCTGCTGGCTGTAGGACGGATCGGTGAGAATTTCCTGATAGCCGGTCATGGCGGTGTTGAACACCACTTCGCCGATGGCCTGACCCTCGGCACCAATGGATTCACCGCGAAAAATACTGCCATCAGCAAGAGCGAGAATGGCTGGCTTAGTCAAGAGACCTCCCGTAGATCAAAGGCTGGAGCAAACGCAGGGTGTAAAAAAACGGGATGACGTATGAAGGTCACCCCGCTTTTTAGAAATTAAAGCCATGTCTGCGTTACTTTTAGTGGACACACTAAAGCAGACAATATACAGAAAAGTGCTGTAAATCGCCAGCCGACCCTTGGAGGTCTCACGCAGTTTTAATGGGCTTATTTTAAACCCAACACATCCTGCATATCGTAGAGTCCCGCCGGTTTGTCCTGAAGCCACAGAGCGGCACGTACCGCACCCTTGGCAAAGGTCAAACGACTGGAGGCTTTATGGGTGATTTCGACGCGCTCGCCTTCTGCGGCAAAAAGCACCGTATGATCCCCCACCACATCGCCGGCCCGCACGGTGGCAAAACCAATGGTTTCACGGGCGCGGGCTCCGGTTTGGCCCTCACGACCATAGACTGCAACCTTTTCCAGATCACGTCCTAAGGCATTAGCCACTACTTCGCCCATACGCAAAGCCGTCCCTGAGGGGGCATCTACTTTATGGCGGTGGTGGGCCTCAATGATCTCGATGTCTACGTCATCACCCAAGACACGGGCGGCCGTATCCAACAGCTTCAGGCACAGGTTGACACCCACACTGAAGTTGGCGGCAAAGACAATGGGGATTTCCTTGGCCGCATCTAGCAGCTTTTGCTTTTCGGCGGGGGTAAAACCTGTGGTGCCAATGACCATCGGCACTTTAGCCTGGCGGCACAGCTCCAGATTGATCAGGGTGCAACTGGGATGGGTGAAATCGATCAGTGCCGAAACCTGCCCTAAAGCTGCGCCTAGGTCGCTGCTCACAGGTACATTTAAGCGTCCCAAAGCTGCCAATTCGCCTGCATCGCTGCCGATTAAACTGCTTTCTGGACGATCAATAGCCGCGCCAAGACGAGCTCCTTCGGCCTGTGTCAGGGCTTGAATTAACGCCCGCCCCATGCGCCCTGCAGCGCCCACTACAGCAATGGATTGCATCTATTAACCTCAGCTTTAGCCGAATGTTGAACCTTTTAGGGTTTTTTCACTGGGCTTACAAACCTTCGAAAAAACGCTTTACGCCCTCAAACCAACCGCTGGCTTTAGGGGAGTGCGAGCTGTCTTGTTGCAGGGTATCGCGGAACTCTTCCAGCAACTTGCGCTGCTCAGGACGCAAGTTAACCGGTGTTTCCACCATAATGCGGCACATCAAATCCCCAGGGCCACCCCCACGCACGGAAGTTACACCCTTACCCCGCAGGCGGAACATTTTACCGCTCTGGCTACCTTCAGGAATTTTAAGCTTCACACGGCCATCTAAGGTGGGTACTTCTAATTCGCCTCCAAGGGCTGCATCCACAAAGCTGATGGGAACCTCGCAGTACAAATCCCGTCCATCGCGTTGGAAGATAGGATGCTCGCGTATCGTAACCACGACATAAAGGTCTCCAGCCGGCCCACCTAGAGCTCCTGCCTCTCCTTCACCGGCTAAGCGAATGCGATCTCCGTTGTCTACACCGGCTGGAATTTTGACCGATAAAGTCTTTTGCTCTTCCACGCGGCCACGACCCTTACAAGCTGGGCAAGGGTCGGGGATGATTTTTCCGCTACCGTGACAACGAGGACAGGTTTGCTGTACCGAGAAAAACCCCTGTTGCATGCGCACTTGCCCAATACCGTTACAGGTTGGACAGGTAATAGCGCTGGAGCCTTTCTTAGCGCCTGTACCCTCACACACACTGCAAGAAACCAGCGTTGGAACACGAATATTAACCGTTGTACCCCGCACAGCTTCTTCTAAATCCAGCTCTAAGGTATAACGCAGATCACTGCCACGCTGGGCACCACCCCGGCCACCACGCCCACCGCTACCAAAAAAGTCGCTGAACACATCGCCAAAGATGTCGGAGAAGTTGGCATTGCCGGCTCCAGGCCCGCCGCCCATACTGGGATCGACACCGGCGTGGCCATATTGATCATACGCGGCGCGCTTTTTGGCATCCGAGAGAATCTCGTAGGCTTCGTTGGCCTCTTTAAATTTTTCCTCCGCTTCCTTGTCGTCGGGATTGCGGTCAGGATGATATTTCATGGCGAGGCGACGGTACGCTTTTTTCAGCTCGGCCTCATCGGCCCCCTTTGCAACCCCCAAAACCTCGTAATAATCACGCTTAGCCATAGCTGTTCCAAATCCTCATCGGTATCGGGCGGGAGTGTACGCGAGTCTGAGGCCTACCCGCGAAGCCTTTGGCTCCCCCCATGACACTTCATCGCCTGTATGGGCTCCAGACGTGCCAACGCGGGAGCAAGCCCCCGCGCAGCAATCAGCCCATAAAGGTTATGGGCTGGAGCATAAGCAGTTAGCTGCTTATTTCTGGCCTTTTTTGCTGTCCTTCACTTCTTCGAACTCAGCATCGACCACGTCATCTTTGTCGTTGCATTTGCCATCACCACAACCTTCGGTACCGCAACCGCCTTCAGCACTCTGAGGTTGCTCAGCATACATTTTCTGCGCCAGTGGTGCGGTTGCAGCGGAGAGCGCTTCTACCTTGGCATCGATCTGGGCTTTGTCGTCGCCTTTAACCGCAGCTTCCAGATCAGCAATGGCTTTCTCGATGGCTACTTTTTCGTCAGCCGTGGCTTTATCACCGGCTTCAGTGATCATCTTACGGGTAGCGTGTACCAGTTGATCGCCTTGGTTGCGCGCGGTGGCCAGCTCCTCAAACTTGCGATCTTCCTCGGCATTGGCCTCGGCATCACGCACCATTTGTTGGATTTCGTCTTCCGACAGACCGGAGTTGGCCTTGATGACGATGGACTGCTGTTTGCCGGTGGCTTTGTCCTTAGCGGACACGTTCAAAATACCGTTGGCATCGATGTCGAAGGTGACTTCAATTTGCGGTACACCGCGAGGCGCTGGAGGAATGTCCGCCAGATCGAAACGGCCCAGTGACTTGTTCTGAGTCGCTTGCTTACGCTCACCTTGCAGCACGTGAATGGTCACGGCGTTTTGGTTGTCGTCTGCGGTGGAGAACACTTGCGACTTTTTGGTCGGAATCGTGGTGTTCTTCTCGATCAGCGCGGTCATCACGCCGCCCAGAGTTTCAATGCCCAGCGTCAGCGGAGAAACGTCCAGCAGCAGAACGTCTTTGACGTCGCCGGCCAGTACCGCACCTTGAATGGCCGCACCGATGGCTACAGCTTCGTCCGGGTTAACGTCTTTACGCGCTTCTTTACCGAAGAAGCTGGCCACTTTTTGCTGTACCAGCGGCATACGGGTTTGACCACCGACCAGAATCACTTCGTCGATTTTGGACGGGTCAATACCGGCGTCTTTCAGCGCGATACGGCAGGGCTCGATGGTGCGCTCAACCAGCTCTTCCACCAGCGCTTCCAGCTTGGCGCGGGAGATTTTGACGTTCAGGTGTTTCGGGCCTGTGGCATCAGCGGTGATGTAGGGCAGGTTCACGTCGGTTTGCTGGCTGGAGGACAGCTCGATCTTGGCCTTTTCAGCGGCTTCTTTCAGGCGCTGCATGGCCAGTGGGTCGCCTTTCAGGTCGATGCCACTTTCTTTCTTGAATTCATCCGCCAGATAGTCGATCAGCTTGATGTCGAAGTCTTCACCACCGAGGAAGGTATCACCGTTGGTGGCCAGTACTTCAAACTGATGCTCGCCATCGACTTCAGCAATCTCGATCACGGAAACGTCGAAGGTACCACCACCCAAGTCATAGACGATGACGGTGTGGTCGCCTTTGGCTTTGTCCATACCGTAGGCCAGAGCGGCAGCGGTCGGTTCGTTGATGATCCGCTTCACTTCCAGACCGGCGATACGACCGGCATCTTTAGTCGCTTGGCGCTGGCTGTCGTTAAAGTAAGCTGGAACGGTGATCACCGCTTCAGTTACGGGCTCGCCGAGGTAATCCTCAGCGGTTTTCTTCATCTTTTTCAGCACTTCGGCGGAGATTTGTGGTGGGGCCATTTTTTGGCCTTTGACTTCCACCCAGGCATCGCCGTTGTCGGCTTTAGTGATGGTGTAAGGCACCAGCTTGATGTCTTTCTGAACGACTTCTTCAGCAAAGCGACGGCCGATCAGACGCTTCACCGCGTACAGAGTATTTTGCGGGTTAGTGACCGCTTGGCGCTTAGCGGACTGGCCTACCAGAGTTTCACCATCGTTGGTGTAGGCGATGATGGATGGGGTAGTACGCGCGCCCTCAGCATTCTCAATCACCTTGACGTTGCCATTTTCCAGAATGGCGACGCAGGAGTTAGTGGTGCCGAGGTCGATGCCGATAATTTTGCCCATGTGTATCTCTCCAAATTCTCTATTCATTCTGCGCCGCTTGGTCTTTACCTAGGGCACTTCACGCAAAACTGCTTGACTCTTAAATAGGGATCAGTCGCTGGATTTCAAGCTTGCTCATCAACTGAAGTGTGTGCCTGAGGTGCTTTACTGACCACCACCATCGCGGGGCGCAGTAAACGACCATTCAGCAAATAGCCCTTTTGGAATACTTTGAGCACGCTGTTGGGCTCAGCATGGGCGCTCTCTTCCATCGCCATCGCTTGATGATGCTCTGGGTTAAAGGGCTCACCCACCGGATCAATAGCAGTCAGTTGGTGACGTGCTAGGGTGTCCAAGAACAGCTTAAAGGTCAGCTCCATACCCTCACGGATAGGCTTCACTGCTTCGTCATTCGGGCTAGACAGCTCTAAGCCACGCTCCAAGCTGTCTACAATGGCCAACAAATCTCCCGCAAAACGCTCTAAAGCGAATTTGTGGGCCTTTTCTACGTCCTGCTCTGCGCGACGGCGAATGTTTTGTACCTCAGCCGCCATGCGCAAGTTTTGATCCTGTGCCGCCGCGAGTTGCTCTTCGAGGGTGTGAATGCGACTGCTTAAGTCTTCACCAGCTTCAGCGGTTTTGCTTTCATTTGCCTCAAGATTTTGCTGATCTTGATTGTGCTCGTCAGCCATGCCTTCCTCCTGTCTGTCTGGTGCTTACATCGTTTTGCTTGCCGCCCAATATGGGGACATAAATGCAGGCTTCAAGGGCTTAGCGTTAAAACGAGCACTACTACAAAAACTCAGCAAAATACTGCTCTAATGCCCTGCCCACTCAGCCCAGATAACGGGCGGTCGTTGCCAAAGGAATAGCCCACTATGCTGGTTCAGCTCGTTATTCGCCATTACGCCACTATTGAACACCTGGATTTAGATCTGCGCCCCGGAATGACGGTGATTACAGGCGAAACCGGAGCCGGTAAATCCATTATGGTGGATGCTCTAGGCTTAGCCTTGGGAGATCGCGCCGACAGCAGCGCGGTACGCCCCGGTGCAGAGCGGGCTGAAATTTTGGCGCACTTTTCTTTGGATGACTTACCCGAAGCCCGTCAATGGCTGCAAGAGCGCGATTTGGATCAAGAGGATGTATGCCTACTGCGGCGCATCGTGACGACGGAAGGACGCTCACGCGCCTACATCAATGGCAGTTTATGCAGCCTAAATGACTTAAAAACCCTAGGCGCTTATCTGGTTGATATTCACAGCCAGCACGAACATCAATCCCTATTACGCGCCGAAACCCATCGCCGTCTGCTGGATGAATACGCACAGGCGCAATCTCTGGCGCAACAGGTTCAGCAGTTGGCACAACACTGGAGCCAAACTCGGCGGGCTCTGGAACAGCATCAGCAGCAACAGGCACAACGCCAAGCTCAGCAAGAGCTGCTTGAGTATCAGCATGAAGAGCTTGAACAGTTGGGCTTAGTCGAAAATGAAGTCCCACAACTAGAACAAGAACATCGACAATTGGCCGAAGCTGAGGCTTTACTGAGCAACTGTCGCTATGTGTTGGATCTGTGTAGCGAAGGTAAATCGGGCACCATACAAGCGGCGCTTAACAGCAGTCTAAACCGACTCACCGGCTGCAACAGCCGACCTAAAGCATTAGAAGAGGCTATTCAGCTACTTTCCAGCGCTCAAATTCAGGTAGCTGAGGCGGTCAACGAATTACAACACTTCATTGATCATTTTAACTCCGACCCGCAACACCAACAGCAACTGGAACAGCGCCTCAACACGCTATATCGACTGGCGCGCAAGCACCGTATTCAACCCGAAGCACTCCTTGAGCACCAGCAGCAACTGCATCACACCTTAACGCAGTTACAAGAGGAAAGCGCCCACTGTGGCCATTTAGAGCAGCACATGGATCAACTGGCTCAGGAATATAGACAACAGGCTGAACACTTAAGCCATATACGCCGCCAAGCCGCCACACAATTGGAAGCCATCATCAGCCGCGAGATTCAGGGCTTAGGCATGCCCAAGGGACGTTTTAAGATTGAGTTAGAACCTCAATCGACAACAATCCCCCAACCTCATGGTCTGGAGCAGATTAATTTTTTGGTCAGCGCCAATCCAGGGCAACCGGTACGACCTTTGGCCAAAGTGGCCTCAGGGGGAGAATTATCCCGTATCAGCTTGGCTATTCAGGTAATTACCGCTCAAACCTCTGGTATTCCAACCTTAATTTTTGATGAGGTGGATGTGGGCATCGGAGGCCCAACCGCCGCCGTGATTGGCCAATTACTGCGTCAACTGGGTAATCGGGGTCAGGTTCTCAGTGTAACCCATGCCGCTCAGGTAGCTGCCCACGGCCATCAACACCTGCTGGTACATAAGGCAGATAATGGTCAAGAGACGCACACACAGATTTCCGAGCTCAGCTCAACACAGCGCGTTGAAGAACTGGCCCGCATGATGAGCGGCCTACAGCGTACCGAGGAATCCTACGCCCACGCCCGAGCCTTACTGGAGGATGCGGTGGGCCAATCCGGTGACTGACCCAAACACATGTCAGGAGGAAGGGGTACTTCCCGGCTTACGCACATACAGCACCAGATTGTGGCCAATCAGCTCAAAACCGTGCTTTTTGACGATCTCGCGCTGCAACTGTTCAATCCCAGGCTCGTAGAACTCAATCACCTCGCCGCTGTCAATGCATACCATATGATCGTGATGACCGTTGTCCGCCAGTTCAAAGACGGCATGACCGTTGTCGAAGTTATGGCGCACTACCAAACCAGCGGCCTCAAACTGAGTCAGTACCCGATAAACGGTAGCTAAACCCACGTCTTCACCCGCGTCCATTAATGCCTTGTATACGTCCTCAGCACTCATGTGCCGATGACCGGCAGAATCCAGCATTTGCAGGATTTTGATGCGTGGCAAAGTAACTTTTAGGCCCGCTTTGCGTAGTTCTTGATTTTCAACCATGGTCGGTTCTCGCTACTGCTGCTGTTTCGCAGCTTCGGTGATGCGGTATGATCCGCAACTGATTTGCTCTGCCAAGATAGTGGAAGTCATTCTCCGATGCAAAACTCCAAACTTCTGCTCACCTGTCTTATTTGTTTCAATCTGCTGGCAGGTTGCGCTATTCCTATTCCCCATGTGTACAAAATGGACATCCAGCAGGGCAATGTCATTACTCAGGATATGGTAGACCAATTACGCCCCGGTATGACTCAACGTCAGGTGCGTTTTATCATGGGTAGCCCCTTGATGACCGATACTTTTCATCCTAAACGCTGGGATTATCTGTACAGTTTCCAAGCGGGCGGCACACGTCGTCAGCAAGAACGCATCAGTCTAGTCTTCGGCAAAGATAATCAACTTATTGGCTTAGCCGGTGATTTTATGCCCGGAGTAAGCCGTGACCAGCGTCTATTGGGTACGGGACAAGCAACGACTATTGTGAATGAGCGTGAAGGCCAACAGCCTGTGCAGCAGGATGAAGCGCCAGAACCAGGCTCATTGTTGGATGAACTGCAACGGGAGATTGATGCCATCGAACCGGCTCCAGTGCCTGTTCCTGAGCGACTTTAGCCGAGTTTACTCACCATTTGAGCGCTACCTCTCAGTCAAGTGCAAAACTGATGCAAAGGACTGGTAAAGCCTCTGAAACAAGACTAGTTTTCTAATGAGAGTCGGGTTGGGTAAATACTCATTAGGCCAACTAGCCTCCCGACAATGCCCGACCCCCTTAAGCACGGACTACATGATTTGTAGTCCGTTTAAAACTACAGATCTTTGCGCAATGCAGCAGATGCTGACAGGGGAAGGAAACAACTATGTATTACGGTGAACGTTTCAATGCATGGACCCACCTGATTGGAGCTATTTTGGCCTTTATTGGGGCTATTTGGCTGGTCGTAATGGCCAGCTTGGACGGAAATCCCAATAAAGTGGTCAGTGTGGCTATTTACGGAATCACCTTAGCGCTTTTATATTGTGTATCAACGATTTACCACTGTGTGCGCGGGCGAGCAAAGCTCATCATGCGCAAGATGGATCATCTGTCTATTTACTTGATGATTGCAGGCAGTTACACACCCTTTTGCCTCGTCACTCTACGCGGCCCTCTAGGTTGGGCGCTCTTTGGCACAGTCTGGGGCATGGCTGTTATTGGCATGTTGCAAGAAATCAAACCGCGCTCCGAAGCACGAGTATTGTCCATTGTCATTTATGCGCTTATGGGCTGGATTATCTTAGTAGCCATCAACCCTTTAATTTCCGCTTTAGGTACTGAAGGTTTTACTTGGTTAGTAGCCGGCGGCATTATGTATACCGTTGGCATTATATTTTTTGTCTTCGATGAACGCTTTCGTCACTGGCACGGCATTTGGCATTTATTCGTGATCGCCGGAAGCTTGCTGCACTTTGTAACCATCATGTTTTATGTCCTTTAAATCTCCGGCCCTAACCGGAGATTTAAAATTCCCACTTACTATTCAAGCCTGTACTGTGCAGTCAGCGTCTCATTAGGGGGGCTCCGTATGAACTCACTCCAACTGCTATTCCATCCAAATTAAGAGTCATCGATCAGCTTAACGTTTTGAAATGAAAGCAATAATGATGAAGCCAATATAGGAAAGTATTTTGATTTCTGAAACTTACCTTCTTTGGCCCCAAACCCAAAAATCGCCTCAGTATCCTCATTTTCGCTCAGACTTCTATCAGGCTCCTTGAGTCGGGAATTCTAATATCCCGTATCCATCTGAGCATAAACTCCGAAAAGTAAAAACAGTCTATTTTTTAATAAGCTTTAAAGCTATCCTAATCCGGTGGATGTAGCTTATATGTCATTCTGACATCCAACATTAAATGTACGCTTATAACAGCTTCCTCTGGAACAATGATCATGGATACTAGCCCACCACCCGTAAGCACAGTGAGAACCTTCTTTAATACCTACTATCTAAGATGTTACCCAGACGTCGCCAAAAGCTCCTATGGAACACAGGATGGTGCTGCTAGTCACTATATATTCATAGGACTTAATGAGGGGCGATCTCCTAATCCGTTTTTTGTCCCCCAGTTTTATCTACATCAGTATGATGATTTAAAAAAAGCCTTTGGTAATAACTATGCCGCTGCTTTTAATCACTGGGTGACTCTGGGTATTAAAGAGGGTCGTCAAGGCTCCCCCTTTTTTGATCCAAAATTTTACTTAAGTAATAATCCTGATTTACTCCAAGCATTCGGAGCAGAGGGTTTCGAAGAGGCTTGCAATCACTGGATTAATTTCGGTTTAGTTGAGGGGCGACACAGTATTGCCTCTATTTCATCATCCGCTTTTGAACATAATAATGAGCTAATCTTATCCAAAGCCGGATTAATTGCCTTAAAACAATTTTTAGCTATGGCAGGTATCACTCCTCCGGCAAGACCTTTGTCTGCACTCAGTCAAGCAATAAATAAGTAAAACCCGCTCTATAAGTATTTTGGTGTTAATTATAACTCCTTATATTTTTATAAGGAGTTGTATAATGAAAAAGTTAATAACTCCTAACACATGAGTGGAGCTGGACGCAGGAGGAGCGCTGACTAACCGGCCAAATCCGACAGATGCCAGACTTCAAACGCCGGAGTTTCATAAGGATGACTGGCTTTAAGCGCTCCAATCACCTCATGGATCAGGGCATCCATCACTACCAATTCGACCTTCCATTCGGGAAGCGTCTCTAAGCAATTCATTTGCCCCCAAAAAGGATTACTGCCTTCCAAGGGCCGAAATTGTCCTTGCCCCAAAACCTGCCAACAACAGCGATCATAATCTCCTATTCGACCAGCTCCTGCTTCGAAAACAGCCTGTTTGACGGGTTCTAAATGCGTTTCGGGCACGTAAAAGCACAGCTTATACATACACACCTCAATCCATCTTAGACAGCGTATTTACTGATCAACCTAGGTAGGCAGCCCCGCTACTGCCTACCGGCTAAACAGTTTAGACTCAGTTCACCCACACCCGTGCATTACGGAACATGCGCATCCAAGCCCCATCCTCTTGCCAGTCGTCGGGCCGCCAAGAGTTTTGTACTGCCCGGAATACACGCTCCGGGTGCGGCATCATCAGGGTTACTCGGCCATCCGGCGTGGTAAGCCCAGTGATACCCCGCGGCGAGCTGTTCGGGTTAGCTGGATAGCTTTCGGTGACTTTGCCGTAATTATCCACATAACGCAGAGCCACAGTACCGGACAAATCCGCCTCTAACAGAGCTTCTGGACTAGAAAACTCGGCATGTCCTTCCCCGTGGGCAATGGCAATCGGCATCCGCGAACCTACCATGCCGTGTAGGAAGATAGAGGCCGACTCTTGCACCTGTACCAATGCTACCCGAGCTTCAAACTGCTCAGATTTATTACGCACGAAATGCGGCCAAAGTTCACTGCCGGGGATCAACTCATGCAGGTTTGACAGCATCTGGCAGCCATTACACACCCCTAAAGCAAAGCTGTCCTTGCGCTCAAAGAAGGCACTAAAGGCATCCCGGGCACGGCTGTTAAACAGGATGGATTTGGCCCAACCTTCGCCTGCGCCCAGCACATCGCCATAAGAGAAACCACCGCAGGCTACTAAGCCTTTAAAAGTCGCCAAATCCACTCGACCGGCCAGAATATCGCTCATATGGACATCCACGGCGGCAAAACCGGCGCGGTCGAAGGCGGCGGCCATTTCCACCTGTCCGTTCACGCCCTGCTCACGCAAAATCGCCATGCGTGGACGCACACCAGTTTTGATGTAAGGCGCGGCCACATCTTCGTTGGGATTGAAGCTGAGCTTGATATGTAGACCGGGGTTATCCAGCTCCTGAATCAAAGCAAACTCTTGATCGGCGCACGCGGGGTTATCGCGCAGGCGCTGGATTTGGTGGCTGGTGGCACTCCACTCGGCCTGCAAAGCGCTGCGCTGGCCACGGAATAGCGCCTCACCACCTAAACTAAGGGTGATTTCATTGCCCACTACGGGCTCACCCAAGACGGCAATGCAATCGCTCAGGCCCACGGCCTCGAATTGCTCTTCAATGGCGGCCAGATCGCTGGCACGCACTTGCAGCACGGCTCCCAGCTCCTCGTTGAACAAGGCCGCATTGGCTTCTTCCAGCGTGCGCGCAATGCTATCCAGCCCCAGACGCAAGCCACAGTGACCGGCAAAGGCCATTTCCAGCAGCGTGGTGATCAGGCCACCATCGGAACGGTCGTGGTACGCCAGCAGCTTACCGGCGGCATTCAAAGACTGAAGGGTGATGAAGAAGGTACGCAGATCGACCGGATCATCCACATCCGGCACTTCACGGCCGATCTGGCCGTACACCTGAGCCAGAATGGAGCCGCCCATACGGTTCTGACCACGGCCCAGATCGACCAACAGCAGACGGGTTTCGCCCTTATCCAAACGCAGTTGCGGAGTCAGGGTAGCGCGGATGTCCTGCACGGGTGCAAAGCCGGACACGATCAGCGACAGGGGTGCAGTGACGCTCTTGTCTTGGCCCTGATCCTGCCAGCGGGTTTTCATGGACATGGAGTCCTTACCCACGGGAATGGTGATGCCCAGCGCCGGACACAGCTCCATACCCACGGCTTTTACGGTTTCGTACAGGCGCGCATCCTCACCGGGATGACCGGCTGCCGCCATCCAGTTAGCGGACAGACGAATATGCTCCAGACGCTCAATACGCGCCGCGGCCAAGTTGGTGATGGTTTCACCAATGGCCATACGGCCAGAAGCGGGAGCATTCAACAATGCCAGTGGGGTGCGCTCACCAACGGCCATGGCCTCGCCGGTGTAAACATCAAAGCTGGTAGCAGTGACCGCACAATCGGCTACCGGAACCTGCCACGGGCCGACCATCTGATCGCGGGCGACTAAGCCGGTAATGGAGCGGTCACCGATGGTAATCAAGAAGCTCTTACTGGCGACCGCAGGATGGTGCAGCACTCGGCTGATGGCTTCGCTGAGGTTCAGTTGAGCTGGGGTAAAATCATCGCCCTGCTCGGCTTCACGTTGCACAGAACGGTGCATGCGTGGGGGTTTGCCCAGCAGTACTTCCAGCGGTAAATCTACCGGCGCATTGCCAAAGTGACGGTCTGTAACGCTCAGGTGTGGCTCAGCAGTGGCTTCACCGACTACGGCGAAGGGGCAGCGCTCGCGCTCACAAATGGCTTTGAACTGCTCAAAATCCGCCGCATCCACCGAAAGAACGTAGCGTTCTTGGGATTCGTTGCACCAGATTTCCAGCGGGCTCATGCCCGGCTCGTCGTTGGGCACATTACGCAGCTCAAAGCGTCCGCCGCGTCCGCCGTCGTTGATCAGCTCCGGGAAGGCATTGGACAGACCGCCCGCACCCACATCGTGAATAAACTTGATGGGGTTGGCCTCGCCGAGCTGCCAGCAGCGGTCGATCACTTCTTGGCAACGGCGCTCCATTTCCGGGTTATCGCGTTGCACCGAGGCAAAGTCCAAGTCCGCCGAACTGCTGCCGGTGGCCATGGAGGAAGCCGCGCCGCCACCCAGACCAATCAACATGGCGGGGCCGCCCAGCACGATCAGCTTAGCCCCAACGGAAATCTCGGCTTTTTGCACATGCTCGGCACGGATATTCCCCATACCGCCCGCCAGCATGATGGGCTTGTGGTAGCCGCGCACTTCCGCGCCGCGGGGGCTGTCCACCGCTTGCTCAAAGGTACGGAAATAGCCAGTCAGCGCCGGACGACCAAACTCGTTGTTGAAGGCCGCGCCACCCAGCGGGCCATCAATCATGATGTCCAACGCGCTAACGATGCGCTCTGGCTTACCGTAAGGCTGTTCCCAAGGTTGTTCAAAGCCGGGAATGTTCAGATTGGACACGCTAAAGCCGGTCAAACCCGCTTTGGGCTTGGCACCGCGCCCGGTGGCACCCTCGTCACGGATTTCACCACCCGAGCCGGTGGAAGCACCAGGGAATGGCGCAATGGCGGTGGGGTGGTTGTGGGTTTCCACCTTCATCAGGATGTGTACCGGCTCTTGGGTCGCGCCGTATTCGCCACTACTCGGATCGGGGTAGAAACGACCGGCGGTAAAGCCTTCCATCACTGCGGCGTTGTCTTTATAGGCCGAGAGCACGCCTTCGTGCTGCATTTCGTAGGTATTTTTGATCATGCCGAACAGGGATTTGCTCTGGCTTTCGCCATCAATATCCCAGCTGGCGTTGAAAATCTTGTGCCGACAATGCTCGGAGTTAGCCTGTGCGAACATCATCAGTTCGATGTCGTTGGGGTTGCGGCCCAGAGTGATAAAGCTGCTGACCAGATAGTCGATCTCATCTTCAGCCAAAGCCAGCCCCAAGGCTGTGTTGGCAGCCACCAAGGCCTCACGTCCACCACCGAGCACATCCACTGAGGTCAGGGCTTTGGGTTGCGCGTGGCTGAATAGCCCTTCGGCGGCTTCCAGCGCGCTCAGAACTTGCTGAGTCATGCGATCATGCAGCAGGGTCGCTACTTGGGCGGACTCAGCGGCTGACAGGGTGCCTTGCACATAATAGGCGATCCCGCGCTCCAGACGGCGGACTTTGCTCAGGCCGCAGTTGCGGGCAATGTCGCTGGCCTTACTCGACCAAGGCGAAATAGTGCCGGTGCGCGGAACAACCAAGAATAAAGCGCCCTTGGGCTCTTGTACCGGCACGCTGGGGCCATACTTAAGCAAGCGCTCCAGCACCTGAAGCTCGCTGGCATCCAGCGCCTCCGACAGCTCGGCAAAGTGGGCAAACTCGGCATACAGCCCTTGGATGGCCGGTACCTTCTGGGTCAGTTGGGCCAGTAATTTGCCGTGACGGAAGGTCGAAAGGGCGGGAGCGCCGCGCAGAATCAGCATGGTCGGAACAGCCTCGGAGGGGAGCAGAAAAGGATTATTTTAGCCGATCATAGGCTGTAGAAGCTAAAACACTGGCGAAGGAAGCGACCTCAAAGCCTAAATTTTGAATCAAACCTTCAATCTGGGCGTAAAACACGAATTTCAGGCCCAAGGCAGGAGTATTCCTTAAAAACTGTGAGGCTATATCAACTTTTTTTGATACAGCATTGCGGCTTAGTTTTTATCCCACTAGACTCCACCACCTATGAGTCTACGCATCCCCCGAGTGTCCCATGAGCCCAGCGATATTCTGGCCAGCCTGTGCAAGGCGGCGGGCGATCCGCTGCGTTTGAATATTTTACGGGCACTCAGCAATGACTCTTTTGGGGTTTTGGAACTCACTCAGGTGTTTGCCATTGGCCAATCTGGGATGAGCCACCACCTTAAAGTCTTAGCCCAAGCAGGACTGGTGGCCACGCGTAGGGAAGGAAATGCCATTTTTTATCGTCGGGCCTTACCTAGCCCCGCTTGCCCCAGCGGAGCCTTACACAGCGTGTTATTGGATACGCTGGAAGCAGTGGAATTAGCACCCGATATTCAACAGCGTATTACAGCCGTTCACGCCCAGCGTCGAGCCGCCAGTGAGGAATTTTTCACCCGACTAGCCGGTAGTTTTCAGAAACGCCAAGATCTAATTGCAGGACTGCCCCAATACCGCGACAGCTTATTGGCGTTTTTAGAGGCGCTACAGATCCCCCATAGTGCCCATGTGTTAGAAGTAGGCCCTGGAGAAGGTCGTCTTCTCCCGGATTTAGCGGCTCGATTTGCCCAAGTAACGGCCATCGACAGCAGTTCAGCCATGCTGGAGCGAGCCCGTCAACACTGTAGGGAGCAAGGCTGTGACAACGTAGCCTTTATGTTAGGCGATGTACTCCAAGCCTCTTGCCCTCCTACGGATTGTTTAATTTTAAATATGGTACTGCACCACCTCGCAGCCCCCGGAGAAGCCCTACAGCAGTTGGCTGACCTACTCCACCCCAAAGGTAGTTTACTGATCACAGAGCTTTGCCAACATCAGCAAAGTTGGGCACGAGAAGTCTGTGGAGATCTATGGCTAGGATTTGAACAGGAAGAGCTGGCTCGTTGGGCCAGCTCAGCCGGATTAATTCCCGGTGAAACACTGTACATTGGATTAAAAAACGGTTTTCAGATCCAAATTAGGCACTTCGCCAAACCTGATCTGGAGCATCAAGGCACCACCGATACTTTAGGAATCAATCAATGAGCGAATACTCTGTTTTCACCTCTGAATCCGTTTCAGAAGGCCACCCGGACAAGATTGCCGACCAAATCTCCGATGCCGTGCTAGATGCCATCATCGCCGAAGACAAGCACGCCCGCGTAGCCTGTGAGACGATGGTTAAAACTGGGGTAGCCATTGTGTCCGGTGAAATCACCACCTCTGCGTGGATTGATTTGGAACAGTTGGTGCGCAACGTCATTGTCGATATTGGCTATGACAGCTCCAACGTGGGTTATGACGGGCATACCTGCGGCATCATCAATATCATCGGTAAGCAGTCTCCCGACATCAACCAAGGTGTGGATCGCGCTAAGCCCGAAGATCAGGGTGCCGGTGACCAAGGTTTGATGTTCGGTTATGCCAGCAACGAAACCGAGGTGCTGATGCCCGCGCCCATCACCTTTTCCCACCGTTTGGTGGAGCGTCAAGCCGAAGCGCGCAAATCCGGTTTACTGCCTTGGCTGCGTCCCGACGCTAAGTCCCAAGTCACCTGCCGCTACGAAAACGGCAAAGTCGTGGGTATCGATGCGGTGGTATTGTCCACTCAGCACAACCCAGAAATCAGCCAAGCCGACCTGCAAGAAGCGGTGATGGAGCTGATCATCAAGCACACATTGCCCGCAGAATTGCTGCACAAAGGCACTCAGTTCCACATTAACCCAACGGGCCAGTTCATCATCGGTGGCCCGGTGGGTGACTGCGGTCTGACTGGGCGTAAGATTATCGTGGACTCCTATGGCGGCATGGCCCGTCATGGTGGTGGTGCATTCTCGGGCAAAGATCCGTCTAAAGTAGACCGTTCAGCCGCTTACGCAGGCCGCTATGTGGCTAAAAATATCGTGGCGGCGGGTTTGGCCGATCGTTGCGAAATTCAAGTGTCCTATGCCATCGGCGTGGCTCAACCGACCTCTATTTCCCTGAATACCTTTGGTACGGGCCGGATTGGGGATGACAAGATCATCCAACTGGTGCGCGAGCATTTCGATCTACGCCCTTACGCTATCACCAAGATGCTGGATCTGTTGCATCCCATGTACAAAGCTACGGCGGCTTACGGTCACTTTGGCCGTCAATCTGAAGAAATCACGGTTAAGGGTGATACCTTCAATACTTTTACTTGGGAGCGTACCGATAAAGCCGATCTGCTGCGGGATGCGGCTGGGCTTTAAGCCTCAACAAAAACCCCGGCAAGCCGGGGTTTTTTTATGCTCACGCCAAAGACAGCATTACAATTAATGCGCTGTGTCTTCGTGGTCGTGGCTATGGCCTTCACCACCACAGGTATGCTCACTGTGTGGCGGGCCTTCTGGCAAGGTATCACTCAGATAGGCTTTTACCGCCACACGCGGATCTAACTCAGCCGTCGTCACTAATTGCACGCCACGCTCACCCAAACGACGGATCACTCCGTCTCCGGCGGTCATCACGATGGCTACATCAACAAAATGCAGCGGATGGCGCTCAGGATAGGTTTGGGTATGCCACAGATGCAACACGCTGGACTCTTCCAACTCCAGCGTATAAATCAGCTCAGGCTCTGGGCGCTCAGGCCAGACATCAAACACTTGCCAACGTTGTGCGCGACCGGCATGGTTTGAAATCTGACCCTCTTCCGTAACGGCCACTGCGATCAGTAGACGCTTGTCGGTCATGCCGCACCCTCTTCATCCGACAGATCAAAGCCAAAACGCTCTTCTGCTGGAACACCGAGCAGTTTAGCTAACCACGGCGGCGGAGCGTTTTCCATGCGGGATTGCAATTCGGCCATCATGTCAGCGACAGAGCCGCCATTGACCTTCTTAACCGGATGGATGCCTGCTCTCACCACCTTGGCTGCTGCCGGCCCACCAATAGACACCACATACAGGACTTGGCAGTCTTTGATTAACTCAGCGCGCCAACCGTTCTTGTCTTCTGCTGAGTGCGCATCCATGGTGGAGCGCACATCAATCAAGAAGCACTCTTTAACGCTTACTTGGTAGACCAAAAATCGCAAGCAAGAACCAAAGTGGCCGTCCAACAGCTCCCCGTTGTTAGAGGCTACGGCGACCCGAATGGAACCTTCGGGAAGCGCATCCAACTTAACAGGCTGCGGCAGACTATCTTCCCCCGTTTCGCCCCAAAGAATGCGCACCGCATCCTTTAAAGCCGACATGGGTGTATCCAGCATATCCACATCTTCTTCAGAACCGGCCAGACCGATCTTAAGATCGGTCACCGTAATGTCCTGTAGGGTTTTTTCGGTCAATGGCCCATTGATCTGTTGATGCAAAATCTCTAACAGCTCTCCCACGCTGGTGCTCGGTAGAGCTCTGGCTGCCAGCGCGATACGCAATGCCGTGTCACGGCTCATGCTTGGGGCGTTATCCATGGGCGGCCTCCTCAGGCTTAATCATCGTCGTCGTCATCATCATCCAGCACCCGAGTGATTTTTTGGTAGATTTCTACTCGGTCGCCTTCCTTCAGAGGATTATCGAGTTTTGTGAACTTACCGAATATACCCACTTTTTGCTTGGCCAGATCAATGTCTGTGCAATAGCGCAGTAATCCAGATTGCTCAATCGCTTGCTTAACGGTGCAGCCTTCTTCCACACGGCAGTTCAACAACACGGGCCGATCAGGTGAGGCATAAACTACCGAGATTTTCATAACCATTTTTCAGCCAACCTCACTGCAACACAACCAGTTCGCCGTGGGTTTTGGCGCGGCGCTCGGCAATTTTTCGATCCACAATGCGCTTTCCAGCCAGCAGAAAGCCCAATACGATGAAGGCTCCCGGCGGCAGAATAGCCAGTAAGATACCTTGGAAGTCAGGGATGATGGTCATTTCCAGCCAATGGAAGTTTTCACCCAACAGCAACGAGGCTTGGGCAAACAGGGTTCCACTCCCCAAGATTTCCCGAATACCACCGATAATGACCAAGGCTACGGTGAAACCTAAGCCCATGCCCGCACCGTCCAAAATGGAAGGAACCACGGGATTTTTGCTACTGAAAGACTCAGCACGGCCCATTACAGCGCAGTTAGTTACGATCAAGGCGATGAACAAACCCAGCACTTTATACATCTCGTGCATCCAGGCATTCATCATCATGTCGGTCAGGGTTACTACCCCTGCAATCACCCCAATCATCACGGGGTTACGCACCTCAGGCGAAATGGCGTGACGCATAGAGGCAATGATGCCGTTGGTCATCATGAGCACCATAGTCGTGGCCAAGCCCATACCTAGACCATTGGTAGCACTAGTGGTAACGGCCAGCGCAGGACATAAGGCCAGCATCTGCACAAAGGCGACGTTATAGTCCCAAAGGCCCGCAGTAAAATATTTAGACAATTTGGGATCGCTCACGGCTTAACCTCTTCAGATGTAAATCGTGCGGCCTGACGCTCTTGGAATTGCAGGGCTTGAACGACGCTTTTCACAATGGCACGGGGGGTAATGGTTGCACCGGCAAATTGATCGAAACGTCCCCCGTCTTTTTTCACGCCCCAATCTTTCATGGGCGTATTTTTCAAAGATAGGCCGTTGAATACGGTAATCCAGTCACTGCGGGTAATCTCAATCTTATCCGCTAAACCGGGGGTTTCTTTGTGGGCCAAAATCCGAGTTCCTAAGATTTCTCCTTCGGAACTTAGGGCGATCAGTTGGTCAATAGGGCCAGCGTAACCAATATTGCTCACGCGGAACACAATGGCTGTAATCTTGCCATCCTTACGTGCTGGATAGACTTCAACCTGACCTAGCTCGTTGTCTTGCACCATCATGGCATCGGTCAGAGGGTTGTTGTCGTACAGCTCCGCCGGCAATACCTGACGCAAAACCACCAAGCGATCCGCGATTTGCTCGCGCTCAATCTGGTCTTTAGTCACGACGTTACCGAGTAACAGCAAAAATGCGACCAATCCACAGATGGCACCTAAGGAACCACCTTGATATTCAACCTTAGGTCGCCACTCGTCTAAACGTGCCTTAATGCGGGCATTCAAACTTCCCGGTGCTGCAGGCTCAGTAGGGACAGCACTGTTAGGGCATGTATTCTCAGTCATACCTTATCCACCTCTTTGACTTGGCTTGTCCACTTGGCAGCTACCAAAGGTTTACCGCTGCTGTTACGACCATAAGCACGAGGCCGCCAGTAACGATCAATCAGCGGAGTCAAGGAGTTCATAAACAGAACCGCAAAGGCCACAGCTTCTGGGAAGTTGCCCCAAGTACGAATCAGATACACCAATACACCACAGCTTAAGCCGAAGATGATGCGGCCCGTGCGGCTAATCGGGGAAGTAACAGGATCGGTGGCAATGAAGAACGCGCCTAAGATCAAACCACCCGAGGCCAGATGATAGAAACCACCGGGATAAGCTTGAGGATTAACCTGCTGCGCAATCACACCCATCAGGAACACAGAACCCAGCATGGTGACTGGAATTTCCCAGTGAATGATCTTTCTCAGTACCAGCCAGATACCACCGGCTAGCAGCAAAAGCTCGGAGGTTTCCCCCATACTACCCGGCGTAGAACCAAAGAAGGCAGGCCAAAACGAGAAGCTCTGATTCAGGACTTCTTCAGCAGTACGGTTTAGGGTCATCTCGGTTTTCAGACCACCCAGAGCCGTGGCACCCACCATAGCATCCGTTAAGGGCATGCCCCCGAAGGTGATGTGCAAACCTTCAATGAAGCCAGGAGCGCCGCTGGTGAATAAGGGAGCCGGCAAAGCCCAAGTGGTCATTTGCAGCGGGAAGGCGATCAAAAGTGCCACCCGAGCCAACATGGCAGGGTTAAAGATGTTCTGACCAATGCCACCATAGAGTTGCTTGCCGATGCCAATAGCAAACAAGCTACCACCGACACCGATCCACCAAGGAGCCCAAGGCGGCAGTGAAATCGCTAATAACCAGCCGGTCAGCAATGCACTACCATCCAGCAAGCGGCTCATAGGTTGGTTCATCAGGTGCAAGCAAGCCGCTTCGATTGCAATGGCGCTGCCGCAGGTCACGATAAACAGGTTGATGGCTGGCCAACCGAATAACACTAAACCAAAAAACGTCGCTGGCGCTAAGGCCAGACATACTTGCAGCATAATACGATCGACGGATGAGCGATCATGGGCAAAAGGCCCTGCTGCAATACTCGGGGAACTCATGACTACACCTCTTGTTTCGGCTTAGCGGTCGCGGCTTTTTTAGCGGCTTTAGCAGCCGCTTTGGCGGCTTCTTCGGCAGCAACACGGGCCGCACGCGCCTCGGTCTGCTGTTTGATGTAGCTGTTTTTACGCTCGGTAGTGCGGCGCTCGTCCTGTTTGCCCTTGGCGTACTGGAAGTAATGCACTAAGGGAATATGCGCCGGACATACATAGGAACAGCAACCACAGAGGATGCAATCGCGCAGGCCGGCAGTGCTGGCCTGATCTAAGTCATCCACCCGTGCAAACAGCGCCATCTCTAAGGGAGCCAATCCCATAGGGCAAGCATCAACGCAACGAGAGCAGCGAATACAAGGCGCTACTTCTTTACGCGGCAGTTCATTTTGCTCTAAAGCCAGCAAACCGGTAGCGCCCTTAATGACAGGGATATCCAAGGAAGGAATCACACTGCCCATCATGGGGCCACCGAGCATTAACTGAGCCGGTGTGCTGGTCAAGCCGCCGCAGAACTCTATGGCTTCACGAGCTGGAGTACCAATCAGCACCTCTACGTTACTGGGGTTCTTAACGCAGGCACCGGATACGGTCATCACCCGAGAAATCAAAGGCCGACCATAACGTAATGCCTGTTGAATGGCGTACACCGTACCCACGTTATGCACCAGCACGCCCACATCGGTACTACGACCACCGGCTGGAACTTCACGGCCCGTTACTTCAAAAATCAACTGCTTCGCAGAACCCATGGGGTACAGAGCAGGAATAGCCATCACTTCAATAGCACCGTAGTGCGCACTGGCAGCCTTCATGGCCTCAATGGCTTCGGGCTTATTGTCTTCAATAGCGATCACGATGCTGTAAGCACGCAGAATGTGCTGCACTAAACGCGCACCGTCTACAATGTCAGCGGCCCGCTCACGCATGATGCGGTCATCGGTGGTCAGGTAGGGCTCGCACTCACTACCGTTGATGATCACGGTTTTGATTTCGTGCTTGGCACCCTGCTTTAGCTTCACCGCAGCCGGGAAGATCGCGCCCCCTAAACCCACTACTCCTGCCTGAGCCACACGCTCAGCCAAAACTTGGGCAGACAGGGCAAAAGGATCGGCCGGAGCGTCTAGCTCAATCCAGCGATCCTCGCCATCACTTTCCAACACAATGCCCGTCACACTCAAGCCAGAGGGATGAGGGGCTAAAATAGGGCCAATCTCTACGATGACCCCAGAGGTGGGCGCGTGAATGGGCGCAGAAACCTCAGAGGGCGAGGCCGCAAGCAACTGACCTTTGAGAACCTTGTCACCCACTTTTACCAGCGGCATAGCCTCAGCACCGGCGTGCTGGCGTAAAGGCAGATACAGCCGCTTAGGCAAGGGCAGGTAAGTAATCTCTGGATTTGCAGAAAGATCCTTACGCGCATCGGGGTGAACGCCACCTTGAATGCGGCGAACAAAATTGAACATGGTGAACTCCGGTAATGCGAGACCGCGACTTAGGCAGCTTGGGGTTTAGACCAACGCCAGTTATCCAATGAAGGGTCTTGAGCGACCAACTCGATGCAGTCCTCTGGGCATGCATCCACACACTTGCCACAGCCGGTACAGGCATCTAGCAATACGCAATGGAGTTGTCCTGTAGCCCCCACAATGGCATCGGTAGGGCAAGCCTTGTAGCAACGAGTGCAACCGATGCACTCACTAGCCTCAACGCGGGCTAACTTAGGTGCCTCCATCTCTCCGGCTTCCAAAGTCACCCCCAAAACGCTCGCCAGCTTTTCGGCCAAACCGATACCGCCGGGTGGGCAGCAGGTCACAGGCAGTGTTCCTTCCACCATGCCTACAGCCGCAGCACCACAGCCTGGAACACCACACTGACCACAGTTACCACCGGGCAGCATTTGCTCCACTTCTTTAAACAGTGGATTTCCATCAGCCACGGCAAAATAGCGCGCTGCAACCCCAAGGGCAGCACCCAACAAAACACCCATCAGTGCTAATGCCAAAGTCGCCATTATCATCTAGCACTCCTCGCTGGCCCCAAGCCAGTCATCATCAAGTTAAAACGATCAGATAAGACCGCCAAAGCCCATAAAGGCCAGAGCAAGTAGGCCTGCTGTAACGAAAGCAATGGGCGCGCCCGCAAAGACAGCAGGGACATTAGCCAGTGCTAAACGCTCCCGCAGGCCAGCGAAGATAACCATAATCAGAGAAAAGCCTAAGGCAGCACCAAAGCCAAACAAAGCAGCTTGAGCTAGGTCGTGATTTTCACGCACGCTAATCAAGGGCACACCCAATACCGCACAGTTGGTAGTAATCAAAGGCAAATAGATGCCTAACGCACGGTATAAGCTTGGGCTAAGTTTCTTAATAGCCATCTCAATAAACTGCACCATGGCAGCAATTACCAAGATATAAGCCAAAATACGGATGAACCCAATTCCTAATGGCTGTAATACATAATGCTCTAGCAGCCAACTACTGATACCACCCAAGGTCATAACCAGAGTCGTGGCAACTCCAAGACCTACTGAGGGATCTAATTTGCTAGATACCCCCATAAACGGGCAAAGCCCTAGAAAGCTAACCAGCACCACGTTGTTGACCAGCACAGTGGCGATCAAAAACAACAGGTATTCCATATAGCGCCTCACCTTATGGCTAAATTGGCTAAAAGCTTAAGGCGCCCGTCTATAGCGGGCGTACTGAGTGCTGGCTGCTGCATCAAACATGCCATGAATAATTTTGAAACAAAAATGAACAACAATACTTTCTAGATCCTGATTTACATCAATGAACCAATAAAAAAATCATCATCCATTATTTGCTACTGGACTCCGACTTGTAAGCTTTATGACAATAAGGCATTTAAGGCTTCGTTTCATTGTGGTATTTCGCACAGAAATGTAGTCTCAAAGGGTAATTTATTCGGGATTTTGTGACGGATTTGTTCAGATTGCGTTCTACCATGAGCCTCTTTCGGATATAGGGCATGCTCCTTGCAAAAACACTTAGCCTGCCCTCCCCTCGACCGCGCCTCGCGCAGGTGCGATTCGCGTTCGCTGGTTTTCCGTGGATATGACGAGGCTCAGCATGACAACTCAGGCTACCCCCGCTTCAAATAACGAATCCCCATCTTCCAGCAGAGAGAACGCGGAATTGCTACCCGAAATCTTCCGCCAAACGGTAGAGCATGCGCCTATTGCCATCTCTATTACTGACCTTAAAGCCAATATTTTGTACGTGAACCGCGCATTTTGTGCGACCACAGGCTATAAGGCGGAAGAAGTCATCGGGAAAAATGAATCCGTACTCTCCAACAGCACCACACCGCGCTTGGTCTACCAAGCCCTCTGGGGCCGTTTAGCGCAGAAAAAATCTTGGTCAGGTGTGTTGGCTAACCGCCGCAAGGACAATAGCCTATACATGGCTGAGCTTACCGTAGCCCCAGTACTGGACGACCAAGGTGAACCCGTTTGTTACCTAGGCATGCATCGCGATACCAGCGACCTGCATGAACTGGAACAGCGAGTGAACAGCCAACGTCTGATGATTGAGGCTGTAGTCAATGCCGCGCCTGCCGCTATGGTGGTCTTGGATCGCCAACACCGCGTCATGTTGTCCAACCCAAGCTTCTGCCGCCTCACCCGCGACCTAACGGCAGCCAAAGGCAATGCAGAAGACTTTGTCACCTTGCTGCGCGAAAATCTAGGCGCACCTTTTGAAGCTTTAGAGAATCAAGGTATCTCATTCAGCGCCAAAGAAATCTCCTTTGATTTTGGCGGTCGTCAATCTCGCTGGCTGTCCTGCCACGGTATGGCGATTCACATTGAGGACGAACACAGCTCTCTGCTCCCACAAAATGCCGAGCACTACCTGCTGCTGACCATCAATGACATTTCCGAGTTGCGTCAAAAGCAAGAAGACTCACGCCTGAATGCTCTAAAAGCTCTAATGGCTGAAGAAGAACTGATGGACGGTATGCGGGAAACCTTTAACGGTGCCATCCACCGCTTACAAGGCCCAGTCAACCTGATCAGTGCGGCCACCCGCATGCTAGAGCGCCGCCTAGGTGATCAGGCAGAGAACGACCCCATTTTAGCCGCCATGCGTGAAGCCAGTGCTGCCGGTTTAGATGCACTGGAAAATCTATCAGGCTCCATCCCTGTGCGCTTAGAAGAGGCTAAACTTCCGGTTAATATCAACCAGTTGATCCGTGAAGTCATATCAATGAATACCGATCAACTGCTGGCTCAGGGTATTATTGTCGACTGGCAACCGGCTCTCCGATTACCATGGGTTATGGGTGCAGAAAGCGGTCTGCGTAGCATGATCAAGCACCTGATCGATAACGCCATTGAATCCATGAGCCAAAGCCAGATCCGCCGCCGCGAACTCTTTATCAGTACGCGTGTGGAGAATGCCAAGTCAGTACGTATGGAAATCACTGACAGTGGCCCGGGAATACCGGCAGAATTGGCCGTTAAGGTGTTTGAACCCTTCTTCAGCACCAAGCCACCACACCGGGGTGCCCGAGGCATGGGACTTCCCATGGTTCAGGAAATTGTCACCAAGCACTCCGGGATGGTGCATTTTGACACCGGTTATCAGGATGGTTGCCGAGTAATTGTTGAATTGCCCTTCTCGGCTAACTGATTTCAGCGCAAGGGCCGCTCATGAATGCAACTTCCCCACACTACTCGTCCCAACCAACTCAGCTTGAGCTTTACGATAGCCAGTTACAGGCGCTGGCGAGTATTGCTCGTACGCTGTGTCGGGCGCAGCAGATAGAGGAAGTGCTGACTCAGGTATTATCCGTACTGCACCATGATTTAGATCTGCAACATGGATTGCTGTCCATCGCAGACCCCAACAATGCGGCCTTACAAATCGGTTCGGTGTATACCGACTCCGAAACCGTAGCCTTAGCCTCCGAAAATACGCGCTATCGCAGCGGCGAAGGCATCATCGGCCAAGTACTCAAACAAGGGAGTAGCATCGTACTTGGACGTATTTCGGCCGACTCCCGCTTTTTAGATCGGCTGGCATTATACGACCTAGAACTTCCTTTTATTGCGGTTCCGATCAAGGATGCAGAAGAGCGCACCATCGGCGTATTGGCCGCTCAACCGGGTCGCCCTGCGGATAACTTGCTACCGGATCGGACGCGCTTTCTGGAAACCGTAGCTAATCTGCTATCCCAAACGGTACGCCTATCGACCAATTTGGAAACCGGCCGCGAAGTCGCGGATGAGCGTGATGAGCTTCGGCGCGAAGTACGGGCAAAATACGGCTTTGAAAACATGGTGGTCGGTCACACAGCCTCCATGCGCCGCGTCTTTGACCAAATTCGTCGCGTGGCCAAATGGAACAGTACCGTATTGATCCTAGGCGAATCAGGAACAGGTAAAGAGTTGATTGCCAGTGCCATTCACTACAACTCACCGCGCTCTCACCGTCCGTTGGTGCGCCTCAACTGCGCTGCCCTACCCGAAACCCTGTTGGAATCCGAACTCTTCGGCCACGAAAAAGGGGCCTTTACGGGGGCGGTAAAACAACGCAAAGGCCGCTTTGAGCAAGCCGATGGCGGCACCCTATTTTTGGATGAAATCGGCGAGATTTCACCCATGTTCCAAGCCAAACTCTTGCGCGTACTCCAAGAGGGCGAGTTTGAACGTGTTGGTGGTAACCAAACGGTACGCGTTAATGTGCGTATTGTGGCAGCTACCAACCGCGATCTGGAAAACGAAGTAGAAAAAGGAGCCTTCCGTGAAGACCTTTACTACCGCCTCAACGTCATGGCCATTCGTGTTCCACCGCTACGGGAACGTACGGCCGATATCCCTGAATTGGCCGACTTCTTACTGAGCAAAATCTCAGCGCAACAGGGTCGCCCGTTGACCATCACCGATAGCGCTATCCGCCTGCTGATGAGTCACCGCTGGCCGGGTAACGTGCGCGAGCTGGAAAACTGTCTGGAACGCTCCGCCATCATGAGTGAAGACGGTACTATCACCCGTGATGTGATCTCCTTAACCGGATTGGATAACGACAGCCCCCCCCTAGCCATGCCAACCTCATCCCTGTCTTTACCTGAGGTAAATCTAGCCGATGAAGCGCTGGATGATCGTGAGCGAGTCATTGCCGCCTTGGAGCAAGCGGGTTGGGTAAAGGCTAAAGCAGCCCGATTATTAGGTATGACACCACGGCAAATTGCCTACCGTATTCAAACTTTGAATATCCATATGCGCAAAATCTGAGCAAATTTAGCCAAACCCGCCCCCAGATTGGGCGCATTGACTTGGCAGATAATGGCTCTGCTTTGAACAAAATACTTTATTGTTGCTAAGCAGACAGATTGCACCTAAAGCATCCCTATCCTTTGTTCATTGCACTACAAACCTGACAGGCTTCACAGTCTGAGAGGCTACTAAACTCGCCACTCTGAATAATGGCACATATTATGCTTTGGTTTTAAAAACAGAACTCTTCATCGGAGAACAACCATGGAGCTGAACGTACTGGATAAAGCAGGCAGCAACAGCACTGGCAGTTGCTCCTCCTCAGGTGGTTGTGGAGGCGGTAGCAAAGGTGATCAGCCGCCTCTAGCGCATCTTCCCGCTCACATTCGCGAGAAGGTACAAAACCACCCTTGCTACTCCGAAGATGCCCACCATTACTTCGCACGCATGCATGTGGCCGTAGCACCTGCATGTAACATCCAGTGTCACTACTGTAACCGTAAGTACGATTGTGCTAACGAATCTCGTCCTGGTGTTGTCTCCGAACTTCTAACGCCTGACCAAGCCGTCAAAAAAGTCAAAGCCGTAGCAGCCAAAATCCCACAAATGAGTGTACTGGGTATTGCGGGCCCTGGTGATCCCTTGGCTAATCCCAAGCGCACTTTTGACACCTTCCGTCAACTGAGCGAACAAGCGCCCGACATTAAGCTGTGCGTATCCACCAACGGCTTAGCTTTACCAGAATGTGTGGACGAATTGGTTAAATACAATATTGACCATGTAACCATCACGATTAACTGCGTTGACCCTGAGATCGGAGCCAAGATTTATCCTTGGATTTACTGGAACAACAAACGTATTCGTGGCGTAAAAGCAGCCAAGATCCTGATTGAGCAACAGCAAAAAGGTCTGGAAATGCTGGTCGCTCGGGGTATTTTGGTCAAAGTAAACTCGGTACTCATTCCTGGAGTTAACGACGAACACCTAAAAGAAGTCAGCCGCATCGTTAAAGAAAAAGGCGCTTTCTTACACAACGTCATGCCGTTGATTGCCGAACCTGAGCACGGTACTTTCTACGGCGTGATGGGCCAACGCAGCCCCACACAAGAAGAGCTGCAAGACCTGCAAGATGCCTGCGCTGGGGATATGGCCATGATGCGCCATTGCCGCCAATGCCGTGCTGATGCCGTTGGTATGCTGGGTGAAGATCGAGGTGATGAGTTCACCCTAGATAAAGTTGAAGAAATGGAGATTGACTACGCGGCTGCTATGGTCAAACGTGCAGCCGTCCATGCGTCAATTAAAGAAGAGCTGGAAGAAAAAGTTGCCAAGAAAGCCCGCCTAGCAGGTGTTTCTGTAGTCACCGGTACTACACAAAATGCTGAAATTGCGCGGCGTTACCGCCCCGTATTGATGGCCGTGGCTACCAGTGGCTCTGGAGTCATTAACCAACACTTTGGACACGCCCGCGAGTTTTTGGTGTATGAGGCATCCCCTGAAGGGGTACGTTTCATCGGGCATCGCCGTGTAGATCAATACTGTGTCGGCAATGACACCTGCGGTGAAAAAGAATCCGCACTGGCCGGCAGCATCAAAGCACTTAAAGGCTGTGAGGCTGTTTTATGCTCAAAAATTGGCTTTGAACCTTGGAGTGACTTGGAAAAAGCAGGCATTCAGCCCAACGGAGAGCACGCAATGGAACCCATTGAGGAAGCTGTCATGGCGGTGTACCGCGAAATGATCGCTTCCGGACAATTGGACGAAGAAGAAGCACTCTGCCAAGCCAATGCTTGAATCATTTAGGCCTTTACCGGGAGCTGCATTATGGCATTAGAAATTGTGGAGTCCTGCGTTAACTGTTGGGCCTGCGTTGATGTCTGCCCTGTTCAAGCGATTTACCAAGGCAGCACATTTTTTGAGATTGATGCACACAAGTGTACAGAGTGCCAGGGAGACTATGCTCATCCACAATGTGCCAGCATCTGTCCCGTAGAAGGGGCTATTCTATTAGCTGATGGTCAACCCGCTAACCCACCAGGCTCACTCACCGGTATTCCGCCGGAGCGTCTGGCCGAGGCTATGCGTGAGATCCAAGCTCGCTGAGGAGTTCAGCCCATGTCCTGCATCGTCTTTTACGAAAAACCAGGCTGTGCCACCAACCGCTTACAAAAACAGTTGTTGCGTGCCACAGGCCTTGAGCTAGATGTCCGGGACTTACTCAACGAGCATTGGACGGAAGAGATGTTGCGGCCTTTTTTCGCCGATAAACCGGTAGCTGAATGGTTTAACCAATCAGCTCCCGCCATTAAATACGGCGAACTTGACCCACATAGCTTAACTGCCGAGCAAGCTTTAACACTGATGATCAAAAACCCTGCCTTAATTCGTCGCCCTCTCATCCGGTATGGCACACATTTTATGGCAGGTTTTGACTTAGCTACCTTAAGCCGTGAATTACCCTGTAAAGGGCGTTTCACTCCTCCTGATACAGCGGCTCTTACGCCCATCAATGGCTGTGCAGTCGGAGAGCGAACCCACCAAGGATGTAAACCTACACCCGGGTGTCATTAAACACAGCAAGCCCTAACAGTTGATGCTATCCATGCCATCCCAAAACACCCTAGATAATCGGCGCTGGCTCAAACGGATCTTTCAAGCACAGCGTCTAGGAAACACCTGTCTGCCTGACCACCTTGGCTTGGATCAGTCTAGCTATCAGCGCCTTTCGCAACAGTTAAACATTGATCCCCCCTCTACAAATCCCTTGCATCAAGAACGTAATCTGCTACGAGAAGACCTTTTACAACTACGCCAGGATGAATGGCAGCAACTACAGGATTTGTTACTCGCGTATTTGGCAGGAAAAGACCCAGAAAACGAACAAGCCTTAGCCCGTGTTATTACAGCGGCTTGTCTTGGTACCGACCACTTATGGCGCGATCTTGGATTGGAATCACGGCAAATGCTACGTGATTTATTAGAATGCAACGTGCCAGAACTAGTGCGTAAAAATACACAAAATATGCGCTGGAAACGTTTTTTTTATAAACAGCTTTGCGAGCAAGAGGGTAGTTATGTATGCCGCTCCCCTACATGCGAACAATGCACTAGTTACAATGAATGCTTCGGAGACGAACACTAGCCGTTTGCTCCACCACTTAAAGGCACCTAAAGATGCAAGCTCAGGACACAGCAACGCGAATTCGCCGCCAAATCGAAGAAAACCCGATCATCCTCTATATGAAGGGTACTCCTGATAATCCAGAGTGTGGTTTTTCACGGGCCGTTGTCGCGATACTCAAGCAACATCAAAAGCCCTTTGCTTTTGTGAATGTACTAGCTGCACCACACATTCGTGAAAAACTGCCACAAATATCGAATTGGCCTACCTATCCCCAATTATTCATCAAGGGTGAACTCATTGGCGGATGCGACATTGTGCAAGGCATGCACGCTGATGGTACCTTGAAACCCTTACTGGATCAGGTCACCGAGTAACACTCTAAAATCTCTCCCCCTTGTCAGCGCCTAGTGATCTTCCTTCACCTTAATGGATAATCGCTAGAGCGCTGATTTTTTTTAATTAAACCTGAAACCGCTGCATCAACTGACTCAAGTCTTTAGATAAGTCGGATACTCGCTGGCTGGCTTGCGTACTACGTCCAGAAGTTTGAGCCATCTCATCAGATAGGCTGCGAATTTCATCCATAGTACGCGCAATATTTTCCGTAACCTGCGTTTGTTGCTCACAGGCTGTCGCAATTTGGGCGGCAATGTCATTGATTTGATTAATTGCTTGTCCTGTAACAGCTAAGGCCTCGTCAACACTCGCTGCCTGAGTAACACTTTCTTTAGCTTTTTGGCTGCTGGAATACATCGCTTTTACGGTTTCCTGAACACCCAATTGCAAACGCTCGATCATGTTTTGGATGTCCTTAGTCGAATTTTGGGTTCGAGCAGCCAAAGCCCGAACCTCATCAGCGACCACCGCAAAACCACGTCCTTGCTCTCCGGCACGCGCCGCTTCAATAGCCGCATTTAACGCCAACAAGTTGGTCTGATCTGCAATTTCTTTAATCACATTAAGCACAGCCCCAATATTAGTCGTCTCTTTTTCTAGGGCTGCGATACTGGTTGAAGCATATTCAACATCAGTGGCAAGTCGGCGAATGGTTTGAATACTGTCATTAATCACTTGCGTACCAGCCTGTGAACGAAGCTGTGCATGATGAGCTGCATCTGCTGCATGTTGAGCATTACGAGCAACCTCATGTACCGCCGCCGTCATCTGGTTAACGGCAGTACTGACTTGATCCATAGCTAAGTGCTCGTTATGAATCAATTGGTCATTATTCGTGGCCATACTCGCCAAATCTTTTGCCGATAGAGTCACTTGCTGCGTAACCTGCCCCACTTGCTGTATCAAAGGCTGCAACTTGTCTAAAAAACGGTTGAATGCACGTCCTAAGCGCCCTAATTCATCACGGGATGAAACCTCTAAACGCTCCCGCAAATCTCCATTGCCATCGGCTATTTGCTCAATGCGCCAAAGCAGAGTATTCAGAGGGCGCGTCACCAATATTGGAAATACGACAATCAGGCCAATGCATAGGATGATACCTGTAGACAGTATCAGGCCTTGCTGCCACTGTTGCTTTGCTCCAGTACGAGCACTTTGGGTAGTTTCTAGCTCAACCTTGGCCTCAACTAAATCCTCCAAGGTATCAATGGTTCCGCGCAATGCACTAAAGAGCGCATTACTTTCCTGTGCGTAACTTAAACGTGCAGCAGCAGTGATATCGCGACTGGCTAAATCGACAATGCGCTCTGTATTTTCTTTCCATTGCTGAAAGTAACGCTCAAACTCGTCTAACTTTTGTCGCTCCTCCTGAGACTTAGTACCTAAAGAAGCATACTGCCGTACACGGTCTTGTACTTGTTGAATGTTCTCGACATGATTTTTTTGTAAAGCTTGTAGCTGCGTACCACGCACATTTTCATGTGCCAAAGCACGCTCTGCAACCAAGGCCTGATACAAGTCTCGATCTGCATTCAACAATAAGCCTACAGAAGGTACATAAACTTGGCTTAAACGAGCATTCGCTTCTACTAATTGTCCGATAGAGTACATGCCCAAACTCCCCATGAGCGCCAGCAACATGGCAAGGAGCAGGATGGGCAACGCCAACTTCCAACGAAAATCTAAGTCGAAAAATACCTTTAACATAATTCTCTGCGCTATCAATCACCTGATCCTAAGTAATTAAGATAGATCAGTTTTACTAACATGCAGAGAATACGTACCCAAACCAGTTAAAGAATAGGCAACAGAACAAAATGCAGTGATTGGCAGGAGCTTACAGCCGCAAAAAATAGAGCCGCTGTTGCTGGAGTTGACTTGTCCGAAAGCTAGGTTTCGGACAAGTCAGAGTACAGACTAGTTGGGAAAATTACTTGTAGTAACCCACTACACAGACCTGATCATCCACCTTAGTTACAAAGGCATGTTTCTCAACAGGAGCATCGCTACCAGGACGTGGCCACATGTAAGAAACCTCACCTACTGTACCAACCGCTGCCGTTTTATACAGCTCTTCGCCGAATGCTTTACCGGCTTTATCCTTCAGATCTTTTAGGCTTTTACCCACCAAGCTGGGATGCGCGCTGAAGTTACCGTCCGGCCCACCGCAGAAAGGGTAAAGATCACGATCTTTGAAGCCATCTGTCCCTTTAGTGAATTTTTCTAAAGCAGCTGCTTTGTCTGCTTTGACCGCTACCACTGCTTTTTCCAGCATAGCTTTGGCCTCGCCTGCGGTACCAAAGTCAGCAGCATGCGCAACCAAAGTCAAACCCATAGTACATAGCAGAGATACTAAGACTTTACGCATAAATGCCCTTCTCCAATTTGTTTTTATTGGTTGTAAACCACCGGGCTAGGTGATTGTGGGAGCATCCTAAACCAGTTTTTAGAAGGCAATAAACTAAGACTATAGTCGTTAACTACAGCTTAGCAGCTCGTCAAGCCCAACTTAGAGCTGCTGCGCACAATATGCTTAAAAACAAAACCCCGCTTTCGCGGGGTTTTGTCAGAAGTCTGCCAAAAGTGGCTAAACTTTATACCGGGCCGCGAGTCTCACGACGGCTGGCAACGATGAAGTTAGCCAGAGCGTCCTGCAGACTTGGGCTTTCAGCTTTGATGCTGAAATCTTTCAGAGCTTCGTAAATGGTGATGACTTTGTCTTCTGGAGTTTGACCTTTGAAGTCTTCTTTATCCAGACGCAGGTCGTCCATCAGCAGGCTCCAAACAGCACCGCCCTCTTCGTGAGGCAGCAGCATAGAAACCACACCATCAACGTCGATGATCAGTTTTTTACCGATGTTTTCAACGTAGAACAGCATACGGACGCTAGGAGCCAGATCCGCCTTGTACATCTCATTGATCAGCGGCAGGTGGGCCAGATCAGTCAAAGCACCGGCGATCATTTCGATTTTGTCGTTTTTGATCAGAATGGCGGCTTGCTTAATAACGGCAGTTGGGGGCAGGCGGCGGCCCGCGTCATCAGCGATTTCGCCTTCTTTCAGAACCAAGTCACCACGATAGGCATCAACACCGGCTTCGGTGGTAGCGCCTTTAACGCTCAGGTTGCACAGCAGGGCTTTGGATTCGTAGGTACTCAACAACGTCATGGTCACTTCCTCTAGTTGGTGATCGCTTTAGGGGGTTAGCCTGAAGTAGCTGCAAGCAGCTCGCTCCAATCTTTTTCAATCAGTTCAATCTTTTTACGGCTGCAGACCTTGCGTTCTTTGGGCGAAGGCTCCGCTATAAATGCCCAACCGGCATCAGGGGCCGCATCATAAATCAGATCGCTCATCACCATACGTTCGGTGTCACGAGAAAAATGCAGACCTAAAAATAGATACTGACAGTCCTTACGTTTGGTTTTAAGCCAAGATGGAATGGCAAAGCCTCCCATCAGCTCAGTGATGTAATCCACATAATCGGCATCACTGGCAATGTATGTGGGTTTAGGTAGAGGTGTACCTAAGGGCTTAAAGAGTACCGGCAGCTCTGGGTTAGCCTGCTCTTGGGTAATGGCCTGATAGCTCCCATCCTGCCATTGATAAATCTCAAAGCGGTAATGAGTTCCCATCAAACGCGCGCAACCCACAACTAAGGTGTGTGCTCGGTCGGCATAGCATTGTTGCAACAGAGTGTCCCGATTACAGTCAATAATGTAGGGCAAATTCAAACTGGCCAACCAACGATGAACCGGAGCGGGAGTCCAACCCTCTCCACCGTAGGTCTTTGTCATAAAGCGCTCAATAAAGCTACGGCCTTTCTTATTCTCTAGGTGCATTGCTGCACGGGAGAGCTCATACATCAAGCGTGGGGACATTGGCTGCCCACCGGTCATGGCCAGAATCATTGCTTCATCTGTAACAGGTAAAGGCTGACCCGTTGTTGGAGCAATAACGCCCTGCAAAATGCCTGGACCTAGATAAGGCACCACATGGCCACTTTTAAGCCGTGCCAAGATTTCCTCAAAACGCTCGTTCACTGCTTTCTCCTGCTAGGAAAAGACTCAGCATAGCGGATTCGCAAAGCAATATCTAAGCCAGTCAAAAATAATAAATAACCAATTGATTTAAAAGATATTTACCAAAAAACCCTCTTTGAAAGAAATATGACCACAAGAAGCTTTCACGACAAAATGTCGTGTTTTGTACAGATACACCCTAATAGCGGCCATATAAAAGTGTACTAATAAAGCACTTTGTCGTATTGTTGCCATTGTGCCAAGCTGATCGTGCCTATTGTTATGTATCGCACTTAGACACTGGGAACGTACAAATAAAAAAATCCTTATATATCAATAAAATGTACGTTTTTATGCATTTTGGCATAGAGCCTGCACTAGGACTAGGGCGCGGGCTTGTTCTTGTCTCAAGACCCACTAGATTCAGTGGCAAAGAAACCAGAGGAATTAAATATGGCAATGCGTCAATGCGCTATCTACGGAAAGGGTGGTATTGGTAAATCCACTACTACTCAAAACCTCGTGGCCGCTCTGGCCGAAGCGGGCAAGAAAGTGATGATCGTCGGCTGCGACCCTAAAGCTGACTCCACTCGTCTGATCCTGCACTCCAAAGCCCAGAACACCATCATGGAAATGGCTGCTGAAGCCGGTACCGTTGAAGATCTGGAGCTGGAAGACGTTCTGAAAGTCGGCTTCGGTGGCGTTAAGTGCGTTGAGTCCGGTGGTCCAGAGCCAGGCGTTGGTTGCGCTGGCCGTGGTGTTATCACCGCCATCAACTTCTTAGAAGAAGAAGGCGCGTACGAAGACGATCTGGACTTCGTATTCTACGACGTACTGGGTGACGTAGTTTGCGGTGGCTTCGCTATGCCAATCCGTGAAAACAAAGCTCAAGAAATCTACATCGTTTGCTCCGGCGAAATGATGGCGATGTACGCTGCTAACAACATTGCTAAAGGCATCGTGAAGTACGCTAACTCCGGTAGCGTTCGTCTGGGCGGCCTGATCTGCAACAGCCGTAAAACTGACCGCGAAGACGAGCTGATCATCGCTCTGGCTGCCAAAATGGGCACTCAGATGATCCACTTCGTACCTCGTGACAACGTTGTACAGCGCGCTGAAATCCGCCGTATGACTGTTATCGAATACGATCCAAAAGCTGGCCAAGCTGACGAATACCGCGCTCTGGCTCGCAAAGTTATGGATAACAAACTGTTGGTCATCCCAACCCCAATCAGCATGGACGAGCTCGAAGAGCTGCTGATGGAGTTCGGTATTATGGAAGTAGAAGACGAGTCCATCGTCGGCAAGACTGCTGCTGAAGAAGCCAAGGCCTAAATTAAGCCCGCTTTAGATGGACGGGGCGAGGCAGATGGGCTTCGCCGGAGCGTCGCAAACCTTCCTTAAGGGGTGCGACGCATCCGTTACCCGCAAATTCCAAGTAACAGGAGCCATACTCATGTCTGGTATGTCACGCGAAGAAGTCGAGTCCCTCATCCAGGAAGTTCTGGAAGTTTACCCCGATAAAGCCCGTAAAGATCGTAAAAAGCACCTGACTGCTAACGATCCTTCTCTGCCTAACGCTAAGAAGTGCATTACTTCCAACAAGAAGTCCCAGCCCGGTCTGATGACTATCCGTGGCTGTGCTTACGCAGGTTCTCGCGGTGTGGTTTGGGGTCCAATCAAGGACATGATCCACATCTCCCACGGCCCCGTTGGTTGTGGCCAATACTCGCGTGGCGGTCGTCGTAACTACTACATCGGCACCACCGGCGTGAACACCTTCGTTACCATGAACTTCACTTCGGATTTCCAAGAGAAGGACATCGTATTCGGCGGCGACAAAAAACTGTCCACCATCATCGACGAAATTGAGACCCTGTTCCCTCTGAACCGTGGTATCTCCATTCAGTCCGAGTGCCCGATTGGTCTGATCGGTGACGACATCGAAGCCGTCTCTAAGAAAAAAACCGTTGAAATCAACAAGCTGATTACCCCCGTACGTTGTGAAGGCTTCCGTGGCGTATCCCAGTCTCTGGGTCACCACATCGCCAACGACGTAATCCGTGACTGGGTTCTGAGCAAGCGCGACAACGACAACAGCTTCCCAACTACTCCCTACGATGTGGCCATCATCGGCGATTACAACATCGGTGGTGATGCTTGGTCTTCCCGTATCCTGTTGGAAGAAATGGGTCTGCGCGTTGTAGCTCAGTGGTCCGGTGACGGCACCATCTCTGAAATGGAACTGACTCCTAAAGTCAAGCTGAACCTGGTTCACTGCTACCGTTCCATGAACTACATCTCCCGTCACATGGAAGAAAAGTACGGTATCCCATGGATGGAGTACAACTTCTTCGGCCCAACCAAAACCATCGAATCTCTGCGCGAAATCGCCAAGCAATTCGATGAAACCATCCAAGCCAAGTGCGAAGAAGTAATTGCTAAGTACAACCCCGAGTGGCAGTCCATTGTCGCCAAATACCGTCCACGTCTGGAAGGTAAGCGCGTCATGCTGTACATCGGCGGTCTGCGTCCTCGCCACGTAATCGGTGCCTACGAAGATCTGGGCATGGAAGTGGTAGGTACAGGTTATGAGTTCGCGCACAACGACGACTACGACCGTACCATCAAAGAAATGGGCGAATCCACTCTGATCTATGATGACGTGACTGGTTACGAGTTCGAAGAATTCGTGAAGCGCATCAAGCCTGACCTGATTGGCTCTGGTATCAAAGAGAAGTTCATCTTCCAAAAGATGGGCATTCCTTTCCGTCAAATGCACTCTTGGGACTACTCCGGCCCTTACCACGGTTTCGACGGTTTCGCCATCTTCGCACGCGATATGGACATGACCCTGAACAACCCCTGCTGGGCCAAACTGCAAGCACCTTGGAAAAAATCCGAGGCTGCTGTTGAGAAAGTCGCTGCTAGCGCCTAATCGCCCAGTCGTTTAGTCCAAATAATCGAATGCAACGTCCGTTGTGGGTGTTTCCCACCCACAGCCGACATCCGTGATCGCCGTTCACAGATGAGTGAGGCGTAGGAGAGAGTCATGAGCCAACAAACTGATAACATCAAAAACAGCTACCCGCTGTTCCTCGATCAAGATTACAAGGACATGTTCGCGAAAAAACGCGACGAGTTCGAAGAGAAGCACCCGCAAGACAAGATCGAGGAAGTGTTCCAGTGGACTACCACTCAAGAATACCAAGACCTGAACTTCAAGCGTGAAGCTCTGACCATCGACCCAGCTAAAGCTTGCCAACCACTGGGTGCTGTTCTGTGTGCTCTGGGCTTTGAAAAAACCATGCCTTACGTGCACGGTTCTCAAGGTTGCGTGGCTTACTTCCGTACTTACTTCAACCGTCATTTCCGTGAGCCAGTATCTTGCGTTTCTGACTCCATGACTGAAGACGCCGCAGTATTCGGCGGTCAACAGAACATGAAAGACGGTCTGCAAAACTGTAAAGCCACTTACAAGCCTGACATGATCGCTGTGTCTACCACTTGTATGGCTGAGGTTATTGGTGACGACTTAAACGCGTTCATCAACAACACCAAAAAAGAAGGCTTCATTCCTGACGACTTCCCTGTTCCTTATGCCCACACTCCGAGCTTCGTTGGCAGCCACGTCACTGGCTGGGACAACATGTTCGAAGGTATTGCTAAGTACTTCACTTTCACCCAGCCTTCTGCTGGTGAGAAAGTTGTTGGTAGCAATGGCAAACTGAACATCGTTCCAGGTTTTGAAACCTACTTAGGCAACTTCCGTGTCGTCAAGCGTATGCTGGCCGAGATGGGCGTTGACTACAGCCTGCTGTCTGATCCTGAAGAAGTTCTGGACACTCCTGCTGACGGCCAGTTCCGCATGTATGCCGGTGGTACTACTCAGGACCAAATGCGCGATGCGCCTAACGCCCTGAACACCATTCTGCTGCAACCTTGGCAGTTGGAAAAAACCAAGAAGCTGGTTGAAGGCGCTTGGAAACACGAAGTACCTAAGCTGAACATTCCTATGGGTCTGGATTGGACCGACGAATTCCTGATGAAAGTCAGCGAAATCACTGGTAAGCCAATCTCCGACAGCCTGACCAAAGAGCGTGGCCGTCTGGTCGACATGATGACCGACTCCCACACTTGGCTGCACGGTAAGCGTTTCGCTGTGTACGGCGACCCAGACTTCGTAATGGGTCTGGTTAAGTTCCTGCTGGAAGTAGGTGCTGAGCCTGTTCACATCCTGTGTCACAACGCTAACAAGCGTTGGAAGAAAGCGGTTGAAGCTCTGCTGGAGACCTCTCCTTACGGCAAAAACGCTACCGTTTATGTAGGTAAAGACCTGTGGCACCTGCGTTCTCTGGTCTTCACCAACAAGCCTGATTTCATCATCGGCAACAGCTACGGTAAGTACATCCAACGCGACACACTGCACAAAGGTAAAGAGTTCGAAGTGCCCCTGATTCGTCTGGGCTTCCCAATCTTCGACCGTCACCACCTGCATCGTCAAACCACTCTGGGTTACGAAGGTGCCATGCAAATGCTGACCACCATCGTTAACGCCATTCTGGAGCGTCTGGACGAAGAAACTCGTCTGATGGGCGTTACTGACTACAACCACGACCTCGTTCGCTAAGGTCTGGCTTGAGTCTGCTGTAATACCAGCCGGAGCGGTGTGATGCCGCTCCGGCGCTTTGCTATTTACCGCCTGATAATTTGTCCGTAACACTTTGGCAGAATGCTGTAGAGTGTTGCCCACTATTCCAGCCCCCTTCATGGAGATTGCTCATGCCCAGCGTGATGATCGGCAAAAATGCCCAAGGCCAGTTAACCTTCTACGTTCCTAAAAAAGACTTGGAAGACGTTATCATTTCCATTGAACACGACAGCCCAGACTGCTGGGGCGGCAAACTCGTTTTAGGCGAGGGTGATGCTTACTACATTGAGCCACTACCGGCTCCACCTAGCCTGCCGATCACATTACGCGCCAAACGAGCTGGCGAAGAGGACTGAGTAGATGGCCGTGCAATCGCCCTCTCAACAGGCGCGCCTGCCGGCTCACTTAGCCTTGCGGATTGCCCTTGCGTCACGCACGCTTAAAGGAGTCGATACCGCCTGTCTTCTGCGTGCTTTGATAGCGGCTGTCGGTGAGCCGATTACTGAAGCACGTCTCGCAAAGCTTCGTGCTTCACGCTTACGCTCTCGGCTATCAGAGCTGGCCTTAACAGAAGATCTGACCGACCGCCAAATTCATCGCGCTTTAGGGTTGCTGAAAGGGCGTGGCGTTAGTATGCCGGAAGATCCTCTGCCAACACTCCAAGCCTATCAGCCAGGTGACATGCCCAACTCCATTCGAGTGGCCTGTGCTTCAAACAGTGGCGAAACCTTAGATGGCATCTTTGGTAGCTGTGTTCGTTTTTTGATTTATCAAATATCTCCCCATGAATGTCGTTTGATTGAGCTGCGCGATGCCTCAGCACCCGACCAATCCGACCGTTACAGTCATCGGGCCGATTTATTGCAAGACTGCCAGCTACTCTATACCCTCAGCATCGGCGGCCCTGCCGCGGCCAAGGTAGTACGAGCAGGCATTCATCCGGTACGACTGGCGCGTGCTGTGCCCGCTAGAACCGTTATTGAAGAACTACAACGCATCCTAGCCACCGCCCCGCCCCCTTGGCTTGCCAAAGTGATGGGTGCAGAACCTGGACAACGGGTGCGATTTTCCTGTGATGCTCCCTGATGAGGGGAAAGGAGACTCTTGTGATCACCCAAGCTCAATTGGATGAAATTGTCAGCCTAGCCGAACAACAACCACTGGATGATGCTTTGCTGATTCGCCTACGGGATAGCTACCCAGACCTTCACTTTACGCGCTGCTTGGATGATGAAGTATCGGTCAACGCTAAAGCCGTAGTAGAAAAAACCAGTTTTAACCTGTATTTGGTAAACTCTGGCAGTCATTGTTCGGTTCTGACCAATGATCCAAACAGCGCATCCGGCGTTGTTCTGGCTGAAGTCATTGAGGATTGAGGTTATAAGGCATGCTGGACGACCAAGGTGAAGACACAACTCCGGTAGCAGACTGCCGAGTTTGTACCTTTCGCAGCACTCTGCTGTTATCTGGCCGCTGCATGCCGGGTGATATGTGTGTAGCCGTTGAAAGTGGACGGCAAATTGATCGCTTCTTCCGTAACAACCCTCAATTAGCCTCGCACTACTTGGCAGACTCGTTCTGGGAGCGGCGAGCCATCGCAGTGCGTTATGCGCCTGTTGAGACCCTCCCCCCCTTAATTCGAGACCAAGATGAAGTCGTACGCCGTGCGGTAGCTTATCGCTTACCTCGAGAGCAGCTAACAGCCTTAATCAAGGACGAAGACCGTGAAGTACGCATCACCGTTGCTGACCGGCTGCCTTTAGATCAGCTTGAGCAAATGGCCACGGATAAGGACTATCTGGTGCGGGCTTATGTCGTACAGCGCATCCCCCCCGGTCGCCTGTTCCGCTTTATGCGTGACGAGGATCGCCAAGTACGCAAGCTGGTCGCCAAACGCCTACCCGAAGAAAGCTTGGGACTAATGGTGATGGATCCTGAACCGGAAGTACGCCGCATTGTGGCCTCACGCATGGAAGGTGATGATCTGTACGATCTGCTGCGTGACTCCGATTGGACCGTGCGTCTGGCTGCCGTACAAAATGCCTCAGCCCAAGCACTGAGTGCTCTTAAAGAGCAAGATCCTGAAGTACAGTTAGCAATAGAAGAACGTCTGGCCCAGCTTGCTGAGCACTAAAGCCTCTGTCTTCTTTACGTCACTTGCTCTATCTAGGTGCACTATTTATCGCCAAAAGACCTGACACATCAGGTCTCTGATTTGTTATAAAACGAACAACGCGGTGTGTTTGGTACAGCTCAGGTCGCCGAGATGCAGCTAAAAACCGGCTTCTTTGTTACTGGTACGAACCTTGCACCGCTCTGTACCGTGCGCTATACAACAAATCAGAGGGGTATGCGATGAAAGCCAAGGATATTGCTGAGCTCCTGAACGAGCCTGCCTGCACGCATAACGCCAAGGAAAAATCCGGCTGCTCTAAATCCAAACCAGGAGCCACAGCCGGCGGTTGCGCCTTCGATGGTGCTCAGATTGCTTTGCTCCCCATAGCGGATGTTGCCCATATTGTTCATGGCCCCATTGCCTGTGCCGGAAGCTCTTGGGATAACCGAGGTACACGCTCTAGCGGCCCAACCCTGTATCGTATTGGCATGACCACGGATCTGACCGAACAAGACGTGATCATGGGTAATGCGGAAAAACGTCTGTTTTATTCGATTCAGCAAGCTGTTAGTACCTATGCACCACCCGCGGTATTTGTATACAACACCTGTGTTCCTGCATTGATTGGCGATGATCTGGAAGCTGTGTGCAAAGCAGCCAGCCAGCACTTTAACGTCCCCGTTGTACCTGTGGACTGTGCTGGTTTTTACGGCAGCAAAAACTTAGGCAACCGCATCGCAGGCGAAGCGATGGTGAAATACGTTGTTGGCACGCGTGAACCCGATCCACTGCCTGCCAACAGCCACCGCGAAGGCATTACCGTGTACGACATCAATTTTATTGGTGAGTACAATATCGCAGGTGAATTCTGGCATGTGCTGCCCTTGCTGGATGAGCTAGGCCTGCGTGTGCTCTGTACCCTGTCCGGTGATGCGCGCTATCGTGAAGTGCAGACCATGCACAGAGCTAAAGTCAATATGATGGTCTGTTCTAAGGCCATGATTAACGTAGCGCGCAAACTTCAGGAAATCTATGGTACGCCTTGGTTTGAAGGTAGCTTCTACGGCATTAGTGATACCTCACAAGCTCTGCGCGATTTTGCGCGCCTAATCGGCGACCCTGATCTCATCGCGCGTACTGAGGTAGTAATTGAGCGGGAAGAAAAACGAGTACGTGCCGCCCTAGAACCTTGGCGCGCCCGCCTTGAAGGCAAGCGTGTACTGCTCTATACCGGTGGCGTTAAATCTTGGTCTGTGGTATCCGCTCTGCAAGATTTAGGCATGGTGGTGGTAGCCACAGGTACCAAAAAATCCACCGAAGAAGATAAGGCCCGTATTCGCGAACTCATGGGCCCCGATGTGAAGATGCTGGATGAGGGAAGTCCTAAAGTGCTGCTCGAAACGGTCGAGAATTACAAAGCGGACATCCTGATCGCAGGTGGCCGTAACCTCTATACCGCCCTCAAATCCCGGATTCCCTTCCTTGACATCAACCAAGAACGCGAATTTGGTTACGCAGGCTATACCGGAATGCTGGAATTAGTACGCCAACTGAGCCTGACTATTGAATGCCCCATCTGGGATCGCGTGCGCAACCCAGCGCCCTGGGCCGAAGAAGGCGAAATCCACAACCTGCCGCCCCGCGTGATCAACAGCTAAGGAGCCGATCATGGCCGAGATACTGGTGCGTAAAAAGGCGTTGGCGGTTAATCCCCTCAAAGCCAGTCAAACCATGGGCGCAGTACTGGCCATGTTGGGGATGAAGCGTTGCATGCCTCTAATGCACGGTTCCCAAGGCTGTACTGCCTTTGCCAAGGTATTTTTCGTACGTCACTTCCGTGAACCGATCCCGTTGCAAACTACCGCTATGGATCAAGTCACCTCAGTCATGGGAGCGGATGAAAATATCATCGAAGCCCTCAAGGTGATCTCGGAAAAACAGCATCCGGCTTTGATTGGTCTGGTCAGCACGGGCTTGTCAGAAACCCAAGGCTGTCACATGAGCCGTGCCATTGGGGATTTCCGCAAGCGTTACCCAGAATATGCGGATGTAGCGGTAGTCCCCGTCAATGCGCCTGATTTTAGCGGTAGTTTCGAAAGTGGTTTTAGTTCTGCGGTTAAAGCCATTATTGAAACCCTAGTCCCTGAAGATCGCACCAAAGTTGGCCAAAAATCACACCAAGTGAACGTCATTTGCTCTGCCAGCCTAACGCCCGGTGATTTAGAGTTTATCAGCGACAGCATCGAGAGCTTTGGCTTACAACCACTGCTGATTCCTGACCTGTCTGACTCCTTAGACGGACACTTAGAGGATGCACGACTGCAACCTCTGACCAACGGCGGCCTAGGCATTACCGAATTAGCTACCGCTGGTCAGAGCATCGCGACCCTAGTCATCGGTCAAAGTATGGCCCCGGCTGCTGAAGCTCTTGCCGCTCGCACCGGTGTCCCAGAGCAGCGCTTTGGTTTGCTACTGGGGATTGATGCGGTTGACGAGTGGATTATGGCCCTAGCTAAGATCAGTGGTAATCCGGTTCCAGCGCGCTGGCAACGCCAACGCCGGCAACTACAGGATGCCATGCTGGATACTCACTTTATGCTTAGTGATGCCCGCATCGCCATTGCAGGGGACTCCGATATTCTGCTTGGATTTGATGCTTTTTTGCGTACTATGGGCAGTCGTACCGTTGTGGCCGTTGTTCCTGCTCGTGCTCCCGCTCTTGTAGACTCCCCCCTAACCAGCATTCAAGTGGGGGACTTAGAAGATCTGGAGCAATCTGCACGCATCGAGCAACCCCAGCTTATTTTGGGCAACAGCCACGCGTTAGCGGTCGGTGAGCGCTTACAGGTGCCGGTATTGCGCGTGGGCTTTCCACAATACGATTATCTGGGTGGATTCCGACGTTGCTGGAATGGCTATCAAGGCAGTTATCAAGCCCTGTTTGATATGGGCAATCTGCTGGTAGAGCATCATGCCGAAATTAAGCCTTACCGTTCCATTTATGCCCAAAAACTTGATAACGAATAACCCGGATAGCAATGGAGGCTCATGCTATGGCCAATCCGACGCGCCAACTACAGGTACTGGATGAAAACGACGGCACCCTGTTGAAATTGGCCTTTGCCTCTTCAGATCGCGAGCTTGTAGACCAACACTTTGGCTCCTCGCGTTCTTTCGTGATTTACGGTGTTAATCCCGAACAGTCACAGTTGCTGTCAGTCATTGAGTTTGGCGATTTAGCCCAAGACGGTAACGAAGACAAACTGGTCAATAAAATGGAGCTGCTCGACGGCTGCGTGGCCGTTTATTGCCGAGCCTGCGGGGCTTCTGCTGTACGTCAACTGCTGGCTAAAAACATTCAGCCAGTCAAAGTAGCTGAAGATGCTCGCATTGAACATTTGATTGAAGAATTTCAAACCGAATTGAAAGAAGGTCCTTCCAGTTGGCTGGCTAAAGCCATTCGCCGTACCCAAAGCGGAGATGCATCCCGCTTTGATACTATGGCCGCTGAAGGCTGGAATGAGTAACTTAGCACCCAGCTAATCAATGTAGTACTGTAGGCTCACCTCAAAACACTCCATATGGCCTTGTTTTGAGGTGTTTTTTGTTGTGGACATCCCTTTTACCGTCGATACCAAGGAAACCGCTGTATGTACGAAGAAGAATCCAATCAAATCCTTGTGCAGGATGATGACCCAGCCTTACAGCACCCCATCATTCGCCAGATGGTGATTCAATTACGTGCTACTGACAGCTACGGCACTTTTGACACATGGAGCGATGCCCGAGTGCTGGATCCTCTGGTGATGACCAAAGAGCGGCGTAGAGCCATCCCTATCGTAGGCGACCCTGACGAAATCATCATTACCCGCATCAAGGCCTTCTACAATGCCATGTCGCAGATGATTGAAAAAGAAACCGGCATTATGGCAACGCCGGTGATCAACATCTCCCACGAAGGTTTTGGCCGTGCTCTGATCTTAGTGGGCAAGCTGGTTGCCTTGGATAAGACACTGCGCGATGTACACCGCTTTGGTTTTGGCTCCCTAGACATTCTGATTGAGGATGCCAACAAGCTGGTTACTAAAGCCTGCGAGCTGGTCAACGAGCATCGCGTAGTCGCTGAACTCTAAAACTCAAGACTATTTAGGAGTGTCCATAAATGACCGAAGACGAACTGAAAGCCCTCAAAAAAGACGTTAACCAGAAAAAACGCATCGCTAACGAATGGGCTTCTCAAATCCACGACTTGGTTGAAGACCGCCTCTGGACGGATTTCCCCAATCTGCCTGAGCTGGCTAAGCAAACCCATCAGGCCTGCTCTGAGTGGGCAGAAGCCTTAGCACGCTTAGAGGCTGCGGGCGGCAAACCTTAATCTAGCCCGTCATTTAACCTCCTATGCTTCCTAGTGCTTACTGCTGAGTAAGTACAGCAAGACATCCCGCTCGGCCTGTATAGGCCGAGCGGGATCGGGTTTAGGCTTCCCCTGCTTAAACCCCAGCTTCATCGAACCGAGCACCACGCCGAACCCTATCCGGCTGTTTCGGCCTAAATAGGGCACGATAATTGCTTTTGATGAGCGCAAACCTAGCCTTACCGATCGAAGGATAAACCAAGATGGCCAGACCCGAGTTTCACATTTTTCTGTGCACCCAACGCCGCCCTGATGGACATCCCCGTGGATGCTGTGGTTCTAAGAACGCCGATGCAGTCTACGATGCCTTTGCCCAAGCACTGATTCAGAACAATCTGACCAACCGCGTTGCTCTAACGCGTACAGGCTGCCTTGGCCCTTGCATGGCTGGCCCTAACGTGCTGATCTACCCTGCCTCGCAAATGTACAGTTGGGTTGAGCCTGAAGACGCGGCCATCATCATCAAGCAACTGTTAGCCGGCGAAGTCTATGCCGACAAGCTGACCCCTGCCGAACTCTGGTAAAACCAATGGCTGAAGTGTTGCCCTTTGGTTCTAAACGAGCCTTCTTTTCTGCGAGTACCCCTCCAGATTTGCGACGGATTCTTCAAGATGCTCTGGAAGCCACTACCAGCAGTCCTGAGCGCACTGAGGCGTTATTACTCAAAGCCCGCCGCCAATGGCCTGAAGAGCCAGACGCACACATCAGCCTTTATAAATTTTATTTCGTGGCACGCCGTTATCATCAGGCAGAGGCCGCGGTATGGGCTGCGCTACGGATGGCCGCACAGGATCTGGGAATCACACGCAATTATCGACGACTCACCCCACACAGTGCCCAGTGGTCTCAACGCCAAGGATCAGAGCGCCTGTACCTGTTTAGCCTAAAAGCCCTAGGAGTCATCCGATTACGGCGAGATCGCGTGGTACAAGCTCAGGCTGTTTTAGCCAAACTATTAGAACTAGACCCTCTGGACGAAATTGGCGGAGGGACTTTTTTGCAGATTGCTCAATCCTTCACTGAGGAGGATGACTGATGGACAATGCGCTAGAGCAACGACTGAAGGATATTCAGCCGCTCTTACAAGAACTATGGCCCGCGTTGGCACGCAGCTTAACCCAAGCCGAGTTACCTGCTTTAGAAGTCTTAGGCACAGCGCCTTCGCACATAGAGCTGCGAAAAGACGTTTATGACCAAACTCATGCTCTGTTTATGGAATGGCGCTCTGCGTTAGAGTCTTACCTTGGCCACCTAATCGTACATGCAAATGGCCGCTGCTATGCGGAATTTGATGTACTCTGCGCCCACCCTACAAAACCAAAGTGGGTTGTAGAAGCGGTCACTGCTTGGGGACAACAAGGGGCGGTAAAAACAGAACTCCGTCTTTTACCGGCGCTAGAATAATGAACACACTCTACGATCGACTGCTAGCCCAATGTACAGACACCGCGCCTATTGAGCGCGTGTTACTGGGCTTAAACTGGACTATGGCGGAGGTGCAGGGCAGCTTAGGCTTTGCCTTTAGCCCTCGCCAAGTACCTCGAACCCTTAGTTGGGCCGGTACGCTCTGTGGCCAACCGAGCGATCAAGTTCGATCTTGGCTATTGTCTTGGGATAGCGCTCAGGCATCGGTCGGATTAGCACTGTTAAATGCTTCCATAAACCGCACCTCTTCCTGTTTAGATCAGGCTCAACCCTTACGCCAAGTAGGTATTCCAAGCCATCTACAGGTGTTTGCTTATTTTCGCCCGCAACTGAGCGGGAAAAAAATCGTCGTTATTGGTCACTACCCTCAGCTAGAGCAGTTGTGGAGTGATCTAGCTTATCAATGCTTAGAGCGCAATCAACAAAGCAATGATTTACCCGATGCAGCGGCTGAATACCTCTTACCTCAAGCCGACTGGGTATTCATTACGGCCAGCAGTTTGGCCAATAAAACACTACCGCGCTTGCTGGAGTTGTCCCAACATGCCAAGGTGGTACTGATGGGCCCGAGTCTGCCGTGGTTTGATGCCTGGCAAGACTTTGGCGTGGATTACCTAGCTGGAGTGCGGGTACTCGACGCTGTTGCGGTTTCCAGTGTGGTGGCCGAAGGCGGTGGAACCCGCTTATTCGGCGGCCCGGTTGAATACGCTCTTCTGGCACTTAAATAATGACTGACGTTTTTACTCCGACGCTTGAAACCCCTTGGCGCATCCTGCTATGCCACAAACATCCGGTCAGTGCCCGGTTGCGCTTTCTGGTTCCTGAAAACCCCAAGGCGGGCGTAGTGGTTCCAGAATCTTTACCGCCGCTGTGCGTGGTCGCTGAGCCCGACCAACAGCCGAATGTTCAAAGCCACCCGGCCACAGCCTTAAATCTGCTCAAGCAACGCATGCCAAACCTTGACCCTGAGTTTGAGATTTGCAGTGAATACCAACTGTATCTGGAAACCTCAGAGGGTCTGATGCCAGTCTATTTGGCAACTCTGAATGGACATAATCTGTGTGATATACCCGAAGGCATGCGCTGGATGGAGCTCACCCAAAGTATCGGTATGCCTTGGCTCGACCGAGAAATTTTACGCCGTGCTTATGAAGTACTGGTTGGTTAAGGCCTGTGTTTCGGAAACCTCCGATGACTCATGAATTACGGATTGCAACTCGAAAAAGCGCGCTCGCTCTGTGGCAGGCCGAATACGTCAAAGCAGCCTTGGAGCAACAGCATCCGGGCCTCAAAGTCACCCTAGTTCCTATGGTGAGTCGGGGCGATAAGCTGCTGGATGCTCCCTTGGCCAAAATTGGCGGCAAAGGGCTGTTCGTCAAGGAGCTGGAAAGCGCCCTGCTCAATCAAGAAGCCGACATTGCCGTACACTCCATGAAAGATGTACCTATGGAGTTTCCCGAAGGCTTAGGACTGTACTGTATTTGCCAACGTGAAGACCCTAGGGATGCCTTTGTATCCAACCGCTATAACAGTGTGCAAGAGCTCCCTCAAGGCGCAGTGGTAGGAACCTCCAGTTTGCGCCGCCAAGCGCAACTACTGGCACAACGGCCTGACCTGAATATCCGTTTCTTACGGGGTAACGTAAACAGCCGCCTTGATAAACTCGATGCCAGCGAGTATGAAGCCATCATCCTCGCCGCAGCCGGATTGATTCGCCTAGGTTTTCAGCAACGCATCCGCAGTTTTATCAGCGTGGAAGACAGCCTACCTGCGGGCGGACAAGGCGCTGTGGGTATTGAATGCCGTAGTGCTGATCAAGAGATACAGCAACTCCTAGCCCCCTTGAATGATGCTGAAACCAGCGCCCGTGTGCGTGCTGAACGTGCTTTGAACCGGCACCTCAACGGCGGTTGCCAAGTGCCCATCGCCTGCTATGCCATTCAAGAAGGCTCTGAACTGTGGTTACGCGGCTTGGTGGGGCAACCGGATGGCCGTTTACTGCTGCGCGCCGAACACCGTGCCTCCATCACCGATGCAGAAGCCTTAGGCATTGAAGTAGCTGAACGTCTGCTAGCCCAAGGTGCAGATCGTATCCTCAGCAGCCTATACGATCAGGGAGCTACTCCGTGAACGCCTGGCGGCTGTTGCTGACTCGTCCCGCAGAAGACTGTGCTGTCACCGCACAAGCCTTAGCGGAACAGGGTATTTACAGCAGTAGCCTTCCTTTGCTAGCTATTGAGCCTCTTGCTGAAACACCCGAGCAGCGCAGCCTGATTCTGGATTTAGATCGCTACCATGCGGTGATTGTGGTTAGCAAACCCGCTGCACGTCTAGGACTGGACTTAGTAGACCGTTACTGGCCACAACCGCCCCTTGGCCCGCAGTGGTTTAGCCTAGGGGAAGCCACCGGGCATATTCTTTCTGACTACGGCTTAGATGCATCTTGGTCTGAGCAAGGCGTAGACAGCGAAGCCTTATTAGCTCACCCTCAGCTAATAAAAGCACTGGCTCAACCTGAGCCTCGTGTGCTATTCATCAAGGGTGAAGGTGGACGGTCGCTGCTGGGGGATAACCTCAATGCGCAGGGGGTGCAGACGGACAGTCTGACGTTATACCGGCGCAGACAGCCTCAATATGCCCCAAACACCTTACTACAGCGCCTAACAGACGAAGCTCTGAACGGTCTTGTGGTGACAAGCGGTCAGGGGTTGTTATCCCTACGAGCGCTTGCGGCTGATGCTTGGCCGATCCCTGTAACTCTTTTCGTACCCAGCTCCCGTGTTGCCGAAATGGCACGCCAGATGGGAATGGGCAATATTGTTGACTGTTGCGGTGCCGGAACCCCGGCCTTGCTAAACGCGTTACGGAACACCCCCGTGCCAACTGCTGCATGACGCAAAGATGGAAACTGGAAACATGAGCGAAGCAGACAACCAGAAAGACCTAAAGAAAGAAGAACCGGTAGCTGAACAGTCTGCTGCCTCACCCCCTCCGCCCGTCCAAGCCCAGCCACCACGCAGTAGCGGTGGTAGTGGTCTATCGACTCTGGCGTTACTGGTGGGGCTGGCAGCCTCTGGAGCCGCAGGCTATGTGTTCTATCTCAATCAGCTACAGCAGCAGCATTTTGATGCTCAAGCCCAGCAGATTAGCCAACAAATCGAGCAGCTAGGACGACAATCTACAGCGGCGAACCCGGCAACGACTTCGATCATCAATGATCAAAATCGTAAACTCAGCCAACTGGCCGAGTTCGATCTGGAGCTCAACGCGCGCTTAGATCGCCTGCCTTCCCTTGAGGAACTGGAAGATCGCCGCCGTGCCTTGGTCAAACTGCAAAGCGACCAACAGCACTTAGCCAGCCGAGTAGAAAAAGTACTGGGTGCTAGCCGTGAAGATTGGCGTTTGGCTGAAGCAGAGCATCTACTACGCATGGCCATGTTGCGCCTGTCGGCCATGCAGGATGTGAAAAGTGCCGCGGCCTTAATCAACGAATCCGATCTCATTTTGCAAAAACAGGATGATCCGGGGGCTTATGGCGCACGCCAAAAGCTGCTGGATAGCTTAGAAGCGCTGCGCAGCGTTCCTGAGTTAGATCGTACCGGGCTATTTTTACAGTTAGGTGCATTGCGCGGCTTAACGGCTAGCCTGACCTCGACCTCCCCCCAGTTCAAAGCAGATGGCACATCTACTGCTAACCCCGTAGAAGACAAGAAAACTTGGCAATACTGGGTCAACGAGCTGGCGCGCTATGTACGCATTGATTTGGACTCCGTAAACGGCATTAAGCCTTTGCTGGCTGGCCAAAGTTTAGGTCAGGTTCGTTTGGCGCTGGCCTTGGCTGTTGAGCAAGCACAGTGGGCCGTACTCAACGGCAATACTGAGGTTTATCGTCAGTCCCTCAAACAAGCCCATGATCTGATCATGGAGCACTTCACGGATAAAGATCTGGAAAGCCGTGCGGTAGCTGAGCGCATCAAAGCCTTGGTTTCCCGTCAAGTTTCGGTGACTCTGCCTGATCTCACTCCAGCCTTACGTGCCATGGAAGCCTATGTTCAAGAGCGCCAAAACGCGACCAGCGGTGGGGCTGAAAAAGGCAAAAAAGCAGCAAAGGTCATGAGCCATGAGGATCCGCGGACATGATACGACTGGTCTTTTATTTCATCCTACTCTTAGCAGTAGTGGGTGGCCTCGGCTGGGGAATCAGCCAAGGTACCGGCTATGTGCTGATTACCTTTGATCAGTTCCGCTATGAATCCACGCTATGGGTCTTTTTGGGCCTCTTGTTTGGATTATGGCTGGCACTCTTTCTACTGCGCCGCATTCTAAAACTGCTGGTAGTTTCTGGGGCCGTCATCAACCCTTGGTCTCGTCGTAACCGTGAGCGTCGTGTACGCAAAGCGATCTTAGCGGGCCAACGTGAGCTGGCCGAAGGGCGTTGGAGCCAAGCCTTAGAGCATCTCACTCTAGCGGCTGATAACGATACGCGCCCCTTGGTTCACTACCTAGGTGCGGCTCGGGCAGCCAACGAAATCGGTAAGCCCGACGAGTGTGACCGACTGCTGGCCAGAGCCTTAAACCGTGAGCCTGAGTCGGCTTTAGCCGTTGGTTTAACCCGTGCTCAACTGCTGATTGAGCGGGGTGATTTAAGCAGTGCGCGGGATAGCCTAAGCGATCTGCAACGCGAGTTCCCCAAACATCCCCAAGTGCTCAGCTTAGTACATAAGCTGTATCTACAGTTGGAGGACTGGGAGCAACTGTCTAAGCTGCTGCCTGAACTGCGTCGCCAAAAAATCCTGTCGGATGTTAAGCTAGGCGACTTGGAACATTTGGTATGGCGTAGCCTGTTGCTGCAAGGGGCTAAACACTCCGCAAACCCTGAGGTTCAGCTAACCCAGTACTGGCAGGATATGCCCGTGCGCTTACACTCAGAAGCCAGCATTGTGCATGCCTATGCCTCAGCCTTAATTCAGATCCAGCAACCGGAAAAGGCGCTGTCTGTTTTAACTGAAGCCCTAAATCAGCATAAAGACTCTAGCCTGATTGAGCTTTATGGACAGGTTCAAGCCAGCGAATCCATGCAGCAACTCCTAACCGCAGAGCAGTGGCAAGGCGACAGCAATGATTCGGTCTTACTGCTGACGCTAGGCCGTCTATCAGCGCGTAATGGGCTGTGGGATAAGGCTCGTTCTTACCTAGAAGACAGCCTGCGTTTAGCCCATCGTCCAGAAACTTGCGCAGAACTGGCCCGCGTCATGATACAACTGGGTGACCAAGAGCGCGGTAATCAGCTCTTTATAGAAAGCCTGGCAGCACAGGATCGTAGCTTGCCTGTACCACAGTAAATAGAGCCCCCTAAGCCCTTCCCTCATCAGGATGCTGTGGAAGGGCTTTATTGTTAACCACTCGCTGTCGAAATGATGCTGAGCATAACTACTACTGATACAGCACGCTCACTCTATCCGAGTGTATTTCCCCACACCTGCACACAATCAGTACCCCCTCTATGAGACTGATCTGCTCCCGGTTGAATTTTCTCATCGCCTTTCTGTTCGCGGCTGTCGTCATGGCAGCAGCCTTGTATTTAGAGTACGTTGTAGGCCTAGCTCCCTGCCCTCTGTGCATCGCCCAACGCCTGTGCATCATCGGCTTTGGCCTAACGGGACTCACCGCGGCTATTCATAATCCGGCCATACTGGGTTTCCGTATTTATACTCTGGTGGCTTTGTTCTTTGTACTACTTGGAGGGAGCTTTGCGTGGCGGCAAATTTGGCTACAAACGCTACCCCCCGAGGCTCTACCCAGTTGCTTACCCAGCTTGGAATACATGCTAGAAGTCCTACCTTTTCAGGAAATTCTGAGCCTGTTTTTACAGGGAACGGCTGACTGTGCTGAAGTAAATTGGACCTTTTTAACCCTAAGTCTGCCCGAGTGGAGCCTATTGGTATTCATCGCTCTGACCTTAGGTTGCTTGTGGCAATTGCTGCTCACACGAAGGCCCAGTCACTGATCCAGCCGCACATAAAAACGCCAGAGCTAAGCTCTGGCGTTTTTAGACTGCTGTAACCTGTTAATGGTTAACAGCCGCCGCCGCCCCTAAGCCGGTTTGAGCCCGTACAAACTGATCATCATAAGCACTACGCTCCAGTTCTGCTTGGCGGCTACGATCAAGTTTCGACACCAAGATAATAACCGCAAAAGCCAGTGGCATAGAAAAGAGTGCCGGATGGTCGTAGGGGAAAATGGCTTTCTCATGCCCTAGCACCGTCACCCATACCGCAGGAGATAAAACCACCAACACCAAGGCAGAGACTAACCCCGCAAAACCGCCCCAAAGTGCCCCACGGGTGGTTAGATCTTTCCAATACATCGCCATAATCAGCACGGGGAAGTTGGTGGAAGCGGCCACACCAAAAGTTAAGCCCACCAAAAAAGCCACATTCATTTTTTCAAACAGAATACCGAGCAAAATCGCCACGATGCCTAAGCCGACTGTGGCAACTCGGGTTACCCGCATTTCCTGCTGCTCAGTGGCTTGGCCTTTTTTGATTACTTTAGCGTAGAGATCATGGGAAATTGCTGAGGCTCCTGCCAAGGCTAAACCCGACACCACCGCTAAGATGGTGGCAAAAGCCACAGCGGATAAAAAGCCCAAAAATAGATTTCCTCCCACGGCCTTAGCTAAATGCATGGCCACCATATTGCCGCCACCAATTAAAGCCCCTTGGGTATTACCCCCAACAAAAAACTGTGGATCTGTCCCCACAATAACGATGGAGGTAAAGCCTAAAATCATCACCACCAGAAAGAAAAATCCGATAAACCCGGTGGCATAAAATACGGATTTACGCGCCTCTTTAGCGTTAGGCACGGTGAAAAAGCGCATTAAAATATGCGGTAATCCAGCGATACCAAACAGCAGCCCCAGCGACATAGAAGCCACATTAATCGGGTTATCCAACATAGAACCGGGGCCCATGATATCCCAGCCTATTTTGTGGGCTTCCACTGCTTTAACCGCCAAATTTTCCAAACTAAAGTCAAAACGCGATAGAGCCATCAGTGCGAGGGTGGTGCCCCCAGCTAACAAGAGTACGGCCTTGATAATCTGTACCCAAGTCGTAGCAATCATGCCGCCAAACAGGACGTATACCAACATCAACAGGCCTACGACCATCACAGCTATGGAGTAATCCAAGCCAAACAGCAGCTTGATCAATTGGCCTGCGCCCACCATTTGCACGATCAGATAGCAGCACACCACCGTCAGAGAGCCTAAGGCGGCAAAGGTGCGAATTTTGGTCTGATCCAAGCGATAAGAAACGATGTCCGCAAAGGTGAACCGGCCCAGATTACGCAAGCGTTCCGCCATCAAAAAGGTAATCAACGGCCAGCCGACAAAAAAGCCTATGGTGTACACAAAACCATCATATCCTTTGGCAAACACCATACTGGATAAGCCCAGCAAGGTCGCCGCTGACATATAGTCTCCGGCAATGGCTAAACCGTTTTGAAAACCACTAATGCCCCCACCTGCAGTATAAAAATCAGCGGTGGAATGGGTCTGGCGAGCAGCCCACCAAGTAATGACCAAGGTTCCTAATACAAACAAAAAGAACATGGCAATGGCATGTAGGTTTAAAGGCTGTTGTTCTGCTGCTGTTATGGGGGCGGCCATAGTGCTCAGCGAGAACATCATGCCCAACAGGCCGCTAATCAATAGCCTCATACCCGTGTTTCCTCCAATACTGACTGGCTGAGTTGATCAAAACGGGTATTGGCTCGACGTACATACAACCCAGTCATCAGCCAAGAAAACACAATAATGGTGGCCGCAATAGGAATGCCCCAAGTCAAATGCCCGCCCTCCTGCAAGGGGGTATGCAAAACACTGGGGATTGCAGCCACAACGATCATGTAAAGAAAGTACAGCCCCAAGACCAATAGAGTCAGTGACCAAGCCAACTGAGCACGCTCTTTGACTAAGAGTTGAAACTTGGGATTGGTACGAATTTGCTGGCAACAGTTTGCCCGCTGAGTGCTGTCACTACTCATCCTAAACTCCGCATTTATTGTTTTTTTAAGTCGATATTGGCGTGACACGCATCCGGACGCAGAGTCAACTACACGCAGGGGGTATCCGGCATGACTTAGCTTAGAAGCCCCTTTTAGTGCGCTATTAGCTTTACCTGCTCCCACGCATCCGACAAGCACAAAGCCAGCCTTAAACTTGACATATTCGGACAGCACTCAGCCGAAGCAGCCCAAAATCCATTAATAGCAGAAGCTGCTAACCAGCCTGCAACAAGCTACGCCATAGCGCCTTAGTTGAGGTTTAGCTCAGATATTTTTCTAAATATTTCCATAGTGGCTGCTTGACAAATATTTCACATTGCTTTGTTCAGAATAGGCATCACAGACAGGTTCTAAAGAGCCAATACTGGGTAGCCCTATCGCCCAGCGAGCCAAGATATTCTGAGGAATTTATCTGACTTACCGATTGCATCCCTTTTCTTGCTCATAGACCCGAGGTCAAGGAAGTTTTGACAGCAGCTTCTCTTATTGAGCATCAGCCACCCTTGCGGTGGCTGTTTTATTTCATCCGGCCTTAAATGCGTACCCGTACCGCCGCACTGGCTTTAGCCGAGAGATCTGGCACATCCTGAGGTTCGTGACGGCCCTCATCCTCCAAATCCAGCTCGGCGATTTCCTGCAAGCGGGCCACCACACGCGCATTTAAGCAGCCTTCTGGGAAATGCCCCTGCTCATCCGGCTCACCTACTTCCGTGCCCGCGAGCAGCGATAGAGCCTCATCTACATGGCGCACCGCATATACATGGAAGCGATTTTGACGCACCGCCTCCAACACGCGCTCGTCCAACATCAGGTTGGTCACGTTGGCAAAAGGAATGATTACCCCTTGATCTCCAGTTAAACCTCGGGCCTCACACAGACGGAAAAAGCCTTCAATCTTCTCATTCACGCCTCCTACGGCCTGTACTTCACCAAACTGGTTGATGGAGCCGGTAATAGCAAAACACTGTTTGAGCGGCGCGCGCGATAACGCCGAAATCAGGGTGCATACTTCGCCTAATGAGGCGCTATCACCATCGACATAACCGTAGGACTGCTCCAAAGCAATGCTGGCTGAAATAGCCAAGGGAAAGGCTTGGGCATAGCGACTGCCTAAGTATCCGGTCAGAATCATTACGCCTTTAGAGTGAATCGGCTGGCCTAAGCTAACTTCACGCTCAATATCTACAATGCCGGAGCTGCCGGGATATACAGTGGCGGAAATACGCGCCGGTACGCCAAAGGCCGAATCCCCCACTTCCAAGACGGTTAGGCCGTTGCATTTGCCGATGGCAGCGCCTTCCGTATCAATCAGGATAATTCCGGCCAGCATATCGTCCAAAATACGCGCAGACACTCGTCCAGTGCGGGTGGCCTTCGCGAGTAAAGCGCGCTCAATATGAGGGGCATCCGTCACCTGTTCTTGGGCTAGCTGACGGATAAAGTCCGCCTCACTTAGGAGTTGAAATAAATCCCCAATCCGCGCCGACAATCGCCCCTGATGTTCGGCCAAACGAGCGCTGTAAGTGGCTAAACGGGCCACCGCTGCGGAGGTAAGCGGTGCCATCTGTTCTTCAGAGGTACGGGTTTTCAGCAGTTGGGAGAACTGTTCTAAACCATCATCGGACAGGGGGATATCTTCGTCAAAGTCCACCAATACCCGAAACATCTCCTGAAAGTCAGGATCAAGGTCTTGCAGGCTGTAGTACAGCTCCCGCGAGCCAATCAAAATGACCTTAAGGTGCAAGGGAATCATGGCCGGAGTCAAAGTGACCGTAGCAATACGGCCTAACTCGTTCAAAGGGGACTCCATTTTCAACCGGCTGGAGCGTAACGCCCGTTTAAGGGCTTCCCATACAAAGGGCTCAGTTAAGAGCTTTTCTACCTCTAGCACTAAAAAGCCGCCGTTCGCACGGTGTAACGCACCAGAGCGCAACTGGCGATAGCTGGTGTAAAGCGCGCCTTGGTCGGTACTGTATTCGATACGGCCAAACAAATTGTCGTAGGTCGGATGGGGCTCAAAAACCACTGGAGCCCCACCCTGAGGCTGATGCCCCACCACTAAACAGGGGCTGTACATATCCTCTAATAGGGTACGGGTTTGCACCTCGGTACGGCTTTCATCCGCTAAACGCTCAATGCTGGTACGCAATAAGTCCGTTTGCATGGCCCGCAGGTAGGTGACTACACCTTCATTGGCTGCGTATTTTTCAGTGATGGGCTCCAGCAACGGATGCAGCGCTTGAGTAACGGTTTCCTCATTCAGTTGGCGCAACTGGTTGCTGCTTTCGCGCTTCCACTGCGGCAAGCTAGACAGCTCTTCGTTCAGGCGCTCCTCTAAAACCGCGATATCTTGGTGAAAACGCTCCCGCTCGGCTTCAGGCAACTGGGCAAATTCGGTTTCATCCAAGGCTTTCCCCTGTTGCATTGGGGTAAAGGCTACATTGGCCGAGTCACGATACAAAGCAATGTTGCGTTCTAGGGCTAATTTCTCGATCACATCCAGCGCCTTGTCGTAACGCTGATTGAAGGTTCGATCAATGGCACTTTTTTTCTGCTGATAGCTTGGGTGTTCAAACACGGCGGGAAAGGTGGTCAGCAGATTATCAATCAGTTGCGCAATATCGGCGATAAAGCCTGAAGCACAACCTGCTGGCAGACTCAGCGCCAAGGGTTCACGAGATTCTGCAAAATTACTGACATACACCCAATCTAAGGGCGTAGCTTGACGTTTAGCCTCAGCCCGAAGATAACGGCGCACAAAGGAAAAGCGGCCTGTGCCCGGTTCACCCATCACATAGAGGTTATAACCATGACGCGGCATGGCCACGCCAAATTGGAGTGCTTCCACAGCGCGCTCTTGTCCCAAAATGCCTAGAAAAGGTTCCAGCTCGTCCGTAGTGCTGAAGTTAAACTGGCTGCTGTTAAAGGGACGAGTCAAAGCTTCGGGCGCCAAACGCAAACGGGCGGCAGTATGTTGGGACATCAGAAATCCTTGCGGGGGGCGTATCAATCAAAAACAGAGCAATCATTGTGGCCTTGGCCCGTCGGTGCTGCAAGGCATCTGGCTAGGATCGGGCAAATATCCATTTTCTACACAGCGCCCGACACCTTTGGCTAAGATACTGGTCTTTGTTTGATCGGAGCGGGTTTCATGGCCAAAGCCAAACGCTTGTACGGCTGCACAGAATGCGGAGCCACCTTTCCCAAATGGGCCGGACAATGCAGCGAATGCGGGGCTTGGAATACCCTAATTGAAACCCGCCTTGAGTCTCACCCCACTAGTTCAAGCAGCCGCCGCACGGGTTGGACTGGCGAGCAAAGCAACATCCGCACCTTGGCTGAGGTCAGCGTAGAAGAGGTTCCGCGCTTTTCCACCGCTTGCGGTGAGTTGGATCGGGTTTTGGGCGGCGGTTTGGTGGATGGCTCGGTGGTCTTGATTGGCGGCGACCCCGGAATCGGCAAGTCCACCATTTTGCTCCAAACCCTGTGCAACATCGCCCAGCGCTTTCCTGCGCTATACGTCACTGGGGAAGAATCACAGCAGCAAGTGGCCTTACGCGCGCGCCGGCTGGAATTGCCGCAAGATCGCCTCAAGGTAATGACCGAAACCTGTATTGAAGCCATCATCGCCACAGCGCGCCAAGAGCAACCACGAGTGATGGTAATTGACTCCATTCAAACCATCTATACCGAGCAACTGCAATCCGCCCCCGGTGGCGTGGCGCAGGTACGGGAAAGTACCGCACTGCTGGTGCGTTTCGCCAAACAAACCGGAACTGCGGTGTTTTTGGTTGGGCATGTCACTAAGGAAGGCTCACTGGCTGGCCCTCGGGTGCTGGAGCACATGGTGGATACCGTTCTGTATTTTGAGGGTGAGCCGGACGGTCGCTTGCGTATGCTGCGCGCAGTGAAAAACCGCTTTGGGGCCATCAATGAGCTGGGCGTATTTGGGATGACTGATCGTGGGCTGAAAGAGGTTTCCAATCCCTCAGCGATTTTCCTGACCCGCGCCTCAGAAGCGGTTCCCGGCAGCGTGGTGATGGCGACTTGGGAAGGATCGCGCCCGATGCTGGTGGAAGTTCAGGCCTTGGTGGATAGCAGTCACATGGCTAACCCTCGCCGCGTGACTTTGGGCTTGGATCAAAACCGGCTGGCTATGTTGCTGGCTGTTTTGCATCGACATGGCGGCATTCCCACCTATGACCAAGATGTGTTCCTCAACGTGGTAGGCGGCGTTAAGGTGCTGGAAACTGCGGCTGACTTGGCCTTGATGGCGGCGGTTATCTCCAGCCTACGCAACCGTGCCTTGCCCCATGATCTGCTGGTATTTGGTGAGGTAGGCTTATCCGGCGAGGTACGCCCCGTACCCAGCGGCCAAGAACGTCTGAAGGAGGCCGCTAAGCATGGGTTTAAACGCGCCATCATCCCCAAAACCAATGCGCCTAAAGAGGCTCCTAAGGGCTTAAGGGTGGTAGCGGTAACGCGACTAGAACAGGCGTTAGAGGCACTCTTTGAGGAATAAAAGCTTCATGTGTCTACTCAAAATCATCTTATTGGGCTCAGTCAGCCTTGGCCTTGGCTTTTTAATCATCAGTAATCTATGGGTCAGCCGATACGCCCAATACGCCACTAACCATCTGGATCTCCTACCAACAGAGTCAGTTTGTTTGGTATTAGGCACCAACAAAACCTTAGCCAATGGCCAGCCTAATGCTTTTTATCAACACCGTATGGAAGCAGCAGCCCAAGTTTATCGGGCTGGGAAATGCCAAAAACTCATCGTTTCTGGGGCTCTACCTACTGCGCAGTACAATGAGCCCGACGAGATGAAAAACAGCCTGATTGCCTTAGGTGTCCCTGCTGAGGTTATCTTCTGTGATTATGCGGGGATACGCACCCTAGATTCAGTAGTGCGCTTTAAACAAATTTTCGGGCAATCCTCTGGAATTGTGGTATCCCAAGAGTTTCACAACGCACGGGCCATCTACATTGCCCAACATCATCAGATTCAGCTCACTGGATTTAACGCCCAAGAGCTAAGTAGCTATCGCACCCTAAAAACCCGCCTGCGCGAAATTTTCTCCAAGGGATTGGTGGTGTTGGATGTACTGGTTTTTCACACCAAACCCCGATATTTAGGCGATAAAATCCCCCTATAATGCGGCCAACATGAACGGGCTCACTAACACCACATCCCTGAGCAGCCCGTGCCCAAGCTCTTACAGGAACTTATATGCTAACGCCTAAAGCCATCAGTCATCGTGTGCCCTCAAGCGAAGGAACTGAGCGGACACTGCTGAATACTGAGTACAACGGCAAACAACTGCGGGTATGGATCAGCTCAAAACCGGGCGTACAGCCTGATAATGCAGAATTAGGGGAAACCGATCGGGTGCATTTGGCGATCTTAGTCAACCACCATGAAATTACCCGTAAGTTAGGGGATATTTTGAAAAAATCGCAAACCGGCGATGCCGTGGTAGTGGCGTGCCAAACCCAGAAAACCTACCAAACGGTATTAAAGTTTCTGGGTTATGTACGGGAAACAGCCCCTGATCAAGGCGTTTAGTGTGCAATCACAGCAAAATAATGCCCCACACCAAGGTAATGGCTGTCAGAGAAACAAACTGGGCTGCACTACCCATATCCTTCGCCTGTTTGGATAAAGGATGCAGCTCTAGGGAAATACGGTCTACCGTGGCCTCAATGGCAGAATTGAGCAATTCCACGATCAAACTCAGTAACAAGACCGCGACTAACAGAGCGCGCTCACCACGGCTTACCTCGACCCAAAAAGCAATGGGGAGTAGCAACAGATTAAGCAAGACCAACTGACGAAAGGCGGCCTCCCCGCGAAAAGCCGCCTGAAAGCCTGCCAGTGAATAACCCGCGGCTTTAATAATACGGGCAACCCCTGAGCGCCCTTTCAGCGCTTGAGCATCAGGGATGGGATCGGATGGAACAGAACTCATGCAACGTTACTCCAAAATGGGATCAAAAATTAACAGAGCTCAAATAAAAACCGGGTGGTCGGACCCCCCAAACCACCCGGCTATGCTACGAGCTACAAAACTGTACCCTGTCCTGCAACTGATCAATAGGATCATAAGCGATCCATGATTGGCTTTCGAGTTGAGCTGATCTCTGAATATTTCATAAATCGACAATCCGAAATAGAACACTTTTAGCTACAGAGGCTCCCATGAATCAAGCCGGAGGACACATGCGTCTATTCAAGCCACTGATCAGTGGTCTGCTGATCAGTACGCTGACGATACAGCTCACAGGATGCGGGTCGATCTTTTACCCTGATCGACGGGGACAGATCGGTGGAGATGTCGACCCCTTGATTGCAGGATTGGATGCCCTCGGCTTACTGCTTTACATTGTGCCCGGCGTTGTAGCACTGAGCATCGACTTCACTACCGGAGCCATCTATATCCCCCATACTCGCCGTCCGCAGTACAGCCTTGAACCTCAAAAGCTGCAGGAAACCTTGCAAGCCGACGGTCAGGTAGATCGGGCACGCTTAAAAATGCTGCTGGAACAGGAGTTAGGCTACAGCCTGCCTTTAGAAGATCAACAAGTTACCCTCAAGCGCGTCCCGCGCCAGATTTTGGCCCAAAGCACTGCCCCCTCAAGCCCATGAATAATCCCTACCATGCACAACTAATGCGCCGTGCCACCTATGCGGCTTTGACGGTGGCACTCAGTTTAGCCTTGGGTAAAGCCATCGCTTGGTGGCTAAGCGAATCTGTGAGTCTGTTGGCAGGATTGACAGACTCTCTATTGGATGGCGTGGCCTCCTTACTCAATCTGCTGGCCGTTCACTATGCACTGCAACCGCCTGATAACGAGCACCGTTATGGACACGGTAAAGCTGAAGCCCTTGCAGGCTTAGGGCAAGCTACCTTTATCGGTTTAAGCGCTGTATTGGTGGGAAGCCAAGCCATCGAGCGCTGGATCAACCCGCAACCCTTGGCCGCTCCGACCTTGGGCATTTTGGTGATGCTACTTTCCTTGGTCTTGACCACTGCCCTAATTCGCTATCAAGACTATGTAGTACGCACTACCGGCTCAACGGCTATTCGAGCAGACTCCCTACACTATCGCTCTGATTTACTGCTCAATGGCAGCATTTTACTGGCGTTAGTACTTACAGAGTTGGGCTTAGAGCGTATGGATGCAGTGTTTGGCATTCTGATCAGCTTTTACATTTTATGGAGTGCGATCAAGATCGCCCGCGAAGCCACAGCGGTCTTGATGGATCGAGAGTTATCTCCAGAAATCACCACCTCCATCAAAGCCTTAATCTGTGCCACGCCCCACGTCATAGGCTGCCATGAACTACGCACCCGGGGCTCAGGAACCCGCTGGTTTATTCAACTGCACGTTGATTTACCCGAGTCTATGAGCCTCAAAGAAGCACATCAGGCCTGCGTACAGATCAGCCAAAATATCCAACAGCATTATCCTCAGGCAGAGGTTTTGGTACATGCCGATCCTCTATCCCCGCATTATTATGAGCAGCAAACCGAGAACTACTGTGAACGACCTCAGTCAATTTAGAGCCAAAATCCAACACGATGACCACCGCTTTAGCGATACTCTGCAGTTTATTGCCCAGCACTACCACTACCAGCCCACTGCTTTTACCAATGGTGATGTCCAGAATGCAGTGGGAGAAAACGAAGGCTCTTGTAAGCTGTTAGGCCTTGCCGTACTCGAAGGCTTTAGCACTCAAGAAGCACTGTTAGCCTTTGGGGAACACTATCGGGCCGTGTTAGCACACCCTGAAGCTGAGGATCATCGCAACATTCGCGCCCTGATGCAGCAAGGCCTTGAGGCAGTCCAGTTTACGCAACCGCCTCTAACACCTAAGAAGCATAATCTCTAAGCGGACTATTCTGCCTTATCGGATTGCTGTTGCTCTTGTACCCACAGCACAGTGGCACCCGCTACGGCAGCGGGCATCACCAACAAGTTAAAACCTGGCACCAATAAAGCGGCATAGGTAGTACCGCCTAGCCCAAAGCTTTTCCAACGCCGAGCGCGTATCCAAGCTAAGGTTTCGCCCCAGTTTAGGCGATGATTATCGGCTGGGTAATCCAAGTACTGCACGGCCATCATCCAAACCCCAAAGATCAACCATAAGGGGGTGGCCACTAAGTTGACTACAGGAATGACGGATAACAGCAACAACCCCAAGACACGCGGTATGAAATAGGACAGCTTTTGCCACTCCCGCGCCATACTATGGGGTACAACAGCCACGAATTCAGCCCACTGAAATTCCGGCACAGAAGCTTGAGGGTCTAGCAAACGCTCTACACGTTCAGACAATAAACCATTGAACGGAGCCGCTAAAAAGTTCGCCACCAAGGTAAAGGTAAAAAACACGATCACCAGCAACAACAGCACAAAAATGGGCCAGAGCAGATATTCTAAAAACAACAACCAATCTGGCAAACTGGGCATCAGTATGGCCAACCAATGCTCAAACTGCTGAATAGATAGATACAACAGCCCAGAAAATACCAATATATTCAACGACAGCGGCAATAACACAAACAGCCTAAGCTCTGGGCGAAAAATCAAACGCAAGCCAGCTATCCAACAGGACACACCTACCCCGAATACTGAAGGCATAAACATTCACTCAAAGGCTATAAACACCTTATTGTGCCCTTAGCCTTTCCACTGAAAAAAGCTCAAAGGATGAAATAGCATTTTTCTATCATAAGGATAGAAAACATATATTAACAAGCAAGGCTCTTGTGTTTAGAATGCAGGCTTTCCCAAGGGTCATCCTCTCCTTCCCTTCTGCTGCCTTCCCCAAGGCTTATTTTGGATGACCCTTTTTTTATACCTAGCGCTTTGAAACCCTACTCAAAAATAGATATTCGCTACTCGAACAAGGCGGACTCGATCTGCTGCGTCAAACCGGGATCGTCAGGCAGTACGCGAGGGGAAAAACGGGCAATGATCTGGCCCTTTTTACCGACAAGAAACTTCTCAAAATTCCATGTGATATCACCGGGGAATGGAGCCTGATCCCCAGCCAGCCATTGGTATAACAGATGACGCTGCGGCCCGTTGACTTCTAACTTTCCCGCCATCGGAAAGCTGACCCCGTAGTTAAGACTGCAAAACTGGCGAATGTCTTCGTCTGTACCTGGCTCCTGTGCTCCAAATTGATTGCAGGGCACGCCCAATACACTAAACCCACGCGATGCATATTGTCGGTACAGGGTTTCTAATCCAGCATACTGGGGAGTCAAACCACACTGAGAAGCTACATTGACTACCAATACCACCTGATTGCGAAATTGCTCTAAGGCTAATTGGCCACCGCCCAGTGCCGGTAAAATCATCGAATGAAAACTATCCACGATCCCCTCCCCAGCTGAATGATAACAGGCACAGACTTTAAATCGGTGTACAGCCCGTACCTATTCTTTACTGCTTAGTGGTGGTGTCCGCCCTCGCCATGAATATGGCCGTGGGCAATTTCTTCTGGACTTGCATCACGCACCTGTACGACCGTTACGTCAAAATTCAAACGCTGACCGGCTAAAGGATGATTGCCATCCACAATGACGTTATCGCCATCCAATTCACGAATAGTCACAATTTGCATACCGCCATCGGGGGCAGAAGCATGGAACTGCATCCCCACTTCTAACTGATCCACCCCTTCAAACATGGAGCGATTTAGGGTAGCTAACAGCTCTGCACTGTACTCGCCATAAGCATCAGTAGGTTCAATGCTGACTTGGAAACGATCACCTACTACCTTACCTTCTAATGCCCGCTCAAGCCCAACGATGATGGCATTGGCACCGTGCAGATAAACCAGCGGCGCACCACCGGCTGAACTGTCGATCACCTCACCAGCCTCGTTGGTCAGGGTATAGTCGATTGAAACAGCTTTCTGGGAGGCGATCTGCATGAGCCTAACCTTATTACAAAGAAGAAATGGAGTTTGAAGTGTAGCTGGCTGCAAAGATTTAAGCGAATCACAGCCCTTTAAAGCGCGGCAAATTACCGCGACCCCACGAAAGTAGCCAACTTTCAAGCACTTCCTACAACCTTTGGATGAGTCTCACACCCCATGAGTTATGTAAGAATCCTTCCAATCTAGCGCTCTTGTACGAACACTGTGACACAAAACGAACACCAGCGTTGCGATTAAGACTACAAGTCTAGGGGATCCGGTACAGCAGAGCGGCAGGCGAAAATCCTAATAAACTCAAATAATTAGCTAAACCGAGGAGTTCCAAATGTCTGATCGCAATATTTTGGTGATCAATTGTGGCAGTTCGTCCATCAAGTTTGCCCTAGTTCATGAATATGAGCCTACATTCCGACTGCAAGGCTTGGCAGAACGCTTAGGTAGCCCCGAGGCGGTGTTGCAATGGCAAGTCGGCCCAGAGAAACAAATCAAAGACATGCCAGGCGCAGATCACCAAGCCGCCCTGTCTTTCATTCTGCCCTTAGCCCAAAAAGCAGCCGGCGGCCATTTGGATGGTATTGGCCATCGCGTTGTACACGGTGGTGAGCACTTCACCAGTGCCGGAATCGTCAACGATGAGGTATTGGAAGGCATCCGTGCCAGTGCCCAATTAGCTCCGCTGCACAACCCAGCGAACCTGATTGGTATTGAAGCGGCTATAGAGTTGTTCCCCGGTTTGCCGCAGGTAGCCGTTTTCGACACCGCCTTCCACCAAAGCATGCCAGACTACGCTTACCACTACGCCGTACCGGAGTTTTTGTATAAAGAGCACGGTGTCCGCCGCTATGGTTTCCACGGCACCAGCCACCGTTATGTAAGCAAACGCGCCGCCGAAATGACCGGCTTACCCGTTGAAGATAGCTGCTGGTTGAGTGCCCATCTAGGTAATGGCAGCTCCACTTGTGCCATCGTCAACGGCGAGAGCCGTGACACCAGCATGGGCATGACACCGCTGGAAGGTTTAGTCATGGGAACCCGCAGCGGTGATGTAGACCCCAATCTACACAGCTACTTGGCCAGTACCCTCGGCTGGAGCTTGGATCAAATCGACAACATGCTAAACCGTGACAGCGGTTTGAAAGGCCTGTCGGGTTTATCCAACGATATGCGCACCATTTACGAGGCCAAAAAAGCGGGCCATCAGGGTGCGACGCTGGCTTTTAATGTGTTCTGCTACCGCCTCGCTAAGTCGCTAGCCGGTATGGCCTGCGCCCTGCCCCGCCTAGATGGTCTGATTTTTACCGGCGGCATCGGTGAAAACTCAGCCGCTGTACGCGCCCAAACCGTCGAGTTCTTAAAACTCTTTAACATTAAATTGGACGCAGAAGCCAATGCCCGCTGTGTATGCGGCGTAGCGGGAGAAATCCAAGCGGCTGGAAGCCCACGGGTTATGGTCGTTCCCACGAACGAAGAACGGCAAATCGCGCTGGATACACTGGCCTTACTGGACGACTAATTCATCTGTCCGCAGATCCTTTAATCTCAGTCCGAAACTCCATCGTTTCGGACTGGGGAAACTACTCTAACAATGGATCTGCAAGCGTTCCCGTGTTATCCAACTTCGCTCCCCAAAGGAGATGTTATGCACGCCCTTTTCCTAGCTCCTACCGGTTTTAGTGTTGGTTTGAATTCCATCAGCTTGGGTTTATTCCGTGCTCTTGAGCAGGCTGGTCTTAAAGTCGGCTTCTTCAAACCCATCGCCCAACCCTTTCCCCTTGACCAAGGTCGGGAACGCTCATGCCTCTTAGTAGAGCGGGCTCTTGGCTATACAGCACCCGATCCTATTCCTTTAGAGCAGGTGGAACACCAACTGGCCAATGGTGATTTGGATTTACTGTTGGAAGAGGTGGTCAGCCGTTACCAACAGGCGGCCGCTGGTAAAGATGTGGTGATTGTGGAAGGTATGATGCCTACCCACAAGGCCGCCGACTATCCAGTGCGTCTGAACACCCATCTGGCTAAAAGCCTAGACGCGGAGGTTATTTTAGTCGCCGCGCAGGGTGAAGACAGCCTCAAACAACTGGCTGAACGCATTGAGATTCAAGCCCAATCTTTCGGCGGTGCTAAAGATCCTAAAGTCTTAGGCGTTGTGCTGAATAAAGTTCGCTACGCAGCGGGCATCCCGGCCTTTGTAGAGCAGCTAAAACAAGCCCTACCTATCTTAGATACAGCCGACTTCCAACTGTTAGGCAGTATTCCTTTCCAAACAGAGCTCAACGCCCTGCGTACCCGTGATGTGGCTGAACTGCTGGGTGCCAAAGTGCTGAATGCCGGTGAAGCAGAGCAACGCCGCATCCAACAGATTGTGCTCTGTGCTCGGGCCGTTCCTAACACAGTACCCTTACTGCAATCCGGTGTACTGGTGGTTACGCCCGGCGATCGTGACGACATCATCCTTGCAGCCGCTTTAGCTTCACTCAACGGTGTGAAACTGGCCGGACTGCTGCTGTGCAGTGACTTCGCCCCCGATGAGCGCATCATGGGACTGTGCAAAGCTGCTTTAGACAGCGGCCTACCAGTGATGACGGTCACTACTGGCTCCTACGATACGGCCAATAATCTATTCGGTCTGAATAAAGAAACGCCCTCCGATGATATTGAGCGGGCCAAAAATGTCACTCAGTTCATCGCCAGCCACCTACACCCTGAGTCACTGCATACTCGTTGCAGCTTGCCGCGTGAGCTGCGCATGTCCCCAGCCGCTTTCCGCTACCAGTTGGTGAAACGCGCACAGGATGCCAATAAGCGTATCGTACTCCCAGAAGGCAGCGAACCCAGAACCGTGCGCGCCGCCGCCATCTGCCAAGAGCGCCAGATTGCGCGCTGTGTTCTATTAGCCAAACCGGAAGAAGTACACAAGGTTGCCCAAGAACAGGGCATCAATCTACCCGCTGGCTTGGAAATCCTTGACCCTGAGCAGATTATCGGCAACTACGTCGAGCCTATGGTAGAGATGCGCAAAGCCAAGGGCTTAACCCCTGAGCAAGCTCGCGAGCAACTGCAAGATACCGTGGTTTTAGGCACTATGATGTTGGCTTTGGATGAGGTAGACGGATTAGTCTCCGGGGCCATCCACACCACCGCCAACACCATTCGCCCCGCGCTGCAACTGATCAAAACTGCACCGGGTTACAACCTCGTATCCTCAGTATTCTTTATGCTGCTGCCCGATCAGGTACTGGTGTACGGCGATTGCGCGGTCAACCCCAATCCCAACGCTACCGAATTGGCCGAAATTGCCCTACAAAGCGCCGAATCTGCTGTGGCTTTGGGCGTTTCGCCACGGGTAGCGATGATCAGCTATTCCACCGGAACCTCCGGCAGTGGTGCAGAAGTAGAGAAAGTCGTCGAGGCCACACGCATTGCCCAAGACCGTCGCCCAGATCTGCCCATCGACGGCCCCTTGCAATATGACGCTGCTTCCGTGCTCAGTGTCGGTAAGCAAAAAGCACCTAACAGCAAGGTAGCCGGCCAAGCTACAGTGTTTGTATTCCCCGATCTGAATACAGGCAACACCACCTATAAGGCGGTACAGCGCAATGCGAACTGCTTAAGCGTGGGCCCCATGCTGCAAGGCTTAGCCAAGCCGGTTAACGATTTGTCACGCGGTGCCTTAGTAGATGACATCGTATTTACCATCGCTCTGACTGCTTTACAGGCCGCCAACCGTTCCACCCGCTAAGCCATTAGCTACTCTAAATAGGCCGCTTTATCTGATGAAGCGGCCTTTAAATTCAGCTTGATGATATTTTCGGGAGCATGGTTGTATCACTGATCTCCAATCGGGTGCCTTCACGCAACAGAGTTTCAAATGCCTGAGCAGAGACTGGCTTGCTGAAATAGTAACCTTGGATTTCATCACATCGGTAGGCACGCAACACATCGCATTGCTCAGCAGTTTCGACACCCTCGGCGACCACCTTAAATTTTAGGCTATGCGCCAACCTAATCACCGACCGTACTATGGCTTCATCCTCTGAGCGGATTAGCATATTGTCCACAAAGGATTTATCAATTTTCAGGGTATCCACGGGTAAGTGCTTTAAATAGCTGAGGCTGGAATAGCCGGTACCAAAATCATCTATCGAGAGTCGTATCCCTACAGCCGTGAGTCGATCAAAAATACCGATCGTACGCTCAACATCTTGCGCAATCATGCTTTCTGTCAGCTCTAACTCCAGCAACTCCGGTGCCAGCCCTGTTTCCTGCAATACATCCAGTGTCCAAACGGAAAGATCTTGTTGCAGCAGGTAGGCGGAAATGTTGACGGCCACGGTGGTACGCGGCAAACCAGCATCAAACCAAGCTTTAGCCTGAAGACAGGCTGTACGCATCACCCACGCACTGATCGGAACAATTAGGCCCGACTCTTCTGCCACAGGAATAAATTGATCAGGCGGTATCATACCCAATTGAGGATGATGCCAACGCAATAAAGCCTCACAACCGACAATCCCCCCTGTGTGCAAACTCACCTTGGGCTGATAAACCAGTTGTAACTGTCCGGCGGCCACCGCGCCGTGCAGAAAAGTTTCCAGATTGATGCGCTGTTGCATCTGCTGATTCATTTCCGCTGTGAAGCTGACGCACCGATTTCGCCCCAAACGCTTGGCATGACACAGAGCTTGATCTGCATGCTGAATGAGGGTTTCAGCATTATTGCTGTCATAGGGGCAAAGACTTAACCCCACGTGGCTGGATAGATGAATCTCTCGCCCCTGTAACAGAATGGGCTGGCAGATACTGTCAATAACTTTGCGGGCGATCAAATGGGCTTCATCAACATGCTGCAAGTCTCGTACAAGGATTAGGAACTGATCACCACTATGGCGCGCCACGGTATCAGCTTGGGTAAACAGCGAAACCAGCCGCTCACCCATCGCCTTTAGCACTTTGTCACCAAAAGGATGGCCGTAAGCATCATTAACGACCTTAAATCTATTCAAATCGACCAGCAGTAAGGCTTGTGGCTTATGGGTTTGCTCAGCGCTGGCAATGGCTTGTTCAAGCCGATCTCGGAGCAAATAGCGATTGGGTAGATCCGTGACTACATCGTGTGTAGCTAGGTGGCGTAAACGCTGCTCCGCTCGTTTACGCTCTGAAATATCCGTACCTAATCCAACAAAACCACAGGCTCCCTCGTGGGCAAAACGCACGCCGGTAAACAAGCAGGGAATGCGCTGACCATTAGGCAGTACATAGCTGGCCTCAAAATGCACCGCTCCTTTCTCAAATACTTCTGCCACCTTAGCGGCAACCCGTTCTTGTTCATCTTTGGGCATAAATGAGATGGGATCTACACCCAGCAACTGATCAGCCTTGGTGCCGGTAATGCGCTCAAAATTTCGGTTCCAGCGTTGCAGACGAACGTATTCATCACAATGGTAGAACACACCCGGCAGACTATTCAGCACTGCATCGGCATAATCTCGTTCTTGCTTTAAGCGCCGTTCAGCCTTACGACGGGCTGAGATATCTTCAATGACTAGGGTATAAACAGGCTGCCCCTGCTGGTGCCCTTTAATCACGCGCACTTCAGCGTCAAACACTCCTAAATGGCCGACGAGCTGATAAGTGCTGATGTCTTTGATGGCTAACATGCTGGGCCAATCTAGGGCATTTTCTGGAGTATCCACCAGCTCGGTAATGGGCCGCTGTAGCACTTGCTCTCGACAGCAACCAAAGAGTTGTGTGGCAGCCCGATTCCATTCGATGACTAAAAGCTGCTTATCCAAACTAAAAATGGCTGTATCCGTGGAGTCAATAATGGCTCCTTTTAAGGCCAAAGAAGCCAACTGCTGCTCCTTAGCTTCAAGCAGTTCGATATTTTGCAGGGCCAACTGCTCTTCACGCTGTTGCACGGCTAAAGCTAAATGACTTAACGCTTGCTCTAGGCGCTGGGTTTCCCGAAACTCACTGGAAGGGCTGTCAATAACCAAAGGTTCCAAGGTATCTGAGTCACTGGCTTGTTTCAGTCGGCGCTCAAGCTTAACCAAAGGCTGAGTAAAGCGGCGAGCTATGCGTATGGAACCCCATACCAGGCCAATCAAAATCAACAGCCCCATACCTGCTACTTGGTAAAGTTGGCGGCGTAAAGGAGCCTCAATCAGAGCCGTAGGGCGGCTGGCGACAACCACCCAAGTAAGCCCACCTTTAAGTTCAAGGTGTCGAACCGCAGCCCAATGGCTTCCCTGTGCCGATACCCATTGGCCAACACCCGCCTCACCCTGTGACTGAATCAACTGAGCCAGTTCGTTGGGTACACTGAGTGGCTCTCCAGCAATACGCTGATCGCCAATCAAAAGCGGTGTGTTGCCTAATTCAACAATCTGGAGCTGTACTCCATACTCGGTAGCCAATTCCTGTAAAAATCGGTTTAAGGCGGGCAAATCCAAGTCAACATCTAACACGCCAATGAGCTGGGCGTTTGCATCCCATAGTGCTTTTACATAGCTCAACCCCCAGAGCGGAACTCGGCTAATGGAATGCACAATCCATTGATAACTGGGTAACCAACGACCTTCCGCAGCTCCTTGGAGCGCAGCCTGATAAAAAGGACGGGCGCGAGGATCATAGCCATTAGGAGCCTGCTGGGTATAAGGAATAAATCCTTGTTCGGTCAGGACAAAATTGCGAGTCATGGCAGCATCAGGCCGCGCTCCTGGATGCAGCCACAATAGAATTTGCCCCTCAGAAGTTCGCTCTAAGGTACCGTACTCACCGTATTCTGGTAGCACAATACCCAGATAGCTGAGCTCAGGGCGTTGCTCGAAGGCAGCTAAAGCCCGATCCAATGCAGGAAACAAGGTGCTGGCTGTTACTGCGGGTACTCTGGCGATACGCTCTGCTGAGTCTGCCGTCATCTCAGCCGCTTGGATCAGTATGCGTAAGCGCTCGACTGAACGATCCAAAGCATGGGAGAGTTCATATTCGGCCGCTTGCCGTGTGCTAGAAACCGCTTGCCATACCATGCCTATGAGCACAGCGCTACCAATCACCAACACCAATCCAGCCGCATTTTGCACTAGAGCACTGGAGAACGATCGAGTCAGCTGCTTCATTATTTTATTCTGAGTTGAGCGACATAACCTGTCATAACTGCGCTTAGCGCGTCGTTTTCCTAACTGTTCACGTTAGTTTGCAGCAGACTTAAGAAAAACCGCCCATGCTTTTCCAAGACATTGCGCGAAATTTCAAACGACCTAACATGAAGGCATACTAATAGCGCATTAAGCCTCTACTCAGCAAATTTCTTAGCGAAAGATTAGATTCAAGGTACTTGCTTAAGATCAAAACTCTATTAATAAGCCCAGAGAGCCTCTATCCACAAAACTAAAGCGCCATAAAAAAGCCCCAGAAACTGGGGCTTTTTGGCAAAAAATCAAACAAATCCTTTATCGTCAGTAAGGCTGCTGCTGATGTTGCTGCTGCATGGGGGTCAATTTAACCTCCACACGACGGTTTTGGGCCCGTCCCGATTCAGTCGCATTGCTGGCAATGGGATTTTCTGGGCCGGCACCACGAGCAATCACCCGTGAACCCTCAACACCCTGAGACACTAAATAGTTCACCACGCTTTGGGCACGGCGTTGGGATAAGGCCACATTGTTCTGGTAAGAGCCTGTGCTATCGGTATAACCGATGACTTCAATGGTGCTTTGATTGTACTGTCTGAGGCTATTGGCCAGATTATTCAGGGGCGTATAGAAGCTGCTGGAAATATCTGACGAGTTGGTGGCAAAGGTTATATTGCCGGGCATCACCAAGGTCAACTGATCCCCTTGACGCTGGATATCAATCCCTGTGTTGGCCATTTGCTGGCGTAACTCGGCCTCTTGTTTATCCACGTAGTAACCGTAACCAGCGCCCGCAGCACCCCCTACAGCCGCTCCGATCAAAGCCCCTTTACCACGGTTATCTTTATTCAGTAAGGCACCGGCTGCGGCACCGGCCAAAGCGCCCATACCACCGTAGGTTGCCGTTTTACCGACACCTTGGCTCTGGTTTTGATTGTTCGGATCGTTTGAGGCACAGCCTGCCAAAAACACTGCCATGCAGCCCCAAATCAGAGGGCGGGATAATTTAAGCATAGAACACACTCCTATAAAGACCTTGCATACCTTGGCAAGATCATCATATCAATAACGAACCTCTAGGGCTTTAGAGGTATCACAGTTTCCAGAAATTAGCCTCGAATGTAAGGATTTTCCCGCATTTCGTCGCCTAATAGGGTATCTGGGCCATGCCCCGTAATCACACGAGTGTTTTGGTCTAACCTATAGAGCTTTTGACGAATAGATTGTTCCAAAGTTGCATAATCCCCACCCCACAAATCCGTGCGCCCTATGCCTCGACGAAATAGGGTGTCTCCGGCTACCAGTAAGTGCTCCTGAGGGAACCAAAAACAAGTTGATCCTGGAGAGTGTCCCGGCGTATGTAGGGCTATGCCACCCAAGGCTAGCGCGTCTCCATCCTGCAACCAATCGTCAGGCTCCGGGACTGGAGTATAGGCTAGACGAAACGCACGGCATTGCATCTCTACAGCCTCCCATAAAAAACGATCTGCCGCCGGTACCGCGATACGGGCTCCAGTATGCTGCTTTAAGGCTCCTGCGCCCATCACATGATCTAAATGAGCATGGGTGTGCAAAATACTGACTAAACGCAAGTTAAACTGATGCACATAGGCCATTATCTGATCTGCATCTCCACCCGGATCAATCACCAAGGCTTCACCCGTCTCCGTATTGCCTATCAGGGTGCAATTACAATGCAACAACCCCACAGGAAAGGTTTTGCAGATCAATTGAGATGACACAGCAGACATCCGTATTCTTCCTATACTCTAGTGAAAATTGCCGTGCGGGCGGATATGTTTGTATACAACAAACAAACCCATTTGGGTTTTACCCTGACTGGCTTTAAACAACACAGTATGTATTGCTGTAGTGGTATAAAACTCTCGACACCTGCACTACGCACTTGTGCATTTTTACCCAACGTAACCTCAAGGTAGGTCGGTTTTGATGTTTAACTCAGCGCTTAAACGGCAACTATCTGACATGCAACGTGAATCAGCCAAAGTGCAGAGCGTCCGTGATGCAATCGGTCAATCAATGTTGTGTTTTAGTGTCTCGCATCAAGGGGTTATAGAGGAGATTAACGACCAGATGCTGCAATTTCTTGGATACAGAAGCGCTACAGAATTGCAGGGTCGGCCCGTAGATCAACTGTTATCCAACTATTACCGCACCACTGCCGCCTACCCCAAAATACAAGCCACATGGCGCAATGGCCCCTCATTCCATGATGTGTGCGGTCTGATGTGCAAAGATGGTCGTGAGGTTTGGGCATCCTTAACTTGGACTCCGGTAAAGGACAAACAAGGACAATTGCTGCAAGTAATTTGTCTGGGAAATGAGATTACTGAAGCCTTAGAGCGCGCTCAGGAACAAGAGAGTTTGATTAACGCCCTTATGCGCTCTATGGCCGTGATTGAGTTCACCCCAGAAGGCAACATCGTTACGGCCAACAGCAAATTTTTACAGTTGATGGGGTATTCACTCGATACTTTGAAAGGCAAACACCATCGCATGCTTTGTGAGCCTTCGTTAGTAAACTCGTCGGAATACCAAGAGTTTTGGCGCACCCTCAATCAGGGCCAATACGTCACTGGTCGATTTAAACGTCTCGATAGCCACGGACATGCCATTTGGCTGGAAGCCTCATACAACCCCGTATTTGACCTACACAACAATCTGAAAAAAATCGTTAAATTCGCTACGGATATTACCGAGCAAGTTCAACAGGAGCAGGCCGTAGCAGAGGCCGCTGAAATTGCCTACAGCACCTCAAAACAAACCGACCTCTGTGCCCAACAAGGCTCAACGGTGGTACAGCACACGCTCAACGTGATGCATCAAATCGCCGATCAAATTCAGCAGGCCTCCGCCGGAATTGAGGCATTAAATAAACAATCCCTGCTCATCAGCAACATCATTAAAACCATCAGTGGGATTGCCGATCAGACCAACCTATTGGCCTTGAATGCTGCCATTGAGGCCGCACGGGCTGGAGATCAAGGACGCGGCTTTGCGGTGGTCGCTGACGAGGTTCGACAACTGGCAGGACGCACCAGTAAAGCCACGGAAGAAATCGTTACTGTGGTGCAACAAAACCAGCAATTAGCCGCTCAAGCAGTGACCAATATGGCCACCAGTCAGCAGCAAACCACGGAAGGATTGGAACTGGCCAACCAAGCAGGCTCGGTTATTGTGGAAATCCAAGAAGGCGCTCGTCATGTAGTAAACGCAGTTGAACAATTTGCCACACGCCTTAAAAATTAAGGAGCTGGCTTTGAGCACTCGAAGCCGTCGAGTGCCCTTCAGCGCTCAGACTCTACTTTTTGATGTAAATTTGATCAAAAATACCACCATCTGCAAAATGTTCTTTCTGAATCACTGGCCACTCACCGAAAGTTTTTACCACCGGCAAAAACGCTACTTTAGGGAAGCGATCGGCAAACTCAGCCAGCACTTTAGGATCACGAGGCCGCAAGTAGTTTTGTGCGGCAATCCGCTGTCCCTCTTCAGACCACAGATACTTTAAGTAGGCTTCGGCCTGTTGGCGGGTACCCTTTTTATCCACCACTTTATCTACGACAGTCACGGGTGGCTCCGCTTCAGCAGATACGCTGGGATAAACCACTTCAAAACCACCGCGCCCAAATTCACGGGCAATCATTTCAGCTTCGTTCTCAAAGGTGATCAGAACGTCGCCAATTTGGTTTTGAATAAAGGTGGTAGTGGCCGCACGCCCGCCGGTATCGAGTACCGGAGCTTGACGGAAGAGTTTGCCGACAAAGTCACGCGCGGCTTTATCATCTTGGCCCTGCTGCTTCACATAGCCCCAAGCTGATAAGTAAGTGTAGCGACCGTTACCTGAGGTTTTGGGGTTGGGCACTATAACCTGTACGCCTTCTTTAAGCAGATCCGGCCAATCTTTGAGCTGCTTGGGATTCCCTTTACGCACAATAAACACTGTCGCTGAGGTAAAGGGCGCGCTGTTATTGGGTAAACGGTCAGCCCAATGTTCGGGAATCAGCTTTCCATGCTCGTACAAGGCATTGATGTCGGTGGCCATGTTCATGGTAATTACGTCGGCTTGCAGACCATCAATCACCGCCCGCGCTTGCTTGCTAGAGCCACCGTGGGACATTTGGACGTTTAACGGACTTCCATCCTCCGCTTTCCAATGCTTTAAAAAAGCGGCGTTGTAGTCTTTATAAAAGTCCCGCATCACGTCGTAAGACACATTCAGCAAGGTAGTTGCCTGTAATGTACCGGCTAATCCCAACCCGGCGGTCAACAACGATAGGCTTAGAAATCGCTTCACAGAGTACCTCTTATTCAGTCCAGAGTATTGGCTGTCATCAGTCTGTCTGCATGAACCCCACACAAGGCCAATACAGATGTTGCGGCAAAAGCTGGGTTTCTCCACACATCAAGAGCGCAAAATGCATGCAACTCTCTAACTCACGGGTATTTCCCGGCCAAGGATAGTTTAACAACTGCTGGTTCGTGGCTTCAGTTAAACGCGGGGGCTGTATATTGAGACGCTGGCTGTAATAATTCAGAAAATACTCCGCCAAAGGCAAAATGTCGGCGGGACGCTCACGCAATGCCGGCAGTCGCAAGTAACTGGGCTGTAAGCGCTCAAACAGATCTCGATTGAAACGCCCGGCTTGCACGGCACGTTGTAAATCAAAGCTGGTGGATACAATGAGACGCACCGCCACTGGGGTAGCTTGAGCAGCACCCACGCGCCAAACCACACCCTGTTCTAATACCTCAAACAATCGTTGCTGCAAACTCAGCGATAAATCGCCGATTTCGTCCAGATACAGGGTTCCTCCTTGGGCGGAACCTAGCCATCCCGCCCGACTGCTCAAACCGGCGGAAATACTCGCGATGTGCCCAAACAACTCAGCCTCACCCTGAGTAGGGCTAAGGCTGCCGGTATTTACCGCTACGAATAACCCCGAACGCTCACTCTGCCGATGGATAAAGCGGGCCAGTAATTCTTTACCCGTGCCCTGCTCACCCTCAATCAATACCGGCTTTGTGTGGGTACTCAGTTGCTCAAGCTGCTGTTTGAGCTGCACAGATTTAGGATCGACAAACACCAAGGCTCCAGCTCGAATGCTAGAGGGCGTGCGCTCCGTATCTGCAAAGGCCAACAAAGCCGGAGATTCTGGACGCTGAAACACGACAAACGACTCCATTCCCCCAGAGAACCCCACTTCATAAGGTGGGCCTTAGGTTTAAGCACAACGACGGGCTTGCTGCTCAATCAAATTCTGCAAACGGTACAGATAGGCAAAGCCTTGTTCCCAGCGGTAATGCCCCGACTTAATATTGATGTGTCCAACCCCCACCAAAATAGCCGCTTCACTCCCCCAGTCACGAGCTAGCTCTAAAGCGCGCAATGGCGTGGCCGCTGGGTCATTATCCGACCCCACCAGCAGACTGGGAAAAGGCAGAGGTTGCCGAGGAATGGGGGCAAAGTTAACCAAAGCCTCGGGGCAATCTGCGCGCTCTACATCCGCAGGAGCAACCAGTAAGGCACCTCGAATTCGTCTTACAAGGGATGCCGGAGCCTGAGCCGCCCAATGGGTCAAGGTAATGCAACCCAGACTGTGGGCCACAATGACTGTGGGCCTGTCTTCAGAGGCGATGCTCTGTTCTAAACAATCCACCCAATCCTGCCGTTGGGGATAATCCCAATCTAGCTGCTCAACACGACAAGCGTTGGGTAAACAGCGCTGCCAATGGCTTTGCCAGTGATCGGCAGGCGAACCCTGCCAGCCGGGGAGTATCAGATAGCGAATCGCTTGACCGGACATGACAGCAATCCTCGTAGATGGCCGTGGATGAAGTGAGTCTTAGTGTATGCCAACCAGCTTATCTCGTTAAGAAATAAAAACTTATTTACTTATAAAAAATATATCTAATATATTCAAAAAAAGAATTACAAAATAAATAAATAATATTTTTTAGAATAACAAAAAGCCTTTATGATCTCCATCAGCCACCAAAGCTTGGATCAGTCACCCAAGGAGCCGCTTTATGACCACCCCTATTCGTAGTCTGGAATCAAATCACGAACCAAGCTCTATCCTGCGCGAAATCCAAACCGCTCTACGAGACCTTCGTTTTGGGGCGGTGGAAATCACGGTACATAACGGCCAAGTGGTGCAGATTGAGCGTAAAGAAAAATTCCGTCTGCAAGCTCAAAGCGGCGCAGGCAAAACGACCTAAGTATCTAAAAATCTTTTATAAATAGAATAGATAGGAGTTTGTATGTCCCTTCGCCGCTTCACTTTGGCTGCCTTAACCAGCGCCTTAATGGTTGGATCACTCCCTGCCAGCGCAGCCACTGAGCTGCTGAATGTGTCCTACGACCCCACCCGCGAGCTCTATGTTGAGTACAACCAAGCCTTTAACCGTTATTGGCAGTCTAAAGGCCATGAAGCGGTTAAAGTTCAACAATCCCACGGTGGCTCCGGTAAACAAGCGCGCTCCGTGATCGACGGGCTACGAGCTGATGTGGTGACATTAGCCCTAGCCAGCGACATTGATGCCCTGTATCAAAACGGTAAGCTGATCCCAGAAAATTGGCAAAGCCGCCTACCGAACGCCAGTACTCCCTACACCTCTACCATTGTATTTCTAGTACGCAAAGGCAACCCCAAAGGCATTAAAGACTGGGACGATTTGGTTAAGCCAGGCGTAGAAGTCATTACGCCTAATCCTAAAACCTCAGGCGGAGCACGCTGGAACTTCCTCGGTGCGTGGGCCTATGCCCAGAAAAAATTTGCCAACGATGAGGCCAAAACCCGAGCCTTCGTAACCCAACTGTATAAGCAAGTTCCGGTGTTAGATACCGGCGCTCGGGGTTCAACCATTACCTTCGTCAATAACAAGATTGGCGATGTACTCTTGGCGTGGGAGAACGAAGCCTTCTTAGCTCTGAAAGAAGAAGGCGGTGATAACCTACAAATTGTAGTGCCTTCCTTATCCATTCTGGCTGAACCGCCGGTCACTGTGGTCGATAAGAACGTAGACCGCAAAGGTACCCGCGAACTGGCCGAAGCCTACCTGAATTATTTGTACAGTGAAGAAGGACAGCGTATCGCTGCCAAAAATTTCTACCGCCCCCGCAACGCTAAGGTGGCAGCCGAATTTGCTAAACAATTCCCCACCTTAGAGCTTGTGACTATTGACGGAGCCTTTGGCGGCTGGAAAAGTGCCCAACCCAAATTCTTTGGTGATGGTGGAATTTTCGACCAGATCTATCGGGCCAAGTAAAGAGGCAGCGACTTGCCCACTGCCAGCACCAGCGGCAAGCGGGCTTGTCGCTTACCCCTAACGCCTACTTTGGAATATTGCTATGTCTCGCCGCACTTCCCCCGTCATACCCGGCTTCGGGCTGACGCTGGGCTACACGCTGCTCTATCTGAGCCTCTTGGTACTGATTCCTCTGGGGGCTATGTTTCTCAAAACCACCGCCCTCTCTTGGAGCGAGTTTATTGCGGTCATTACCGATACCCGCGTCCTAGCAGCACTGCAACTAAGCTTTGGTACAGCCTTAGCCGCCGCCTTAATTAATGGTGTCGTCGGTACCCTCTTAGCTTGGGTGCTGGTGCGCTACACCTTTCCGGGGCGCAAGATTATGGAAGCCATGATTGACCTACCCTTTGCACTGCCCACTGCCGTTGCAGGGATTGCCTTGACTGCACTCTACGCGCCCAGCGGACTCATCGGACAATGGGCTACCGATCTTGGGTTTAAAATCGCTTACACCCCTTTGGGGATCAGTCTGGCTTTAACCTTTGTAACCCTGCCCTTTGTAGTACGCACCCTACAACCCGTATTGGCCGATATTCCCCGCGAAGTGGAAGAGGCTGCCGCCTGCTTAGGAGCTAATCCTTGGCAAAGCTTCCGTTATGTACTGCTGCCAGCCCTATTACCGGCTTGGTTGACCGGCTTTGCGCTGGCGTTTGCGCGGGGCGTGGGTGAATATGGCTCGGTAATTTTCATCGCCGGCAACATGCCGATGAAAACGGAAATTCTACCCCTGCTGATTATGGTGAAGCTGGATCAGTACGATTACACGGGCGCTACCGCCATTGGTGTACTGATGCTGGTGGTGTCTTTTATCTTACTGCTGCTGATTAACCTTCTACAGCGTCGCATCGCTACCCCCTAGGGAGGCCTTTATGTCGTCATCCTTAAGCAGTTCGGCCCCCTTTAGCCTTAGTAAGAGCCAAGGTCGTCCCCTAGGGCAACGCTTGCTGATTTTAAGTGCTTGGTTGGCCTTCGGCCTGTTGTTGCTATTGCCTTTATATGTCGTGCTGAGTGAAGCGCTCAAGCTGGGTTTTGGCACTTTTTTCAGCGCCATGCTGGAGCCCGATGCCCTAGCCGCCATGCAACTCACTTTGATTGCTGTGGGGATCTCGGTTCCCCTGAACCTAGTGTTTGGGGTTGCAGCGGCTTGGTGCGTCAGTAAATACGAGTTTCGAGGTAAGAGCCTACTGATTACTCTAATTGACCTGCCATTCTCCGTATCCCCTGTTATCGCCGGTTTAATCTATGTGCTGATGTTTGGCGCTCAAGGCTGGTTTGGGCCTTGGTTGTTGGATCGTGATCTGCAAATCATCTTTGCCGTGCCGGGTATTGTGCTGGCCACCCTATTCGTTACCGTTCCCTTTGTAGCCCGCGAGCTGATTCCCTTGATGCAAGAGCAAGGCACTCAAGAAGAAGAAGCCGCTCGTTTACTGGGAGCTAGCGGCTGGCAAATGTTCTGGCACGTTACCCTACCCAACATCAAATGGGGTTTGATTTACGGGGTGGTGCTCTGTACCGCACGGGCAATGGGCGAGTTTGGTGCTGTGTCCGTAGTATCCGGCCATATTCGTGGCTTGACCAATACCCTACCTCTGCATGTAGAAATTCTCTATAACGAATATAACCACGTCGCTGCCTTCAGCGTTGCCAGCCTACTGCTGGTCATGGCGCTGTTTATCTTGCTGCTCAAGCAGTGGAGCGAATCTCGAATCAACCGCCAACGCCACAACAGCGCGGAGGAGTAAGCCATGAGCATCGAAGTTTCTCAGGTCAACAAACACTTTGGCAGCTTTCAGGCCCTTAAAAACATCGACCTTAAGATTCAAAGTGGTGAGCTAGTGGCCCTTCTTGGCCCTTCCGGTTGTGGCAAAACCACCTTATTGCGCATTATCGCTGGACTGGAAACCCCAGACACCGGCTCAATCTTATTTCACGGCGAAGACGTTTCCAGCCGCGAAGTGCGCGAGCGTAACGTAGGCTTTGTATTCCAACATTACGCCTTATTTCGGCACATGAGCGTGTTTGATAATGTCGCCTTCGGCCTGCGTATGAAGCCAAAAAGCCAGCGGCCTAGCGAAAAAGTCATCGCCGACAAAGTGCATGAGCTGCTGAATCTCGTGCAGTTGGATTGGCTGGCCGACCGTTACCCAGAACAGCTTTCCGGTGGCCAGCGCCAGCGGATCGCTCTTGCCCGCGCCTTGGCCGTAGAACCTAAAGTCCTGCTGCTGGATGAGCCTTTTGGAGCCTTAGATGCCAAGGTACGCAAAGAGCTACGCCGTTGGTTAGCGCGCCTGCATGAGGAAGTACACCTAACCTCAGTGTTTGTAACCCACGATCAAGAAGAAGCTATGGAGGTCGCTGACCGCATCGTAGTGATGAACAAAGGTGTGGTAGAACAAATTGGCTCACCCGGCGAAGTGTATGAAAATCCCGCCAGCGACTTCGTGTATCACTTCTTAGGGGACTCCAACCACTTGAAGCAAGGCGATGAGCACATTCTGTTCCGTCCCCATGAGGTGGCTTTAGCGCGTCAAGCCGAAAATGATTTTCGTCCGGCAGAGGTACGGGATATTCGTCCGCTGGGTGCAGTGACCCGCATTACGCTCAAGTTAGACTCCCAAGACGAGTTTATTGAGGCGGAAGTGATTAAAGATCATGCCAGCCTCAAAGGGCTCAGCCGAGGACAGATTTTGTACTTCAAGCCTAAAGCCAATACTCCAGCTTAATCTCACTCCCCTCTCCACGCGGCACTCCAAGGTTTTTCGGAGTGCTATTGGGCACTAGGTTTACAGACTAAGCGCACCTCCGCTTTCTTCTTTAGGAGTGTTCACTGAGGATCTAAACTCATCAATACAGGTGTTACAGCAATCTCTGGAATTGGAATCTGTAGCTATTTTCTGCTCAAAGGACAGCACATCGCTGTATAACGCTGAATTCGTACCCTGTTACCCCAAGGGTTAGGAGGACAGCATGCCCTTTAATGATCATTATCTATCGCGTCACGTCCAAATCAGTGGCTCTCGCTTAGCGCAAACTCTTGATGAGCTGCTGCACCAAGCCCTACCAGAAGGTAACCCTAATAGTGCCTTGTATCGAGATATGCTGATGACCATCATCCGCATGGCACAAACCGATCATAGCCGCTGGGATGCCAAAATTTTGCTGCAAACCATTCACGAAATGGAGCGCGCCTTCCACCACTTAGATCGCTTCAAACGACGGCGTAAAGTCACCGTTTTTGGCTCATCCCGCGCACCTAAAGATCACCCTCTATATGCCCAAGCTAAAGCGTTAGGAGCCGCCCTTGCCCATCAAGATTTAATGGTTATGACAGGCGCAGGAAAAGGAATTATGGAAGCCGCCCATGAGGGTGCAGGATTGGAGTACAGTTTAGGGCTGAACATCATCTTGCCCTATGAACAGCAAGCAAACCCTATTGTGGCAGGAACCGATAACCTGCTGACCTTTCACTTCTTCTTTATCCGCAAACTATTTTTTGTGAAAGAGGCCGATGCCTTGGTGCTCTGTCCCGGTGGGTTTGGAACCCTAGACGAAGCCCTAGAGGTTCTAACTTTAGTACAAACGGGTAAGAGCCCCATTGTGCCTATTATTTTATTAGATGAACCTGGTGGATGTTATTGGACGGATTTACTGCGCTTTATGGAGCAGCACATGAAGGATCAGCAGTACATATCCTCCAGTGACTTACACCTGATGCGCCAAGCCCACAGCGTGGAAGAAGTCGTGTCGGATATCACCAGTTTCTACACCAACTTCCACTCCAGCCGCTGGTTAGACGAGCGTTTTGTAATCCGGCTACAACATAAACTGTCTGAAGCCACACTGGAGTATTTAAACCACGAGTATCGGGATTTGTGCCACCACGGAGCCTTTGAGCAGACTCCCTGTTGTCCTATGGAGCTTGATGATGAACCTGAACTGCAACACCTCACCCGCCTAAGCTTTGCCTTTAATGGTAGACACCACGGACGGCTACGCGCATTAATTGACTGTATCAATCACCCAGAACACTGGGCCTAATCCATCAAGGGCTTTGGGTAAAAACTCAAGGCCCGTCCTCGTTTCAGCGCTGACTGGAATGCCACAAGCGCAATACTTCGGAAACTGCAAAGCCTCGATAGGTCAAAAACCGCATCTGACGAGCCCGCTCAGAGTCTGTGGCGGGTAACTGACCCGAAAATTTGGCTTGCCACACCTGCTGCAAGAGCTCAAACCAATCACAAGCAGCGTTCTTTAACGCCTGCTCCACTTCAGACTTTGGAATACCCTGTTGCAGCAACTCTTCGCGGATACGCATAGGCCCATAACCGGCTTGAGCCCGCTTGCGTAGCTGAATTTCGACGTACCGCGCATCACTTAACCAACCCTGAGCCGCCAACTGATCCAGCACAGCCTCAATGGACGACCCCTCAAAACCCCGCCGGGCCAGCTTACGCTTTAGCTCTGTACGGCTATGTTCACGGCGCGCCAACAGACTCAAGGCTAGGCCTTGAATCTGCGGTTTTGCATCCTCAGTATCAGTAATCGACTGATCCGTCAGCATCGGCTAAGTCTTCGTCAGTCTGTATGCTGGCTTTAGTAGCCCCTACCGCCATCAGTTGTTGACGAATTTGCTGCTCAATACCTTGAGCGACCTCTGGATTCTCCTCCAAATAGCGCGCTGCATTGGCTTTACCCTGACCAATTTTAGTGCCCTGATAGCTGTACCAAGCTCCAGCTTTCTCAATCAGGTTTTGCTGTACGCCTAAATCAATAATCTCGCCATTGCGGTAAATGCCTTTGCCGTACAAAATTTGGAACTCGGCTTGCCGGAATGGGGGCGCGACTTTATTTTTAACCACTTTGATTCGAGTTTCGCTGCCTACAATTTCTTCGCCCTCTTTCACCGCGCCCGTGCGGCGAATATCCAAGCGTACTGAGGCGTAGAACTTAAGCGCATTACCGCCGGTAGTGGTTTCTGGATTGCCGAACATCACACCAATCTTCATCCGAATTTGGTTGATGAAGATTACCAAGCAGTTGGCATTCTTAATGTTACCAGTGATCTTACGCAGCGCTTGGGACATCAAACGCGCTTGTAAGCCCACATGGGTATCCCCCATTTCACCTTCAATTTCGGCTTTGGGCACTAGAGCTGCTACGGAGTCAACAATGATCACGTCCACTGCATTAGAGCGCACCAACATATCGGTAATCTCTAAGGCTTGCTCACCTGTATCGGGCTGAGATACCAGCAGATCGTCGACATTAACCCCTAACTTACCTGCATAGTCGGGATCTAAAGCGTGCTCAGCATCCACAAAGGCACAGGTAGCACCCTGTTTTTGGGCCTCGGCAATCACAGAAAGCGTCAGTGTGGTTTTACCTGATGACTCCGGCCCATAAATTTCAACGATACGCCCCTTGGGTAATCCACCGATACCCAGCGCAATATCTAAACCTAAGGAACCTGTTGAAATGGAAGGAATAGCTTGCCGCTCATGATCACCCATGCGCATCACCGCGCCCTTACCAAATTGGCGTTCAATTTGAGTTAAGGCTGCAGCCAAGGCACGCTTTTTGTTTTCGTCCATTTAACATCCTCAAGAGCATGGGAGCTTAAAAGCACTGTATATAAGTACAGTATTAGAGCACAGTACAGGGTTGAAGGCGATGCTTGATTATAGTGGCTTAGACCATCTCGCCCAGAAATCGCTGACTGCCCGATGGGGGCAAAGCGTCGCATAAAGCAATGATACCCTCCAGAGCAGCCTCAACAGCCTGTTGACGCACCGCTTGGCGATCTCCTTCAAAACAGAAGAGGCGCACATAAGACTGGTCATCCAAAACCCAAGCAATCCACACACTGCCCACGGGTAAATCCGGCAAAGCTCCGGTTGGGCCTGCGATTCCCGTAGTAGCCACGGCAAAGCGGGCCACTGCCCTATGCTGTATTCCCTGAGCCATAGCCACTGCAACGGCTGCACTCACTGCGCCCCGCTCTATTAATAACTGCGAAGATACTCCCAGTAGTTTTACCTTTTGGGCATTGGAATAGGTAATACAGGCCGCTTCAAACCACGCAGAACTTCCGGCTATACGTGTAATGGCCTCAGCAACTCCACCACCAGTACAGGATTCTGCCACGGCAATCTGGGCTTTAAGGGCAGTCAATCGATCACCCAATTGCTGGGCTAAGACGGTTACAGAATCCATAAAATCCCTCCCCTAAAAACAGAAACCCTTGCCTCAATACTGAAGCAAGGGTTTGTAAACCAGCACAAGGCTAACTGAGGTTAGCTAGCTTGGGCCTGAACCAATACCACATAGCCCATTCCCATCAATAGCCAACCCAGTATGGGATGAAATACCACGCGCCAAAATAGGCCACGGGGATCGAAGCCAACCCCATGAATAACACCTGCGGATATGCCAAGCATTACCAGCATCAATTGACCATGACTGTACTTTCCTTCTGAATCCAACATCAATGCTGGATGGATCAAAAAAATCAGTGACAGAGGTGTTGCAAGCAATACCGAAAGCACACGACTCCAACGGGTTTTCAGAAATTGGACATCGATCATATTCATCCAAAGTTACTCCTCGTCAAACAAACCGAGGGTTTCCATACGCAGCGCCAGGATGATACCGAAGCTGCAAGCCAGCAGAATGCCGAGAACCCAAGTGAAATACCACATATTCTCTTCCTCTTTACCCACTAAAGGGCAATGGTTAAAGCCAACAGAGGCAGGGATGCAAAGCCCTTACGCTTTGCATCCGCCACCGATCAATACAGACCGTGCGAGTTGTCCTCGATAGTCTTGTTGGTCAGCGTGCCCCACATCCGCGAGTAGCACCAGTAGGTGTATGCGAAGATGATTGGCAACCAAATGATGGCTGCAATGGTCATTACACCCAGACTTTTCTCGCTGGAAACCGCATCCCACATAGTCATGCTAGAGGTCAAATCAATGGAGGATGGGAACACGAAGGGGAACAGAGCAAAGCCGGCAGTGCAAATAGCACCCACGATAGCCAAGCTAGTACCCAAGAAAGCCTGAAGGCTCTTACCACTTTGAGTTGAGCGCAGAGCCAGCACACCACCGGCAATACCCGCCAGAGGAGCCAAAATGGTAATGGGGTAACGAGCATAGTTAGCTAACCAACCGCTGTTATCCTGTACCACTTCTTTAACCAGAGGGTTTAAAACCGCATCTGGATCGAAGTTGCCCACTAAGCTCAGGCCATCAATACCAACGATCAGCCACAGGCCAGCCAGTACGAAGCTACCTAAAAAGACTAGGGTGCACAAACGGGCTGCATTGCGGCAACGCTCGTACAACTCGCCCTCAGTACGCAGCATCAGCCAAGTACCGCCGTGGGCGCACAGCATGGACAGACTTACAACACCACCCAGCAGAGCAAAGGGATGCAGCAAACCGAAGAACGAACCTTCGTAGTGCATACGCAGGGTTTCGTCTAGGCGGAACGGCAAACCTAAGAACAGGTTACCGAAGGCTACACCGAACAACAGAGCAGGCAGAGCACCACCTACAAACAGCGCCCAGTCCCAAGCATTACGCCAGGTGCGGTTTTCGATCTTGCTGCGGTAGTCAAAACCTACCGGACGGAAGAACAGACCAAAGAGCACCAACAGCAGAGCCCAGTACATGCCGGAGAACGCCGCAGCATACACCATCGGCCACGCAGCAAAGAAGGCACCACCTGCGGTGATCAACCAAACTTGGTTGCCATCCCAGTGGGGCGCAATGGTATTAATGGTGATACGACGCTCATTATCGGTTTTACCGACAAAGGGCATCAGAGCCATAGCACCCATGTCGAAGCCATCAGTGAGCGCTAAACCAATCAGCAGTACGCCAACCAGTACCCACCAGATGATTTTTAATGTTTCATAATCAAACATAACAGTATTCCTCAGGCGCTCGCCAACCACTTAGTGGGTAGCAGCGGCATCACGCTCGAAGTGGTAACGACCTGTGTGTAAACTTGATGGGCCAAGACGCGAGAAGCGGATCATCAGGTACATCTCGATAACCAGCAACACGGTGTAAAAGCCGATCAAAGCAATCAACGAACCCCAAACATCTGCGGTAGACAGGCTAGAAGCCGACAGATAAGTAGGCAGAACCTCACCCACTGTCCAAGGCTGACGACCGTGCTCAGCTACGAACCAGCCTGTTTGAGTGGCGATCCAAGGCAGCGGCAAGCTGTACAGAGCCCACTTGAGCAGCCAAGGCTTGCTTTCGTAGGTGTTTTTCAGGGTGAAGTAGAAAGCGCACGCGAACAGACCCAGCATCAGCAGACCACAAACCACCATGATCCGGAACGTCCAGAACAGGCTAGCGACATGCGGAATGGTATCTTTAGCGGCTTGTTTGATTTGCTCTTCAGTCGCATCAACTACAGCAGGCGTGTATTTCTTCAGCAGCAGACCATAGCCCAGATCAACTTTAACCTTGTTGAACTCGGCAATGGTTTGAACGCTCTTGTCACCAGCACGGATTTTCTCCAGCAGGCCATAAGCGATCATACCCTGACGAATACGTCCTTCATTTTCAGCGATCAGATCTTTCAGACCCATCACTTTTTCATCAATAGAACGCGTAGCAATCAGACCCAAAGCGAAGGGGATCTTAATCGCGAAGTCTGTGCGTTGCTCTTCTTCATTCGGGAAGCCGAACAAAGTAAAGCTAGCAGGAGCAGGATGAGTTTCCCACTCAGACTCGATAGCAGCCAGTTTAACACGCTGAACTTCACCCACTTCGTAGCCAGACTCGTCACCCAGCAGGATGACAGCCAGAACAGAAGCCATGCCAAAACCAGCAGCAATGGCGAAGGAACGACGAGCAAAGCCAAGATCGCGCTTTTTCAGCAGGTAGTAGCTGGAAATGGCCAGAACGAAGATTGCGCCAGTCACATAGCCAGAAGCTACCGTGTGAACAAACTTCACTTGAGCCACAGGGTTGAAGATCAGGGCACCGAAGTCCACCAGCTCCATCCGCATGGTTTCAAAGTTGAACTCAGCGCCAACCGGATGTTGCATCCAGCCGTTAGCGACCAGAATCCACAAAGCGGACAGGTTAGAACCCAGAGCAACCAACCAAGTCACGGTCAAGTGTTGCAGCTTGGTCAGGCGATCCCAACCAAAGAAGAACAGACCGATGAAGGTGGACTCCAGCATGAACGCCATCAGGCCCTCAATCGCCAGCGGGGCACCGAAGATGTCGCCAACGTAGTGAGAGTAGTAGGCCCAGTTGGTACCAAACTGGAACTCCATGGTTAGACCTGTGGTCACACCCAGAGCGAAGTTGATACCGAACAACTTACCCCAGAACTTGACCATATCCTTGTACACCTGTTTGCCGGTCATAACGTAGACCGACTCCATGATGGCAAGGATAAAGGTCATACCCAGGGTAAGGGGTACGAACAAAAAATGGTACAGCGCGGTCATCGCGAACTGAAGTCGCGATAAATCTACTACTGCTTCCGAGATCATTTCGGGGGTTCCTCATCATTTACACGCAGGTTCTGCACTGGCGGCTCGCTAGTCCCGAACAGCCGTTCGCTAACTCGCCCTGCACCATCTTCAGGTACGACAGGTTCAGTGAACCATATCGCCTTGATACCGATCAGGATGCTGAGCTTGATCGCCAAGATAATGGTGAGTTCTCGAACTAAGGGGATCCGCCAGGGGGAGTTGGGCTTCAACATATCGACTGCTCCAGACTTGTAGCGCCAATCACAGTTCGTAGCAGAAATATCAGACTTTAATTGACATGGATCATGCCAGTGACGCATGGTCGCACTTACAGAACTTCCAATTTGTGATTTTGTGCTACGCACCATTGTAACTTTTAGTGTTTGGCTCTTTTGAAAACCTGCATAAATGCTCCATTCTGAAGCAAAAAATATACATTCTTTGTAAGCGATGTCTAAATGGTCATCGAGCACGCTAAAACCGCTGCATCCAAAGGGGTTATATTCTGTGCTCAAAGTCTCATCTGGTGCGCTTGCGCACGATAACAGTGCAACTTAAAGAAATCCGAAATACGACTGATACAAAAACTTAAAAAAGAGTCTGTTTACTAAGTCCCTTTCGCTATTTGCATATACGCACCTATAGCAAATCATTCTTAACAAACAGACGCTATTGAGGCCTTATTTGGAGGGATGCTAGGGTCTTTAAACCAGTAAAGCCACAGCCTTAATCTGAGCCCACATATCCATTCCTTGAGCAATACCCAATTGGTCGCATGACCGACGAGTAATACGGGCAATAAAAATACTGCCACCGACATCCAAACGCACCAACACATGGGCCGGCGTATCCGCCGTGGCGATATCCATAATCCGCACAGGTAGTATATTCATCACGCTAGTGCCTTCTACTCGGTGATGGCTCAGACTGACATCCCGCGCATCTACCCGAAAGCGTAACCTTTGCCCTAGAGGTTCTGGTCGTTCTGTCACTAACACAGAGCCTCCCACAAAGTCCAACCGCGTTAAATGGTACTCGTCATCATGTTCAGCAACGCGGGCCTCAATCACCACGCCTGTGTGTTCGGTAAACACGGCGGGCAAGTCCAAACGTGCCATCGTCTCTTGCAACCCGCCTTGCGCAATCACCTGTCCTTGATCAAGCAATACGACATGATCGGCCAAACGTGCTACTTCATCTGGGGAATGGCTGATGTAGAGCACTGGGATATCTAGCTCCTGATTCAAGCGCTCTAAATAGGGAAGAATCTCCCCTTTACGTTTGAGGTCTAGTGCCGCCAGAGGCTCATCCATCAGCAACAACCGAGGATTGGTAACTAAAGCCCGAGCAATACCCACTCGCTGGCGCTCGCCTCCCGAGAGACGATCCGGCATACGATCTAACAAATGCCCAATGCCCAGCAAATCTAGAATGTGATCCCAAGAGGTGCGCTGGGTGCGATCAATGCGCTTACGACCATATGCCAAATTACCGCGCACGCTCAGATGCGGAAATAAGCTGGCCTCTTGAAACACATAACCGAGGGAGCGTTTATGGGTAGGAATAAAAACCCCGGCTTGTGTGTCCTGCCACAGCTCACCATTGACCTCAAGATAACCAATATCAGCCTGCTCTAAGCCCGCAATACAGCGCAGGCAGGTGGTTTTACCCGAACCCGAGTGGCCAAATAAGGCAGTTACTCCATGCCCTGGAAGGTCTAAATCAACCTTAAGTTCAAAACCCGGATACTGGATGTGAAAACGCGCATAGATGCCCTGGGTGTTTTTTGCCTGAGTAGGCTCTACAGAGGGTTGTTCTTTGTTAGTCAGTCGATTAAACCATGAACGCATTCTAATACTCCTCAGGCTAAACCGGGCTTAAAGCGCCTGCTTGAGTACAAAGCCAGCAGTACGATAAAGGAGAACACCACCATGCCCCCCGCTAACCAATGGGCTTGGGCGTATTCCATCGCCTCCACATGATCGAAAATTTGCACCGATACGGTACGAGTTTTATCGGGAATACTGCCGCCCATCATTAACACCACACCAAACTCACCTACAGTATGGGCAAAGCCCAAAATAGAAGCAGTGACGAAACTGGGACGTGCCATAGGCAACACCACGGTGAAAAAGCAATCCCAAGGATTCGCCCTTAGGGTTGCGGCGACCTCAAGGGGGCGATCACCAATGGACTCAAAAGCATTTTGTAGGGGCTGAACCACAAAGGGCATAGAATAAAAAACGGATGCCACCACCAAGCCGGTAAAGGTAAAGGGCAGGGTACCTAAGCCTAGAGATTGAGTGATTTGCCCCACCGGGCCATGTGGCCCTGAAACCACCAACAAGTAAAAACCAATTACAGTCGGGGGTAATACCAAAGGCAAAGCAACAACCGCCCCAATAAGCCCTTTAAGGCGTGAACGAGTACGAGCTAACCACCAAGCGATAGGCGTTCCTACAATCAGCAATAACACCGTGGTTAGGCTTGCTAACTCCAACGTAAGCCGAATGGCTGAAAAATCATGGTCCGAAAGAGGCATTGCAAAAAGCTCCTGCCAGATACGCTCAATACAGCAGGCACAGCAAACAAGCTGCACGAAAAAGACAGGAGGGGCACGGCCTGAACCTTACCCCTCCAAGCGCGGGATACCGAGATGACCTAGAAAGCGGTCTTATTTATCGTAGCCGTAAGCTTTGATCACCGCAGCGGCTTTATCGCCTTTCAGATATTCCACCAAAGCTTTTGCAGCAGGATTATTCTTACCCTTATCCAAAATAACGGCATCTTGCTTAATGGGCTCATACAAATCAGCAGGCACCATCCACGCAGAGCCACCGGTTAACTTGCCATCTTTATACACTTGGGACAGAGCAATAAAACCCAATTCAGCGTTACCTGTGGCCACAAATTGATAGGCTTGCGTAATATTTGAGCCTTCAACCAGCTTGGGTTTTAAGGCTTCGGTCAGCTTCAGTTTTTCCAGCACCTCTACAGCCGCAGCACCGTAAGGCGCAGTTTTCGGATTAGCGACAGATAGATGCTTAAATTGGTTTTTCTTCAGCACTTCGCCCTTGGCATCCACATAGTTTGCAGTGGGAGACCACAGAACCAGCTTGCCAATGGCATAGGTAAAGCGAGACTCTTTAACTGCATCACCTTCAGTGACTAGCTTGCCGGGAGTAGTGTCATCCGCAGATAGGAATACTTCAAAAGGAGCCCCGTTCTTAATCTGGGTATAAAAACCACCCGTTGGCCCAAAAGAAGCTACCACCTTGTGGCCTGTATCTTTCTCAAACGCGGCTGCAATTTCCTTAATAGGTGCAGTGAAGTTAGCGGCAACAGCGATCTGCACTTCTTCTGCCAGAGCACTACAGGCAACCAAACTCAGGCTCAGGGCCGCACACAAACGGGATAGAGAAAAGCTCATAGGGAACTCCATGATTGAATGAAGAGTTGCTATTCATAAACAGCGATAATCACACTGGATGACTTAAAAAAGGCACAGACTGTTAAACCTAGCCGCACACCCAGCGACACACAGCTATCTGTGCTCACCACACAGGTAACCGTACGACCTGAAGGCAATACCAAGGTCACCTCGGTATTTAGGGGGCCTTCATGTATCTCAGAAACCTTCCCCCACAACTGATTGCGGGCGGTTAAACGAATATCGGAGTCCATTGCCAACATCACGGACGAGGACTTAACAAAGGCAAAAACCTCTTTACCTAGGGATAAGTTGAGGTTTTCTGCACTAGCACGAGTAATCACAGCCACCACTTGGTGATCCTCATCCAAACGAATACCCACCTCGTAGTGGATACCGTCTGGCTTTAGCGCCACTACGGGCCCAGAAAATTGGTTACGGGCACTGCTTTTCAAGCTCATGTGATGCATCAAGCGCTGAAAACTGTGGATATCGCTCTCTTGCACGTCATGTAGACGCTCACAAAGCCGATCTAAAGCCTGCTGATACTCAAGCTCCAAAGCCCGATACATGGCCACAATGCGCCGACCGTATTCAGTGAGCTGAGATCCACCTCCTTGTCGTCCCCCTACAGAGCGCACCACTAAAGGCTCAGAGGCCAAGTTATTTAGAATATCTATAGCGTCCCAAGCAGCCTTGTACGACATAGGGACTGCCTTGGCGGCCTGACTAATCGACCCTTTATGATCAATAGCCTCCAGCAAACGAATCCGAGTATCCGAGAAGGCACTCCCTAACTCCGTATCCAAAGACATGCGTGCTAAAAATCGAGTGGCGGTCATTTGCTTCTACTGAGTTATATCTAGTAAAAATTTATATAAACTAAATAAAGGGTATTTTTTCGTTTTCTATGGTTTATCGAAGATAAATAGGCCTGATAGAGTTTAAAAGCAACACAATATTCGCTTTCTTACTACATATTATGTACAGGTTATGTACGCATGTAGCACAAAGCAAGCACTCCAGTAGAGAGAAAAGGAAACCATCATGAAAGTCAGCGCCCGCAATGTCTTTAAAGGCACTATTAGCGAACTGCAAACCGGCGTGGTAAACGCTAAGGTAGATGTCCATCTCGGCGGCGGAGACAGACTGACCGCAGTGGTTACCGTAGAAAGCGCCCAATCGCTGGAGCTGGCGGTGGGCAAAGAGGTTATCGCCATCGTAAAAGCCCCTTGGGTCATGCTGATGGCTGATGACAGCGGTATTCGTCTATCCGCCCGCAATATCCTGACAGGCATTGTCAAAACCATTGAGGCAGGCTCTGTGAATGCCGAAGTCACCATTGGATTACCGGGAGGTACTGAAGTCACAGCAATGGTGACCAAAGAGGCTGTAGCAGAACTGGGTCTAAAACCCGGTAGTACCGCTAGTGCCGTGATTAAAGCCTCCAACGTCATCTTGGGCGTGCCGGCCTAACACACCCAAGCCAGGTAGAGGGCTACTGATCAATAGGTGAGTAGCCCATCCCTCTTAAAGCAACGGAATGCTGTAGTTGACGATCAAACGGTTTTCGTCCACGTCACGGGTGTCGTTACCCCGCCACATAGCATTCATCCAGCTCAGTCCAACGCCCTTCAGCACACCCTCTTGGAAGGTATAATCCAAGCGGATATCGCGTTCCCACTCACGCTTATCGCTGCCTGCAGCATCAATATCATCGCCACTAAAATAGTTAACACCGGCCTTTAGACCGGGGATACCCGCCGCTGCAAAGTCATAGGCGTACTTAACGACCCAAGTGTTTTCACCTGCGTTGTGGAATTTGTGTACTTGAGCATCGGTAATCAAATACAGAACCCGACCACCGCCTTGGTTCAGATGGGGGAAGTCACTATTCCCGGTGATTTTTTGTACACCCGCACCCAGAGAATGCCCTTGCAGGCTATAGGTAAACAGGGCACTCCAGAGTTGGTTATCTACCTCATAGCGGTTGGAGCTTCCTGTACTCCAATAACCATTGGCACGATAGCCTTCGGCACGACCTGAAGCGCTACTGTTCTTTCCATCGGAATCACTGGAGAAATAGCGCAAATCGGTTTGCAGTTTACCTACGGGTAGCTGCCAGTTATGAACCAACCCTAAAAAGTGTTGCTCATAAAAATCACGCAGCTTGCCGTAGTAGTATTGGAGCGTCAGGTCTTTGGTGGCTTTAAAGTCCACGCCACCATAATAGAACTCGTTGCTGAACTGCCCGGTTTTCCGGTTGTTCGAGCCCTCAATTGAGAGGCTATCGCTGTCGCTGGAGTTACGCTCAGTAGAGTGTTCTAACTTACCCGCTGTGAAGGTGAACTTATCAATATCGTTAGAGACGATCTGAGCACCCCAGTACATTTGAGGTAACAAACGACCATCGTTCGCGATCACTACGGGCACTCTAGGACGTAATGCTCCAAGTTGTGCAACGGTTTTAGCAAAACGTACCTTTCCGGTTACGCCCACTTTACTAAACTCGTTAACGGTCGAACCATTACTTTCCAGAGGGAAAACCGAGCCTCCGGTGCGATCAACACCGGCTTTCCCCACTTTACCACCGGAATCCAAACGCAGGCCGTACATAGCCAAAGCATCCACACCAAAGCCTACAGGCCCTTCAGTAAAACCTGATTGAAAGTTGAGCATGAAGCCTTGCCCCCACTCTTCAAGGCGCGCTCCCTCCTGATTACGAACATCCTGGTTGTAATAGAAATTTCGGGTTGAAAACGTCAGTTTGCTGTCTTCAATGAAGTCAGCATAAACCGGAACGCCCCCAAAAACCCCAAGAGCCGCCCCGACAGCCGGTGCAAGCAAAGACTTCTTCATGCTAAGCAATCTCCTTTTTTGTCAATATGCTTTTATATATAGAAGCACATAATTCGCAAACCATAGCAAAAAACCAGCCATAAGCTATAAAAAATTAATATCTTTTAAAATCAAAAAGATAAATAAAAAACGATCAATATATAACCTATAAATAAGTAATAAAGCAGTCGTTAAGTATTTATGTTTGTATATTTATCAACAATGTTTTGTTATTTTCGCAACAAAAATGTCACTGAAGTACAACTGTTTTGGCATCTTTTTGCACTAGGTTGCTAAGGTTCTGTTTACCTTTTCCAAACAGCACAAATGTTATACTGTTGCAAATACAGTTTAGAGAGCTAAACCTATGAACCCTTTAGCATTTGCTCTTGCCTTGCAGGGAAGCTTGGCTTTTGCAGCGGATACCAACAGTCATAGTCATCCAGCTACCTTAGCCACCCATGAACATGGTGTGGGACAGCTCAACCTAGCACTGGATCAGCAACGCTTAGATATTGAGCTAGAGGTTCCTGCTTTTAATCTACTCGGCTTTGAACACCAACCTCGTCAGCTTGAAGAAAAGAAACGTCTCTCTCTGGTCTATCAGCAACTTAACCAACCTTTACAGTTGTTTGCTGTAAAACAAGAAGCCCAGTGCTCGATAACACAGGCCCAAGTATTAAACGACATAGAATCCGATGAGCATGAGCATGAGCATGAGCATGAGCATGAGCATGAGCATGAAACACACTGGAATATCAGGGCCAATTATCAACTGAATTGCCAAGCTTTTGAGCGCTTAACACAGATTGATTTATCCCCCTTCTTCAAAGCCTTTCCCAATACCCAAAGCCTTCAGGTTCAGATGATTGGGCCAAATGGACAGCAGGGTATTAAGGCCACCCTCAAGGACAGCCTACTGGTGCCCTGACGATCAGCTTTTGACATCCTCCCCGCCCTAAATCAACTGCCCCCCAAAAGTACGGGGGTTTTTCGCGCAAAATTGATAAATTGCTATGCTGTCACCTATATCTTCAATAGATACACAGGGATAAAAAACTATGCGCTGGCGGTATCTGTTACTGGTTTGCTGTCTTTCGACAGGTACCCATGCTGAAATTTACCGCTACACCAATGCTCAGGGAGAGGTGATCTACACCCATCAGCCTCCCGCGGGCGTGGAGGCAACACCGATTGAGCTCTCAACACCCAATCGTTTAGAGCCTCCATCAAGGCCCTTAGTACAACCTCCAAGCTCATCCGTAACCTCAGGCAAAGCAGCCTTTGCTTACCAAATCCGCTGGATCGGACTCACCTCAGGTCAAACCATCCGAGCGAATGATGGCAACCTACACATCAGCGTTCAGTTGCAACCGGAATTACAATCTGGGCACTTTCTGCGATTTAGCCTCGATGGCCAAGCAGTGACGGGGCTTCAGGCAGATGCTGAGGTGTATTTAACAGAGTTGGATCGTGGAGCCCACAGCATCATGCTTGAAGTGCTAGAGGCCAATGGTAAAGTTATTCAAACCAGCGCCCCTCTTTCCTTTACTTTGCAGCGCAGCAGCCTTAATAACCCTGCTCGCCGTTAAGAGGGCTCGGACTTTTCCAACACTGCATAGAGCACCTCCCAGCAAGCGGGTAGACCTTGGGATGTGCGCAAGCCCTCATAGGCTGCAACTAAGGCTTGGATGCGGGCTCGTCCAGTCAATCCTTCTGGTCGTCCCGGATTTACATTATGAGCCCCCAAATTTTTAAGCTCGTGGGTGAGGTGACGTAAGTCAGGGTAATACAGCCGTCTTGGCTCTAGCTCCAGATGCAGCACCTTAAAGTCGCTATCCGCACAAGAACGCTGATACTCCGTTAAAGTACGAAAACGATTAACGTGCACTAAGGCATCGACCTGTCGCCAACTGCTCTGCAACTCATGCAGCGTTCCTGCACACAAACTGCTGAAGGCCAATACACCACCGGGTCGCAATACTCGATAAGCTTCCGCCAGAACTTGGGGAAAGTTGCCACACCACTGCAAGGCTAAACTGGAGAAAATCAAATCACAGCAGCCCGCCTGCAATGGCAAGTGCTCCGCATCCCCGCCAATAAAATACTCAGCGCCGCCTAAAGGTTGAGCGTATTTCAGCATACCCTCGGACAGATCTAAGGCCATGCCGGTTGCTTGGGGCAATAGTCCATACAAAGCCCGTGAGCCATATCCAGTACCGCTGCCTAAGTCCAACCAACACTGGATTTGTTTTGCGGCTAACAGAGGTTCTAAGGTATCGAATAATAGCTGTTGTGCGACCGAGCGCTGTAACTCCGCCACTTGGTCGTAACTGGCTGCCGCTCGAGAAAACGAGGCCGCTATGTGACGCTTATCGGGACTCAAGCTCATGGATGAGTCCTGCGTAAAAAGGCAGTTAGAAAACCTGCCAGCACTTCAGGCTGTTCAATCAAGGCCGCATGTCCCGCTGACTCCATCAGATGCACTTCAGCCTTAGAGGTCAGGCCCGCTATTCTTTGGGCTGCTCCGGCTGGAACCAACGCATCCTGAGCTGCCAACACATGCAGTTGCGGGGCTTTGATATCTGCTAAGCACGAGCGATTATCCAGTTTTGCTAGCACTTCCAACCCACTAAGGTACTCATCTGCTGTCTGCTGTTGATAATACGCAGCCAACTGCCGGGATATAGCGCGCCCTCCTGGGCAGCCTTGGGCGCACAGCAGCGAAAAACGCTTCAGGGTGGCGGCAGAGTCTTGGATGCAGCCTTGATAAAAAGCGGAGAAGGTTTCTTCCGGCATGGCTTGGGGCCAATCAGGATGCGCTACAAAGCGTGGATTAGCCGCGAAGGTGAAAAGCCCTAAGCAAGAAGAGCCACGCCGTGCTGCCAAGGCCGTGGCCAGCATGCCTCCCAATGACCAGCCACCCAGCCAAGTATTGTGGGGGATTTGAGCTTCTAAAGTGTCCAACCAATGTTCAGGCTCGGAGCCGGAGTCTATGGGCAACGCAACTAAACGCACCTCTAGCTCAGGCATCCGCAGACGCACAGAGTCCACCAAGGGCTGTAACACCGCAGGCGCAACCCCCCAGCCGGGTAGCAAAACCAAACAGTCATTCATAGGGATGGGGCTCTAACTTGTGCCAGCACTCGGCTAAAGCATCCAACAGACGATCCACCTGAGCTTCAGTATGGGCGGCGCTGAAGGTAATCCGCAGTCGTGCAGTACCAGCAGGGACGGTTGGTGGCCGAATGGCTCCCACCATAATCCCTTTCGCTTTCAGTAAGGCCGAGAGCATCAGCGCCCGTGCATTGCTGCCCACCAATACCGGCTGAATTGGGGTTGGGCTGTCCAACAATGTTAAGCCCAACTCTGAAGCCCCTTGGCGGAAACGATTAATCAGATGCTGTAACTGCTCCCGCCGCCACGTCTCTTGCTGCACTAACTCCAAACTTTTCAGAGTGGCACAGGCTAAGGCTGGAGGCTGTCCGGTGGTATAGATGTAGGGCCGGGCAAACTGAATTAGGGTTTCGATGAGTTCTTCACTGCCCGCTACAAAGGCTCCTGAAGTACCGAAAGCCTTCCCCAGAGTGCCTACTAACACCTGCACGGAGTCATCGGCCTCAAGGTCAAAGTGCTCTAAAATGCCGCCGCCGCGTTGACCTAATACGCCAAAACCGTGGGCATCATCCACCATCAACCAAGCTTGGGCTCGACGAGCAACCGGGCACAATGCAGGCAGATCAGCCAAGTCTCCATCCATGCTAAACACCCCATCGGTCACGATTAGGGTATTGCCGCTATTTTTCTCCAGCCGACTGGCTAAACTGGATGGATCGTTGTGCAGATAGCGCGAAAAACGCGCCCCGGATAATAAGCCCGCATCCAACAGGGAAGCATGATTGAGCCGATCTTCTAAAACCGTATCGCCCTGCCCTAGCAACGCTGTCACCGCCGCTAGATTTGCCATGTAGCCGGTTGAAAACAACAAAGCACGCGGCCGACCGGTAAAGGCTGCTAGCGCTTCCTCTAACTGATGATGAGCACGGGTATGCCCAATCACCAAATGGGAGGCTCCACTACCTACCCCCCATTGCTCAACTCCCTGTTGAAAGGCACGACGCACGTCCGGGTGATTGGCCAGCCCCAAATAATCATTGGAACAGAAGGCCAACATAGTGCGCCCATCCACCCTAACCTCAGTGCCCTGTGGACTCTCCAAAATGGGACGGATGCGATACAAGTGTTCAGCGCGGCGCTCCGCTAAGCCTTGGCTCAGATCAAAAGGCATGGAGCTTATACCGCCGTAGCATCGTAAAACAGCGCGCTGTTTTTCTGCTCAATCAAGGCTTGCTCAATAGCTGCTTGATGTACCTCGTCGGCATGATCGGTGCGTTGCTCAGGTTTAATTCCCAAACGGGCAAACAGCTCAAGGTCTTTTTGGGCTCCGGGATTTCCCGTAGTCAACAAACGCTCGCCATAAAAAATCGAGTTAGCGCCCGCAAAAAAGGCTAGGGCTTGCATCTGATCGCTCATCTGTTCCCGCCCTGCGGATAAACGCACATAGGATTTGGGCATCATGATGCGCGCCACGGCTAAGGTACGGATGAAGTCGAAGGGATCAACATCCTCCGCATGTTCCAGCGGTGTGCCCTGAATTTTCACTAGCATATTGATAGGCACGCTTTCGGGGTGCTCAGGCAGGTTCGCTAACTGGATCAGCAATCCGGCGCGATCATCCAAGGATTCACCCATTCCCAAAATACCGCCGGAGCAAATTTTTAATCCTGCCTCGCGCACATAGGCTAGGGTTTGCAGGCGTTCTGCGTAGGTGCGTGTAGTCACAATGTTGCCGTAATACTCGGGGGAGGTGTCCAGATTATGGTTGTAATAATCCAATCCAGCCTCCGCTAACTGTTGGGTTTGCTCACGGCTCAAAGTACCCAAGGTCATGCAGGTTTCCATGCCGAGGGCTTTCACGCCCTTAACCATCTCCAGCACATAGGGCATATCTTTAACGCTGGGGTGCTTCCAAGCTGCGCCCATGCAAAAACGGGTAGAACCAATGGCTTTAGCTTCGGCGGCGGCTTGAATTACCTTCTGCACTTCCAACAACTTAGCTTTATCCAAGCCCGTGTTGTGGTGGCCGGATTGGGAGCAGTATTTACAGTCTTCCGGGCAAGCCCCAGTTTTGATGGATAACAGGGTAGAAACCTGCACTTGGTTTGGGTCGAAGTAGGAGCGGTGTACTGTCTGTGCCTGAAACAGTAGGTCGTTAAAAGGCAGCGCAAACAGCGCTTTGACCTCAGTCAGCGTCCAATCGTGACGCAAGGCGGAAACAGCAGTAGCACTCATGGGTACTCCTTAGAACACTGTAAATAGCGGGTAAACTGCCTATCAGGGGCTGGAATGGTCAATCAAGCTAGGGAGGGCTGTCAACTGTGTTGCTACAATGGGTTAACCAATGGTTAAAATTTGAACAGCATTGTGTACTCTGTGGTGAGCGCTGTGACCCTCAGCAATGGATCTGCCTTGCCTGTGAACAGGAGTTGCCTTGGCTACACCATCGCTGTAGCTGTTGCGCCCTTCCGCTGCATGCCGATGAATTAGGCCCGTTGTGCCCTAGTTGCCAATATCAGACTCCTGCCTTTGATCATGTCGAAGCTCCTTGGCGCTTCGACTTTCCTATAGATGCTCTGATATCGCGCTTTAAACAGCAGTCTGACTGGGGCACTGGGCGCATTTTATCTCATTACTTAGCGCATCATGTGGAGCAAGCCCATAAGGAAGGCTTGGCGAAACCACAGGCATTGGTTCCTGTGCCTTCCTCCCAAAAGCGCCTCCGGCAACGAGGCTTTGACCATACCCGAATGCTGGCTGATTGGCTGAGTAAAAGGCTACACACACCGGTAGAAACTCGCCTCATACGGCGAATACAGGACACTCCGGCCCAAAAACAACTGAATGCTCAGGAGCGCCAATCCAACCTACAAACCGCATTTCAGATCGGGCTTAATCCCTTGAAGTATCAGCACATCGCTATTGTGGATGATGTCGTCACCACCGGAGCTACCGTTAATAGACTGGCTACCTTGCTGCGCTCCATCGGCATCAAACGCGTGGATGTGTACGCTTGGGCTCGCACTCCTAGACCAGAGCCTCAGCCTGCGCCCTCAAGCAGCGCAGAAAATCTTCAAGAGGCTCCACCACAGATAAATCAGTTACTACTGGGAAAAAGCACCAAATGATCCAACTCAAGCCGAATGCCCAAACGGGCATTTAGATGATGGTCGTGGTGACTTGGGGCCAAACAAAGCACCTTATCTCCCGTATCCAATTGCAGTCGGTATAGGATATGTGAGCCTCGAAAGGACTTCTGTATTACCTTGGCTCTTACTTCGCTTTGGTCATCGTGCACTATGTCGTCGGGACGAATCAGCACTTCAACCCTAGAGCCCAAACGCAAGCCATGTGGATGATGGAGAACGCCTAAAGGCGTTTGTACGGACTCTGTGGATAATACCTGCCCCGGCAACAGCACTCCTTGGCCAATAAAATCAGCGACAAAGGGATTCGCCGGCTGATGATACAACTGGTAGGCATCGGCCCATTGCAGCAACGAACCCTGTTGCATTACCCCAATCTGATCAGCCACAGCAAAGGCTTCGTATTGATCGTGGGTCACCATCAGGGCACTGATACCCCGTGCCTTAATGATGCCACGAATTTCCTGTGCTAGACCTTCGCGTAAATCCGCATCTAAACCAGAAAAAGGCTCATCCAATAATAAAACCCTAGGCTCTGGAGCCAAAGCCCGCGCCAAGGCCACGCGCTGCTGCTGCCCTCCCGACAATTGATGTGCGTAACGCGCCCCTAATTGCGGCAACCCCACTAAAGCCAGCAGTTCCTGTACGATACTGTGCCGCACCGAAGACTTAATACCGCGTAACCCGAAGGCTATATTTTCAGCCACGGTAAGGTGTGGAAACAGGGCAAAATCTTGAAATACCATGCCGATTCGGCGCTGTTCAGGGGGCAGCAGGTAGTTTGGGCTCGACAGCAAGGAGCCATCTAAAGATACAGAACCTGTCTGTACTGGCTCAAAGCCTGCAATGGCCCGCAATAGGCTGGTTTTCCCACATCCCGAAGGCCCCAACAGACAACCGATTTGGCCCTGTTGTAGGCTTAAACTGAGAGGACTGACCACACGAGTAGGGCCATAGGCAATGGATATCTGTTGGATCTCTAACATTAGATTGGGCTCTTACGAGATTTGTCCAAGGCTTTGGACAACAAGACCACAGGGAGTAGACCGACCAAGACAATAGACAGAGCCGGTAAGGCAGCATCCGCCAAGCGCTCATCAGAGGCCAACTCATAGGCCCGCACAGACAGGGTATTAAAGTTAAAAGGCCGTAACAGCAAGGTTGCAGGCAATTCTTTAAGCACATCCACAAAGACCAGTATCACAGCAACCAGCAAGGAAGAGCGTAACAAAGGCAAATGGACGCGCACTAAAGCCTCTGTTGGTGAAGCTCCTAAGCTACGCGCGGCTTGATCCATTGAAGGTGTAATGCGCCCTAAACCCGCCTCCAAGCCATGCAGGGCTACCGCCAAAAAACGCAGACTGTACGCCAACACCAAAGCGACTAAGGTTCCTGAAAACAGCAACCCCAAGCGAACACCAAACCAGTGCTCAGCCCAAGCATCTAACTGATTATCCAACGCGGCCAGCGGCATCATCACGCCAATGGCAATCACTGTACCCGGCAGAGCATAGCCCATCGCAGACAACCGCACCGGCCATTGAAGCAACCAATGCGGATTTAAACGACGACCATAAGCAAACAACAGCGCCACGGCACAAACGACTATTGAGGTCAAACAAGCCAAGGAAAAGCTATGCCAACACAGCCGTAAAAACTCTGGGGAAATCAGTTGATCTAAGCGCTCTAAACTCCAGTAGAACAACTGTCCAGCCGGTAACACAAAGCCCAATAACAGGGGCAATAAACAGAGCACAACCGCTATCGCGTGCTTAAACCCCATCAAAGACAACCGCTCTGAAACCTGTGTACTCTGGCGCGGCTGGTAAAATTTCAGCCGTTGTCGTGAGCGCTGCTCTAAGTACAACAATACCAACACAACACTACAGAGTAAGGCCGCTAACTGCGCCGCTCCCAAGGGATTACCCATCCCAAACCAAGTACGAAAAATTCCCGTGGTGAAGGTGGTTACGCCAAAGTACTGAACTGTACCGTAGTCGGCTAACGCCTCCATCATCACCAAAGCCATACCGGTCAAAATGGCGGGGCGAGCCATGGGTAAAGCAACCTTCCAAAAATGTTGTTTTGGTGTCCATCCTAGGGTGCGACTGGCCTCTAATAATGAGGACGATTGCTCACTAAAAGCCGCACGGGCCAACAAATAAACATAGGGATAGAGCACCAAAGACAGCATCAATACCGCGCCGCCTAACGAGCGAATTTCTGGAAAATAGTAATCGCCGTACGACCAGCCAAAGATTGCCCGTAGTTGCGTTTGGATTGGCCCGGCAAAATCCAACAACCCGGTATAACTGTAAGCCATGATGTAGGCCGGAATTGCCATGGGTAACAACAGTACCCATTGCAACACCGAGCGCCCAAAAAACTCATAGCGCGCCACATACCAAGCCAGAGTAGTGCCTAAAACACCGGCTAAAACCCCAGCCCCCAGAGCCAAGCGCAAGGAATTCCACACATAATCGGCCAACACCGTATCCCTAAGGTGTTGCCATAATTCCGGCTGTGGCCAAAAAACAGAACCCAACACCACCAAAATAGGCACAGCCAACAAGGCGGCCAGCACAATCACCCAGACACTCAGACTGGAACAACGAAGTACTTGCAGAATCATCACTCCCCATAACGCTGCCCGCTAAAACCGACAGCGTTACTCTGTTGCTAGCTGATTACTTCCAGCCCGCTTTATCCATAATTTCAATGGCTTTTGCGTTTAACTCGCCCAGTTTTGCCAGTGCCAAAGAGTCTGCTTTAAAGTGTCCAAAAGACTCCAATAGAGGGCTCCACTTCACGCCCTCCACTACGGGATACTCATGGTTAGTGGCCGCATACCAGTCCTGAGCTTCAGGCTTTACCATGTACTCAAGCAGCTTTATGGCTTCGGCTTTATTGGGGGCAAATTTGGCAACCCCTGCGCCGGAAATGTTTACATGGGTGCCAAAGTCATTTTGATTGGGCCAGAACACCTTCAGCTTTTCTGCCGCCGCCTTGTCTTTGGGATCATCCAACATGCCGCCCAAATAGTAGGTGTTGGCAATGGCTAAATCGCACACACCCGCTGCTGCTGCTTTGATCTGATCCCGATCCCCACCTTTAGGAGGCTGGGCAAAGTTGTTCACAAAACCATTGGCCCAAGCTTGGGTTTTTTCCTCACCTAAATGAGCGAGTAACGCCGCCACCATGGACTGGTTATAAATATTATCGGAAGAGCGAATGCAGATTTTTCCCTTCCATTTGGGATCAGCCAGATCTTGCAGCGTCGATAGCTGTGCAGGATCGACCTTAGCAGGTACATACAAAATAGGACGAGCGCGCAAAGTTAAACCAAACCACTGCTGTTCAGGATCGCGTAGATAGGCAGGAATCGCGCCCGTTAGGGTAGCTGAGTCCACCACCTGCAAAACCCCAGCCGTTTTAGCACGGCTTAAGCGACCTACGTCTGAGCTGATGAGCACATCAGCCGGGCTGTTACGCCCTTCTGTCTGCATCCGACCAATTAACTCATCGGGTTTACCCGTGATCAGATTAACCTTAATGCCGGTTTCCTGAGTAAACCGATCCAGTACTGGCTTAATCAGTTCCTCTTGTCGGCCAGAGTACACATTGACCTCAGCCGCTTGCACAGCGCTAGCCAGGATTAAGCAGGCCGCTAATAAAGACCTTTTCCATAACATCATGATGCCCTGCCTTAGGTATTTTTATGACTGACATTTGTATAGATATAAACAAGAACTCATCCCCTATAAATAGCCTTTTATGTATGGGGAAAGTCCATTACATATGGATAAGCCTCTAATTTACTGAGGATATACAGTATCTTCGGCAATTAAGACTTAATTGAGAGCGAATCACATAAAGAGCAAAACAATGCTTTTATGGTTACCAAAAATTGCCAGCTCACATGCTCTCCATAGACTCATGAGCTAGCTCTGAATGTCTGATACCGGTTTGGATTAGCGCTGCTCTATCTTCTTGAGGCAAGCCTGCTGTACCTCAAAAAACACCACCACAAAAATAGCGAGCGCAAAGGGCAGCAACAAATATAAACCACGGAATACGATCAAGGCAGCCAGCATATCAACCGTATTGAACTCAGGTAGTGCAGCTAAAAACGTGACCTCTAAGACACCTAAGCCACCCGGCGCATGGGAAAGTAAGGCTAAAGAGAAAGAAGCCAGAAAAACCCCTAAAATGGTGATATACCCGGGATTACCCTGTTCTGGCAACGCAAAATAGATGATGGCCGCCGCACATAAAATCTCCAGCGGGCCAGCTAATAACTGGCGCGCCACAATAGATGGCTTAGGATACTCAACCTGCCATTTCCAGCAGCGTAAAGGCGGGAGATTGCGCAAAGAACCTACAACATAAAGGATAATCGCTGACAGCATTAAAAAGCCGATGACGCGTGCCACCCAAGGGTCTAAAGGTAAAATACGGCTAATCAGCTCCGGTTGTATCAACAGCACCACTCCAGAAGCCAGAACCGTCCCCATAGCAAAGGTTAGCGAACAAAAGACAATCAGAATACCAATATCTTGAGGGGTTAACCCCTTAGTACGATAAGCACGATACCTCACCAGAGCCCCGGAAAATACGGAAGCTCCAATATTATGGGCCAGCGCATAGGTGGTAAAAGAACACAGTGTAATGAACCACCAAGAAATCTTGTGGCCCAAGTGTGAAACTGCGATACGGTCATACCAAGCCAGCGCTGCGTAGGCTCCCAAGGTAGCCAAGCCAGCCATCACCCAATGGGGTGTAGCAATGGCGCGCAAGCTTTCTGTCAGTTCGGCCAAGGATATGTTGCGTACTTCCTGGTATAGCAAATAACCAGATAGCAACACAGCCACGATCCCGACAAGAGTCCAAGCAGTATTGCCTCTGTTACTCATTCACGGATCCCCAGTTTTTTTATTGGAACAACAGCACGCAGTACCTCAGGCAGAGTGCTAGCCCGGTACTTTACTGCCTGAATTGCCTTGTGTCGCCTACGAAGAAATAAGTAGTTTTTTCGAGGAGTTAACGAATAAGGGACCGATGATGTGCCGCGTGGCTTTCCAGATAGGGACGAACCAGAGTCCGTAGTCGAGATAAATCCACTGGTTTGGCGATGTAGTCATCCATTCCCACCGCTTTTGCTCGACTTTGATGCTCTGCAAAAATATAAGCGGTTAAGGCTACCACGGGGGTACGAGTACGCTCAGGATGCAAAGCTTCCCACAACCTTAACTGGTGGGTTGCGGTGTACCCATCCATCACAGGCATTTCGCAGTCCATCAGAACTAAATCAAAAGACTCGTTTTGCAAAGCCTGTAACGCTTCCTGACCGTTTTTAACCAACTTAGGGACAATTTTTAACTTACCCAATAACCCAGCAATCACCTTACTGGAGGCTTTATCATCCTCGGCAACCAACATCCGAAAATCCTCAGGAACACTCCAAAGCTGCGTCGAATGAATCAAACTCATACGATTAAGACGACCCGTGCGTTTTAACTCATGGATCAGTACGGTTTTTAGTGTGTATGGAGAGACAGGACGCACCAACAGGCGATTAATCCCCGCATTACGGGCCTCAATGCGGCTATTGGCGGATTCGAGCGTTACCAACAAAATCAGGGCTACATCCTGTTTAAGTAGCACATCTTCCCGCACCTTAGTTGCTAATTGCAGCCCCGTCATACCCAACATGTCTTGATCTATGATGACCGCGTCAAATAAATCGCCTAAATGAACGCGTGTTCTCATCAAAGCCAGAGCCTCTTTACCATCCACGGCTAAATCGACATCAGCACCCCAACTGCGACATTGGGTGGATAAAACCTGACGGCAGGTTTCATCATCATCCACAATCAATACCCGAGCGCCTGAGAGCAAGCTTTCTTGCATCTCTGGAGCCTCAAGCGCTGGGAGGATTTGAGTGGGTAAATGGATGCAGATTCGACTTCCTCCCGAAGCCGATAAACTGTTAGAACTCCAGCGTCCTCCTAAGATACGCACTCGCTCCACTAAGCTCAGCACATTTAGGCTAACTTCAGGTGATAAAGCCTTAAGTTTTTGCGCAGGCTCGGTAAGAGTTGATAGCAGATGTTGTGCCGCCTCGGATAAAGGTGCGCCATCATCCTCCAGACTCAGCTTAATCTCTGGCAAAGAGGCTTCCTGAATCACAGAAACACTGAGCTGAATCTGGCGTACATCCGGTCGGCATAAGCGGCTATCCAATAACCCCATCAGCAGTTGGCGCATGCGTGCTGGATCGGTCTGGATATACACAATCTGTTGCAAATCCTGCACGTAACTGAGGGTTACCCCTTGGCGCTCAAAGCGATAACGCAAGTCTTCAATACACTCAGTGACCAGCCCAGAAAGGCTCAGGGGAAGCTGATCCAACTCTATTGGCTTTGAGTGGGGCTGAAGAATATCTAAGGTCTCATGGATCAGATCCAACAACTGATAATGAGCTCCTTGGATGGCGTGAACAGCCTCTCGTTGCTGTACCGACAAGACTGTCTGCTGTAGTAACTCTGCTGTATTTAACCCAGCATTGACTAATTGACTCAGTTCCTGATTGACCTGCGCTAAGAATACCTCCTGCACCTTAGGCTCATCAGCCGGGCGATCTAAGGGCACAGCCGGAGTCTGTCTCGCAGCGCGCAAAGCAGCATGGCGTTCTTTTTTCTGGCGGGCCAAAGCAATATTCAATACCAAGCCCCCAAAGGTAGCGAGCCAGAATACAGCGCTCACTAAGCCCTCAGCATCCAAAATTTGATAACCCACAGAGGTAGAGAGTAGGCAGGTATAACCCAGAGCAAAAACCAGCCCTAAAACCACCAAATGGGCCGGACGATTACCACAAGCAGCATAGTATCCACTGATCACCAGTACGCTGAGCGTCAAAACGAGCGCCAAGCTTTGTGCCAATAAACCATGTAATAACCAAGGTTTAACCACCAAAGCTAAGGCTTCTACAGCCATCATGTAAAAACCGATGCGGATAAACCACAGAACCGCAGGACTGGCAAAGGTTCGGAAAAAACACAGCAAGAAGGCCAAGATAGCCATGCAGGCCAACAAAGGCATGAGATCAGCCACCAGAGATTGATGGTGCGCCCATTCGGGGAACCACACCACCCAAAGCCCCAGATTAGCAATCAAACTACTAAGTAGCATGAGGTGAAAAGCGGCCAGCCACAGATAAGCTATCTGTCGATGTTTCAGCAGGCAAATCAGGTTATAAATGACTACTAACCCTAGAGTCCCCAGCAACATGCCATGAAAATAAGCCATCCGCTCTAGCATGCTTAAACCCTTGTCCCCCAAAAGCTCAAAATAGGCCATCATGGAATGCCCAGACTGCAAACGCAGATAAGCTTCTCGGGGTTGGTTATCGCTTGGTAGCGTAAACAGATAAGGACTGATCGCAGACTGCCAATGGTGCTCCTTAGCCCGCAGAGAACCACTTTGTACGTGCCGCTCTAACTGCCCTTGATGCAGTAAATAAAAATCCAAATACTCCACATGACGAGCGTTCACCCACAGCCAATAGGGGGCTTTAGCATAAGCCGGAATCTGAACGTGTATCCAAACTGCCTTTTCACTACCCATAGCGGTATATGAAGGCGTATCTAGGCGTTTGAACAGTGACTGCTCCGCTCTCACTTCATCCAAGGATAATTGACCTGAAGGATCAATCAGCACATGCCAATTTTGCGCCTCTGGATGCATCTGAAAAGCGGTCTGTACCTGTGAATAGGTTTGCTTTACCTCAGCACACCAGAGGAATAAACCTAACCAACACGTCCAAAACAAGCGCACAGGAGAAATTCCATTCAGTCTAGCCGGCTTGCACGAGCCGCACGTCCATAGGGATAACTCGTAAAGACCCCTGCTTTAACAAGGGTCTGTGTGCAATGAGTATGATGCTAGGCTAAGGACTGCTCGCGTTCAACAGCTCGATAGCCAATATCGTTACGATAAAAACAGCCGTCCCAAGAAATCTCGCGAGCCAGTATATAGGCGTTCTGTTGAGCTTCTAAGACGGTATTGCCCAAGGCCGTCGCGCACAGCACACGCCCGCCGGAGGTCAACACCTGCTGATCCTTATAAGTGGTACCGGCATGAAATACCTTACCGGGCCACTGTGCAGCCTGCTCTAGCCCGTGAATCACCGCACCTTTAGCGTAGTCACCGGGATAGCCACCTGCAGCTAACACCACTCCAAGGCTTGGCCGAGGATCCCACTGGGCTTCGATTTTATCTAAGGCTTTAGCCAAAGCGGCTTCAACCAACAACACCAAACTGGATTGCAAGCGCAGCATCACCGGCTGAGTTTCAGGATCACCAAAACGGCAATTAAACTCGATGACTTTGGGCGCGCCCGTTTGATCAATCATCAACCCCGCGTAGAGGAATCCGGTATACACATTACCCTCAGCAGCCATACCACGCACGGTTGGATAAATAATCTCATCCATCACCTGCTGGTGTACTTCAGGTGTGACCACAGGAGCCGGAGAATAAGCCCCCATGCCACCGGTATTGGGGCCAGTATCTGCATCCCCTACCCGTTTGTGATCCTGACTGCTGGCCATAGGCAGCACATGCTCACCGTCCACCATGACGATAAAGCTGGCCTCTTCGCCGTCCAAAAAGTCCTCAATCACAATACGGGCTCCGGCATCACCAAAGGCATTGCCTGAGAGCATATCCCGCACCGCGGCTTCGGCCTCTTCTAGGGTCATAGCCACGATGACCCCTTTGCCCGCCGCTAAACCATCGGCCTTAATGACGATGGGAGCACCACGCTCACGCAAATAGGCCAGCGCAGGCTCTACTTCAGTGAAGTTTTGATAGGAAGCGGTCGGAATACCCTGCCGAGCCAGAAAGTCTTTGGTAAAGGCTTTAGAGCCCTCTAACTGGGCCGCTGCCGCTGTGGGGCCAAAGATATCCAAACCCCGACTACGAAATAAATCCACTACCCCTTTCACTAAAGGTGCTTCCGGGCCAACGATGGTGAGTTGGACATTTTGAGCTGCAAACTCAGCCAATGCCTCTAAATCCAGCACATCAATGGCAATGTTTTCACATTTAGCTTCAGTGGCAGTTCCAGCATTTCCTGGAGCTACAAAAACCTTTTCAACGCGAGCATCCTGCGCCACCTTCCAAGCTAGCGCGTGCTCACGACCACCACTGCCAATAATCAATACCTTCATTGTGTTCTCCGGGTAGAGCAAGCCTAAGACTCTCAGGCTGTAGGCTTTGGGTTAAAGGCTAAATACGCCCAGCGTCCCGCCTTAAGCTCCACAGTATTATTCGATCAGTGGCGGAAGTGACGCATACCGGTAAAAACCATCGCAATGCCTGCTTCATCGGCCGCCGCAATGACTTCCTGATCCCGCATGGAACCACCGGGTTGGATCACCGCCGTAATACCCGCCTTAGCCGCATTATCAATGCCATCACGGAAGGGGAAGAAGGCATCACTGGCCATCACTGCGCCCAGAACCTCTAACCCGGCGTGCTCGGCTTTAATGGCTGCAATGCGCGCGGAGTTAACACGGCTCATTTGGCCTGCACCTACACCCACAGTCTGGCGGTTTTTGGCGTACACAATGGCGTTGGATTTGACAAATTTTGCCACCTTCCACGCAAAAATCAGGTCATAGATTTCTTGTTCTGTGGGAGCCCGCTGGGTCACGATCTTCAAGTCGGCTTCAGTAATCATGCCGATGTCTCGGCTTTGTACCAGCAAGCCACCGTTAACCCGCTTGAAGTCCCAACCGGGCTGACGCACTTCAGGCCATTGGCCACACTCTAAAAGACGCACATTGATCTTGGTCGCCACAACGGCTTTGGCCTCGTCTGAGACACTCGGCGCGATGATAACTTCGACAAATTGGCGCTCTACGATGGCTTTGGCTGTTTCTGCATCCAGCTCACGGTTGAAGGCAATAATGCCTCCGAAAGCGGATTCGCTGTCAGTCGCGTAGGCCAGATCGTAGGCTTTACGAATTCCGCCTTCGCTCTCAGGTACAACAGCCACACCGCAAGGATTAGCGTGTTTGACAATCACACAAGCAGGCTTAACGAAGCTTTTAACGCACTCTAACGCGGCATCCGTATCGGCTACGTTGTTGTACGACAGCTCTTTGCCTTGAATTTGACGCGCGGTTGCGATGCAGGCCTCTCCCGGATTGGACTCACGGTAAAAGGCCGCGATTTGATGCGGGTTTTCTCCGTAACGCATGTCCTGCACTTTAATAAACTGGCTATTAAAGGTATTCGGGAAGGCAGAGCGCTCTTGAGTAGACAAAGTTTCAGCCGCCTGATTCACCGTGCCTAGGTAGTTAGCGATCATGCCATCGTAAGCTGCGGTGTGCTCAAAGGCTTTCAGCGCCAATTGGAAGCGCTGAGCATAGGTTAAACCGCCCTGCTTCAGGCTATCAATGATCTGAGTGTAATCCTGAGCATTAACCACGATGGCTACATCTTTGTGGTTTTTTGCCGCTGAACGCACCATAGTTGGCCCACCGATGTCGATGTTTTCAATGGCATCGGCTAGGGTGCAATCGGCTTTAGCGACGGTGGCCGCAAAGGGGTATAGGTTAACCGCCACCAAATCAATGGGCTGAATCCCGTGTTCAGCCATGACCGCACCATCCTGTGCCCGCCGTCCTAAAATTCCGCCGTGAATTTTGGGATGCAGTGTTTTTACCCGTCCGTCCATCATTTCAGGGAAGCCGGTGTAATCCGCTACTTCAACCGCAGCAATACCTTGATCGCGTAGCAGCTTAAAGGTGCCACCAGTGGACAGAATCTCAACCCCTAGAGCACTGAGGGCGCGAGCAAAGTCAACAACACCCGTTTTATCTGAAACACTGATCAGCGCACGACGAACAGCTAGGCGGGTAGTTTGGTCGGTCATAAAAAATCCGTTACTCAAAAAATCGGGAGAAAAAGTATGAAGCGGGCAATCCTAAAGCAGGTCGTACTGTTTTAGCTTTTTGCGTAACGTACCCCGATTGAGCCCCAAAAGCTCAGAAGCTCGGGTCTGATTACCCTTTACATGCTCCATTACGGTTTCTAGCAAAGGAGCCTCCACTTCAGACAGCACCATGGTGTAGATACCGGTCACTTCTGTCCCTTCAAGATGGGTGAAGTAGTCACGCAAGGCTTTTTCAACACTCTGACGTAGGGTCTGAGGAGCGCTATTGCAATGTGCTGCATAGGCTTGATCGCTTAAAGTTTCACTCACAGATGCGGTCCCGGTTAATGTGTCGGTCATTGCCATAAGGCGGTTTCCTCGCCGATTCCTGTGCCAGGAGATGGATATTCAGGATAAAGCGCAAAAAATCTACCAATGCTCTGTACTTGGGTTGCTGAATCACCCAAGCGATTAAATTGAGCACAAAAGGCTTGGCTGTCCGGCAGTCTGGCCAAATACCAACCCAGATGTTTACGGGCAATACGAACCCCCAAAGCCTCGCCATAAAACGAGTACAACGCTTGTAGATGGCCCGTTAAAACCTGCTCAAGCTCATCCAGATCAGGGGCAGGACAGAGTTGTCCGGTACGCAAATACTGATCTACTTCACGGAAGATCCAAGGGTTACCTTGGGCGGCTCGACCGATCAGCACAGCATCGGCTCCCGTTAGACGCAGTACTTCGTAAGCCTTAACCGCAGAGTCAATGTCCCCATTAGCAAACAGGGGAATTTTAATCTGTTGCCGTACTTGGGCGATGGTTTCATATTCTGCCCGTCCTCCATAAAAATCGGCACGGGTTCGACCATGAATGGCCACAGCAGCAATACCCGATTGCTCTGCAATACGCGCAATATTCGGGGCATTACGCTGTGCCTGATCCCAGCCGGTGCGGATTTTCAGGGTTACGGGTACATCAACGGCGGCGATAACCTGCTCTAAAATCTCTGCCACTAGCAGCTCGTCCTTCATCAAGGCCGAACCCGCCGCTTTATTACATACCTTGCGCGCCGGACATCCCATATTGATGTCAATGATTTGGGCACCCAAGGTGACATTCTGCCGCGCAGCTCGCGCCATCTGTTGTGGATCGCTGCCTGCAATCTGTATCACGCGTGGGCTAGGCTCGCCGATGTGATCAAGGCGTAACTGGGATTTACGACTCGTCCACAACCGCGTGTCGCTGGTGAGCATCTCTGAAGCAGCCAAGGCCGCGCCCATACTACGGCACAGTTGCCGAAAAGGACGATCCGTCACTCCGGCCATGGGAGCGAGTATGACCTGACTGGATAGGCTATAAGGGCCGATGCGCACCGCTGACATGAAGACTCCTGTTTGGGCCTGCTTGTTAAGGTCGATCGGATAAAAAAGGGCGGGAATAATACCTGCTCTTGAGCAAGGGATAAAGGTTGTTATGGACACAAGTTACTCAGGGGGTAACAAGCCCAAACTGTAGCCCACCGCATGTTCTCCGGGGTCTAACACATCCACCTGAATAGAAATAGGTACTTGGGGTGGCATCTCTTTGGGATGCTCTGTGGAGCCTAGATATTCGCTTGGCTTGAACTGGCGGCTGCTGATACGCCAACCGTTCATATCATTAAAATGCAGCTCTAAAATAGGATAAGGCTGGGAAAAATGAGCGCGATTGTACAAAAGCGCCTCAACCCGCAAAACTCCTTGAAACTCAGGGTGACTCTGTACCAACAGGTTGCTGCTTTGAATGCGGGAAACATCGCTATAAGCAGGTAAGCGACAGCCCAAGGTAGCGCAGAAGCGCTCTAATACAGGCCGCACTGAATCTAAACGGGCCAATTCTTGGAAATGCAGCACCCCATACAACCCAGAAAACCCCAAAATACCCAATGACAATACCAAAACGGGTAAACCCCAACTGCGGGCGGCTTCTGAATGCCCTAACGACCGATCCAACTGCCAAGGGGCATCCTGCTCCGAAAGCTCAGAGGGCACTGGTATGGGTTGATAAGCTTTGCGGGCTTTAGGATTATCAAAACCAGCTAAGGGTTCGGGAGCGGGCTCTGGGACAGAGCAATCAGCATCACGACTGGCAAAGCCTAAGCGAATACGGGGTGGCTGATCCTCTGGCGGAGGAACTACCGCCACAGAATGAGCACGATATGCGGGAAGCTGGGGCAGTGGACTGCGTACCGGTATCTTAATCTGCGTAGGCTCAATCTCTGACTCAGGAATGGGATGCTGCAACAAAACGGGCGGCTTTGCACTGTGATGCTGAGCATTAAATACCACTAAACACGCCCCACAACGCGCCAATCCACGGGCGGCTTTCAACTGAAACGCCCCGATACGAAACCGAGTCTTACAATGAGGGCATTGGGTGATGAGGGTCATGTGCAAAGAGTTATAGGTTAAAGATTGCTCAAGTCTAGCCTAGACCGGAGAACAGAGTCTCTCCTTCCTAAAGAGAGCGTTCCGAACGGGACTGTAAGTACTCAAGGCAGGAGTTGCCGATAAACCTCAATGGTTTGCTGAGCACAGTGCTGCCAAGAGAACCTCTGAGCACGAGCCAAGCCCGCTAGAGCATAGTGTTGGCGCTGTTCGGAGTCTTCCAGCAAGAGTTGAATGCAGGCTCCTAGCTCTTCAGGCTGCCCCGACTCGACCAGCGCGATACTATCCCTAGCAAATTCGGCCATAGAAGTGCGGGCCGTACTGATGACAGGAACACTACTGGACATAGCCTCTAATACCGGCAGACCAAAGCCCTCATAGATTGAGGGGTAAACAAATAACTGAGCCCCAGCATACAAATAAGGTAAATCAGCCTGAGGTACAAAATGGATATGACGTATCCCATGAGTATGCTGCATCGCTTGAATACGCTGGCATAAATGTTGGTTATTCCAACCGGAAGCACCGGCTAATACCAAAGGCCAGTGACAACGAATAGACTCAGGCACTAAACACCAAGCATCTAATAAAGTATCTATGCCTTTACGCGGTTCTAAACTGGCTAAAAACAATACATAACGACCATGCTCTAACGCATAGTTTTGTAAAACTGATTGAGTTTGCTGTGCAGTACGAGGCTGAAACTCAGGCTCCACCCCCAAATGAATACTATGAACTCGGTCAGGGGCTACCCCATAGTCTGCAATTAATTCTTGCCGAATCACTTCAGAAGGGGTGATCAAAGCATCGGCTCGCGCCAAAGTGTTAGGAAGCTGTTTGGCTAGCCAGCGAATCCCTGCCGGATGATATTCGGGGTAACGAACCAAAGCTAAATCATGAATGGTGGCCACACAGGGCCCTGCGTAGGGTTTTAGTATGAAGTTAGGCTCATGGTAAACAAAGCCTTTATGTTCCTCTGCCCCCTTACCAAAATAATGATTTTGAATCTGGGCCCGGACTTGATAGGCCAGCGTCGTTTTACGCAACAGCTCCCGTAGATTTTTTTTAAAACCCGTACCGCCTTTTATCATCCTTTGGCTTTGAGTTTGGCATTGTTCCAGCGCCGTTTGACCGGACAAAAATTCAAACCCAGAAAAACATTTAACAGAGCTGACTTGGTCAGACTGGCCAATATTTTTTAATAAAAACTGGGTGTAATTACCAATACCCGTTAAAGGTGGTTTTAGTGACTCTGTACCCAACAATATATTCATAAACACTCTAGCAACCAGCCAGCTAACAACGCTGCATAGAACCAATATAAATAATAAGGGCGCCTTAAAGCGCCCTTATAAATAAAACCTGTACTTTAATTTAAAGCACGTAAGCGACCGCGAACAATTTCTACCTTGTCGCCCACTTGGAATACTTGGTTGGGAGAGCGAACCCGGATATCTCCTTCGTCAGTATGCACAATATAGGCACGACGAGGATCACGCAGACTTTCTTCTTCTTTTTTCTTGCGCTCAAGTTCTTCCTCAGCCGCAGCATGCTGCGCCGTACCCCCAGCAAACATACCGGCCATAGCGCCTACCACAGCACCAACAGGCCCACCTGAAGCAGCCCCCATCATTACGCCAGATAAGCCACCATAGCCTTTACCTTGGCTGGCATCTTTAATTTCGGCCTTAATTTCACCGACCTTGGTGTCATCCGCCATAGCTATCCCTCCTTCGATAAATAGGGATAGAGTAATGGCAATGAATTTTTTAAACTTCATGTTAGGCATCCTTCTGCATGATTAGCCCAGCTTATAATTAATATGCTCATAAAATGTGCCAGACTATACAAGTCAAAAAAATAATCAGTTTCGTGATGTACGTCAATAGCCTTTCAGTTTAATGACGCAAAAGAGCCAACCCTTGAAATTTTATTTTTCCCGAAGTTAGTCATTAAATTACTATCTTTTTCAGAATATTAGTTACTTTTACTGCTTTTACTTAAAACACATAAAACCCTATTCAAGATATATAACGCACAAAAACTATATTGCAAAAATTTACAAAAAAATGGTAATGCACTAATTTTTAGTTAGCTGATTAAAAAGTCCCTTTAAATACACAACATCACACCTAAATGCACCGAGCAATCTACTGGTACTCCAGCGCACAGCCGCTATGATGGTAGCTTGTCTTTGCAGGAGTGTTTGGCCATGCGCCACAAGCCAGAGGTACTTGCCCGTAACCTAATCGCCTCTACTCGGCTGTTTCGGGTAGAGGAGCTACAACTAAAATTCTCCAATGGGGTCGAGCGCACTTATGAGCGTTTGATCAGCCGGGCAGGCTATGGTGCCGTTATGGTAATAGCCCTTGAAAATTTTGAACGGGCTATTCTCGTTGAAGAGTATTGCGGGGGTACTGAGCGCTACGAGCTATCGCTGCCTAAAGGCCTGATTGAGCCCGGAGAAGATGTATTGGCAGCCGCCAACCGAGAACTTAAAGAAGAAGCAGGCTTTGGAGCCAAAAACTTAGAGCATCTGGGGGAATTGTCTTTATCCCCTGGCTACATGGGGCAGAAAATCCAACTGGTTCTAGCTTGGGATCTGTACCCAGAACATCTGCCGGGCGATGAGCCAGAGCCTTTGCGTATTGATTACATCCAACTTAAAGAGCTATCCCAACTGATTCATCATCCCTCCTTTAGCGAAGGGCGTGCCTTAGCTGCACTGTACCTTGCCAGGGATTTACTGAGTCAACGCGGGCTTTTCCCTTCATGAACTCAACAGTATTTGAGGCCGTCATAGCGCTAGCCCAGCAAGCCGGCTCTTGCATACTTCCTTATTGGAGAACGGGGCTACAGGTACAGGAAAAATCGGACGCATCCCCAGTAACGGCTGCTGATATGGCCGCGCACCAATGCATCCTTTCGGGGCTACGGGCATTAGATCCTAGTATTCCGGTTCTGTCTGAGGAGGATTGCTCCATTCCTCTGCATGAGCGCCAACATTGGACACGTTGGTGGTTGGTCGATCCTTTAGATGGCACCAAAGAATTCATTCAGGGTAGCGAAGAGTTCACCGTCAACATCGCTTTGATTGAACAGGGACAGGCGGTTTGGGGCGTAGTGGGATTACCGGCCAAACAAGCCTATTACTACGGCGGCTCTTTACAACAAGCTGCTTGGTACTGTAGTCCAACAGAACGACACGCGCTCAAAATCCCTGTCCAACCCCATACCCTAGGCCCAAGCTCTATTATCGCCAGCCGCCGCCATACTAATCCGGCGCAGGAACAGCTACTCCATTTAATTCAAGAGACTCTGGGCACTCCAGAACTACGCTCTGCAGGTAGCTCACTGAAGTTCTGTTTAGTGGCTGAAGGCCAAGTCGAGTGCTATCCTCGACTGAGCCCAACCGCTCAGTGGGATACAGCCGCCGCCCAAGCCGTACTGGAAGGGGCCGGTGGAGTAGTACTGACCTTGGATGGCTCCCCTTTAACCTATGAAGCCCGACAAGACTTCATCAATCCAGCATTTTTAGCCCTACCTGCTAAAGCTCCTTGGCGCGATCAGATATTGGCACTGGCTTGCTCTAGTCAAAGCTTTGCTACTGCTGCTCAGTCCAAACACTAACGCGCTCCCCACTACATTCTTATCCTTCATCCCTTATTCAGATATGCACATATTATGAGTATGCCTTCATCAAGTCCTCGTCCGAAATCTCAGCATCCACTCACAGACCTCATCATCAGTATTCTCATTCCGTCCATCATCATGATGAAGTTGAGCGGAGAGGAGTATTTAGGCAGTGATGGTGCTTTAATACTGGCTTTAGCCTTTCCCTTAGGCTGGGGAATTCTGGAGCTCATCCGCTACCGCAGTTTCAATTGGATTGCCTTACTGGGTTTGGTGAGCACCCTGCTCACAGGTGGCATTGGTTTACTGCGCTTAGATACTCAATGGTTAGCGGTTAAAGAGGCGACTGTACCCTGTCTATTGGGTGTTGCCGTACTGGTTTCCACCCGAACCCGCTATCCCTTAGTACGAACACTGCTGTACAGCCCCCAAATACTGAACATTGATAAAATCCAAACGCACCTTGAGCAACGGGGGGTACAAGCTGTATTTGAACAACGCCTATTGCGAGCTACCTACTGGCTAAGCAGTACCTTTTTCTTTTCAGCTACGATGAATTACATTTTGGCGAAATGGCTGGTGACTAGCCCTTCTGGCAGCGAAGCCTTCAATGCAGAACTAGGACAGATGACCCTACTGAGTTACCCCATGATTGCCATTCCCTGCACACTCATGATGCTCGGTATTCTGTATTACCTATGGCGTACCATTCACGGCTTAACAGGACTGTCTTTAGAAGAAATTTTGGCGCATCCACCGCAAAAGTAAGAGCAGATAGCCATTTGAAGCTATGGATGAGAAAAGACCACCTAGGTTAAAAGGTGGTCTTAATCTTAGAAAGGAGGCTACTTAGCTTAGCCAATGGCGGCAGGGCGCATATAGGAAATCGGAGCATCTGTCATAGCCCCTTCGAAGGTAACTACCTCCCAAGCATCCTGCTGCTCAATTAACGCCCGCAGCAACTTATTGTTTAATGCATGACCTGATTTATAACCGCGAAACTCACCCACTAGACTATTGCCAAGCAAATATAAATCACCGATAGCATCTAGGATTTTATGCTTAACAAACTCATCCTCGTAGCGTAGGCCATCCTCGTTCAGCACACCCTGCTCGTCTACCACAATGGCGTTATCTACACTGCCACCCAAAGCGAGATTATGGGCGCGCAAGTACTCAATATCGCGCATAAAGCCAAAGGTTCTTGCCCGACTCACTTCTTTCACAAAGGAAGTGCTGGAAAAATCTACACTTGCCACCTGTGTTCGTTTTTTGAACAAGGGATGATCAAAGTCGATCTCAAAAGACACTTTAAAGCCATTAAAGGGCAAGAACGTGGCGCGCTTATCACCTTCAGTAACAGATACTTCCCGTTTAATGCGGATGAATCTCTTCGCCGCATCTTGCTCTTGCAAGCCTGCTGATTGAATCAGGAACACAAAGGGGCCTGCACTGCCATCCATAATGGGGACTTCAGAAGCGGAAAGTTCCACTAAGGCATTATCAATGCCTAAACCCGCCATTGCAGACAATAGATGCTCTACGGTATCCACCTTGACCGCTCCATTGATCAAGGTAGTGGACATAGTGGTTTCACCTACGTTTTCTGCACGAGCTGGGATAAATACAGGCGGCACCAGATCAGTTCGGCAAAATACAATACCAGAGTCCACTGGAGCGGGCTTCAGGGTCAGGTATACCTTTTCACCCGAATGTAGGCCGATGCCCGTAGCACGGATGGTATTTTTCAGGGTTCGTTGTTTGATCATGGCTCGCGTCGCTACAGCGCCCTTAGCTAGTGGTGTTCAGCAAAGCGGGAATCATAACAGAACCCAACCGGCCGACTCTCTAAACTGATGCCTAGACTTAGTCCTCTCAATCAGCTTGACGTCTTAAAAAAGCAGGAATATCTAAATAATCCAGATCCTCTTGGGAGTTAATACGGTTAGCGCTGGAAGATTGAGCCTGATTGCGCAAGATGGTTGGACGCTCTAAATCACGGTAATTCACGTTTTGAGGATCAGGGCGTACTGGAGCTGTAGGCTGTTGCTGTTGCTGTTGCTGTTGCGGCGCTGCAATTGTAGTTTCAACAGCAGGCTTAGTCACAGGACGATCCAAACGCGAATTCAACCCGGTGGCTACTACAGTAACGTGCAGCTCATCACGCATTTCAGGATCAATCACCGCGCCTACTTTGACAGTAGCTTCATCAGAGGCAAAGGCTTCGATGATCTCGCCCACGGCGGCGTACTCACCTAAGGACAGATCATTGCCAGCGGTAATGTTAACCAGAATACCCCGTGCGCCCAGCAGATCGACATCTTCCAATAAGGGGTTACGGATGGCGGCCTCTGTCGCCTCACGGGCACGATTTTGGCCACTGGCAAAACCAGTTCCCATCATCGCCATGCCCATTTCACCCATCACGGTTTTCACGTCTGCAAAATCGACGTTCATTAAACCGGGGCGCTGCATAATATCGGAAATACCCCGTACCGCACCGGCTAACACATCATCCGCTTTGGCAAAGGCGGCCAGCAGGCTGGCATCTTTACCCAGAATGGTCAGCAACTTTTCGTTAGGAATAGTGATTAATGAGTCAACGCACTCGGATAGAGCACGGATACCCTCATCGGCCACCTGCATCCGCTTACGCCCTTCAAAAGGGAAGGGTCGAGTCACTACAGCTACGGTCAGAATGCCCATTTCTTTGGCCACCTGAGCAATAATAGGTGCAGCACCTGTACCGGTTCCGCCACCCATACCGGTGGTAATGAACACCATATCCGCACCATCGAGCACTTCAGAGATGCGTTCGCGATCTTCCATCGCCGCTTGACGGCCAATCTCTGGATTAGTACCAGCCCCCAATCCTTTGGTAATGCCAGAACCTAATTGTAAAACAGTACGTACTTCAATCTTTTTCAGGGCTTGTGCGTCTGTATTAGCACAAATGAATTCAACACCCTCGACATTGCTGCGAGCCATGTGATTTACGGCATTACCACCGCCGCCACCCACACCGATCACCTTAATTACTGCGTTTTGCGGACTATGATCAACGAGCTCGAACATGCTGAATCTCTCCTGTAATCCCGTAATTTCTAATTCTATATATTTGCTTTTCTACGTTTCAGAAATTACCTTGAATCCAACCCTTTAAACGACCAAGCATAGACGGCTTTGGTGGCTTTGGCTGATATTCGTCAGGTTCATCCAGAAACGGCTCTAAGTCAGACATGGGTGTCCCCTCTGACTGCTTTTGCAATCCGTATAACAGTAACCCTACGCTGGTTGAATAAATAGGATTACGTACCACATCTGCTAACCCCCTAACACCTTGAGGTGTTCCCAAGCGCACGGGCATGTGGAAAATCTCTTCAGCCAGCTCTACCGCTCCCTCCATCTTTGCTGTCCCTCCGGTTAGCACCAAACCAGCAGGGATTAAATCTTCATAACCACTGCGGCGTAACTCAGCTTGAATTAATGTAAAGAGCTCTTCGTAACGTGGCTCTACTACTTCAGCTAATGCCTGACGAGACAACTCACGAGGCGGACGGTCTCCTACACTCGGCACTTTAATCGTTTCACCCGCTCCTGCCAGTTTGGCTAAAGCACAGGCATAACGGATTTTTATTTCCTCAGCATATTGCGTCGGAGTGCGCAGCGCCATAGCAATGTCATTGGTGACTTGATCACCCGCAATAGGGATGACCGCAGTGTGACGTATAGCACCTTCCGTGAAAATGCAGATATCGGTAGTTCCGCCCCCAATATCGACTAAACAAACGCCTAATTCTTTTTCATCGTCTGTCAATACGGCGTTCGCGGAGGCCAGTTGCTCTAGGATAATATCATCGACTTCTAAGCCACAACGACGTACACATTTTTCGACGTTCTGGGCAGCGTTAACAGCACAGGTCACCACATGCACCTTAGCCTCTAAACGTACCCCTGACATTCCTAAAGGCTCGCGAACGCCCTCTTGATTATCAATAACGTAATCTTGGGGCAGCGTATGCAAGACCCGCTGGTCTGCTGGAATAGCTACCGCTTGAGCCGCATCCAACACCCGTTCCAGATCAGCTTCACTGACTTCACGGTCTTTGATAGCCACAATACCGTGGGAGTTCAAACTGCGAATATGATTACCGGCTAAGCCCACAAAAGCAGAATGAATCCGACAACCGGCCATCAGTTGAGCCTCTTCGATCGCTCGCTGGATCGATTGCACGGTTGATTCGATATTGACGACAACCCCTTTCTTCAGACCCCGTGATGGATGGCTGCCAATACCAACAATTTCTAATTGGCCTTCGGTTGTCACCTCACCGACCAACGCCACTACTTTAGATGTGCCGATGTCGAGTCCAACGATCATCTTCCCAGTTTGCACATAAGACATGTTCGGTTTTCCTTCAATTCTTTCTGGATGCCGCTGCTTTCGCTGCCGGGGTTGCCTCACGCCATGCTACGGCTAAACCCTTAGGATAGCGAAGGTCAATACGTGCAATATTGTCACGTTGGGGTTCCAGCGCTTTTTGATAAATGGTGGTAAAACGGCGTACTTTTTCCAGCACCTGATCACGCCCTAACAGCATTTCAATGCCCTGCTCTGTGCTCAGAAACCAGCTACCGCGATCACGCAGCTCCAAACGTGTAATCGAAAATCCTAAAGGGCGTAACATGTGACTCAGTATTTGATACTGATGCATCACTTTTTGCTGCGCTCGTTGTGGGCCATACAAATAAGGCAAGTGTGCGTAATTTCCCGTATCACCCGGGGTAAACGACTGCCCCTGAGTATTTAATAATGCCTGCTGCCCCCAACGGGCTATGGGTATCTGCTCAGCTAGGTGTACAACGATCTGATCAGGCCACACACGACGCACCTCAGCCCGCGCCACCCAAGGAATTTGCTCTAACTCTTGGCGAATACCGAGTAAATTAACTTGGAAAAAAGGCCGCTCGACTAAAGGAGCTAGTCGCTGCTGCACAACCAGAGGGCTAACATGGGGAAGCTCCCCCTGCACGGCAACACGGGCTATGGGCCGATTAATGTAGGGCAACAAATTTTGACTTAATACATACCCCCCAACCACCAACCCCACCAACAGCAGCCCCCAGAACAGGTGCTTAAAAATCCCAAACCAATAAAATCTTGGCTTTGGGGGCTTGGCTGGCTTCGCTGTGGAGGAGCTAGACGAAGGCCTTTGTAATCGACTCGCTCCCCGTTGTCCCACTCCGCCTAGCTGTGGAGCACGCTTATCCTGCGATTGTGAACGCACTCCCAGAACCATGCTTAACGTCCCTTGACCAAAGTATCGCTCAGAATAGCCAATACCAACTGCTGAAAGTCCAGACCCGCAGCGCGGGCGGCCATAGGCACAAGGCTGTGATCGGTCATGCCGGGAACTGTGTTGATTTCAAGTAGCCAAAAACGACCTTCAGCATCTTGCATCACATCAACTCGAGCCCAGCCTTGAACGCCTATTGCGTCACAAGCCTGTGCTGTCAGAGCACGCAACTCTTGTTCTTTATCAGCCGATAAACCACAGGGAATACGGTATTGGGTGTCATTGGCCAGATACTTGGCATCAAAATCATAAAAAGTGTGGGGTGTACCCAAACCAATGGGAGGCAAAATCTGCCCGCCAAGCATGGCGATGGTGAATTCTGGGCCTTGAATCCATTGCTCAACCAACACCTGAGGATCGTAGGTAATCGCGGTATTCCAAGCCTGAACCAAAGCCTCAAGGCTGTCCACCTTGGCCATGCCAATGCTGGAACCTTCGTGGCTGGGCTTGACGATTAATGGAAAGCCCAACTCCTGAGCCGCCACTTGGCAATCTTGCTCAGAGGTCAGGGTGGCATAACGAGGTGTAGGCAGGCCTCTGCTTAACCAAACCTGCTTAGTACGCAGCTTGTCCATCGCCAGAGCAGAAGCCAATACCTCGCTACCGGTATAGGGAATACCCGCGCACTCCAGCAGGCCTTGCATACTGCCATCCTCACCGCCACGACCATGTAACACGATAAAAGCACGGTCAATAGACTCAGCGGCTAAACGCGCGATGATGTGTTCATCCACATCAATACCGAAGGCGTTCACTCCAGCAGACTGCAATGCTTCCAGTACGGCCTGTCCTGATTTAAGCGAAATCTCGCGCTCGGCACTGCGGCCGCCAAACAGAACCGCCACACGCCCAAAAGCTTGTGGATCACGGGTTGATTGCAGCGCACTCATTTCAAGACGTCCTCACAGCGCAGAGTCGATAAATAATGGATTTTTAATCAGTTGTGGGGCTAAAGCGCCCACATCTCCAGCCCCTTGGCACAACAAAATATCATCGGGCCGTAGTAGCGGTTTAAGTATGGGGGCTAGGTCAGTACCTCGCTCCACATAGATAGGATCAAGTTGCCCACGCTGGCGGATGCTGTGACACAACTGTCGGCTATCCGCTCCGGGAATGGGCTCCTCTCCCGCGGGATAAACCTCCAGCAGCAAGAGTACGTTGGCATCGGTCAGAACCTGTACAAAATCCTCATACAGATCGCGGGTGCGGGTAAAACGATGGGGCTGATAGACCATGATGAGGCGGCGTTTTGGCCAGCCACTACGCACCGCTTTAATGACCGCCGCTACCTCTCTGGGATGATGGCCATAATCATCTACCAGCATGACGCTGCCGCCTTCTACCTTGAGCTCGCCATACACCTGAAAACGCCGCCCTACGCCTTGGAACTCCGAGAGCCCTTGGATAATGGCGGTATCAGAAATCCCTTCATCGGTGGCAATAGCGATGGTAGCCAAGGCATTCAATACATTGTGGTTGCCGGGCATATTGACCATCAAATCCATCGGCTCACGCCCCTGCCGATGCACTCGAAAATAGGTGCGCATCCCCTCTTGGCGAATATGGCTAGCCCAAACATCGGCCTCTTCAGACAGACCATAGGTTAAACGCGGGCGACCAATTTGTGGCAGGATTTCGCGCACAATCGGATCATCAATGCACAGCACGGCCAACCCATAAAAAGGCAGGTTGTGCAGAAAGTCGACAAAGGTTTTCTTGAGCTTGCCAAAGTCACCGTCGTAGGTGTCCATATGGTCAGCATCAATATTAGTGACTACAGACACCATCGGCTGTAGGTGCAGGAAGCTGGCATCACTCTCATCCGCCTCGGCAATCAAATAGCGACTGCCGCCCAGTTGTGCGTTGGTTCCCGCTGCATTCAAGCGTCCACCGATCACAAAGGTGGGATCAAGGCCCGCTGCGGCAAATACCGAAGCCAATAAACTGGTGGTGGTGGTTTTACCGTGGGTGCCTGCTACGGCGATGCCGTGGCGATAGCGCATTAATTCGGCCAGCATTTCGGCACGGGGAACCACAGGAATGCGTTGCTCTAAGGCACTGGCCACTTCGGGGTTTTTGGCGTTTACTGCACTAGAAACCACCAATACGTCCACGCCTACCACATGCTCGGCACTGTGACCAATAAAGATCTGAGCCCCTAAAGCCGCCAAATGCTCGGTATTGGCTGAGGATTTGATGTCTGAGCCTGAGACTTCATAGCCCAGATTGAGTAACACCTCAGCGATGCCGCACATCCCGACACCGCCAATACCCACAAAATGCACCCGACGAATTCGGCGCATACGACGCTCTTCAGCCTTGACAGCTCCCGGCGATTTAGCCACGGGTGGCCTCCAGACAAATAGTTACTAATTCGGTCGTCGCTTTAGGACGCGCTAACTGACGAGCCAATGCGCCCATTTGCTCCAGTACCTGGGCTTGGGTCATTAACTCAGTGAGTTGAGCCGCTAAACGGGCAGCATCCAGTTCTGCTTGTGGCAAAATCTGGGCGGCTCCGGCATTAGCTAAATAACGAGCGTTAAAGGTTTGGTGATCGTCAATAGCATGCGGCAGCGGAATCAGTAGCGAAGGGAGCGCAGCGGCTGCTAATTCACTCACCGTTAAAGCCCCTGCACGACAGACTACTGCATCCGCCCAAGCATAAGCGTGAGCCATATCCTCAATAAAGGGCAAAACTTTCACCTCTACGCCCGCTTCGCGATAGCGCTGCTCGGTGCGCTCTGCATGTTGCTTACCCGTTTGATGCCAAACCACAGGGCGCTGTTGTTCGGGAATCAGTCCCAAAGCTTCAGGCAATAAGCAGTTCAGCGGCTCGGCCCCTAGGCTGCCGCCCAGCACCAAGAGATGCCGAGGTGGTTGGTCAGTAATTTGCCGCGAGGCTTGGGCAAATAACTCAGGACGTACTGGATTGCCCGTGGTGTATAGGTGCGTCTTAAGTTTAAAGGTTTCTGGAAAAGCCTCACATACTCGATCAGCCAAAGGAGCCAACAGACGGTTAGTGGTTCCCGCTACCGCGTTTTGCTCATGGATAATCAAAGGAATGCCACACAGCTTAGCGGCCAGCCCTCCAGGGCCAGAGACATAACCACCAAAGCCCAAAACACAGACAGGCCTCAACTGACGCATCAGGCGAATGGATTGCACTAAAGCGCCCAGTAACTTAAAAGGAGCGCTTAAGAGCGTTTTAAAGCCTTTACCACGTAGCCCGCCAATACGAATATGGTGCAGAGGAATACCAGCAGCGGGTACTAGATCGTTCTCAATCCCCCGGGGTGTACCCAACCAATGCACATCAAAGCCTCGGGCTCGAAACTCTCGCGCACAGGCCAGCGCTGGAAATACATGACCGCCCGTACCGCCGGCCATGATCAATACCTTAGTCATGCAGCCGCTCCTCTCCCAATTCAGGTTCTATTCTGCTCGATTTAGGATGGGGAACATATGTACGACCTTCCCGCAGCATTCGACGGCGCTCCCAATCAATACGCAACAAAATAGCCATACTGGCGCAGGTTACAACCAAAGAGCTGCCTCCATAACTCAAAAAGGGCAAGGTCAAACCTTTAGTGGGAAGTAGACCGGTATTTACTCCGATATTTACCAAAAATTGGCCAATCCATAGAAAAGCCAATCCCCAACTCACATAGGCACCAAAAAACAGCCCTGCACGCTCTGCGAGCAATCCCAAGTACAGAGCGCGCAATCCAACAAAGGCAAACAAAGCTACGGTAGCCAGTGCCCCGACCATACCCAACTCTTCTGCCAATACCGAAAATACAAAATCGGTATGAGCTTCAGGGAGGTAGAACTGCTTTTGCACACTATTACCTAAACCTACGCCTAGCCAGTCACCGCGCCCAAAAGCAATCAGCGCTTGAGTGAGCTGATAACCAGAGCCGTATTGATCCGCCCAAGGATCAGTAAAGGTAATCAGGCGCTGCATCCGATATTCTTGGGTTTGCGCCAAAACGTAGACAGCGAAGATAGCCAGTATGGCCATAAGTCCGAAGCGAAACAGGCCCACACCACCCAAAAACAGCATGGCAACGGCAGCGCCCATCATAATCACCGTTGCCCCGAAGTCGGGCTCCATCAACAGCAAAAAGGCCATCGGCAATAGGATTACAAAGGGTTTAAAAAATCCCCACCATTGTTCCCGTACCTCCTCCTGTCGCCGCTCCAAATACCCTGCGAGGTAGATGACCACAAACAGCTTAGCCAGCTCGGAGGGCTGAATGTTGAAAAAGCCGAAGCCAATCCAGCGCATAGAGCCGTTCACTTCGCGACCTATGCCCGGAACCAACACCAGTACTAACAAAACAAAGGCTGCCAGCAGCAGTTTACCGCTAAGGCGATCCCAAGAGGCCATTGGAATGAGCAAGGTCAAGGTGGCCGCAATTAGCCCCAAGCTAATGTAAATCAGGTGGCGAATCATGTAGTACAGGGTGTTGCCTGTGGTAGCCGTTGCTACTTCAGAGGAGGCGGAGGTGATCATCACCAAGCCCAAACCTAATAAGCCCAGACAACCTGCTAACAGGGGGAAGTCAACATCAACGCCACTCCTAAGCGGTGAAGACTCCCTATCTTTATGTAATCGGGAAAGCATCAGGCAAGCCCCTCTACAGTAGCGGCAAAGAGCTGCCCGCGCTCTTCAAAGTTTTTGAACATATCCAAACTGGCACAGGCCGGCGATAGCAATACCGCATCCCCTGCTTGGGCTTGTTTAGCAGCTAACTCCACAGCTTCTTCTAAAGAAGCAGCGGCTTCCAGCACTACCGTACCACTCAAAACTTCCGCGATACGGTCAGCATCACGGCCAATCAATATTACGGCACGGCAGTAGCGGGCCACCGGATCCCGCAACGGCTTAAAGTCAGCACCTTTGCCGTCACCTCCGGCAATCAGCACCAAACGGCCGGCAATGTCTGCGCCTAAGCCTTCAATAGCGGCTAAAGCAGCTCCAACATTGGTGGCTTTGGAGTCGTCGTAGTAGCTCACTCCAGCACGCTCTCGAATCCACTGACAGCGATGGGCCAGTCCGGTAAAGCTTCGTAATGCCTTCAGCATCGGTGCAAAGGGTAAGCCTACGGCATACCCTAAAGCCAAAGCGGCTAAAGCATTGGCCTGATTATGGGTGCCCCGAATTTTCAATTCACGCACGGGCATCAAAGCATCAAACTGAAAGGCCAAATGCTTTTCGCCTCGAATTTCCAACAAACCAAAGTCTTTGAAGTGGGGCTCACCCAAGCCAAAAGTCCAAAAAGGTACGTTGTCGTTTAACAAGGGCTGACTTAAGGGGTCGTCACGATTGACCACAATCTGCCGTGCACCTCGGAAAATACGGTGTTTGGCTCGGTGGTAAACGGCCAGCCGTTTGTAGCGATCCATATGGTCTTCGCTGACATTCAAGCAGGTGGCAACCTCAGCACCTAGATGCTCGGTGGTTTCTAACTGAAAGCTGGACAGTTCCAACACATACAGCTCAACCGAATCGTCTAAAAGATCAAGGGCTGGGGTTCCTAAGTTTCCACCTACACCCACTTTGCGCCCTGCGGCCTGAGCCATCAGGCCCACCAAAGTGGTTACGGTACTTTTAGCATTGGAGCCGGTAATAGCCACAATGGGCGCTGTGGCCGCTTTGGAAAAAAGGTCTATATCCCCAGAAATACGCACACCTCGAGCCGCTGCATCAAGTAATGCGGGCGTATGCAGTGGCAATCCAGGGCTGACCAATAACTCGGTCGCTCGACACAAAAACTCTGTGTCCAGCTCACCGCAGTGTACCTCTACATTGGGAAAATCACGACGTAGGGCAGCCAGCTCTGGAGGGGCAGTTCGCGTATCCACCACAGCAAATGGAACACCTTGACTGGCTAGGTAGCGAGCTACGGATAAGCCGCTCTTGCCCAGTCCCACCACAATACGGAGTTGATCAGAAACTGGCTGCACGTCTGTTTACCTCAACTTCAGGGTGGCCAAACCAATGAGTACCAAAACCACGGTGATAATCCAGAAGCGCACAATCACGCGCGGCTCTGGCCAGCCTTTCAGCTCGAAGTGGTGGTGAATGGGAGCCATACGAAATACTCGTTTACCGGTTAGCTTAAACGAGGCAACTTGAATCATGACCGATAGGGTTTCGATAACAAACACCCCACCCATGATGAATAGCACGATTTCTTGGCGCACGATGACGGCAATAGTGCCTAAAGCAGCTCCTAAGGCCAACGCACCCACATCGCCCATAAATACTTGGGCCGGATAGGTGTTGAACCAGAGAAAGCCCAATCCCGCACCGATTAAAGCGCCGCAAAATACAATCAGCTCACCCGCGCCCGGCACATAGGGAATCAACAGATATTGAGCAAAGTTGACGTTACCGGACAGATAGCAAAATATGCCTAAGGCTCCTCCCACCATGACCGTAGGCATAATGGCTAAACCGTCCAGGCCATCGGTTAGGTTCACTGCATTGCTAGAGCCCACAATGACAAAGTAGCTTAGAACTACAAAGCCAAAGCCTAAAGGAATACTGACATCCTTTAACATCGGCACAATAAAGGTGGTTTCTACCGGTGTTTGCGCCGTCCAATACAAGAACAAAGCAGCCACCAAACCAAACACTGACTGCCAGAAATACTTCCAACGACTGGGCAAGCCTCGGGAGTTTTTCTCAATCACTTTGCGATAATCATCCACCCAACCGATGGCCCCAAACAGCAGGGTGACCAACAAAACAGTCCACAGATAACGGCTGGATAAGTCGCCCCACAACAGGGTACTGACGGTGATTGCCGATAAAATCAGCGCGCCGCCCATAGTGGGTGTACCCTTTTTCGACAGATGAGACTGCGGGCCATCATTACGAATCGCTTGACCAATTTGGCGCAGCTGTAGGGTACGGATCATCCAAGGCCCTAAGCATAGGGCAATGATTAAAGCCGTCAGTACCCCTAAAATCCCCCGTAGGGTCAGGTACTGAACTACCGAAAATCCAGTGTAGAACTGTTGCAGATACTCTGCGAGCAACAGCAGCATTCAAAGCGTCTCCGTAGGGGATGAACTCAAAGCAGTAACGACCTTGTCCATTGCCGCACTGCGTGAACCTTTAATCAGTAAGCTAGTATCTGGAGCACATAGGGGCTTTAAGGCCGCGATGAGGGCCGCTTGGTCACTAAAGTGGTGTCCAGCATCGCCAAAGGCCGCTACCGCATGGGCCATATGCGGGCCCACAGCATATAAAGCGTCCACTTTACCCTGAGCGTATTGGCCTACTTGTCGATGGCTAGACTCAACCCAATCGCCCAGTTCACCCATATCGCCCAGAACTAAAATTTTGCGTCCAGTCAGGCTGGCCAGAATATCAATGGCCGCCATCATGGAAACGGGGTTGGCATTGTAGCTGTCATCAATTAAACGCACGCTACCCAAACCCAAAGAAGTTACCGCACGCCCTTTAACCGGCTGCACGGCTTGTAATCCCTGTTGAATGGCGCTAGGAACAATCCCCATCGCGTAGGTAACAGCAGCAGCAGCTAAGGCATTAGCTACGTTATGCCGCCCCAGCAAATTGAGTTGTACCTCCAGATTTCCCCAAGGGCCTTGCATCTGGAACTGGGGACATCCGCGTCCATCTTGAGTCAAGGCAAGGGCGCGTACATCAGCCTGTTCGCAGAACCCAAAGGACAATACCGAACGTGCTCCCGCCCGCTGTTTCCAGCGTTCAAACGCCGGATCATCACGGTTTAGCACTGCAACGCCCTGATCGTCTAAGCCTTCTAAAATCTCGCCCTTAGCTTCAACAATACGTTCAGGCCCACCAAACTCACCCACATGGGCTAAGCCTGCATTGGTAATCAAGCATACCTGCGGGCGTACTAAGGCCACCGTATAGGCAATTTCTCCCACATGGGAAGCGCCTAGTTCCAAAATAGCGCTTTGGTGTTGGGCATTCAGCTCCAATAGGGTGAGAGGAACGCCCAAATCATTGTTCAAATTGCCACGGGTAGCCAATACACTCTCGGCCCCGTGGGCCACGCGTAAAATGCTGGCGATCAGTTCTTTGGCGGTTGTTTTACCGCTAGAGCCCGTCACAGCGGCCATTGAGCCACTAAAGCGCTGACGATTTAAAGCCCCCAACTGACCCAAGGCTATACGCGTATCAGCCACCTTTAATTGAGGCAGAGGACAATCCGAAACTGCATGGGCTACCAAAGCAGCCACCGCGCCCTTGGCTGCTACTTCGTTTAAATATTGATGCCCATCAAAACGTTCACCCACTAAGGCAATAAACAACTGCCCCGGCTGAATGGCTCGACTGTCAGTACTGACTGAGCAGAAGGACGCATCCGACCCGATCAATTGGGCAGCCAGAGGCACTTGGAGCTCACTCAAGCTGAAGCGCTTAAACATGGGTGGCACTCCAAGCCTCTAAGGCACGACGGGCTTCTTCATAATCCGAGAAGGGGTAACGTACACCCTGAATTTCTTGGTAATCCTCATGCCCCTTTCCGGCTAACAACACCACGTCCTTAGCTTGGCTAAGGGCAATCGTATGGGCGATGGCTTCAGCGCGGCCTAATAAGCATTCAATAGAATCTGGGGCCACAAAACCGGAGCGAATATCGGCTTGGATCTGGGCTGGATCTTCAGAGCGCGGATTATCATCCGTCACCACCACTACATCGGCTAGGCGCTCGGCGGCGGCGGCCATCAAGGGACGCTTACCACGATCCCGATCCCCACCACAGCCAAATAAGCAGCGTAGTTGCCCTTGGCTGGCATGGGGACGTAAAGCCGTCAGCACTTGCTCTAAAGCATCTGGGGTATGGGCGTAATCAATAATCACCAGTGGTTGCCCTTTTCCACCTAGGCGCTGCATACGCCCCGGAGGAGGATTTAAGCGTGGCAACACTGCCAAAATTTCATCCAAGGGATAACTCATGCCCAGCAAAGCGCCCACTACCGCCATCAAATTACTGAGGTTAAAACGGCCCAATAAAGGACTGCGTAGGCTGCTCTCCCCTTGAGCCGTGACTAAGCGCGCCTGTATGCCCTGATCGTTGAACTGGGCACTGGGGCAATACAAAACAGCCGTAGGATCATTCAGGCTGTAGGTAATCAGTTGCGAAGCCTGATCCTGAGCGGCCAAGTGCCGTCCAAAAGGATCATCCAGATTGATAACCCGGCATTTAACACTAGGCATGTTGAATAAACGGGCTTTGGCTTCACCATAGGCCTCCATAGTGCCGTGATAATCCAGATGGTCACGGGACAGATTGGTGAACACCGCCATGTCAAAATCCAGCGCTGATACGCGCCCTTGCTCTAAACCGTGGGAGGACACCTCCATCGCCACGGCTTCAGCTTCAGCCTGCTTGAGATTGGCTAAGGCCTCCTGTACTCCTAAGGCATCAGGGGTGGTGTACAGACTACGGGTCAGAGCACCGTAAAAGCCACAGCCTAAGGTTCCAATCAGGCCACAGCGCTCACCCAGTAAATCTAAGGCTTGAGCTAAGAGTTGGCTCACGCTGGTCTTACCATTAGTGCCGGTGACACCGATCAGGCGCAAGCTGCGACTGGGATCACCATGAAAACGCCCGGCAATAGCGGACAGTTGCGCACATAAATCTTTAATAGGCAGAGCGACTACAGGTGCAGCAATGTCCAAATGCTCTGGAGCGCCCTCTAATTCATAGGCAACAGCTACGGCCCCTCGCGCAATGGCATCAGCAATGTGGTGACGGCCATCGGACCTCAAACCAGGAACGGCTAAAAACAAATCGCCGGGGCGGACATTTCGACTGTCCAAAGCCAAGGCACGCACCATGACCGAGGTATTGGCTTGGGGGAACAGATGATTTAACGGCACGGCCATCAACCACGCCCTCCTTTGCTAGGTTTTACTTCTACGGTTTGCAGCGATGGGAGGTTATCCGGGGCCACATTCAACAGGCGCAAAGCACCTGCCATCACATTAGCAAAAATCGGAGCCGCTACCTGTCCACCGTAATACTGGCCCGTGCTGGGCTCATCAACCATCACGACCATAGCCAAGCGTGGATTCGAGACCGGCGCGATTCCCGCAAAAAAAGCCCGGTAAGCACTGGCGGTATAACCACCATGCCCGGAAATTTTCTTAGCGGTACCACTCTTACCTGCGACATGGTAGCCCGGTACCTTAGCCCGCGCACCACCGCCCCCTTCCTCCTCAACCACTGCTTGCAACATATGCAATACAGTACGAGCGATCTCAGGCTTAACCACCTGCTGCGCCACGGGAGGCGTTTCCTGACGGATAAGCGATAAAGGCACAAGCCGACCCTCATTACCTAATACGGTGTAGGCATGGGCTAACTGAGCAGCGGTAACGGATAATCCATAACCATAGGCCATAGAGGCTATTTCCGGTGGCCGCCATTTGGGGTGATTGGGCAATTTACCTAAACGCTCACCCGGAAACCCTAGCCCGGTATCCTGTCCAAAGCCCACCTGATGCAACAGGGTATGCAAAGGTTCTGGGCCTATGTCTAAGGTAATCTTGCTCACCCCGACGTTACTGGATTTTTTCAAAATCCCCGTCAAATCCAACAATCCGCCCCGAGATACGTCCTTAATGGTGTAACGCCCAATTTTCATGGAGCCTGGACTGGTGTCTACCACCGATGAGGGATGGTAACGACCTGTGATCAAAGCAGCGGTAATAGAAAAGGGCTTCACCGTGGAACCGGGTTCAAATAAGTCCGTTAAGGCGCGGTTACGCATGGCAGCGGGTTGCACGGTACGACGATTATTGGGGTTATAGGTAGGCTGGTTCGCCATCGCTAAAATTTCCCCGGTTTTAACATCCACCATCACAAGGGTGGCCGCTTTAGCACCGTGCTGTTGTATGGCATTACGCAATTCACGATGAGCTAAATATTGCAAACGCAGATCAATAGATAGTGCCAGCGTTTTTCCCGGTTTGGCGTTCTGTACCACTTGAATGTCTTTAATCACTCGCCCCCGGCGGTCTTTAAGTACCTGCCGCTTTCCGGGAACCCCCGCTAACCATTCATCGTAGGCCAGCTCAATGCCTTCACGTCCCCGATCATCAATATCGGTGAAGCCTATGAGATGCGCAGGAACCTCCCCCGCCGGATAAAAGCGCCGAAACTCCTCTTGAGAGTAAACTCCGGGAATTTTCAGAGCCAGGACTTGCTGACCCTGCTCAGGCGTTAAGCCACGAGCCAGATACATAAACTCACGGTGTCCCAATTGTTGGATGCGTTGGCTCAGACTCTGGGCATCCTGCCCCAAGGCTGCCGCTAAAGCCGCCCAGCGTACCGGAGCAATCTGCTGATCTTTCAGCTCTTTTGGGTTAGCCCATAACGCCGTTACTGGGGTGCTAATGGCTAAAGGCTCGCCATGACGATCTGCAATCACGCCACGGTGAGCGGGAATGGGGATATAACGCACACTGCGGGCATCGCCTTGCTCTTTCAAAAACTCCTGACTTAACACCTGTAAGTCAATAATGCGCCACGCGATAGCAGCCACCATCAAGAGCAGTAAGCCTAAAACCACGCGAAAACGCCAAGGATACACAGCCCCTTGAAGGTCTTTCATGGCTGCACCAGCTTGATATCAACAGCACTGGGGACGTGCATATTCAGTTGTTCCGTAGCTAGGGTTTCAATGCGGCCATGGGCCGTCCATGTGCTTTGCTCTAACACCAAGCGCCCCCATTCAGCTTGGGTTTTGTCGCGCACGCTCAGTTGCTGAAATAACTCACTGAGCAACTGGCGGTTCCAATGGGCTACATAAGAAACCGCCATTGATGAAATCAGGACGCTGACAAACAGAATCAACAGCAACCAAGTGCCGCCGGGTAATCCTTGCTTGATGCCTTTCATCGTAGTTTCTCTGCTACCCGCATAATGGCGCTGCGCGAACGAGGATTATCCGCCAGCTCCTGAGCGGAGGCGTATTGCGGCTTGCCAATCAAGCGCAAGCGGGGGTCAAATTTTTTACTGTAGACGGGTAAATCCCGTGGCAGTTGATCTTGCTCGCCTTTAGCATGGCGGCGCATAAAATGTTTCACGATACGGTCTTCTAGGGAATGGAAGCTAATCACTACCAAACGCCCACCCACGGCTAAGGACTCAAGAGCCTGCTCCAAAGCATGCTCTAAATCACCCAGCTCGTTATTGATGTGAATGCGAATACCTTGGAATGCCCGAGTCGCAGGATGCCGTCCCTTTTCCCAAGCCGGATTAGCCGCCGCTAACACCTGAGCCAAATCACCAGTACGCTGAAAAACTTGTTGCTGGCGGCGCTGTACCACCGCGCGGGCCATGCGTTTGGCAAAGCGCTCCTCACCGTAGTTTTTCAGCACCTGAGCGATTTCCTCTTCCGAGGCTAAGGCGATCCACTGGGCAGCACTGAGTCCTTGGTCTGGATTCATACGCATATCCAAGGGGCCATCCTGCATAAAACTAAAACCACGTTCAGGATCGTCTAACTGAGGCGAAGAAACCCCTAAATCCAACAGTAATCCATCAACGGCACCCTGCCAGCCACGCTGAATGACTTCTTCACCTAAACAGGCAAAGCTTTGCTGAACGATACTAAATCGAGGATCTTTGGCTGCTAACTCCAAGCCGGTTTGAATGGCTTGAGGGTCTTTATCAAAACCCAATAAAGCACCTTCTGCACTTAGTTGGGTCAAAATCAGGCGACTGTGTCCCCCACGGCCAAAGGTACCGTCGATATAACGCCCCGAAGGCTTTACCGCTAATGCAGCTACGGCTTCGTCACGCAACACGGTTATGTGCTGAAAACTTGGAGTTAAATTCACAAAGTCACGTCATGCAGTAATCAGAATAGGCAGTCCGATGGATGCTCTCAGCTTGGCTTTATTCATCGGAACCATCGGCTAGTTCAGCCTCTGAACCATGACACTTCATCCAAAGCATCACCACTTTGGCATAAGTCAGAGTTTTCCGTAGTTAGGCACAACGAAGGGGCACGATAGACAGGTCTTATTAAGATAACGCTAAGGGGTCTGTCCATCACAGGAGCGAACTATAAAAATGCGCTCATCTTATCGTCAAGACAAGGACATAGATAGCGATAAGGACTGAATAAAAACAGGCCAAGTGGTGGCCTATTGCTCACTAAGCATTAGATGAGGTCGGAGAGTCGATCTATAAGCCGGGTTCTGTCGAGGACAGTCATTCCTCTACGATGGCCATCACTGACTATCTTTAGCAACCTACCCGGATCCAGCGCGGGCCACGCCAATGGATCCCTATTTGGTCTTGCTCCAAGTGGGGTTTACCTAGCCACGAACTGTTGCCAGCCGTGCGGTGCGCTCTTACCGCACCTTTTCACCCTTACCGGCACTTGCGTACTTAGGCGGTTATTTTCTGTGGCACTTTCCGTAGGCTCACACCTCCCAGGCGTTACCTGGCACTTCGCCCTATGGAGCCCGGACTTTCCTCCCTCCCCTTTCGGATGAAAGGGAACAGCGACTGCCCAATCGACTCTCCGGCGGCAAGGATAGAGTGCTTAACCTGAACCTGCAAGCCTAGGCATTAGCTAGGCATTAGCTGGACTTACGCTCTAAAGCCACTTGATACAACTGATTTTTGCGCGCTCCGGTAATTTCCGCAGCCAAAGCGGCGGCCCGTTTAACAGGTAACTCTTTCAATAACAGATCCAACACCCGTAGGCTTTCGGGGTCTACCTCATCCTCAGACTCAGGTTTTGACCAACCAGCTACCAACAATACAGACTCCCCGCGCTGCTGGTTCGAGTCTGCGGCTACCCAATCGCGCAAAGCGCCTAGTGGTAGGCCTTTTAGCGTTTCAAAGGTTTTACTGAGCTCTCGTGCTAATAATGCCGGTCGATCCTCACCCAAAATGGCAGCCAGATCGGTTAAACAATCTAATAAACGGTGGGGTGCTTCGTAAAAAATCAAGGTGCGCTCTTCACGCTGTACGGCGGTTAAACGACTCTGACGAGCAGCAGATTTTGCCGGTAAAAAGCCCTCAAAGATAAAGCGATCCGAAGGCAAACCCGCCGCAGACAGTGCCGCCACTAAAGCACAGGGGCCAGGAATAGGGACAACAGAAATCCCCGCCGCGCGCACTTGACGCACGAGGTGATAACCCGGATCAGAAATCAGGGGGGTTCCAGCATCGGAAATTAACGCAATATCCTCACCCGCCAATAACCGAGTTATTAAAGCAGCCCCTTGTTCCCGCTCATTATGATCGTGACACGCGATTAACGGCGTAGAGATACCAAAATGGCGCAAAAGCGGAGTAGAATGGCGCGTATCTTCCGCCGCAATTAGAGCAACCTCGCGCAGAGTTCGTATAGCACGAGTGCTCATGTCGTCTAGGTTACCAATCGGCGTGGCAACCACATACAGTGTCCCCACTGTGGAACCCGTATAACTTTTAGCACTCACAGGCTCTACCCTTCGGTCATGAAAGCCGCATTGTATCCCTTTTTGTGTCAGCGCATCGCCGCACGATTCCGGCTTGGGTACACTTCCTTGCCGCACCACGACAATCAGGACATCTCTACCATGATGGATCGCCTGCGTTTACCCGTACTTGCGCTTATTATTCATTTACTCAGTGCTTGCTCTAGCACGCCGGAAGGCCCGGTATTGGGTGAGCTACCTCGTACACCTCAGGCTAACGTGCAGCAACTGTTACAACAGGCTGCTACCCTTGAGGGAGAGCAAGCTTGGCTATTGCGTCTCTCCGCCGCTGATCAAAGTGCTCGGGGCGGCGACTTATTACAGGCACGCCGTATCTTGGAGCAAACCCCCCTTGAGCAGTTAAAACCTGCGCCTCAAGTGTTTGCCTATACCCTACAAGCAGAGCTGGCATTGGCCCAACAACGCCCTGATCAAGCTCTGACGGCCATTCAACACAACAGTTTTCAACGCTTGGCTGAGTTACCACTCCCTCAGCAGGTACGCAGTCACATGGCTCGGGCACGAACCTTTGAGGCCAATAATCAGCCATTAACGGCCATTCGTGAGCGTATTTTTTTGGCCTATCAACTCAATGGGCAACAACCGGCTACGGCTGAAAATCATCAAGCCATATGGCAATTGGTTTCTGGACTATCGGATGAACAACTCAGTGCTACCGGTACTGAGCCTGATTTAAACGGCTGGATCAGTTTAGGACGTATGGTTCGCCAAGCCAAAACACTGCCGCAGCAGCAACAAGCCATCAATTTGTGGCGGCAGCAAAACCCCAATCATCCGGCCAGCCGTCAGCTACCGGATGAGTTGAACAAGCTTTTGACCTTTGTGGATCAGCCGCCCCGTCAAGTTGCATTGCTTTTACCGCTACAGGGATCCTTAGCCAACATCGCCCAAAGCATCCGTGACGGCTTTATGGCCGCCCACTTTCAGGCCCAGCAAGAAGGCAATGCTCTAGCGCGAATTCAAATTTACGACAGCACTCAATTCAAAACCCTAGACAGCTTTTACCAACAGGCTCAGGCCGATGGGATTGAACTGGTGATTGGCCCCCTAGAAAAAGAGCCCGTCCGCCAACTGGCTAATATGAGCCAACTGCCTATTCCAACCTTGGCCCTAAACTACACCGATCCCGGCCAGCAGGTGCCTGCTCAGTTATTCCAATTTGGCTTAGCGGCTGAAGATGAGGCCCGTGAAGTAGCGCGCCGCGCTTGGGCTGAGGGTCATCGCCGCGCCATTGCCTTGGTTCCCAGTGGAGATTGGGGAAATCGAGTGCTGGAAGCCTTCCGCCAAAGCTGGAGCAGTCAAGGAGGCACCCTCCTAGCCGCAGAAACCATCGCCGAGCCCGGAAAACTCGCCGCCCAGTTGGTGGAAGTCTTCCGGCTGCGCGAGTCTGAAGCGCGCGCTAAACGTTTACAGCAGCAACTGGGTACCCAACTATCATTCCAGCCTACCCATCGGCAAGATGTTGATTTCCTGTTCCTAGCTGCTACACCTCAGCAAGCACAGCAGGTTCGTCCTGCATTGATTTTCCAATATGTAGGAGATGTGCCTGTTTATGGTACTTCGCAATTACATGCCGCGACCCAAAATCGCACCCAATATCTGGATCTGGAAGGCATTCGCTTTACCGAAACCCCTTGGTTGTTAAATCCCAATACCCTACTGCGTCGAGCCGTTGAGCAACAATGGCCGCAAGCTAGCAGCAGCCTAGGACGAATTTATGCCATGGGTGCTGATGCCTATTTGCTGGCCTCACGCTTGAAACAGCTACAAGCACTCCCAGATACCCGTCTTGAGGGTGTGACTGGAGTGTTACAGCTCAACACTTGGCGGCGGATTGAACGCCAGTTGCCTTGGGCGACGTTCCACAATGGCGAAGTTATCCCTTGGACTACCACCCAAGCAAAACCATGAGTACAACATCGCGGACACTGGGCCAGCTCAAGGAAGAGCAGGCTTTGGATTACCTCCGTGCCCAAGGGTTACAACTGGTAGCCCGTAATTGGAGTTGTCGTGGCGGTGAGTTAGATTTGATCTTACTACACCAGCAAACGTTGGTTTTTGTAGAGGTTCGATACCGTAGCCGCAAGGATTGGGGTTCTGCTTTAGAAAGCATCACTCCACGCAAACAGCAGCGTCTGATTACCGCAGCGCAGGCTTTTTTAATGTCGGAACCCCATTGGGCTCATCATCCTTGCCGCTTTGATGTACTGGCCATCCAGTCACAGGCCCAAGGAGCAGATCATGTTGAATGGGTACGCCATGCCTTTGATGCCTGAGTACCCAACTTCTTATCACTCTTTCATGGCCTGAAACTGGCCCGATCATTCGAGGTAAAGCATCTATGGACGCTCAGTTACGAATTATCCAGCTCTTTCAAGCCAGCATTGAGACCAAACAAAAAGCCATGGACAGCCTCGTGCCCAGCATTGAGCGTGCAGGACAATTGATGGTCAATGTCTTATTAAACGACGGAAAAATCTTAGCCTGCGGCAATGGCGGCTCGGCGGGAGATGCTCAGCATTTTTCGTCGGAGTTACTCAACCGCTTTGAGCGGGAACGCCCCAGTCTGCCGGCGATTGCACTGACCACCGACAGCTCCACCCTAACCTCCATTGCCAACGACTACAGCTACAGCGAAGTGTTTTCCAAGCAAGTACGTGCCTTGGGACGCTCAGGCGATTTACTACTGGCCATATCCACCAGCGGTAACTCGGCGAATGTACTGCAAGCCATTCAAGCAGCCCATGATCGAGATATGCAGGTCGTGGCCTTAACCGGACGTGATGGCGGCAACTTAACCTCGTTATTGTTGCCAGAAGATATTGAAATCCGTGTTCCCTCACAGGTTACGGCTCGGATTCAAGAGGTACACTTATTGGTCATCCATTGCCTCTGTGATTTGATTGACAATCAATTGTTTGGGTTTGATGAATGAATGTCTTCCGTTATTTCGCAGTCTGTAGCTTGTTACTCAGCCTTATAGGCTGTACCTCTGTGGTTAACGCTACCCATGATGAGCCTATTCAGGATGATCGTGGGACGCGAACCCTAGGGCGTAAGATTGATGACTCCCTGATCGAAACCAAAGCATCCGTTAATATCTCCAAGGCACATCCTGAACTGGAGAGCGCTTCACACATCATTGTTGCCAGCTATAACGGCATTGTGTTGCTGGCTGGACAAACCCCTCGGCAAGAACTAAAACGGCTGGCTGAACAAGCCGTTGCCAGTATTCAAGGTGTCCGTGGGGTGCGTAATGAGCTGCAAATTACCAACCCCTCCTCGGCACTGGCACGCAGTACCGATGCTTGGCTAACCACGCGAATCAAAAGCGTCATGCTGACTGATAACAGTATTTCCAGCGCACGGATTCGCGTGATCACTGAAAATGGCATCGTCTATTTGATGGGGCTCGTTACCCGCCCAGAGGCAGACCGAGCCACCAATGCCGCGCAAGGAGTATCCGGTGTACAACGCATTGTGCGTGTATTTGAGTACATTGATTAGGACAAGAAACCCAACTACTTAACCACCTTCAGGCTAGGACGACCGGAAGGACGTGATCCGGAGTTATTATTGCCTTCATCCGGTTCGTCCCCGCCTTGTGGGGGAATAGGTTCAGCTTCAAAGACCATTCCTTTACCATTTTCTCGGGCGTAAATCGCTAAAATTGCTCCCATAGGCACTAGGATTTGATGTACCACTCCCGAGAAGCGTCCATCAAAACTGATCTCTTCATTACCCATCTCTAACTGACGCACTGCATTGGGTGAAACATTCAGCACCATCTGGTCGTTTTGAGCATAGCCTTCCGGCACTTGAACCTTGGGATATCCCGTATTCACTAACAAATGCGGCGTACAATCGTTATCCACAATCCATTGATACAGCGCCCGGATCAGATACGGCCGGTTTGAAGTCATCAGTATCTACCTCTGATTGCCTAAATTCAGAACGGGAATACACTCCCCGAACCCTATCAGGGTACTGGCAATTCCCCCTAAAAAACAAACGCGCCCCACTGAGGCGCGTTGTTTTAGGTACAAAATCAAAGGGCTTTAGTGTACATCCTTCCAGTATTCTCGCTTTAATAGATAAGCAAATACAAAGAACACCACCAAAAACAGCAGAACGTAGGTACCAATGCGTTGGCTTTCTAATTTGACCGGGTTAGCCGAGTAGGCCAAGAAGGTCACCAGATTTTTCACCAACTCATCATACTCAGACTCAGATAAAGAGCCGGTACCAGGAACCACAGCCATGACCCCACACTCCTCGCGGGTTAAGGGCACGCCGGTTAGTGGATCGTATTGTTTACGCCCCTGCTCCACCAAAGGCACTTGCTTACAGCCTATGGCTCTACGGCCTTGCAGTGAAATCAGCGCATGAGGCATACCTACGTTGGGAAACACACTGTTGTTCACCCCATAGGGCCGATGCGGATCATCGTAAAAGCTACGCAAATAGCTATACAACCAATCAGTGCCTCGTACCCGAGCCACCAGCGTTAAATCTGGAGGAGCCGCGCCAAACCAAACTTTGGCTTCTCTAGGTTGCATGGCGGATTGCATGTGATCGCCAATTTTGGCCCCAGTAAACACCGTGTTTTTCAACATGATGTCTTCAGGAATCCCCAAATCCTTCGCTACTCGCTCATAGCGTTGGTATTGAGCTCCATGACAGCCTTGGCAATAGTTGACGAAGGTGCGTAAGCCATCTTGCATGGCGGCTTTATCCGTCAAGTCAATCTCAACCGAATCAAGGGCAGTAACTCCTGCCGCAGCGAAGGAAAACGAAGGCATCAGCGCCAATAAAAATACTGCAAAGTGCTTTTTCATGAGCCTGTCACCCGATCTGGAACCGCTTTGGTTTTTTCAATGCTGGTATACAGCGGCATCAACAGGAAGTAGGCGAAATAAACCACCGCACATACACGCGATACCCAAGTACGTTCTGGCGTTGGAGCCAACACACCCAGCACCCCAAGGGTGATAAAAGAAATACAAAAAGCGATCAAAGCAATGCGGCTGAGCCAACCTTTATAGCGCATGGATTTAACTGGACTGCGATCCAACCACGGCAGCACAAACAGCATGGCAATCGCGCCACCCATCGCCATTACACCCATCAGCTTATCGGGAACAGCGCGTAAAATGGCGTAAAACGGGGTGAAATACCAAACAGGGGCAATATGCTCAGGGGTTTTGAAGGCGTTGGCGGGCTCGAAGTTGGGGCGCTCCAGAAAATAGCCACCACCCTCTGGGAAAAAGAACACCACGGCGCAGAACACAAACAGAAATACCGCTACACCCACTAGATCCTTAACGGTGTAATAAGGATGGAAGGGAATACCGTCTAGGGGCCGACCCTGCTCATCTTTATGCTTTTTGATCTCTATTCCGTCGGGGTTATTGGAGCCCACCTCATGCAAGGCCAGTATGTGTAAAACCACCAACCCCAAGATCACAATGGGCAGAGCAATCACATGCAGGGCAAAAAAGCGGTTTAGGGTAATCCCTGAAACCAGATAATCGCCGCGAATCCACTGAGTCAGGTCTTCGCCGATCACAGGAATGGCGCCAAACAGGGAGATAATCACCTGCGCACCCCAATAAGACATCTGCCCCCACGGCAATAAGTAGCCCATAAAGGCTTCAGCCATCAGAGCCAGATAAATGAACATCCCCAAAATCCACACCAACTCACGGGGCTTTTGATAAGAGCCATACAGCAAGCCACGCAGCATGTGCAGATAGATGACGATGAAAAAAGCTGAAGCCCCCGTAGAGTGCAGATAGCGGATAATCCAGCCGTACTCCACATCCCGCATGATGTACTCAACTGAGGCAAAAGCTCCCGTAGCCGAAGGCTCGAAACTCATGGTTAACCAAATACCCGTCAAGATCTGGTTAACCAATACCAGCAGAGCTAAAGAACCAAAGAAGTACAGAATGTTGAAGTTTTTCGGAGCGTAGTACCGCGTTAAGTGGTCTTCGACCATCTTAGTCACGGGTAAGCGTGCATCAATCCAATCCATGATCTTGCTCATCACGCCTGCTCCTTAGGATCAACCCCTATGACAATGATGTCGTCCGTCTCATAAAAATAAGGCGGAACCGGTAAATTCAGGGGTGCTGGCTGGGCTTTATACACTCGTCCCGCTAAATCGTAGCGAGAACCGTGGCAGGGGCAAAAATATCCCCCCAACCAACTCGCACCTAAATCAGCTGGTGCAATTTCAGGCCGAAAGGAAGGGGCACATCCCAAATGAGTACAAAGACCTACTACCACCAAAATTTCGGGTTTAATGGATCGGTACTGAGCATGAACATAAGTTGGCTGTCTGGATTCCTTAGACTCTGGATCGGCAACAGCTCCGTTTAATTGGTCTAAATGAGTCAAGATACTGGGGTCGCGGCGTAAAATAAAAACGGGTTGTCCCCGCCATTCAGCCACTATCTGCTGCCCCGGTTCAATCTTGCTGATATTCACCTTTACAGGTGCCCCTGCTGCCTTGGCCCTAGCGCTTGGAAACCAAGATCCCACAAAGGGAACTGCGGCTCCCACCGCCCCAGCAGCACCCACTACAGAGGTGGCGGCTACTAGGAAACGCCGGCGGCCCGTGTTAACGCCGTCATAGCTCATTCAGTCGTCTCCCATCAGTTTCTTATAGTTGCTTTATCTGACTTTCTGCTGCGGCTTGTATAAAGATCGGACAAATTAGAAAGTCTGTAAAATGGTAAGCATCCCCTTTTTTTGTGGCAAGGCACGCAGATCATGACAAAGCATGGCACAGGCCTAAATACTGCGGTATAGCCTTAGCTCATCAATTCGCTTTGGCAAAAAAAATGCCCGGTTTCGAACCGGGCATTTTTGACCACCAACCGATTAACGCTTGGAGTATTGTGGACGCTTACGCGCTTTGCGCAGACCCACTTTCTTACGTTCTACTTCACGAGCATCGCGGGTTACAAAACCTGCTTTACGCAGTGTGCTACGCAGGGTTTCATCGTACTCGATCAGAGCGCGAGTGATACCGTGACGGATAGCACCGGCTTGACCACTGATACCACCACCTTCAACAGTGATGTACAGGTCAAACTTCTCAACGGTTTCAGTCAGCTCTAGGGGCTGACGTACTACCATGCGTGCGGTTTCGCGACCGAAGAAATTTTCTAAGGTGCGATTGTTGATGGAAATGTTGCCAGTGCCCGGACGCAGGAATACGCGGGCAGTTGCAGTCTTGCGACGGCCTGTGCCGTAATTTTGAGTCGCCGACATAATGAACTACTCCGTTAAATCTTCAGTTCTTGGGGCTGTTGAGCAGTGTGTGGGTGGGCTGTGCCTTTGTACACTTTCAGCTTACGGTACATGTCACGACCCAGTGGGTTTTTCGGCAGCATGCCTTTAACCGCGATTTCAATCACACGCTCAGGAGCACGGTCGATCAACTTGTCAAAGCTGATGGATTTGATGCCACCTGGAAAACCCGAGTGAGAGTAGTACATTTTGTCGCTGGCTTTAGCACCAGTAACCTGCACTTGTTCGGCATTGATGACTACGATGTAGTCGCCAGTATCCACGTGAGGGGTGTACTCTGGCTTGTGTTTGCCACGCAGACGGCGGGCAATTTCAGTGGCCAGACGACCCAGGGTCTGACCGGCAGCGTCGACGACATACCAGTCGCGCTTTACGGTTTCCGGCTTGGCAGTAAAAGTCTTCATTAGTTATAGCCTCAGAGGGCCGCTCTTCATACAGGACGGCGAATCTTACTGGATAGTGCTTGCCCCAGCAAAGCTAGGACGGGCCGGAAACAGACACTGTCGGGGGCTCGGGTCAAAGCGTCCGCATTCGGCAAAACTACGGCAGGCTAGGCATCCCCTACCGATTGTTTATATTCGACGGGCTATAGGCATCCCCGACGAAGGTGCAAAATTATCCAGATTATTGGAAAAATAGCAATCCGTAAGCGGCCTAATTACACAGAAACTTAGCCTGCTTGCACTTGTTCACGCAATAAAGACAACACTGATTGCGTTTCAGGACGAACACCCCGCCACAGTGCAAAAGACTCCGCCGCCTGCTCCACCAACATACCCAGACCATCCAAAGCCCTAGCAGCCCCGCACTCTAAAGCCCATTGGTTAAACGCCGTTGGCTCTTTGGAATACATCATGTCATAGCACAGGGTATGCCCTGCCTGAACGCAAAGCACTGGAATGGGCGGAACGGCCCCAGAAAGGCTGGCTGAAGTACCGTTAATAATCAGGTCAAAGGGGGTCTGTAGTGCTTCAAAGTGGCTGACCTCTACCAAACCAAAATCAGCAAACAGACTCGCCAAATGCGCGGCCTTCTCCTCAGTACGGTTGGCAATCACCAAACGGGCAGGCTGCTGCGCCAATAAAGGCTCCAGCACACCCCGCACTGCACCACCAGCCCCCAACAGTAAAATATTAAGGCCCGTTAGAGAAATTCCAGCGTTATTACTGAGATCGTTGACCAATCCCGCTCCATCGGTGTTATCCCCAAGCAGGGAGCCATCGGCTTGGCGCTTGAGTGTATTCACTGCCCCAGCAAGACGCGCCCGCTCAGTGAGTTGATCTGCCAAGCGATAAGCATCCTCTTTAAAGGGTACTGTGATGTTAGCGCCTTGCCCCTGCTGGAAAAAATCCTTAGCGACGCTCGTAAAGTCATCCAGCGGAGCCAAAATAGCCTCATAGGTCAAATCTTGGCCAGTTTGCTGGGCAAATAGCCGATGGATCTGGGGGGATTTACTGTGGGCAATAGGATTGCCAAAAACAGCGTAGCGGTCAGTCACAGGGATACCTCGTTAAAGCCCAACAAAAGCATGGGCCAATTAGGGTGAGAGAGTCCCCGTAATAAAATACGAAGGGCCACCCTGACCGCAACAGGATGGCCCCTTTTTATACAGAACCCCTTATCTTTATACAGAACCCCTTATCACCCGATTAATCAAGCATTTTTGGCTTTGAACTCGCGGCGACGGCGGTGCAGAACCGGCTCGGTATAGCCGTTGGGCTGCTTCGTACCCTCAACCACCAACTCAACGGCAGCTTGGAAAGCCACGCCATCAAAGCTAGGTGCCATAGGACGATACAGTGGATCTTCGGCGTTTTGGCGGTCTACCACCACGGCCATGCGCTTCAGGGTTTCCATCACCTGATCCAGCGTGCACACGCCATGACGCAGCCAGTTAGCAATGTGCTGGCTGGAAATACGCAGAGTAGCGCGGTCTTCCATCAGGCCGACATCGTTGATGTCCGGCACTTTGGAGCAGCCCACACCCTGATCAATCCAACGCACGACATAGCCGAGGATACCCTGAGCATTATTGTCCAGCTCTTGCTGAACCTCCTCAGGTGTCCAGTTGGCGCTTGGGGCCAGCGGAATGGTCAGGATATCGTCTACGGACGCGCGCTCACGCTTGGCCAGTTCTTGCTGACGGGCAAACACATCGACCTTGTGGTAGTGCAAGGCGTGTAGCGCGGCAGCCGTGGGCGAAGGAACCCAAGCGGTGTTGGCACCAGCCAGCGGATGACCGATTTTCTGCTCCAACATGGCGGCCATCAGATCGGGCATGGCCCACATGCCTTTACCGATTTGCGCACGACCCGGCAGACCCGTGGCCAGACCGTTGTCCACGTTCCAGTTTTCGTAGGCCTTGATCCAAACGGCGTTTTTGATGTCGCCTTTACGGATAAAGGGGCCAGCTTCCATGGAGGTATGGATTTCATCGCCGGTACGATCCAAGAAGCCGGTGTTGATAAACACCACGCGCTCGCTGGCGGCTTTGATACAGGCCTTGAGGTTAACCGTGGTGCGGCGCTCCTCATCCATGATGCCGACTTTCAGGGTGTTACGGGGCAGGCCCAGCACATCCTCAACGCGACCGAAGATTTCGTTGGTGAAGGCGACTTCTTCAGGGCCGTGCATTTTCGGCTTCACGATGTAGACGCTGCCGGTGCGGCTGTTCTTACGGCTGGTGTTGCCGTTCAGGTTGTGGATGGCCACCAGACTGGTCACCAGACCGTCCATGATGCCTTCCGGTACTTCAAAGCCGTCTTTGTCGATGATTGCATCGTTGGTCATCAGGTGACCGACGTTGCGGATAAACAGCAATGAACGACCGTGCAGCGTCAGACTACCGCCCGCTGGCGTGCTGTATTCACGATCTGGGTTCATGGTACGGGTGAAGGTGCTGCCGCCCTTGCTGACTTCCTCCGACAGGTCGCCCTTCATCAGGCCCAGCCAGTTGCGGTAGACGATGACTTTGTCATCCGCATCCACAGCTGCTACCGAGTCTTCGCAGTCCATGATGGTGGTCAGAGCCGCTTCCATCAGGATGTCTTTCACGCCGGCGGCATCGGTTTGGCCAATGGCGTTTTTGGGGTCGATCTGGATTTCAAAGTGCAGGCCGTTGTGCTTGAGCAGCACGGCTTTCGGCGCACTGGCTTCACCTTGGAAACCGGCCAGTTGGGCTGGGTTTTTCAGGCCAGTGCTGCCAGATTTCAGGCTGACCAACAGCTGACCGCCTTCAATACGGTAGCCGGTCGCATCTTTATGGGAACCGCTTTCCAGTGGAGCCGCTTGATCCAAAAACTCACGACCAAAGGCGATGACTTTGTCACCACGGACTTTGTTGTAGCCCTTACCTTTTTCCGCTCCATCGGTCTCCGGAATAGCATCGGTGCCGTACAGCGCGTCGTACAACGAACCCCAACGGGCGTTGGCGGCGTTGAGGGCAAAACGGGCATTCATTACCGGTACGACCAGCTGCGGGCCAGCGGTGAAGGCAATTTCAGCGTCCACGTTCTGAGTGGTGGCCGCAAAATCAGCGGGCTCAGGCAGCAGGTAGCCGATTTCTTGCAGGAAGGCCTTATAGGCCGCTGCATCATGGCCTTGACCGGCACGGGCTTGGTGCCAAGCATCGATTTGGGCTTGCAGAGCATCACGCTTGGCCAGCAGAGCACGGTTTTTAGGAGCCAGATCATGGATGACGCTGGCAGCGCCGGCCCAGAAGGACTCGGCAGACACGCCGGTGCCGGGAATGGCTTCGTTGTTTACGAAGTCGTACAGGACTTTGGCGACCTGCAGGCCACCGACTTGAATGCGCTCAGTCATCACTTGCCTCACTCGTTGTAGAATCTGACGCTGCCTAAAAGCGAGCATCGGTAGGGCTGCCGTCCGGGTCTGTAACACCGGCTACAGCATGGAATCCCCTTATGAATTGGCGATGACGGACTTGGGAATCCCGTTTTGTAGTCCGTCTTTGCGCATACTACATGAAGCAACGAGGAAAAACAGGGGGGGAAATTAGTCTGGGTGTAAAACCTGAGTCAACTAGGGCCTGTTGAGATTCATCGTGAATTGATAATGGCTGCGACAAGATTGACCATGGCGTAAAAGCTCGCATCGGTCTTGTCACAACGCATGGCAATTCGTTTGAACTCTTTGAGTTTGCAAAAGAAGTTCTCGATCAGATGCCGACACTTGTAAATCTCCAAGTCAATGTCCAGAGGTGCTCTGCGTTGCGAGCTCTGGGAAATCACGACCTTAGCGCCTCGCTGGTTTAAATCAGCAATCAGCCCGTTGGCATCGAAGGCTTTATCAGCGATCAAGCCATCAAACTCAACGTCTTTGATCAAGGGAGCAATCCCCGTAATATCGTGGCGTTGCCCAGGTAGTAGGATAAAGCGCACCAAGTTCCCCAAAGCATCTGTCAGGGCCAGTATCTTGCTCGTCATGCCACCTCTGGACTTGCCTATGGCCTGGCTTTGAGTCCCCCTTTTGCGCCTTGGCCATGGCGATGAACCTTTACGATGGTCGCGTCGACCATCGCATATTCCATGTCGGGTTCATCGCTTACAGCATCGAATAGACGCTGGAAGACATCGGCCTTCACCCAGTCCCGAAACCGTTTGAAAACAGTATTCCAATGACCGAGTTCAGCCGGGAGGTCGCGCCATGGACTGCCGGTACGGGCAATCCATAGAACGGCTTCGATAAAGCGTCGATTATTGGTACCACTACGGCCTGGATCGCTTGGCTTACCTAGGCAATGTGGTTCCATCTTCGCCCATTGGGCGTCTGTGAGTACGAGTCTGACCATTCCCATACTTCATCACAGGAAACTGGAGCGGGAAAGCTGAATCTCAACAGGCCCTAGCCTTTATCCTTAAATAAGGCTATAGCAAGCTAAAGAACGCCGACCTTATACCGATATGCTGCACACAATCACAAAACGGCGCATACGCTCAAACCTCCACCTCTTTAAATGCCTCTACAGACCTCAAAAATTGGAACCAAATGAAAAACACTGAATAAATAACCAGTTATATCAATTTCAAACTGCCATCAAGGCCCAGACTTATGGTGATTTAGGGTTGCCTCGGGGTAGCTTTGCTTATACTTTAGGCGGCTGTTTTGACTACCTAATGCCATCCCCCCATGATGATGTTCGCTCAAAAAAAGCCACGTTATCCCAAAGGACATCTACTGGCAGCCAGTGGCATCGCGGCCGTGCTCAGTTTCGCCCTATTAATCTTTCCTTCGCGGCAAGTAGAGGCCAAACGTAGCTTACTGGAATACAACTTCGATGCCAGCCAAGAATTCAAAGCCTTAGAACAGGATTTACGTGAAGCAGTTGAAAGTGGATCGGGTTCCGAAGCTCTTGAAGATCAGGTTACGGACACTAGCATTGATAACCCCTTTCCTAGGCTGCCTCATGCTGCAAAGCTCCCCGATAAGGATGCAGAGTCTAGTGCCCCCCAGACGGCTAAGGCTTCTGTTAGAAAAATACAGGTAAAGCAAGGGGATACCCTGTTCTCAGTCTTCACCAAAGCCGGCTACCCATCTACGCTAGCCCACGACATTCTCAAGACAACGCCTGAATCCAAAGTATTTACCCAAATCAAACGAGGACAGACGTTAGAGTTTCATGCCAATGCGCAGGGGCAACTGCACCAAGTACGCACCCAAACTAAAGATCACGGAAACCTGATCTTAGAACGCAATGAGACGGGCCAAGGTTATAGCCTGAAAACAGAGCACTCCAAACCCCAAACCGGCTCAGCCTATACCTTTGGCGTAATCAACAGCAGCCTTGTTGAATCTGCGCGCAGTGTGGGTTTGAGCTATGCCTTGACGATGGATCTGGCCAAAATTTTTGGCTACGACATTGATTTTGCTTTAGATCTGCAAAAAGGTGACACCTTTGAAGTCATCTACGAAGAAAAGCAAGTCAAGGGTAAAAACATCGGGGCAGGTCATATCTTAGCCGCTCGCTTCACCAACCAAGGCAAAACCTATACGGCCATACGCTATAAGGCTAAAGGAGGCGGTTGGGAATACTACAACGCTCAGGGTGACAGTATGCGTAAAGCCTTTATCCGTACTCCGGTGGATGTTGCGCGCATTACCTCCGGTTTTTCTGCCGGTCGCCGTCACCCGATTTTGAATAAAATTCGCGCCCACAAAGGCGTAGATTACGCAGCCCCCACCGGAACACCGATTCGAAGTTCAGGTAACGGTAAAATCGTGATGGCCGGTCGCAACGGTGGCTATGGTAATACGGTCATCATTCAACACGGTCAGCGTTATCGCACTTTGTATGCCCACATGCAGGGTTTTGCGCGGGGTATTCGTGAGGGGAGTAACGTCAAACAAGGCCAAATTATCGGCTATATTGGTACCACGGGCCTATCTACCGGGCCGCATTTGCATTATGAGTTTCAGGTCGATGGACAGCACATTGATCCTCTAAGTGAAAAGCTTCCAACGACCAATCCGCTGGTGGCCGGAGAAAAAACGCGCTTCCTGCAAATGAGCCGATCCTTATTAGCCCGTATGGATCAAGAGAAATCGACACTGTTAGCCTTAAATCAACTTTAGGAAGCTCTGATGCCACTCTATGCAGGTGTGATGTCTGGAACCAGTCTTGACGGTATTGATCTGGTTTTAGTTGAGCAAACCACAGAACCTCGCTTGCTGGAAACACACTACCTACCGATGCCAGAACCCCTACGCCAATCTTTACTGGCGCTTTGTAGTTCTGGCCCCGATGAAATCGTGCGCAGCGCCTTGGCAGAGCAACACTGGGTTCGATTGGCGGCTCAGGGTATCCAAGAGCTTTTAGAAAAGGCGCAGCGTCCTGCATCCTCAATCCGTGCGATAGGCAGCCACGGGCAAACCATTCGCCATATGCCCCAAGAAGGTTTCAGCGTCCAAATTGGTAATCCTGCGTTATTGGCCGAATTAACTGGCATTAGCGTGGTGGCTGATTTTCGGCGGCGCGATCTGGCCGCAGGCGGCGAAGGAGCCCCTTTAGTTCCTGCCTTTCATGAGGCACTTTTTGCCCACCCTAGTCGAGTGCGGGCGCTGTTGAATATTGGTGGTTTCTCCAATGTCAGCCTTTTAACGCCTCAACAAGCAGTGCAGGGGTTTGATTGTGGCCCCGGCAACGTACTGATGGATTTGTGGATTTGTCACCAAAAAGGCCTAAGCTACGATGCTCATGGCGCTTGGGCGGCCACTGGGCGCGTTCGGCCTGAGCTGCTCACACAACTCTTAAGCGACGATTTTTTTGCGGCTACGGGGCCTAAAAGTACAGGTCGAGAGCGGTTTAATTTAACTTGGCTCAAAGATCATCTTGCCGTTTTGCCCCACAGCCTGCCCGCTGAAGACGTACAAGCTACTCTGTTGGAGCTGACGGCTCGCAGCATCAGTGATGCCTTAACCCGCACCCAACCTCAAGCCGAAGACATTTTTGTTTGTGGCGGCGGAGCCCACAACACCAAGCTCTTAGAGCGCTTACAACAATTACTGGCCCCCAGCACCCTGCAAACAACGGCAGCCTTAGGTGTTGATCCTGATTGGATGGAGGCTATGGCTTTTGCGTGGCTGGCTCACTGCTGTTTAGAAGGGATTCCAGCCAATCGCCCCAGTGTTACAGGAGCCCTTGGCCTACGCATATTAGGCGCTATTTATCCCGCCTAAGGCCTTGTTTTGTTGTACATATCCAGCAACACAACAAAACAAAGGTCTGAACGCTTTCAGCTAGGTTCTGGCAGACTAGATAGGTCACGATCCTCACGGATCCTATTCCTTAGGAATATTTCTATGCAACGTATTCTGAGTCTGTTCATGGCGTTCAGTATCGCCTTAACGCTGAGCTTTGATGCCTCAGCTAAACGTATGGGAGGCGGCAACAGCTTAGGTTCTGCACCCAGCCATCAAAGTCGTGATGCCAGCCCCAGCACCCCTGCTCCTGTGGCCAACCCTCAAGCGCGCCCACAACAGCAACCTGCCGCCAGCGGTGCTTCTCGTTGGCTTGGCCCCTTAGCTGGCTTGGCAGCCGGTGGCCTGTTGGCAGCACTGTTTATGGGGGGCGGCTTTGAGGGCATCCAGTTCCTCGATATCCTGCTGCTGGCGCTGATTGCCTTTGGCATTTTCTACTTCATCCGTAAGCGTCGTCAGCAACAGCAGCCTGCGATGGCCGGTCATCCCTCCAGCATGAACCGCGAAATACCAAGTGCTCAGGCTAATCAGGGGGGCTTATTCAATTCTGCAACCGCCCAACCCGCCCCGATTAAAGCGCCGGTTTGGTTCAATGAGCAGAGTTTTATCGAGGCCGCCCGTGAGCACTTCACCAGCTTACAGCGCTACTGGAACGTCAACGATATGGACAGCATTGCGGACTTTGTCACCCCCAATATGCTGGCTTTACTCAAGCAAGAACGTGAGCGCCTAGGTTCAGCCCACCAAACTACCCAAATCGAAAACCTGCACATCCAATTGGATGGCGTGGATGATTTGGCGGATAAAACCGTGGCTACCCTGACCTTTAGCGGTCTGAGCAAAGAGCATCAGTTCGACCAAGGCGAGCGCTTTAGCGAAAGCTGGCGTATGGAGCGCTTACAGGGCAATAACCAGCCTTGGCTGATTGCCGGTATTCGTCAAAACATCTAATGATTTAGGCGTTATCGGAGTAAAAAGGGACAGGCCAAGCACTGTCCCTTTTCTATTTGGGGCCTTCTCTTTATGCTCACTAGCCCATTTGGGTAAACGGATATTAAAAGCTGTGCCCTCAAGTAGCTGTCATCAGATCAACCCCTTATAAGGCCTCCTGATGCAACCCACCCTTGAACTAACGCACGTACAATTTTCTTGGCCCCAGCAACCAGAGCTGCTGCTTAATATTCCTCAGCTTCAATTAGCCGCTGGGGAATGCCTGTTCCTACACGGCCCTAGCGGTAGTGGTAAAACCACGCTGTTGGGGCTTTTAAGCGGCATCCAAAAGCCGACCCAAGGCCGCATTTGCATTCTAGGACAGGATTTATCTCAGCGATCAGCGGGGGCGAGAGATCATTTTCGAGCCGATCATACTGGCTACATATTCCAACAATTTAATCTGTTGCCCTTTCTCAGCGTGCAGGAAAATGTGGAGCTGAGTTGCCGTTTCTCCAAACGCCGCGCTCAACGGGCTCAACAACAGCACGGCAGCCAAGGCCAAGCAGCCAAGCATCTGCTGCAACACTTGGGCTTGCCCAGCCCTCTTTGGTCACAGCGGGCAGATAGCCTGTCAGTAGGTCAACAACAGCGCGTAGCCGCCGCGCGCGCCCTGATCGGCCAACCGGAGCTGATTATTGCCGATGAGCCCACCTCTGCGCTGGATGCTGACAGCCGGGCTGCTTTTCTGGAGCTGTTATTTTCTGAATGCCAAGCTGTGCAAGCCAGCTTGCTGTTTGTGAGTCATGACTTGAGCTTGGCTCCGCTCTTTCAACGCAGCCTATCTTTGCCTGAATTGAATCAGGCGCACCCTGTTGTGGGAGCCTGCTGATGTATTTATTGCGTTTAGCGTGGGCTAGTTTATTAAACCGCCGATTCACCGCCTTATTAACCCTGTGCAGCATCGCCTTATCCGTAGCCCTGCTATTGGCCGTGGAGCGAGTACGGGTTGAAGCCAGAGCCAGCTTTGCCGGTACGGTCAGCGGTACAGATCTGGTGGTAGGTGCGCGCTCCGGCTCGGTGAATTTGCTGCTGTATTCAGTGTTCCGGATTGGTAATGCCACCAACAATATCCGCTGGGAAAGCTTCCAGCACTACGCTCAGCATCCCCAAGTACGCTGGGCCATTCCTCTATCCTTGGGCGACTCCCACCGCGGCTATCGTGTATTAGGCACATCCGAAGCTTATTTTGAGCATTATCGCTACGGGCAAAATCAAGCGTTAGAGCTAGCTGAAGGGCGCGCCTTTGCTGAAGATCCCTTTGAAGTAGTGCTCGGATCTGAGGTAGCTAAAAGCCTGAACTACCGCTTAGATCAGTCGTTGGTGTTAGCCCACGGTGTAGCCACCATCAGCTTAGTGCAACACGAGGATAAGCCCTTTCGGGTGGTGGGGATTTTAAAGCCTACTGGAACACCGGTAGATCGTACCCTGCATGTCCCACTGTCCGGCATTGAAGCGATGCACATTGATTGGCAAGGTGGTATGCCCTCCGCAGCCCAGCGTATCAGCGCCGATCAAGCCCGTCAGTTAGCCCTCACGCCCAAGGCTATTACTGCTTTTTTATTGGGATTGAACTCCAAGATTGCCACCTTTGCGGTGCAACGCGATATCAACCAATACTCGGGCGAACCCTTACTGGCTATTTTGCCCGGTGTCGCCTTGCAAGAACTCTGGGGTTTGATGAGTACCGCAGAACAAGCCTTATTTCTAATCTCGCTGTGTGTCGTCTTTGTTGGACTACTGGGCATGCTGACAGTGATTCTGGCCAGCTTAAACGAGCGGCGGCGAGAGATGGCGATTTTACGCTCCGTAGGCGCACGCCCTTGGCATATTGCGGGACTCTTGATGTTTGAGTCTTTAGCACTAGCCGCCTTGGGCATCTTGGCGGGATGCTCCTTGGTATCCCTGGGCATTTGGCTGGCCCAAGATGCAGTACAAGCACATTATGGGCTCTACCTACCCTTAGCTTGGCCAAGCACCTACGAGCTCATTTTATTGGGCACAGTCCTCAGTGCGGCTTGGCTGATGGGCCTAATTCCGGCTTGGCGTGCTTACCGTCAATCATTGGCGGATGGTCTGTCCATTCACTCTTAGAGGAAGCTTTTCACTCATGTTGCCTTTGCTGCTACCCATCCTCTTGTATCTGGTGCTGGCTCCCAACCTCTGGGCCGCAGAGCCGCCCCGTGCGTTGGCGTGGGCAGAAATGGTTCCCGCCCATGCTAAGCCTCTAGGCCAACCGTTAGTGTCCCACGATGGAGGAGAAACCGGCCCTCGAATGGCCCAAACTCTAACCAATGCCCCTGTAGTTGCGGAGCTTGAGGGGCAAACCATCAAGCTCCCCGGCTATATGGTGCCTCTGAGCTACGACACGCAGCAGCGGGTTACTGAATTTCTATTAGTGCCTTATTTCGGTGCTTGTATTCATGTACCCCCGCCACCCTCCAACCAAATTGTGTATGTTCAGGTTTCTCCCGGGGTAGTACAGGAGGCTCTATACCAACCTTTTTGGATTGAAGGCCCGTTAAAAGTACAGCAAACCAGCAGTGAACTGGCTGAAACGGGTTACTTTATGCAGGCTAATCGCGTGTACCCTTACGAGTTACCCAAACCTTAATATCTATATAAAAAGCCATACAACGATCGCACCAAGAGTGCTCAATTTCCTATAAATTGCAGGGTTAATTTCAAAAAAGCGCTCCACAATAGGGCGCTTTTATTTGATTTAGATCAAACTTTTTTAGGATCTACTCGGCTTCCATACTAGCCAATGGTCTAATATTCCCCCCTAAGCCATCCCAATCTTGGATTTGCGACCTATTGCCGCGCGTCAATAAGTGCCGCTATCTCCAGCCAACTGCATATTTTCCTGCATTCAATCCAAATATTCCTAGCGCTTATTTGACGCAGTATTTAAACAAATAAGTGGCATTCGACTTGCTTACGAGAGACTTAAGAACTACGGGCATAAACCTAAAATACGGCACTTGGATGCTGGTCGGTACGCCCACTTTCATGGGATCTTCCTCAGGCCTTTTCTTCTAGCCATGTCATGTCCCAAAGCGATGTGACCGGCCTATTCAACTCTGAACCTAAAGGAAATTTGATTGTTATGGCTCATAGAATCCTGATTGTTGGCGGTGGTGCTGGTGGATTGGAACTGGCTACACGCTTAGGTCGCACTCTGGGTAAACAAGGCAAAGCTACCATCACCTTGGTAGACAAAAACCTCACCCACCTTTGGAAGCCCTTGCTGCACGAAGTTGCCGCTGGTTCCCTGAACACCTCAGAAAATGAGCTGAACTACGTGGCTCAAGCTAAGTGGAACCACTTCAATTTTGAAATCGGTACCTTCTGTGGCCTTGATCGCGACGCTAAGCAAATTCAACTGGCGGCGATTCAAAACGATAAAGGCGAAGAGGTCGTTCCTCCACGCTCATTAGACTACGATACGCTCGTATTGGCCGTTGGCAGCCGCACCAATGACTTTGGTACCCAAGGAGCTGCTGCACACTGCATCTTCCTAGATAATCTGCAACAAGCAGTTAATTTCCACCAAATGCTGCTAAACCACTATCTGGCAGCGCACTCCACCCACAAAGAACAAACCGAAGGCAAAATCAGTGTTGCCATCGTAGGGGCCGGTGCTACCGGTGTTGAGCTATCGGCTGAACTGCACCATGCGGCTCGTGAACTGGCCGCTTATGGCTTGAAAGGAATCCGTCCAGAAAATATGGACATTACCCTGATTGAAGCCGGCCCCAAGGTATTGCCTGCTTTGGGTGATCGCATCAGCAAACCCGTCCACGAGACACTGGAAAAGCTAGGTGTGACTGTCCTCACCTCCGCCCCCGTACAAGAGGTTACTGCTGAGGGCATGAAGATCGTTGATGGCCGCTTCATTCCAGCCAGCCTGAAAGTTTGGGCTGCCGGTATTCGCGGTCATGCCCAGATGAAAGGCATCGCCGGCTTGGAAACCAACCGTATTGACCAACTGATCGTGCGTCAAACCCTGCAAACCACGCTGGACGATAATATCTTTGCTTTTGGCGACTGTGCTGCCTGTCCTTTGTCTGAAGGTAATGAGCGTAACGTACCGCCTCGTGCTCAAGCTGCTCACCAACAAGCCTCTATGCTGACCAAATCCCTGATCGGTCGCTTAGAAGGCAAACCGCTGCTCAAATACAAATACCGCGACCACGGCTCATTGGTTTCGCTGTCTCTGTTTAGCGCCGTAGGCAACCTGATGGGCAACCTAATGGGCGATGTAAAACTGGAAGGCTGGCTGGCCCGTATGTTTTACATCTCTCTGTACCGTATGCACCAAGTCGCTCTGTACGGAGCCTTCCGTACCCTGCTCTTAGTATTAAGCGACCGTATTGGCCGTAGTACAGAGCCGCGCCTGAAACTGCACTAAGTTTGGCTTGATGCACAAAAACGGCATAGTCCTCGACCGACTATGCCGTTTTGTTTTTGTGGGCTGTTTTATTTTTAGCAGTATTTATTTCAATCCTAGTCTTAATCATCGCTCTTGCAGTAATGCAAGGCCAACAATGACCCTTATGATCGATTGACCACGCGCACACTACAGAATGGCCAGAGTACTGAGCTCGCAACAGGCCGGATACACGAGTGTAACCGCGCTCGAAAAGCTATTGCTCACTGCTTGTGGGGGGAGTCCATATATGAATTGTTAGAGTGCAGCCCGATTACTGCATGATTAATCCACCATCGACTGCATACTGACTGCCCGTTACATAGGAAGAGGCATTGGACAAAAGGAATAGTGCCACGGCTGCCGCCTCCTCTGATGTTCCAACTCGCTGTAAGGGAACCTGATTTACTACAAAGCTCTCGAACCCTTCGCGCGCTTCATCTGGGAGAAAACTTCTAAAGTTCGTTGCGATTGGCCCGGGTACAAGCGTATTTACTCGAATCCCACGATGAGCAACGGCACTTGCCCAAGAGCGGGCAGCGGCCAGCAATGCCCCTTTTGATGCGGCGTATAGACTCGTTGCGGCCGCTCCCTCATAGACAGAACTAGATGCAGTAACAACAATAGAGCCATTGTCGTTGATCAGTGCCGACAGCGCAGCAAGTTGAAGCAAGGGGCCGCGTACATTTATATCCATGATCTGGTTGTACGTGGGGACAGTGATTTCCTCAAGAGGCCCAATTCGCGCAATCGCTGCATTGAGCCAAAGGCCGTCCAATCTGCCAATCTTCTCTACCTGACTGGCAAGATCAGTACCAGTTGTTGGACTGCCTGAGTCATTCTCCAGTACGACAGCGTCACTCCCAAGTTCTTGCTGCGCAGCGTTCAGACGTTCTGGGTTTAGGCCGGTAATTATGATGCGACCGCCACCCTTGGAGATTTGTTTGGCAGCAGACAGGCCCATGCCACTTGTGCCACCAGTGATTAGATATGTCTTATCTTTAAATTCGTACACGATATCCTTTCCCTTCACTGCACTCTAACGTTTGACGTGAGGGGCCGCCGAAGCGGCGAAGCCGTGAAGGGAACCTACAAGCGTAGCTTGTAGGCGGTCCCTCTCGACGGAATTGTTAGGCGAATTCATACCCCTCTACTTTTTCCGAGTTCGAGTATAGCGTCACACAAATGACACGCAAAAATCACGATGTCGTTCCCAACACTCTTCACGGCCTCTCTTTCATAGCGATATCGAGCAACAGTGAATATGTCGTTGAATTTTGCAAGAGAAGCACGAACGTCGTATGTCGAATCTATTTGACTTGAGAATCTGATGATTTCAGCCTGATCTGCAACATCTATCTTGGAGAATAAGTCGGTTAGTGGGTGCCCGCGCTGTGTGCTGGGGTATCCATGTTTGTCTTCTTGTGCGAGAAATGACTTCAGAAAAATCTCGATTGATAGTGCGGCCAGAACTGCGGCCGGCCAAAGCTTCATCTCTTTGACGAGGCTCTCGGCGGCCTCTAAGTATTCTCGTCCAAGAATCCATACTTTTGCGTTGGGTATTTTTTCCATGGGACAGGCTCCTTTGCCTAACGCTTGAGTTAAGCCGTGCCGCGAAGCGGCATCGGCTTGAATGCTGTAATGGGCTCTCCCCACGCCACGGTTCTATACCGAAGTAACGACGTTTGCTGAGTGGGAGAGCAGTGATGAAGCGCATCGCAGTTGATCTGGCCAAGTCCATTTACCAAGTTGCTGAGAGTGTCCATTCTGGCCAAGTGGTGCAGCGTAAACGGCTGAACCGGGTGGCGTTTCGGCAATATATACAGGAGCAGAGCGAGCCCGTCGAATGGGTGATGGAAGCCTGCGGCACCGCTCACTATTGGGGGCGCACGATGCAAGCACAGGGGCATGCAGTGATGTTGATTCATCCACGCTACGTGCGGCCCTATCGCCGGCGCAACAAGACTGATCGCAACGACTGCGATGCCATGCTCGAAGCGGCCCGCTGTCGCGATATTCATCCAGTGCCGGTAAAAACCCACGAACAACAGCAGGTGCAGCAACTGCATGGCCTGCGTGAAACCTGGAAGAAGAGCCGTACCCAGCGTATCAACCTGCTACGCGGCTTCTTGCGTGAGGCGGGGATTGAAGCGCCCAGCAGCACCGCCACGTTTCTGCGCGCCGCGCATGAGCTAATCGAGCGGCCTGAGCTGGCACTGCTGCGGCCTCAACTGCAGATTGTTCTGGCCGAGATCAACCTGTACGCGCAGTGCATGTCCGAGTGCGAGCAACAGCTCAAGCGCTGGCACGCCGCCGACGAAGTCGTACGCAAACTGGATGAAGTCAGTGGCATTGGCCTGCTGACCGCCAGCGCCCTGACCGCCGCTGTTGGAAAACCAGAACGCTTTGCCAGCGGCAGGCAACTGAGCGCTTGGCTGGGCATGACGCCACGCGAGTTCAGTAGCGGCGACCGCCGCAAACTCGGCCATATCAGCCGACAGGGCAACGTCTATGTGCGCACCCTGTTGATCCATGGCTCCCGAGCCGCCTTGCTGGCTGCCCAACGCTGCCAGGCGCGCACGCCGGAGAAGCTAACGCACTTACAGCGATGGGTTGTAGAAACAGCAGCGCGGATCGGCCACAACAAAGCGGCGGTAGCCCTGGCCAACAAGCTGGTACGGATCTGCTGGGCAGTTTGGTGCCACGAGCGGCGGTTCAATGGCAACTGGCAGAGCACAAAGCTCGCCTAACGGCGGGGGTAATCAGTAAAGATGTGATGGTTTTCTGGTGGTTGTGGTGAACAGCAGCACTGTCGGAACAGGCGAGTCCTGCAGCGGAACAAGGCCGATAACAATGATGATCCCCGTGATCGATTGAACGCTTGGCCCCCGCTGCGCGAACTACAGCATGGCCAGGGCGTAAGCGCCCAGAACAGGCCGGATATACGAATGCAACCGCGCTGACGACAGGTGCAAAAGCAAAGCTTTGCTCACTACTTGTGGGGAGAGTCCATATAC
>NZ_VLKG01000002.1 GCF_007830255.1 Azomonas agilis
GTCATGGTTAGTCCTCGGTGGGGGCGTTCAGCAGATCAGGGTCAAACTGGTCGCACAGCTCATAACCTGTTTGTTGCACCAGCACGGCTAGGGCTTTGGCTGCATTAGCTAAACCGCTTTCCAATTCATGATGCAGGTGGTGTTCACTACCATCGGCCCCCAGCAGATCAGCAATGGCGCTTAAACCAAGTCCGGCACAGGTCAGGGTATTGGCCCGCTCATAAGCCAAAGCATCATTGTGGCGGCGATTGATCGGAGGGCGGCTCATGGAGTCACCTCCAGCGCTTGAGCCAGACTCAGACGTTCTTCAGCACCTCGGCTTAAATCCGTCATCACCAGACTGAGGTTACCCAGCTCTTGGAGTAACCAGCCAAGGCTCATTAGCTCATCGGCATTTAAGCCAAAGTCTTGGTTGTGGGCGGCACTGGCGATGCACCAGCCAATGGCAGAAACACCCGTAGTCAGGGTGCCAAAGCATGAATCCGCTGCTTGTGTAATACGTTGCAGTCGCTCGGTCTGCTCAGTGGTTAGTGGGGTATTTCTAAAGGCTGGGGCGATGCTGTCCAGATCCACCAGTAACTCACGCAGGCGGCTCATTACTTCACCTCCTGTACGGCGTTTAGGGCGTTATCCAGTCGCTCTGATTCAGCGTTTAAATACTGAGAACAGTCGTGGGCCAAGTAATGCCCCAAGCGGGCCAGATCCTTGGCTACGTCCATACGGTTTTCAGCGGGGGATGAGGCATCCAGTACCGCCGGAATAGCCGCCATCAATGCCGTGAGCCAGCGGGTGTGCTCTACGCCATAACGGACGGTTTCTAGGCTTTCATCAGCTACTTGAGCGGCACTAAAAACAGGCTGTTTCACTGAACACCTCCTAGGGTTTCCAGCGCGCGGGCCTTGTTCATGTGGTCGTTGTAGCGATTAAGGCGGGTAGAGAGGGAGGAATCAGCGTGTAAGGCAGCTAAGGCCATGCGCCGATGGGCGATTGCCCGAATTTTGGACGGATTGAGGCTGAGGATATGACGTAGTGTCATGGGTGTAGCTCCTTGATTAATGGAGCTGCCACGAATCGCTGCTAAACGATTTTGGGTGGCAGCTGTACGCGGGTTAGCAGACCGGGAATCAAGGCACCCGGCAGGCGCAAGCGCCTCCCACGCACAGCCGCCATGACGAAACATTGCAGGCATAAAAAAACGCCACACAATGGTCATTGGGGCGCTGTTGCGCCTTGATTTGTTCGGGCTGCTAAACCCGTCCCCTGTCGCTTTCACAAGGGCAGGCACAGAGTAGCGGGGGTGGCCTGTGCTGGTCAAGGTTGCTCTATGTAGCGTACAGCCGTAGACTATTTTTGTAGTTACAGAAATATGGCTATAGATATTGAATTTGATCCCGCAAAAGCGGCTAAAGCTTTGGAGGATCGAGGGCTGGATTTCAGTAAAGCGGGCCAGATTTTCCAAGGTAAACATCTGACCAGACGGGATGATCGAGCTGATTATGGCGAAGACCGCTATAACACAGTTGGATGGTATGAAGGACGGTTGGTTTTCGTTACTTGGACACCGCGTGGCCAGAAGCGCCGTATCATCTCCATGAGGCACACACATGAAAAAGAGCAGCGAAAAATCAGACATCTCTTGGGTTGATCCAGACGATGCACCCGAAATTACAGATGATTGGATTGCCGAAGCGGACTTACTCCAAGGGGAAACGCTGATCCGCCGAGGCAGACCGCGCAAAATAAACCCTAAAACCCAAGTAACCTTACGCATAGATAGAGAGGTGCTCGACTTCTTCAAAGACACCGGCCCCGGTTGGCAAACGCGCCTGAATGAGGCTTTGTATCTGGTGGTGGCTAATGCCCAAGGGGAACGCCATGCCTCTAAGCTCAAACGGGGTTCTGCCAGTAAAAGAGCCTGATGAGTCGGTAGTCGGCTCTGATGAGGACATGAGCAATGACTACTCGTAATCCGCGTATTACCCGCGTTCAGCCCATTGCAGGGCAGCACAAACTCCAGATTGAGTTCAGCAACAGCAAGACCTATACCCTTGATCTGCTGGACTACCTTCAGAGCTTTACCATCCTCAAACCCTTGGAAGACTTGGAGCGGTTTGCTCAAGCCCAGATTGGGGATTGGGGCTTTGATGTGACATGGGGCGATGACTTGGAACTGGCAGCCACTACGCTGTACCGATTGGCCTTGGAGCAAGCGGGAGAAGTGATGCCGACCCAAGCCTTTCGCCAATGGATGTCGGCTAACAGTCTGTCGCTGACTACGGCAGCGGAGGAACTGGGTTTTACTCGGCGCACCATTACCGCCTACAGCAGTGGCAAGGCCATGATCCCCAAGCATGTGGCCTTGGCCTGTAAGGGCTGGGAAGCGCTGAACCGAAACAGCAGTGCCAATCAGCGTAAGCGAGTCTGAACAGGGCACCAGCAACCCCACATCCACAGGGTTTTGGTTATACTGGCTGTGCAATTTGCTGATTGTTTTAATGAGGCTGCTCTGACTGGCAGCCTTTTTTATGACTGCCATTTAAGCCACCTCGTTATCGTGACGCTCAGCAATACGGGCTTCCACCCACGCGACGACTTCTTCCTCAATCCAAACCGCAGACTTTGGCCCCAACATGACTTGCTTAGGGAGGGCTTCTAAGGAAATCCGGCGGTAAATCTCCGAGGTGGAGAGGGTGGTTAGTTCCCGGACTGCGGGCAGTTTGATAAAGCGGCGGACTGGGGCCAGCTCTTTTGGGGTTGAGGCTTCGCGTTGGGGTTCGCGCTGTTGGCGCAAGGGTAGGGCAATGGTCGGCATGTTTAGCACCTTGTTGGGTGGTGTTGGGAACATGGCCGTCATCTTGGCGAGTGCAGTGCAGGCGAAACAGGTCACAGCTTCCAGTAAAGGTGTGACACCTTTCAGGATTTTGGCTGTGGATAACTGCTAGAGGCGAAAGCACATCGGGCTTGGAAAGGTGTTACATCTTTTTTTCGGGATAGCGGGCAACTGCGCCCCCTCTCTTACGCGCAGGCCAGCCCAAAGCCCAAGTGAAACGCGATACCACCGAGTTGAGGGACTGGCCAAAGTGTTGGTCGAGCCAGCGCTGGCAATGGACTTTGAGGCCGATGCCGGTGTCGGTGACCAGATCCAAGGTGCCGTTTTCCGTGAGGTCACACCATGCGCTGACAAGGCGGCGACCTTCAGGAGGCGATAACGGATTATCGGGATTCATAAAGGCCACGATCCCGGCGTATTGATCCAGCACAGCTTGGAGCTGGGTAGTTCTGCGTCGTTCTTCAATCAGCGCTCTACGCCAATGCTCCTTTTCCTCAGCAATCTGCTGAAGCTGGGTATCTCGACCGATCAAGGCTTCTTTGAGACTTTGGGCTTTTAACTCAGCGTTGTGGCGGGCTGTGCGCTCGGTGTCCAGTTGTTGGCTGGCCGTGTGTTCACCTTCTGCACGTTGCTGGTGTTCACGAATGGCTAAACAGGTGGGGTCACTGCCTGAGATGAACTGCGGGCTATTTTGGGCTAAGGCCGTGTTGCCCTGCGTGGGGGCGCTGGCGGTCATGCTGTGCATGAGGCCGTTGGCGATCAGAGCGCGGTCGGTGGCTTCTTTAACCAGTCGGTCAATCCAGTAACGGGCTACTAGGACAGCACTGGCACGGGCTCTCCCCTGAGTGGTGGCCACCGTACTTGGGGTGCGTCCTTGGCCAAGAGCATCAAAGTATTCGGCGATGCCCCATAGGGTGAGTGCATCGGGTTTAGCCTGTACGTCAGAGGGGCCAACCAGTAGGGCACAGTCAGCCGGTAGCAGAGTGCCCGGTTTACTGAGGGAGCGAATGAGTTCCGCCAGTTCGGTTGCTAACAGGCGAGGGTTAAGAGGCTGGTGCTCTAGCCACTCATCAACAATTTGGCTCAAGGCTATGCGACCGGCACGCAGCTCCATTCCTTTCATTCCTCCCTAAAACCCGCTTCCATATCGAGTGAAGGGGGTATTGTGGGAGTTAAGGCTCTAGGATGGGGGTCAGGCACGCCGAATACTCACAATATTGCCCCCAGCACAGAGGGCATCTATTGAGTCTGCCCACTCCTGCATCATCTGGCGGCGTTGCTCTAAGTAGGCGGCATGGTTGTAGGTATCGCGGATCTCGTCTTGGTCGCCATGAGCCAACTGGCGCTCAATCCAGTCTCGGTTATAGCCTCGGCTATTGAGTTCGGTACTCAGTAAATGGCGAAAGCCGTGTCCAGTTTGGCGGCCTTTATAGCCCAGCTCTGCCAAGACTTTGTTTACCGTGTTCTCACTCATGGGGCGATTGGCATTGTTACGCCCTGCAAACACCAGCTTATAACCTCCGGTGATTTCGCGTAGCAGTCCCAAAATAGCGAGTGCCTGATGGGATAAAGGCACAGTATGAGGGCGGCGGGCTTTCATGCGTTCTTTGGGTATCGTCCAGACAGCATCATCCAGATCAAACTCACACCAAGGCGCGGCCCTTAGTTCGCCCGGTCTAACCCCTGTCAGCATCAGCAGTCGGATGGCGTAGCGAGTCATCACATGGATATTCGCTTGGTCTATCTGCTTGAGTAGTTCAGGGAGTTCAGTAAAGGGAATGCTGGGGTGATGGCGGGTAGGGGGCGCATGAGCTGCAACTACATCAAGGTCTGTTGCAGGGTTTGATTCGACACTGCCCTTAGCTAATCCGAAACGAAAAATTTGATTCAGCCACTGGCGGGTTTTCTTGGCGACATTATAAGCCCCTCGATCCTCAATACCTCGAACCAAACTCGCCAGTTCAGGGCGGGTAATGGTTTTGACGGGTCGATGACCTAAAACAGGTAGAAGGTCTGAAGCTATATAAGCAGCCGTCTTATCAGCCGTTGATTGAGCCCAGCGTGGAGCGCGGTAGGAGTGCCACTCCAAAGCCAACTCTTTAAAGGTGAGGCCATCTAGTTGCTGAGCTTCCTTTTCGGCTTGTCGCTCAAGGCTTGGGTCTTTGCCTTCAGCTAAGGTCTGGCGTACAGCATCGCGTAGTTGGCGGGCTCTTTGGAGGGTAACTGCTGGGTAGGCACCTAAAGCCAGCATTTTGGCTTTGCCATTGAAGCGATAACGGTAGCGCCACAGCTTGGAGCCGCTGGGTGTGATTTCCAGACATAACCCGTTGGCATCGGCCAACCGATACAGCTTGGCCTTGGGCTTGGCAGTGCGGATTGAGCTGTCTGAAAGCGCCATGAGCAGTCTGGGTGTGAGTAGATTTAATGACCGAACTCGGTCTACTCACGAATCTACTCACAATCTTCTGGGCTTACAAGGGAAGTTTGGGGAATACCTAGGAACTAAAAATCGCTCAAGGGCTGATTCTTCTAGGGATTTTGGAGGTTTGGGGAAGGCTTGAGAAGATTAAGTGGTGCCCCGGGAGAGACTCGAACTCTCACTCTGTCTCCAGAAACGGATTTTGAATCCGCCGCGTCTACCGATTCCGCCACCGAGGCACTGTGGGCGCGCAGTATAGAGATGAATGTACTAAAGGTCAATCAGTTCTCGTGGTTATTAAGCGGTCTTTCAGATAAGCTGTACGACTTTAAGCAAGTACCCGATTTTCTACATGCGCGTCGCTGACTTTTCCTTCGATTTACCCGAATCCTTAATTGCCCGTTATCCCTTATCCGAGCGTAGGGCCAGTCGTTTGTTGGTACTGGATGGAGTAACCGGGGCTTTAGAACACCATCAATTTGTTGATGTGCTGGATTACGTTCAGCCCGGGGATTTGATGGTGTTTAATGATACCCGCGTGATTCCAGCCCGTTTGTTTGGGCAAAAAGCCACCGGCGGTAAATTAGAGATCCTGATTGAGCGGGTATTGGATGAGCAGCGAGCTTTAGCCCATGTACGTTCTAGCAAATCTCCCAAGCCAGGATCGCGCCTTTTGTTGGACGGTTGTGCCGAAGCGGAAGTTTTGAGCCGTCAAGAGGCTTTATTTGAGCTGCGCTTTAATGAGCCTTTATTGCCTTTGCTAGATCGTATAGGCCATATGCCGCTTCCTCCTTACATGGAGCGCTTAGATGAGGATAGCGACCGAGAGCGTTATCAGACCGTCTATGCGCGTCACGCGGGTGCTGTTGCGGCTCCTACTGCAGGACTGCATTTTGACCCGTCTTTACTCGAAAGCTTGATGACTAAAGGCGTGGAAACAGCTTTTGTGACCTTGCATGTGGGGGCGGGTACTTTTCAACCGGTGCGGGTTGAGCGGCTGGAAGAGCATCTTATGCACACTGAATGGCTGAATGTCAGCGCAGAGGTGGTTGAGGCGGTTAAAGCCTGCAAAGCGCGGGGCGGGCGTGTGATTGCCGTGGGGACTACCAGCGTGCGCTCACTGGAAAGCGCTGCCCGCGATGGCGAGTTAAAACCCTTTACGGGAAATACCGATATTTTTCTTTATCCCGGTAAGCCTTTTCATGTGGTGGACGTGCTGATTACTAACTTCCACCTACCTGAATCCACCCTCATCATGTTGGTGTCGGCCTTTGCTGGTTATTCCGAAACCCTGAAGGCTTATGCTGAGGCTATTGCTCAGGGCTACCGTTTTTACAGCTACGGGGATGCCATGCTGGTGCTTCGCAACCCAAATGCCCGTGGCCCAGAGGATCATTCATGAGTCAGTGTCACATGAGCTTCGAGCTGCTGGCCACCGAGGGTCGAGCGCGGCGTGGGCGTTTGGTGTTCCCGCGTGGTGTGGTGGAAACCCCAGCCTTTATGCCTGTAGGTACCTATGGCACAGTTAAGGGCATGTTACCCCGCGATCTGGAAGCCATTGGTGCGCAGATTATTTTGGGCAATACCTTTCACCTGTGGTTGCGACCCGGTACCGACATTATTCGCGCGCATGGTGATTTGCACGACTTCGCCCAGTGGCAGCGGCCTATCTTGACCGACTCCGGCGGCTTTCAAGTCTTTAGCTTGGGGGCGCTGCGCAAGATTAAGGAAGAGGGCGTGTACTTTGCCTCGCCGGTGGATGGGCGCAAAGTGTTTATGGGGCCGGAAGAGTCCATGCAAGTGCAGCGTGACCTAGGCTCTGATGTGGTAATGATCTTTGACGAATGCACCCCCTATCCTGCCGATGAAGCCACCGCCCGCCAGTCGATGGAGTTATCTTTGCGTTGGGCGCTGCGCTCTAAACAGGCTCATGCTGATAATCCAGCGGCTCTGTTTGGCATTGTGCAAGGTGGTATGCACGAGTCTCTGCGCATGCGCTCCTTGGAGGGTTTGTGCGAGATTGGCTTTGATGGATTGGCGATTGGTGGTCTGTCCGTAGGCGAGCCTAAAGAGGACATGCTGCGCATTTTGGATTTCCTACCGCCGCAGATGCCAGCCGACAAACCGCGTTACTTAATGGGCGTAGGCAAGCCTGAGGATTTAGTAGAAGCTGTGCGCCGCGGTATTGATATGTTCGATTGTGTCATGCCGACCCGCAATGCCCGCAATGGCCATCTTTTTACCGATACTGGTGTAGTGAAAATCCGCAATTCAGCCCATAAGCACGACGATACCCCTTTAGATCCTACCTGCGATTGCTATACCTGCAAACACTTCTCCCGTGCTTACCTGCATCATCTGGATAAGTGCGGTGAAATGCTGGGGAGCATGCTGAATACCATCCATAATCTGCGCTATTACCAGTATTTAATGGCTGGTTTACGGGATGCTATCCAACAGGGTACATTGGCTGCCTTTGTCGACAGCTTCTATGCCAAGCGCGGATTACCCACACCAGCACTGGTATAAATAGATAAGAAGAAGTCCGGCTTTCTTGATTCAAGTAAGTACCTAAGTACGTTATGCAACAGGAGTAGTACATGAGTTTTCTGATTTCCGCTGCCCATGCTCAAGAGGCTGCCGCACCTGCTGCTGCGCCTGGTAACGAGATGATGAGCCTGCTGATGCTGGTTGGCTTCATGGTGATTTTCTACTTTATGATCTGGCGGCCACAGGCTAAGCGCGCTAAAGAGCACAAAAACCTGCTGGCCAGCCTGCAAAAAGGCGACGAAGTCATCACTTCAGGCGGTATTGCTGGTCGCGTATCTAAAGTGGCTGATGATTTCGTCGTAGTAGAAGTCTCTGATACGGTTGAGCTGAAAATTCAGAAAGGAGCCATCGTTGCTTCTTTGCCTAAGGGCACGCTGAAAGCCATCTAAGGTGTTCAACCTCTCATTTCAACGGGGCGCATTGAGCGCCCCGTGTCGTTAAGCGGGCTATGTCATGCTTAATAAATACCCTCTGTGGAAGTATGTCTTGATACTGGTCGTGCTGCTGTTGGCCAGTCTGTATTCTTTACCCAATTTGTTTCCGGACGACCCTGCGATTCAAATTACGGGGGCTAGCAGTGCGCGGGCAGTGACCCAAGCAGACTTAGACCAGACGCGTTCTGCGTTAGAGACTGCAGGTATTCAGGTTAAAGCCACTTCTTTATCGGAGCAGGGGCGGGCTGGTTTACTGCGCTTGGTTAAGCAAAGCGATCAACTCCCGGCTAAAGATGTGGTACGTAAAGCGCTGGGTGAAGACTTTGTAGTCGCTCTGAATTTGGCGCCTACTACGCCTGCTTGGTTGCGTGCCATTGGCGCTAACCCGATGAAATTGGGTTTGGATTTATCCGGTGGGGTGCATTTCCTGCTGGCGGTGGATATGGATAAAGCCATTAAAACGCGGCTGAATATCCAAGAGAACGAAATCAAATCCCTGTTGCGTAAAGAACAGGTGCGGTATCGCAGCTTACCGGGGCAAGATAAAAGCATCGCCGTGGGCTTTAGCGATGAAGCACAGTTAGAGAAAGCCCAAAAGCTGATTCGTGATAACTACAACGACTTTAACTTCAGCACCCGCACCTTAGATGACTTGCAGGTACTGGAGCTGAGCTTTACCGAAACGCGCTTGGCCGAAATTCGGGAATACTCCATCAAACAAAACTTGACCACCGTGCGTAACCGGGTCAATGAGTTGGGAGTGTCTGAGCCTTTGGTGCAGCGTCAGGGGGCTGACCGCATTGTAGTAGAGCTACCTGGTGTTCAGGATACAGCGGAAGCCAAACGTATTTTGGGTAAAACCGCTAACTTGGAGTTTCGTTTAGCCGCTTCATCGGATGCTCCTCGCGCTACCTCAGAAAGCTTTGAATTCCGTGAGTCAGGACGAGCACCTGCTTTATTGGAGCGGAGCGTCATCATCACCGGCGATCAGGTCAGTGATGCTCAAGCCAGTTTTGACGAGAATGGCCGCCCACAGGTCAATATTCGTTTGGATGGCTACGGAGGCGAGCTGATGAGCCGTGCCACCCGTACCAACGTAGGTCGCAGCATGGCGGTGCTGTTTATTGAGCAAAAGCCAGTTACTCGGACGGTACGCCAAACGGTGGATGGTGTAGAGAAAGAGGTTAGCGTCCAAAGCTTCCAAGAAGACAAAAAGATCATTAGTTTAGCCACGATCCAATCTCAGCTTGGCAGTCAATTTCGGATTACGGGCCTGAATGGACAGGGTGAGTCTTCGGAGTTAGCTCTGTTGCTGCGTGCCGGTGGTTTAGCGGCACCCATGTACTTTGCGGAAGAGCGCACCATTGGCCCAAGCTTGGGGGCTGAAAACATTGAGCTGGGGCTACAGTCCGCTGTTTGGGGCTTTATTTTCGTAGCCGTTTTTATGGTGGCAATTTACAAGCAGTTCGGAGTAATTGCGACCCTAGCCTTGCTGTTTAATATGTTCTGCCTAATGGCGCTAATGTCCATGCTTGGGGCCACGCTGACCTTGCCGGGCATCGCGGGTATTGTGCTGACCATCGGTATGGCGGTGGATGCGAATGTGCTGATCTTCTCGCGGATTCGGGAGGAAATTGCTCGGGGTATATCCATTCAAAGGGCGCTGCACGAAGGTTTTGATCGAGCCTTTTCCGCAATTTTGGACAGTAACCTTACTACGTTATTAGTAGGGGCTATCCTGTTCTCTTTGGGAACAGGGCCGGTAAAAGGCTTTGCCGTCACCATGTCGTTGGGGATCTTGACCTCCTTGTTTACTGCTGTGGTGGTAACGCGGGGTATGGTCAACCTGATATACGGTGGTCGTGACATTAAGAAGCTGTGGATCTGAGGAAGCAACCGATGAAATCGACGATTAACTTCATGGGTGTGCGCCGAATTGTCATGGGCTTCACCCTAGTGGTATTGGTTATTTCTGTCCTGAGTTTGGTCTTTCGCGGGCTGAATTATGGTCTGGATTTTACCGGTGGTACCTTGGTAGAGCTGAGTTATCAGCATGGCGTTGAGCTGGACACCCTGCGCGGACAATTGGCGCAAGCAGGCTTGGGTGACGCACTGGTGCAGAGTTTTGGCGTCAGCACCGATGTTGTGGTACGGATGGCCGGTGACGATGGAAAGGTAGGTCAGCATATTGCTCAAGTGCTGCAAGCGGCTGATCCCAGTAACCCGGTTACGGTTAAGCGGGTGGACTTTGTTGGCCCTGCGGTCGGCGAGGAGTTACGCGACCAAGGTGGCTTGGGCATGTTGCTGGCTTTAGGCGGCATCATGTTATACATGGCCTTCCGTTTTCAGTGGAAGTTTGGTTGTGGCGCGGTGTTGTCCCTGTTTCACGACACTATTATCGTGCTGGGCGTGTTCTCCCTGTTTGGCATTCCTTTCGATCTGACGGTATTGGCAGCGGTATTGGCCATGATCGCCTATTCGCTGAACGATACCATCGTAGTATTCGACCGTGTGCGGGAGAACTTCCGCATACTGCGTAAAGTTGAGCTGATCGAAAACATCAATATCTCTACCACCCAAACCTTGTTGCGTACCTTGGCCACCTCAATCTCCACGTTGTTGGTAGTGGGTGCGCTGATGTTGTTTGGCGGTGATAGCCTGTGGGGATTTTCGCTGGCACTGTTCATCGGCATTGTGGTGGGGACCACTTCGTCTATCTATGTGGCCAACGTCACTTTGATTGAGCTGAAGTTGACCCGTGAGGACTTAATTCCGCCTCCGGTGACGGAAGATGCTCGTCCTTAGGATGCCTTAAGGTAATAAAAACGCCCGGAAGGGCGTTTTTTTATGACTATGACTAGCCCTTAGCGTCTTAGGGCTGGAGGCAGGTGCGGTTGAATGTTGGTCAACACCGCTTTAAAACATTTGGTATTACCCGCAACAATATGTCCACGCTCCAAGAATTGGTGATCGCCGGTAAAATCGCTGACCAGTCCACCGGCTTCTTGGATTAACAAAGCTCCGGCCGCCATATCCCATTCGGCTAAACCAAACTCCCAAAAGGCATCGTAGCGGCCTGCTGCCACATAGGCCAAATCCAGGCTAGCAGCTCCTGCGCGGCGCAATCCTGCGGTTTGGCCGACTAAAGAGCGGAACATATTTAGATAGCTGTCTAGGTAGTCTAACTGTCCTTCGCGGAAGGGGAAGCCTGTAGCTAACAGAGCGCCCTCCAATCCTTTGCGGCTGCTGACGCGCAGACGTTTACCGTTCAGCGCAGCGCCTCGGCCTCGGCTAGCGGTGAATTCCTCTTGGCGTATAGGATCGAGCACTACGGCATGTTCCAAACGTCCGCGATACTTGCAGGCAATGCTGACGGCAAAATGGGGAACACCGTGGATAAAGTTAGTAGTGCCATCCAGAGGGTCGATGACCCACAGATAATCCGCACCATCCCCTGATCCCGGTTGCAGGCCAGTTTCTTCCCCTAAAATCCCGTGGGTGGGGTAGGCTTTACGCAGAGCAGCGATGATGCTTTGTTCGGCCGCATGATCGACTTCGGTGACATAGTCCTTGGCCTCTTTTTCGTTGATGGCGAGGACATCCAGGCGCTCAATGGATCGAACAATAAGTTCACCGGCGCCGCGAGCGGCGCGCAGCGCGATATTCAGCATGGGCTGCATGTTGCGTATACCTGGGCTTTTAAAGAAAGCTGGCAATTCTAGCAGAATACTGTTTTCAGGTAAGGGTTAGCGCGTGGACTGTAGTAAGCTTATACGTTCCGTTTTGCTGTTTGAGAGTATTTGCCTTGCTGCACAAGTTTCGTATTGTTTTGGTGAACACCAGTCATCCCGGTAACATTGGGGGTGCAGCGCGTGCCATGAAAACCATGGGATTATCCCGTCTTGTGCTGGTGCAGCCTGAGATTTTCCCCAGCGAAATTGCTGATGCTCGTGCCTCCGGGGCAACCGATCTTTTGCAGTCAGCACAGGTAGTAAACTCCCTAGATGAAGCTCTGGTTGGTTGTCAATTAGTATTAGGAACCAGCGCGCGAGAGCGGCATATTCCTTGGCCCCTATTAGAGCCCCGTGCCGCTGCCGAGCGTTGTGGAGCCTGTACCCAGCAAGGCGGAGAAGTTGCCTTGGTGTTCGGTCGGGAGCACGCCGGTCTGACTAATGAAGAGTTACAGCGCTGCCACATCCATATTCATATTCCCTCAGACCCCAACTTTGCCTCACTGAATTTAGCCGCAGCGGTGCAGGTTTTGGCCTATGAGCTGCGTCTAGTGGCTTTGAGCGCAGAGAAAGACTCAGTAGCGCCTGTCCATACCCCAGATCCTGACACTCAACCCGTTACCGCTGACGAGTTGGAACAGTTCTATCAGCACTTGGAGCAGACACTAATTGATATCCGCTTTCTTGATCCTGAGCGGCCGCGCCATTTGATGGCTCGTTTGCGCCGTCTGTATGGACGAGCTGATATTGAGCGGCTGGAGATGAATATCCTGCGCGGCATTTTGACCGAGACTCGGAAGATCGCTCGTCAATCCATCACATAATAGCGCCTGCTGCTTTTGAGGACTCCCGATTGAACAGTTCAAGGCTTGGGAGCCTCAAGTATTCGTGCCATGATGCCAATACGAATTTAAATCGTGGAGTTGGGCATGTTGGATTATTTACTCCAGCGTGTACGGGACTACGCTCCGGGTAGTGGCCCAGTGGGGTGCTTCTCAGAAGCCGCAGTACTCATGCCGATCACGCGCACTGATTCACCAGAACTGGTGTTAACCCTAAGGGCGAGCGGACTTTCTACCCACAGCGGTGAGGTGGCTTTTCCCGGTGGTCGGCGTGACCCTACTGATCTGAGTTTAAAGCATACCGCTTTGCGTGAAGCCGAGGAGGAGGTAGGTTTACCCCCCGGTATGGTTGAGATGATGGGATCGCTCACCCCCTTAGTATCGCGTTACGGCATCAAGGTTACGCCCTATGTGGGGTTGGTGCCTAACTACGTCGAATACCGCCCCAATGATGCCGAAATCGCCAGCGTATTTTTTGTGCCGCTGAAGTTTTTTTGCCAGCCGCCGCAAGAGATACAGTGGCGTATGGATGCTCAGGGCCAAGCTTGGCCTGTACCGAGCTATTACTACGATAATTATAAAATCTGGGGACTCACCGCTTTGATGATCATTGAGCTGGTCAATGTAGTCTGTGATGCAGGGGTATGCTTACAGCAGCCTACCTCACTGTCCCTAACTGCTATGAGGAGATCCTGAAAGTGAAATACCGTCTAGGCGAAGCCCAAGTAGAAGCCCATCCTGAGAGCTGGATCGCACCCAATGCCACTCTAATTGGCAAAGTGCGTTTAGAGGCGGGAGCCAGTGTTTGGTTTAACACTGTACTGCGTGGCGATAATGAGCTGATCCATATTGGTGAGCGCAGTAATGTGCAAGATGGCAGCGTATTACATACCGATATGGGCCAGCCTTTAACCCTAGGAAGAGGTGTGACTGTGGGCCATAACGTCATGCTGCACGGTTGCACGGTAGGGGATCATAGTTTGATTGGTATTAATGCGGTCATACTTAATGGCGCTAAAATTGGCCGCTACTGCTTGATTGGTGCTAATACCCTAATCCCCGAAGGAAAAGAAATTCCTGATGGCTCTTTGGTCATGGGTTCTCCGGGTAAAGTGGTGCGTACCCTGACGGATGAGCAGAAAAAAATGCTAGAAAAAAGTGCTGAAAACTACGTCCTTAACGCCCAGCGTTATGCCCGTGAGTTGCAGCCACAGGAAGATTAAATACTGCGTTTAATGCTGCGCAGCCTATATTTTTAACTACTAAAATCTCCTGCCGAGGAAGATATGCCCCATATAGGTACGCCCCTATCGGTGAGTGCAACGCGCGTTCTGCTTTGTGGCTCTGGTGAGTTGGGAAAAGAACTGGTCATTGAGCTACAGCGTCTGGGGGTTGAGGTCATCGCCGTTGACCGTTATGCCGATGCACCGGCTATGCAAGTGGCCCATCGTAGCTACGTTATTGATATGCTGGATGGTGCTGCGTTACGGGCGTTGATTGAGCAAGAAAAACCCCACTACATCGTGCCCGAAATTGAAGCCATCGCCACAGCTACCTTGGTGGAATTGGAATCCGAAGGCTTTACCGTCATCCCCAGTGCGCGTGCGGCCCACTTGACCATGAATCGCGAGGGCATCCGCCGTTTGGCGGCTGAGGAATTGGGCTTGCCCACCTCCCCGTATTTCTTCGCAGATACTGAAGCCGACTACCGTAAAGCTGCGGAGACTCTGGGCTTTCCCTGTGTTGTCAAACCCATTATGAGCTCATCGGGTAAAGGTCAAAGTGTCCTCAAAGGGCCAGAGGATTTAGCCACGGCTTGGCAATATGCCCAAGAAGGTGGTCGCGCTGGGAAAGGCCGTGTCATCGTAGAAGGCTTTATTGAGTTTGACTATGAAATCACCCTATTAACCGTGCGTCATACGGGTGGAACCAGCTTCTGTGCGCCTATTGGCCATCGTCAGGTCAAGGGGGATTACCACGAGTCTTGGCAACCCCAAGCGATGAGCGCCACCGCCTTATCTGAAGCCGAGCGTATTGCCTTACGCATTACCGAGGCGTTAGGTGGACGCGGGCTGTTTGGTGTGGAGCTGTTTATCAAAGGCGACCAAGTTTGGTTTAGCGAGGTTTCGCCACGTCCTCATGATACGGGCATGGTGACTCTGATTTCTCAGGATTTGTCTGAATTTGCCTTACATGCGCGCGCGATTTTGGGTCTACCCATTCCCTTGATCCGCCAGTTTGGGCCATCCGCTTCTGCCGTACTCTTGGTGGAGGGCGAGTCCGAGTCTTTGAGCTTTGGCAACTTAGCCACTGCTTTGAGCGAGCCGGATACTAACTTACGCCTATTTGGTAAGCCTTGGGTGAAAGGGCAACGGCGCATGGGTGTTGCTTTGGCGCGTCATCAGTCGATTGAGGAAGCACGGGGGCGCGCTCAGCGGGTAGCGGGTGCGGTGTCTGTGACCCTCTAACCTTGAATCAGCCCTAAACCAAGGAGTGCCTAACTCAGGGGTTTAGGGCTATCAAGGCATGATCTGGGTTAGATATGCAGGATAAATTCGCGTACCAGTTTGGTACCGAAGTAAGCCAGCATCAGCAGACAAAAGCCCCCTAGCGTTAAGCGAATCGCCGTTGGGCCACGCCAGCCTAAATAGTGGTGAGCTGCCAATAACAAACCAAAGACCAGCCACGCGAACAGCGATAACAGCGTCTTATGTACGAGGTGTTGAGCCAGCAGGTTATCGACGAAAAACCAGCCTGACAGCAAAGAAATACAGAGCAAAATCCAGCCTGCCCACAAAAAGCTGAACAGTAAATGTTCCATCGTTTGTAGGGGCGGGAAGTTACGAATAATGCCGTTAGGGTGTTTACGTTTTAATGCAAAATTTTGCAGCAACAGCAGCAAGGCTTGCAGTGCTGCCATAGTAAAAATGCCGTAAGCCAATATAGAAAACAGAATATGGGCCAGCATGCCGGGTTGTTCTGCAATAGGCGGTGCAGTGCCAGTGGGTGCAAACTGTGCCAATAACACCGCCAGCGCCGTCATAGGGAACAAAGGCAGTAGCAGGTTTTCGACGGGTAGGCGGCGCATCGCCAAAAAAATCAGCGAAACAACAGAGGCTGCAATCAGGCTAGAGGCGGTGAAAAAGTTCAGATTTAATCCAGCAGGGACAAAGAGATGCTGGGCAAGGCTCACCACATGCATCAACAGTGCTAGACCGCCAAGGGATACTAAAATAGAGCGATTAGGAGCAATGTGCTGTATCAGTCTTAGGCCTTGATATCCCGTGATACCGGCATAAAGACAGGCCGCTGTAAGGCTGGGTAGCAAAGAATGCATAAGTCTGAAAGCATGTTTTTAAGGGTCTTGAGTTTGGCACAAATTGTTCTTTGTGCAACAGCGATAAAGCGCACAAAACATAAAACCTAATGCTTGAAGTCGACACTAGCTTCTATAATCGTCTTCATCCATCACCAAAGCCTGCGTGGAATGGCCATGTTTGACAACCTGAGCGACCGACTTTCCCAAACCCTGCGTCAAGTAACTGGCAAGGCCAAACTAAGCGAAGACAACATCAAAGATGCTCTGCGCGATGTGCGTATGGCTTTGTTGGAAGCGGATGTAGCCTTACCCGTCGTTAAAGACTTTATTAATAAGGTCAAAGAGCGGGCTATTGGTACCGAGGTTTCCAAAAGCCTGACTCCAGGTCAAAGCTTTATCAAAATTGTTAAGGCTGAGTTGGAAGACCTAATGGGTAAATCCAACGAAGACCTAAACCTCAACGCAATACCGCCTGCTGTAGTGCTGATGGCGGGTCTGCAAGGTGCGGGTAAAACCACTACCGTGGGTAAGCTGGCACGCTTTTTAAAAGAGCGTAAGAAAAAATCTGTGATGGTGGTGTCGGTAGATGTATATCGTCCTGCAGCCATTAAGCAGTTGGAAACCTTAGCCCAAGAAGTTGGGGTAGTGTTTTATCCTTCAGAAGCCCATCAAAAACCTGCTGACATTGCCAAAGCAGCCATTCAAGAGGCCAAGCTTAAATTCATTGATGTCGTATTGGTGGATACCGCCGGTCGTCTGCACGTTGATGGCGAGATGATGCAGGAGATTGAGCAACTACACGCCCTGATCAAGCCGGTGGAAACCCTGTTTGTGGTAGATGCCATGACCGGGCAGGATGCCGCCAATACGGCTAAAGCCTTTAACGACAGTCTACCGCTGACGGGCGTTATTCTGACCAAGGTAGATGGTGATGCACGGGGCGGGGCGGCATTATCAGTACGCTCCATCACGGGTAAACCCATCAAGTTTGTGGGGATGGGGGAGCGTACCGATGCTTTAGATCCTTTCCATCCGGATCGGGTCGCCTCGCGTATTTTGGGCATGGGGGATGTGTTGAGCCTGATCGAACAGGCTGAGCAAAATCTGGACAAGGAAAAAGCCCAAAAACTCACCCAAAAGCTGAAAAAAGGCAAAGGCTTTGACCTAGAGGATTTCCGCGACCAAATTCAGCAAATGAAAAGCATGGGCGGATTTGGCGGAATGATGGATAAGTTACCTTCCATAGGTGGGGTTAATTTATCCCAAATGGGTAACGTGCAGGATGCGGCGGAGAAACAATTCCGGCAAATGGAAGCCATCATCAACTCAATGACCCCTGAAGAGCGCCGTAACCCTGATGTGGTTAGTGGTTCGCGCAAACGGCGTATTGCTTTAGGTTCTGGAACACAGATTCAGGACGTAGGCCGTTTGATTAAGCAACACAAACAGATGCAAAAAATGATGAAAAAAGTTACCGGAAAAGGCGGCTTAAGCAAAATGATGCGTGGTATGGGCAGCCTATTTCCGGGGGGCGGATTACCGAAACTCTAAGGCTTGAAGCCTAAATCAACAGGCTATGGGCTTGATCTTTGATCAAGCCTAGCCGAAAAGCCATTTGCAAACTGGTGGATAATCCTTAAAATACGCGGCCTTCTGGCCTTCATAAGGCCCAAGTATTCCAGATGTGTCGCATCACTACAGGATTATCTTCATATGGTAACTATTCGCCTCGCTCGCGGTGGCTCTAAAAAGCGCCCCTTCTATCACCTGACCGTAACCAACAGCCGTAATGCTCGTGACGGTCGTTTCGTTGAGCGTATTGGTTTCTTTAACCCCGTTGCAGCGGGTGCAGAGCCTCGTCTGTCCGTAAACCAAGAGCGCGTTAGCTACTGGTTAAGCCAAGGTGCTCAGCCTTCAGAGCGCGTTGCTCAACTGCTGAAAGAAGCGGCCAAGACTGCAGCCTGACCCTTATGACAACAGTACCTGCTGTGACTGATAATGTGCTGGTACTGGGGAAGATTGTATCGGTTCAGGGCATTCGTGGAGAAGTGAGGGTTTATTCTTACACTGATCCTATTGCCAATCTGCTGAACTACCGCTACTGGACGTTACGGCGCGGAACCGAGCTTAGGCGCGTTGAAGTAGCCCGTGGGCGTGTTCAAGGCAATGTGTTGGTGGTTAAGCTAAAAGGGCTTAACGATCGCGAGTTAGCACAAACCTACGCCGAGTTTGAAATTTATATTCCCAAACACGAACTACCTGAGTTGCCCGCTGGAGAATACTACTGGCATCAGCTAGAAGGCTTGAGGGTCATTGATCAAGCGGGTCAATGTTTGGGGCGTGTGGATCATCTGCTGGAAACCGGAGCTAATGACGTACTCGTAGTACGGCCCTGTGATGGCAGCTTAGATGATCGAGAACGGCTATTGCCTTACATCGACTCCTGCGTGCAACGGGTTGATTTAGAGCTAGGTGAGCTGCACGTGGATTGGGATGCAGACTTTTAAGGTTTGAGGCCAAATCCCAAAATGCGGATTGATGTGATTAGCTTGTTCCCAGAAATGTTTGCTGCGATTCAGGACTACGGTATTACCGGACGCGCAGTGAAGCAGGGAATTTTGAATCTGCATTGCTGGAATCCCCGTGCTTATACGGATGATCGTCATCAAACGGTGGATGACCGCCCTTTTGGGGGTGGCCCCGGAATGGTGATGAAAGTTGAACCCTTAGAACGGGCTCTGATGGATGTGCGGCAACAGGTGGGTACGCAAGCGCTCGTTGTTTATCTGTCACCTCAGGGTCGCCCTTTAGACCAAGAACGTGTTCGGGCTTGGGCAGGGCAACAGCAGGGATTAATCCTCATTGCTGGGCGTTATGAAGGCATTGATGAGCGTTTTATTGAAGCGCATGTCGATGAAGAGTGTTCCATTGGTGACTATGTGCTATCGGGGGGTGAGCTACCCGCCATGGTACTGATTGATGCCGTCACTCGGCTGTTACCGGGCGCTTTAGGGCATTCGGGATCGGCAGAAGAAGATTCCTTCAGTGATGGTTTGCTGGATTGTCCCCACTACACACGCCCTGAAGTGTATGCGGGGAAGGCTGTTCCTGAGGTGCTGCTCAGCGGCAATCATGAACACATCCGGCGTTGGCGTTTACAACAGTCCCTCGGTCGGACTTGGGAACGCCGCGCTGATCTTCTGGATAGCCGCTCGCTTTCTGGAGAAGAACAAAAGCTGCTGGATGAATACATTCGCCAGCGGAACGATAGTTAAGGTATCGATGGCTGCATTCATTAGACAGCCTGAAGGAGCATGAGCATGACCAACAAGATTATTCAGCGTATTGAAGCTGAACAAATGACTAAGGAAATCCCGGCTTTTGCCCCGGGTGACACCGTTATCGTGCAAGTAAAAGTAAAGGAAGGCGACCGTCAGCGTCTGCAAGCCTTTGAAGGCGTTGTGATTGGCAAGCGTAACCGCGGCCTGAACAGTGCCTTTACGGTACGTAAGATCTCCAACGGTGTAGGCGTTGAGCGTACCTTCCAAACCTATAGCCCATTGGTTGACAGCATCAGCGTCAAACGTCGTGGTGATGTACGCAAAGCCAAACTCTACTATCTGCGTGAGCTGTCTGGTAAAGCGGCCCGTATCAAAGAAAAACTGGCCTGATCCTCATTTACGGATTGCCCGTTTTCAGCTACAAAAAGCCCGTGTTGCCCACACGGGCTTTTTGTTTCTAAGGACTTTTTACCGCTAATGCCAGAGCTAATCCCCCTACATGACCCTCTAGTGGATCAGTTTTTAGACAGCCTTTGGTTAGAAAAGGGGTTAGCCGAAAACACACGCCAGGCCTATTCCAGCGACTTAGCTTTGTTTAATGCTTGGCTACATACTCAAGGCTTGAGTTTGATTCAGGTTGAGCGTGAACAGATTTTGGATCATCTGGCTTGGCGGGTGAACGCAGCCTATACCGCTCGCTCTACGGCGCGCTTATTGTCGGCATTGCGGGGGCTGTATCGCTATGCGCTGCGTGAACACCTGATTAAGCAAGATCCCACCTTGCGCGTGGGGATGCCTCGTGTGGGACGACCTTTACCTAAAGTAATGTCTGAGGCCCATGTGGAGGCTCTATTGCGTGCTCCAGATTTGGATACACCTCTAGGGCTTAGAGATCGCGCTATGCTAGAGCTGTTGTATGCCACCGGATTGCGGGTGACAGAGCTGGTGAGCTTAACCTTAGATCAGGTCAGTGTGCGCCAAGGCGTGTTACGTATCTTCGGCAAAGGTGGGCGGGAGCGCCTATTACCCTTTGGTGACGAAGCTCTGCACTGGATAGAGCGTTACCTCAAAGAGGCTCGAATGCACCTAGTGCACGGAGCCACTGAGGTTTTGTTTCCCAGTCAACGCGGTGAGCAGATGACCCGCCAGACCTTTTGGTATCGCATTAAGCTGCACGCTAAAGTGGCTGGTATCAGTGTGACCATTTCTCCCCACACACTGCGACATGCTTTTGCGACCCACTTGTTAAATCACGGTGCGGATTTAAGAACCGTGCAGATGTTGCTAGGGCACAGCGATCTCTCCACTACACAGATTTACACCCATATAGCCATCGTGCGTCTGCAAGAGCTGCATGCCAAACATCATCCGCGTGGCTAAGGCGCGTAGGATCAACCCCTGTGATATTCTGAACCATCAATCGCTCCTTACGAGGAATCTTTATGTCTGTGATTCGTGGGTTTTGGACTGCTTTAGCATTACTGAGTTGTACCCATTTAGCCTATGCAGACAGCCCCAGCAGCCCAGAGCAAGCTATCCGTAAAACCCTGCAATCTTTACAGTCGGATATGGTGGTGGAGTCCATCAGTAAAAGCCCTGTGGCCGGTTTATACCAAGTGGCTTTGCAGGGTGGTCGTCAGATTTATGCCAGCACCGATGGACAGTTTTTGCTGCAAGGCTATTTGTTTCAGTACAAAGAGGGCGCTGTGGTCAACTTGACCGAACAGGCGCAAGAGACGGCAGTGGCTAAGACTATTGCGGGTCTGTCAGAGCAGGAAATGGTGGTGTTTTCCCCTAAAGATCCCAAAACCACCATTACCGTGTTTACCGATACCGACTGCCCTTACTGCCAAAAGCTGCACGATGAAGTGCCAGAGCTGAATAAGCGCGGGGTGGCGGTTCGTTATTTGGCCTTTCCCCGTCAAGGCTTGAAAAGCCACGCGGCTGAAATCTTAGAGAGCGTTTGGTGTGCCAAAGATCGCCAAAAAGCAATGGATTTGGCCAAGGCGCGCAAAGAGGTTGATAAAGCCAGTTGCAGCGCCAGCCCCATTGCTAAGCAATATGCTTTAGGACAAAACATCGGTATTCAGGGTACACCGGCCATTATCTTGGCTAATGGACAGATTATTCCTGGTTATCAACCTGCTGCTGTTTTGGCTGATCAGGCGCTTAAAGCGGCTAAAGTTAATTAAATTCTAGGTCAAGGATTTTCATGGATAAACTATCAAGACGCTCGGTATTGTGGGCTGGTTTGAGTCTGGCTGCGGCTGGGCCTGTATTGGCTCAGACTCGCCCTCAAGAGACGCAGACTGAAGCGACTGCTACGGCCCAACGAGCACAGGCCATCGGTCAGCCAGCAGAGTTGATAGAAGATCCTCGGGTTGAAACCCTTGATCTAACCGTATCAGGCCATACTTGGCGGTTGTTGATCGGTGCTCCAGCGGTAGAGGTACCGCCCGAAGGTTATTCGGTACTCTATGTTTTGGATGGCAATGCCTGCTTTCCTATGCTGTGGCATGCACGGGAGCAACTGGCTCCCAAAGCGCCTGTAGTTATCGTGGGGGTCGGTTATCCCATTACTCAGCGTTTTGACGTGGTTCGGCGTTATTGGGATTTAACTCCAGAAACGGCGGCTGAATATCTGCGTATGCGGGGTTCAGCAGAGTCACGAAGCACAGGAGGGCAGGCCGTATTTCTGGACTTTTTGGCTCAGGAAGTCAAACAGGCGATCAGTCAGCGCTTTAAGGTTAATCCTAAGCAGCAGACCCTATTTGGGCATTCTTTGGCGGGGCTTTTTACCCTATACACGCTATTTAATCGTCCAACTCTATTTCAAAACTATGTCGCCGCCGATCCGGCTATTTGGTGGAATAATCGATCCATTCTGCACGAAGAGTCCGCGTTTAGGGCCGGTGTTTCCATCGCAGGCGGTGCTGTGGTTGATCCGTTACGGCTTTTGGTAGAAAAGTCGGGTCAAGCCCACGGCAGCCATACGCGCGAAGAAATCCAAGAGGGAATTGATATCGCTAAGGCCTTAGGAGGGCGATTAGCGAATATTAAAGGGTTGGATGTGTTTTATCGGGATTTCCCTGAGCATAGTCATCCTTCCATGATCGAACCCTCGGTGCGGGATGCTTTGTTGTTTCATATGCATCAGCAGCTCCCCGAGGACGTGGTGAAACTGACTGCTTAACTGCTTAACTGCTTAACTGCTTAGTAGAAGGGGAGAGCTTAGGGCTCCCCCTTCTATGTACCTAAGGCTAGGCCACAAAGTCATCCACACTAAGAGTGCTGGTACCCGTCAGCGTGATGACGAACTCTGCATCTGAGTCTGCATCGGTACTGCCGTACAGATAGCGAGCGTTGTTGGCAGCGTCCACCACATAACGCAACTGGCCGGAGGCATCGCTACTGCTGAAAGCGTCCGTACCGATAAACAGGAAGGCATCATCGGCAGCGGTGGTACTGTTAGCATCCAAGGCTGAGAGATCAATCAGATCACCCGTAGTAAAGTCGGTAATCAGATCACTTTGGGCTCTGGTTAAGCCAAGGTCAGACAGGCTCTCAAATACAAAACGGTCGTTACCCTCTCCTCCCGTCAGCTTATCGGCTCCAGCCCCTCCTACTAGGATATCGTCGCCACTACCACCAAGTAGGTTATCTTTGCCTGCACCACCATATAGAATATCGTCACCGGCACCGCCGCTGAGGTTGTTACCTGAAGCGTTGCCGGTCAGCAGATTGTTGAGGGCATTACCCGCCCCTGTAACGGCATTGCCGGTCAGCGTTAGGTTCTCCAGATTGTTACCCAAAGTGTAACTGACGCTGGAGAGTACACTGTCGATACCCTGATTAGCCGCTTCCACGATGATGTTAGTGGTGGCACTACCAATAATGTAAGTATCGTTGCCCGAACCACCTTCCAGTCGGTCGGTACCGGTACCGCCTTCTAGGGTGTCGTTTCCTGCACCCGCTCGTAAGGTGTCATTGCCGCCTTCACCGCGTAGGTAGTTAGCGCCACTGTTCCCAAGGATCAGGTTATTTAGGGCATTACCGGTGCCGTCAATGGAAGCATTACCGGTCAGGGTCAGGTTTTCTAGGTGATTACCAAGGGTATAGGTGACGCTAGATTGCACGGTGTCGATGCCCTGATTAGCCGCTTCAATAATCAGGTTTGTCGTGGCACTACCGATGATATAGGTATCGTCACCACTGCCGCCTTCTAGCTGATCGTTGCCAGCACCGCCTTCTAAGGTATCGTTACCAGCTCCACCTCGTAAGGTATCGTTGCCACCCTCACCGCGTAGGTAGTTAGCGCCACTGTTGCCGAGGATCAGGTTATTTAGGGCATTACCGGTGCCGTCAATGGAAGCATTACTGGTCAGAGTCAGATTTTCTAGGTGGTTACCAAGGGTATAGGTGACGCTGGATTGCACCGTGTCTGTACCTTGGTTGGCCGCTTCTACAATGAGGTTAGTAGCCGCATTACCAATGATGTAGGTGTCATCACCGCTGCCGCCTTCCAACCGATCATTGCCGATACCTCCTTCTAGGGTATCGTTGCCTTGACCACCGCGTAGAGTGTCGTTACCGCCTTCACCGCGTAGGTAGTTATTGCCGCTGTTGCCGAGGATCAGGTTGTTTAGGGCGTTACCTGTACCATCAATGTGGCGATTACCGGTCAGGGTTAGGTTTTCTAGGTGGTTACCAAGGGTATAGGTGACGCTGGATTGCACCGTATCCGTGCCTTGGTTGGCTGCCTCTACAATGAGGTTAGTAGCTGCATTACCGATAATGTAGGTATCGTCCCCGGAGCCGCCCTCCAGACGATCATTACCGGTACCCCCTTCTAAGGTGTCGTTGCCTTGACCACCGCGTAGGGTGTCATTACCGCCCTCACCGCGTAGGTAATTATTGCCACTGTTGCCTAGAATAAGATTGTTTAAAGCATTGCCTGTACCGTTGATGGCAGCACTACCCGTTAGGGTTAGGTTCTCAACGTAGTTGCCTAGGGTATAGCTGATACTGGCCAGTACGCTATCAGTGCCACCTGTAGCAGATGACAGCTCTATCACTAAATCGCCGGGGTTATCTACGATGTAGGTATCGTTGCCGCTACCACCCTCCATACGATCAGCGCCAGTACCGCCGTCTAGGGTGTCATTACCTTGGCCTCCGATTAGGGTGTCTTTGCCACCCCAGCCTTCTAGCAAGTCATTTCCGGCCTTTCCGTCAATACGATTGTCTCCAGCTCCGCCACGGAGTATGTCATCTCCTTCTGTACTAACAATTTGTGGGCCATCTGTGTAGGGGCTGGCTAGATCGACAATGTTGCTACTTAACTGGGAAGCTACGCTGGATAGATCTCCACCGTAATTGTTATTACCCCAGGTGACGATGGAGCCATCTTCTTTTAAGGCTACAAAAGCTCGGTTATTGGAGAAAATATCCACTACACCACTGGAGAGCTGGTCGGCAACACTGCGGCTATCGCCACCGTAATACCCGCCCCAAGTCACTACGGATCCATCGGATTTTAGGGCGGCAAAGGCTTCGTTATTGGAGTAGATTTTGACTACACCGCTGCTTAAATCCAGATCTTTGCCGCTATACGCATTCTTGCTGCTATCGCCGCCGTATGTGGCATCTCCCCAAGTAACAACAGAACCATCAGTCTTGAGTGCCGCAAACGCAGAGCTGGTTGAGAATATTTGAACGACACCACTGGATAATTTGCTTGAAATATCGACAGGATCTTCCTCCTTCTCTGGAGGCCAAATAATCTTCGAGTTACCCCCTGAGTTAGTATCCCCCCAAGTCACCACTGAACCATTGGTTTTAAGGGCTGCAAAAGCCCAATCCGTTGAAAATATTTGGCTAACACCGCTGTCGAGAGCGACACTACTGCTGTTTCCTCCTGCGGTATCCTTACCCCAAGTGACTACAGAACCATTGCTTTTTAGGGCTGCAAAAGCCTGATTGTTTGAATAAATGCCTGTGACACCAGAGGCTAGTTTCGTTGCGACACTACTGCTGTTACCGCCTTCAGTAGAATTTCCCCAAGTAACCACAGAGCCGTCAGTTTTGAGCGCTGCAAAAGCTTGAAGTGTGGCACTTACCTCAGTGACTCCGGAGGTTAATTGGGCGGCCACGCTATGGCTATTTCCTCCAGCATCATCTTCGCCCCAAGTGACTACGGAGCCGTCTTCTTTGAGCGCTGCAAAAGCGCGGCTACTGGAGTAAATATCCACTACACCGCTGGAGAGTTCTGCAACAACTTCGCTATGGTCTCCTCCGGAGTTGACGAGATTTCCCCCCCAGCTGACAGTAGCTCCGTTGTTTTTTACGGCGGTAAACGTAGAGTCGGTGGTGTAAATGTCTTTAACACCTTCCGATAGCTCGATGGCTACATAACGGCTATCCCCACCACTTGAGTCATCGCCCCAAGTGACCACTGAACCGTCTGATTTAAGGGCAGCAAAGGCACTTTTGGTGGCGAAAATTTTGGTGATATCCGCGGTTAATTTGCTAGCGACGCTACTAGTGTCACCTCCTGTAGCACTATTCCCCCAAGCAACTATAGAGCCGTCTTCCTTACGAGCAACAAAGGCGGAGTTAGTGGAACGTATTTCTACTACACCACTAGCTAATTCGCTGTTGGGTATCAGAATCAGAACAGGCTCATTGTCTTCGTTGTACACAGGTTGGCCATCTAGGTCGACTTTAGGCCCGCTGACTCTACTATCCGCCCCGTAATTATCATCACCCCAAGTGACCACAGAGCCATCTTGTTTAAGGGCGGCAAAAGCACCGTCAGTAGCAAATAGTTCTTCAACTCCGCTTTGGAGTTGAGTAGAAACGGTGCTGCTGTTTCCACCAGTGGTGCTGCTGCCCCAAGTGACCACAGAACCATCTTCTTTCAGGGCGGCAAAAGCACCGTCAGTAGCGAAAATTTCGACTACGCCGCTTTGGAGTTGAGTGGAAACGCTACTGCTGTTTCCGCCCGCGGTACTGCTGCCCCAAGTGACCACGGAGCCGTCTTGTTTAAGGGCGGCAAAAGCCCCATTACTGGCAAATAGTTCTTTAACCCCGCTGCTGAGTGAGCTAGCAACACTGCTGCTGTTTCCTCCCTGAGCTGCATTGCCTGAGGTAGTAACAGATCCATTGCTTTTCAGGGTTGCAGTGGCACTGTCCGTCGAGATTTTTTGTAGCTCATCGCTGTTTAAGGCTTCAGGCTCATCACTTCCACCGCCCCAAGTGACCACAGAGCCATTTTCTTTCAGGGCGGCAAAAGCGCCGTCAGTAGCGAAAATTTCGACTACGCCGCTTTGGAGTTGAGTGGAAACGCTACTGCTGTTTCCGCCCGCGGTACTGCTGCCCCAAGTGACTACGGAGCCGTCTTGTTTAAGGGCGGCAAAAGCCCCATTACTGGCAAATAGTTCTTTAACCCCGCTGCTGAGTGAGCTAGCAACACTGCTGCTGTTTCCTCCCTGAGCTGCATTGCCTGAGGTAGTAACAGATCCATTGCTTTTCAGGGTTGCAGTGGCACTGTCCGTCGAGATTTTTTGTAGCTCATCGCTGTTTAAGGCTTCAGGCTCATCACTTCCACCGCCCCAAGTCACTACAGAGCCATTTTCTTTCAGCGCTGCAAAGGCTCCCTCTGTAGCAAATAGTTTTTTGACTCCGGTAAGGTCGTTGGTGACATCGCTGGAGTCACCGCCATAGTCATTCCCCCAAGTGACCACCGAACCATTGGATTTTAAGGCCGCGAAGGAAGTGGCTGTTGCCGCAATGGTTGTGATCCCTGCGGATAAAGAAGTGGCAACTCCTAAGCTATTACCTCCTTCTTCATGACTCCCCCAAGTCACTACAGAACCATCCGTTTTTAGGGCAGCAAAGGCGTAGTCATTGGAAAAGATGGTTTCAATAGTTCCAAGCGCCACCGTTGTATTAACGGCCGAAATGGAGCCCCCTTGATCGTAGTTGCCCCAGGTGACCACAGAACCATCGCTTTTTAAGGCGCTGAAGGCACCGCCGTTGGCGTATATCTGAATCACTCCGCTACTGAGTTGAGCCGCTACTGCTTGACTGTTGCCGCCTTGCTCTGATGCTCCCCAAGTGACCACTGAGCCATCGGCTTTTAAAGCGGCAAACGCCTGTCCAGTGGCAAATATATCCACAACATCGGCGGCCAGTTTTGAACTGACACTGTTGCTGTTTCCACCGTCAACACTATTCCCCCAAGTGACTACGGAGCCATCTTCTTTTAGGGCCGCAAACGCGGAGTCGGTCACGTAAATTTGGACAACATCGGTTAGAACAGTAGCAACGTTGTTGCTATTCCCCCCCGCTGCACTCTTCCCCCAAGTAACTACGGAGCCGTCTTCCTTGAGTGCCGCAAAAGCGGAGTCGGTCGCATAGATGTGGGTAATATCTTTTAAAGCAGTAGAAACGCTGTTGCTATCGGCTCCCGCCGAACTGTTACCCCAAGTGACTACGGAGCCATCTTCTTTTAAGGCAGCAAAAGCCGATCCGGTGGCGTAAATTTGGACGACATCGGTTAGAGCAGTAGAAACGCTGTTGCTATTTCCCCCCGCTGAACTATTACCCCAAGTGACTACGGAGCCATCTTGTTTAAGGGCGGCAAAGGCTCCCCAACTGATATCGGTATCGTCGCCAAGAGGCTGTGAGGGGCCTGTGGCTACAATCTGAGTCACATCCGTTAATTTTGATGCAACACTTGAGCTATTACCGCCTGCCGTACTACTCCCCCAAGTGACTACCGAGCCGTCTTCTTTGAGTGCTGCAAAGGCTCCATGAGCCACTACATCACCGTTGGCATTTAAGGTGGTAAAGGCCGGCCCTGATGAGTAAATTTGTTTGACACCACTGCTCAGTAGAGCAGCGACCGCATCACTATTTCCACTTCCACCTGTCCCCGTGTTACCCCAAGTGACTACCGAGCCGTCTTCCTTTAAGGCAGCAAAGGCAGAGCTACTGGAGAAGATTTGTACAACACCGCTTGTTAAGTTATTAGAAACGGAGTCGCTATCTGCCCCGTAACTATCATCGCCCCAAGTGACTACGGAGCCATCGGCTTTTAGGGCTGCAAAGGCTTTAGTCGTGGAGAATATTTGCACCACATCCGTTAATTCTGAGGCTACGGCGCGGCTGTCTCCACCTGAATAGGCATAGCCCCAAGTTACAACTGAGCCATCAGCTTTTATGGCTGCAAAAGCATCTGTATTGGAGTATTGGCCTGAAGTACGTCCGGTACCCATGAGTTACATTTCCTGAGTTTTGCGTGTTGATGAACAGCCTCCATGCGTCACCACTTATATAAATATCACCTTAAAAACAGATAAAAGAGGTTGGCAAAATCCCATAGCTGGGGTTGATTTAAAGGAGGCGGCGTATCGTAATGCTACTACGTCTTAAGATTCTGGATGAGATTAATGGTCTAGCTTTTATGATTCTTGGAGTCTGTCTTACTATCCACTGCGCATAGATTGACTAACCGTAGTCTGGTTCGTAATGTGCGACTCCTTTGGAGTGGGCTTATCAGTCTTGCGCGAAAAATCCCGTACTTTAGTGCGGGGATGGATAGCGCGGGAGTGGGCGGTTTTTGTCTGCTTTTGACCTGCATCCCTACACCAAAGGCGCGAACAAAGAATTGGGGTTGCACTCTCAAACCTTACAAGAGATTGCCCGCGAATACGTCACACGCCGTAAGCAGTTTAATAAGTCCCGCCTGAACTGGCGCAAATCGGGCGGGGTTCGGCGTTCGCTGGGCTGGATACCCATCAATACCGGCGCGGCACGCTGGAAGAATGGACAGCTTTACCACAATGGCCATTACTTCAACGTGTGGGACTCCTATGGCCTGAGCCAGTATTCGTTTCGCTCCGGCAGCTTTAACGAGGATGCTCGTGGGCGCTGGTACTCAATGTAGTGGTTGAAGTAGAGGCTGTTGTTCCTGCGGGTCAGGACAAAATTGGGATTGATCTGGGCTTAAAAGACACCGCCACCTGCTCTGATGGCACGAAACTGGAAGCAGGCCGTTTCTATCGTGACTTAGAGCCCAAACTGGCCATTGCCCAACGCGCCAAAAATAAAAAGCGTGTGCAGGCAATACACGCTAAGATAGCCAACCGACGCAAAGATGCCCTGCACCAGTTCAGCCGACAGTTGGTCAATCGTGCCGGTGAACTCTATGTTGGTCATGTAAAACCTTCCTCACTCACTCAAACCAAGATGGCCAAATCCGTACTGGATGTGGGTTGGGGTATGTTGAAAACCATGCTGGAATACAAGTGCGCGGGCGCAGGCATTGTTTTTAAAGCAGTGAACGAGGCGTACACCACCCAAACCTGCTCGAATTGCGGCGCATTGCCCGATTCAAGGCCAAAAGGTATCGCAGGACTTGGAATAAGAGAATGGACATGCAGTGCCTGTGGTGTCAGGCACGACCGCGACATCAACGCGGCCCAAAACATTCTCGCGGTCGGGCATGGCCGTCCAGTGGTGGGAATCCCTGTCCTTTAGGCCGGGGAGGATGTCAAACAAAGGCTATTCCGTCGCAGAATGAGAGGATCAGCGTGAAACCGGTCAAGGTAGGAATCTGTGGGTTAGGCACCGTGGGTGGCGGTACCTTCAATGTACTTAAACGCAATGCGGGCGAGATTGCCCGCCGTGCAGGGCGTGAGATTGAAGTGGCACAGATTGCCATGCGCTCACCCAATCCCAAGTGCGATATTGCCAATACGCCCGTGGCCCAAGACGTTTTCGAGCTGGTCAATAACCCGGAAATCGACGTAGTAGTTGAACTGATCGGCGGCTATACCTTGGCCCGTGACTTGGTACTCAAAGCCATTGAAAACGGCAAGCACGTGGTCACCGCTAATAAAGCGCTGATTGCCGTACACGGTGATGAGATTTTTGCCAAAGCTCGCGAGAAGGGCGTGATCGTGGCCTTTGAGGCGGCGGTAGCCGGTGGTATTCCGGTGATTAAAGCCATTCGTGAAGGTCTGGCGGGCAATCGTATCAATTGGGTGGCTGGCATCATCAACGGCACGGGCAACTTCATCCTCAGCGAGATGCGCGAAAAAGGCCGTGCTTTTGAGGACGTGCTCAAAGAAGCCCAAGCCCTAGGTTACGCCGAAGCCGATCCCACTTTTGACGTGGAAGGTATTGATGCCGCCCACAAGCTGACCATTTTGGCTTCCATTGCCTTTGGCATCCCGCTGCAATTTGACAAAGCCTATACCGAAGGCATCACCAAGCTGACCAGTGCCGATGTAAATTACGCGGAAGCTCTGGGTTATCGCATTAAACATTTAGGCGTGGCGCGTCGGACTCAAGAAGGTGTTGAACTGCGCGTGCATCCGACTTTGATTCCTGCGGAGCGCCTGATTGCCAACGTCAATGGTGTAATGAACGCGGTAATGGTGCACGGCGATGCCGTCGGTCCAACCCTGTTCTGCGGTGCCGGTGCCGGCATGGAGCCTACCGCTTCAGCCGCAGTGGCCGACTTGGTGGACATCGTGCGGGCCATGACTTCTGACCCGGAAAACCGCGTGCCTCACTTGGCCTTTCAGCCAGACTCCCTGTCCGCTCATCCGATTTTATCCATCAGCCAATGTGAGAGTGCCTACTACCTGCGTATTCAGGCTAAAGACCATCCGGGCGTATTAGCGCAAGTGGCCACGATTCTGTCGGAGCGCGGCATTAACATTGAATCCATCATGCAGAAAGAAGCCGAAGAGCAAGACGGCTTGGTGCCTTTAATTCTGCTGACCCACCGTGTGATTGAGCAAAAAATCAACGAAGCCATCCAAGCGATGGAAGCGCTGGAAGGCGTTGCAGGCTCCATCGTTCGCATCCGTGTCGAGCAGCTCAACTGAGGCTGAAAGCTAGAGGCTGAGCGCAATAGGTAGCTTTGCGTCCGGCCTTAAGCCTCCAGCGCTTTCATCGGCTTAATTAAAGGTTTGATCTATGCGTTATATCAGTACCCGTGGCCAAGCACCGGCCCTGAATTTTGAAGATGTGCTGTTGGCCGGTTTGGCTTCCGATGGCGGCCTCTATGTGCCGGAAAACTTGCCGCGCTTTACGGTAGAGGAAATCGCTTCTTGGGCGGGATTGCCGTACCACGAGTTGGCCTTCCGCGTGATGCATCCCTTTGTGGCGGGTAGCATTCCCGATGCCGATTTTAAAAAGATTCTGGAAGCGACCTACGCCAACTTCGCCCACAGTTCGGTTGCACCACTGCGGCAACTGAACGGCAACGAGTGGGTGTTGGAGCTGTTCCACGGCCCGACCTTGGCGTTTAAAGACTTTGCCCTGCAACTCTTAGGTCGTTTGTTGGACTATGTGCTGGCCAAACGTGGTGAGCGCGTGGTGATCATGGGCGCGACTTCTGGGGATACCGGATCAGCGGCCATTGAGGGCTGTAAAGCCTGCGAAAATGTGGATATCTTCATCATGCACCCGCACAACCGTGTGTCGGAAGTGCAGCGTCGGCAGATGACCACCATTCTGGGCGACAACATCCACAACATCGCCATTGAAGGGAATTTCGACGATTGCCAAGAGATGGTGAAGGCCAGCTTTGCCGATCAAGGATTCCTAAAAGGCATCCGTTTGGTGGCGGTGAACTCGATCAACTGGGCGCGGATCATGGCCCAGATCGTGTACTACTTCCACGCGGCGCTGCAATTGGGCGGCCCAGCGCGCTCCATCGCCTTCTCCGTGCCTACCGGTAACTTTGGCGACATTTTTGCCGGTTACTTGGCGCGCAATATGGGCCTGCCGGTCAGCCAGCTGATTGTGGCGACCAACCGCAACGACATTCTGCATCGCTTTATGTCCGGTAATCGCTACGACAAGGACACGCTGCATCCATCGCTGTCGCCGTCGATGGACATCATGGTGTCCTCCAACTTTGAGCGCCTGCTGTTTGACTTGCACGGTCGCAACGGCGCGGCAGTCGCAGCTTTGTTGGATAGCTTTAAAGCCACCGGCAAGCTGTCGGTAGAAGAAGATCGTTGGACAGAAGCCCGTCGTCTGTTCGATTCGCTGGCGGTCAGCGATGAGCAAACCTGCGAAACCATTGCTGAGGTGTTCAAAACCACCGGCGAAATCCTCGATCCGCATACCGCTATTGGTGTACGTGCGGCACGGGAATGTCGTCGCAGTCTGGATATCCCAATGGTTATTCTAGGCACTGCGCATCCGGTGAAATTCCCTGAGGCGGTGGAGAAGGCCGAAGTTAAGGCAACCCTGAATCTGCCCGCACATTTGGCCGATCTGTTCCAGCGCCCTGAGCGTTGCACCGTATTGGCTAATGATCTGAAGGCGGTGCAAGCCTTTGTCAGTCAGCACGGTAATCGGGGTAAGCCGCTGTAAGTGGAGCGACAAAGTATTGCTGCAACCCGAACCTGCTTCTTTAAGCAGGTTCAGGGGTTAGGAAGATTGTGAGGCAGCTTGAAGGCGAATCAAGCTGTCTTGTGCGTGCTGACGCAAAAGCGCTTTGGACGCTGCAATATCCCGTGCGGCGATGGTTTCAAAGATGGTTTGGTGTTCTTGTAAAGATAGGGCGATGGTTTCAGGATTGTGCCGAAAGGTATAGCTTCTAAACAGCTTAAGCTGCACAACCAAACGCCGGTACGTGTCGTAAAGACTTGGGTTAGCGGTGTATTTAGCCAGCAGATCATGGAAGAGAAAGTTCAGCTCCGTGTAACAAGGAATGTCCTGCCGTGTCACCGTCAGCCTCATTTGCTCCACTACCTGTTGCAGGGATGCGTGAGTTTCTGGCGTTAACCTATGTGCCACTAATTCGCCAATTAGGGCCTCCAGCGGAATCCGTACCTGATAAATCTGCATGGCCTGTTCAAGGTCTAGTTGCCGAACACGAACGCCGCAGTTTTTTTCAAACTCCACTAAACCGCGCTCTTCCAGCATGCGGAAGGCTTCGCGCACGGGCCCCCGCGAAATGCCCAGATCGGTCGCGATACTGGCTTCACGCAGAGGTGTACCAGGAAGTAGCTGTCCCGCTGCAATTCGGCGCTCCAACTCCTCATGCACCAGGTTGGTTAGAGACTGTGTACGCAGCAATTTGATGGTTTCTGGAGCATTCATAGGCATCCCTAGCGTTAGAGCGATGGCCGAGCAATTGTAGCTGATTCGATCTCGCTATTGTAAATTGTCAACAATATGCAATATAAGCTTCTTAGCATGGAGCTGTACTGGTCTTATCTGAGGAGGTGATACAGCATGCTACGTCAGCGAATAACCCATGCCGTTTTGAGCGTTTTGTTATTAGTCAGCGCTGTGAGCGTTCAGGCGCAAAACATCAAACTGGCGGTGACAGATCTTGTGGGTCTTGAGGAATTACAGCGAGAGTTTGAGCCTTTCAAAAAAGAATTGGAGCGGGTTACTGGCCTTGGGATTGATTTTCTACCGGTTACGAACCGCACGGCGGCCTTGGAAGCCTTGCGTTTTAAAAAGGTGGATTTTTTGTTGGCGGGGCCAGCCGAGTATGTGGTGATGCAAAAGCGCGCCAATGCCAAGGTGGTGGTGGGGCTTTACCGTCCCAATTATTACTCTTTGGTGGTGGTTAAGGCCGATAGCCCGATTTTTTTGATACAAGAACTTAAGGGCCAACGGATTGGTGTGGGCTCGGTGGGATCTACTTCGCGTCACCTAGGGCCTATTCAGCTGCTAGCGAGTGCTGGTTTGGAACCCTTGAAGGACACCCAGATCACGCACACTAATCTGCGTTTAGCTTGGGAAGGGTTGAAGAAGGGCGACCTTCAAGCAGTTGGTATGGGCCGATCTGACCTAGAAGGCTTTTTGGCCCAAGAACCCAAGGATCAGCAAAACGCCTACCGAGTTTTGGCTCGTAGTGGGGACTTACCTAACGATTTGCTGATGGTCGGTGAGCATGTACCGCAGCAGACCTTAGAGCAAATGCGTAAGGCCATTGTAGATCACTCAGCAAGCCTGATTGCCAGCATCGCTCAGGGCGGCGATTACGTTAAACGCTATCAAGGCATGCGCTTTTTGATGTCGATCGCTGACAAGGATTACAACCTCGTACGCACTATGTATCGCACAGCCGGTTATCCCGAATATTCAGAATTCATCGGTAACTGACATGTCCGTATCCATCAATCATCCCGGTGAGGGTGTTGCGTTGCGGGTACATGGCCTTAGTAAGTGTTTTGCGGGTGCGACTCATCCAGTTTGGTCGGATGTTTCCTTTGATATTCCGCAGGGGCAGCGGGTAGCCATTATTGGGGGAAACGGAGCCGGTAAAAGTACCTTATTGCGCTGCTGTATGCGCTTGATCGAGCCAGATACCGGAGAGGTGTACTTTGGTAACCACAACATCAGCGGGCTACGTGGTCAGGCTTTGTCGAGGGTGCGCTCTCGAGTTGGCTTTATCTTCCAAAAGCATAATTTGGTTAATCGTCTTTCCGTCCTGACCAACGTATTGCACGGCGGCATGGCTTGGGCCAGAACTCCGCGTATGTGGTTTCAAGGGATAGCTGCCTGTGAGCATCGTGAGTATGCCTTGCATTGTTTGGAGCAGGTCAAGCTAGCGCATCTGTCCAAGCAATTGGCCGGTGAACTTTCTGGTGGGCAATCCCAACGCGTTGCTATTGCGCGGGCCTTGATGCAAAAGCCCGACATGATATTCGCTGATGAGCCGGTGGCCAGCTTAGACCCGCAAGCCGGTGAGGATGTGATGCAAGTGTTCTCCAACCTAGCACACACCCAATCGCTAACCTTGGTATTTGTGACACATCACCTAGAACATGCAGTGCGATATGCGGATCGGGTATTGGGCCTTCAGAATTTCGGCCTCAGTCTTGATGCGGCCAGTCACAGCCTGAGCGCATCACAATTGCGGGGGATGTATGACTGAAAAATCTCCCGTCAATCTCCCAGCGCGTTTTGAACGGCCCAGCCCCGGTTCGCTACTGGCTTTTTTAGCCTTTGTCGCACTACTGGCTTGGTCGATTTCAGCGGCGGGCATCTCAGTGTCGGAGTTACTCACGGGCCTACCCAATATGGCCAAAATTGCTTCTGAGATGATGCCGCCGGCAACGGATCGCCTCCAACCGATGATGTATTCGGTATGGGTTACCTTCCAAATGGCTCTGGTGGGCACCGTAATCGGTATTGGGATCAGCCTACCGCTGGCCGTGCTGATGTCTCGCAACTATACGCCCCATCAGGTCGTACGCGCGTTCATACGCAGTCTGGTCAGCTTTATCCGCACCATTCCTGACTTAGCATGGGCTTTATTTTTCGTGGCTTCCGTTGGGTTGGGCCCTTTTGCTGGCACCCTGACTTTGGTAATGGACACCATTGGTTTTTGCGCGCGCTTCTTTGCAGAGTCTATTGAGGAAGTTGAAGAAGGCCCGCCCGAGGCTTTAGCAGCAATCGGTGCTTCTAAGCTCTCGGTAATTCTGTGCGCGATCTTACCCATGAGTATGCCAAGCCTTATCAATACCGGCTTGTTTGCTCTGGAGAAAGCCGTGCGCTCATCCGTGGTTTTGGGATTGGTGGGCGCAGGGGGCATTGGGGCTGAACTGGCGACCTCAATGGAGCTTTTCCGCTTCGATCAGGCGGCCACCATCATTCTGATGATTTTTTTGCTGGTGCTAGGCGTGGAAAAAGTCTCCTCGCGGGCTCGTACCTCCTTGCTTAAAAAACGCCAATAAACGGCTTTTCTTGCGTTGTTTACAAAGGAAATAACATGACTCGTTGCGTCAATATCAACGGCAATTCGTATCAGTGGCCGAAGCGTCCAGTAGTGGTGGTCTGTATCGATGGTGGTGATCCTGAATACCTGAGCCAGTTTCTAGCGGAAGGTCTATTGCCCAATATTCAGCGTTTTATCTGTGAGGGATTTTCTACGCTAGCGATGGGCTCAATGCCATCCTTCACCTGCCCCAATAACATGTCCATTATTACGGGGACACCCAGTGCTCAACACGGTATTTCAGGAAATTTCTATTTAGATACGAAAACTTGGGAGCCGGTAGTGATGACCGGGCCGGAGTTGCTGCGCGGTGAAACCCTCTTGGCAGGTTTTGCCGCCGCCGGAGCCAAGGTGGTATCCATTACCGCCAAAGATAAGTTGCGCAAACAATTGGGCAAAGGTTTGGACGTTAGCCAAGGCCATGTGTCCTTTTCATCGGAGTACGCTGATCGCTGTACCGTGCAGGAAAACGGCATTGAGGCAGTGCTGGAATTTGTCGGTATGGCCCAGCCGTCCATGTACTCGATGGAGCTGTCTTTATTCGTGCTGGAGGCCGGTATCAAGTTGCTCAGAGAGCGGCGGCCTGAGCTGATGTATCTCTCGTTGACCGACTTTGTGCAACACAAGTGGAAGCCTCAGGATGCCGAAGCGCGTTATTTCTATCAGCAATTGGATGAAGCTTTTGGCCGTTTAGCTCAGGAAGATATTGTGCTGGGCCTTACGGCTGATCACGGTATGAGTGATAAAAGCGATGCCGCAGGTGAGCCTAACGTAATCTGGTTGCAGGATATTTTGGACGCTGAGTTTGGCGTGGGGGAAACCACGGTTATCTGTCCAATCACGGATGCTTTTGTGGCGCATCACGGGGCTTTGGGTAGCTTTGTGCGTGTATGGAAAAAGGAGCAGGTCAGCGTATCGGCGCTTATTGAGCGTATTGCTGCCCTAGAAGGGGTTGATTTAGCCCTGACTAAAGCGGCAGCTTGTCGTCTGTTTGAGCTTCCAGAAGACCGAGAGGCGGATGTGGTCGTGGTTGCCCAGAAAAACGTAGTCATCGGTGGCTCAGTTCAGCGGCATGACCTGAGTGGACTCAAAGGCCATCGCTTACGCTCACATGGCGGTCTGAGTGAAGCCAAAGTGCCTTTTATTTTAAATCGCCCCTTAAACCCTGAATACAAACAGCAACTGGCCCATCGGGAGATTAAAAGCTACCACCTGTTTGAGTTTGCCCTAAATGGTGTCGTGTAAGTTTTAGGGATTTTTGGGTGATAAAAAAGGCCCAATGACGGGCCTTTGAATGCTGAGGTTAAACTTAGGATTAATCCTCAAACTCTTCCCATCCGCCCATCTCCTTCCACCGATTGACAATGCCGCAGAACAGTTCGGCGGTTTTTTCGGTGTCGTAGCGGGCCGAGTGGGCTTCCCGACCATCAAAATCAATTCCAGCGGCTTGGCAGGCTTTGGCCAGTACGGTTTGGCCATAGGCTAGTCCAGCCAAGGTTGCCGTATCAAAGCTGGAAAAGGGGTGAAAGGGATTGCGTTTGATGCCACAACGATTGATGGCGGCATTTAAAAAGCCCAAATCAAAACTGCTGTTATGGCCGACTAAGACAGCACGTTTGCAACCAGTGGACTTTAAGGCTTTGCGTATTCCCTTAAAGATTTCGCCAAGTGCATAGTCTTCTTTTACCGCTTGGCGCAGCGGGTGGTTGAGCTTGATGCCAGTGAATTCTAAGGCGGCGGCTTCAATGTTGGCCCCTTCAAAAGGCTCGACACGGAAGAAGTAGCTGTGGTCAGGGTAGAGTAAACCTTGTTCGTCCATATTGACGGTTACGGCGGCGATTTCCAGCAGCGCATCGGTGACGCAATTGAACCCGCCGCACTCCACATCCACCACCACGGGCAGGTAGCCGCGAAAGCGGCGCGACATGGCGGTACGTGGGCGGTTGGTGTTGTTGTCCAGATCGTCTAAATCATCGTCACTCATGGGCGGTTCTCCAAACGCCAGCGCAGGGTTTCACCGGCGCGTAATGGAATCAACTCCTGCTCGCCAAAGGTAAGGCTACTCGGCAGTGTCCAGTCTTCACGCACCAAAGTGATGGTTTCAGTATTGCGCGCTAGACCGTAGAAGTCGGGGCCAAAGTGGCTGGCGAAAGCTTCCAATTTATCCAAGGCGTTGCGCTGCTCAAAGGCTTCGGCGTACAGCTCAAGGGCGGCTAAGGCGGTATAGCAACCGGCACAGCCACAGGCCGCTTCTTTGGCGTGGCGTGCATGAGGAGCGGAGTCAGTGCCGAGGAAGAACTTAGGATTACCGCTGGTGGCCGCATCCAACAAGGCGTGCTGGTGCGTGTTGCGCTTGAGGATCGGCAGGCAGTAAAAGTGCGGACGCACGCCCCCGACCAGTAAGTGGTTGCGGTTGTACAACAGGTGATGAGCGGTGATGGTAGCCGCTACGTTCGGGCCAGCCTCGGTGACGAACTGGGCAGCATCACGGGTGGTAATGTGTTCAAACACGACCTTCAAGTTGGGGAAGCGCTCGACGATGCGGGTCATCTGCTCGTCAATAAAATGTTTTTCTCGGTCAAAAACGTCAATTTCACTGCGTGTTACTTCGCCATGAACCAGCAATTTCATCCCTGTTTCGGCCATGACCTCTAAAACCGGGAAGATTTTGTCGATGGCGGTAACGCCGGAGGCGGAGTTAGTCGTAGCACCGGCGGGATACAGTTTGGCCGCCTGTACGATACCGCTGGCACTGGCTTGACGAATCTCTTCAGGGGTGGTGCTGTCGGTTAAATACAGCACCATCAGAGGTTCAAAAGTACTACCTTGGGGGCGAGCGGCCAGAATACGCTCACGGTAGGCTTGGGCCTCTGAGGCGTTGCGTACCGGTGGAACCAGATTAGGCATGACGATGGCCCGTCCGAACTGGCGAGCGGCATCGGCTACGGTTTGGGGTAAGGCAGCACCGTCGCGCAGATGGATGTGCCAATCATCAGGGCGCACTAGGGTTAGTCGATCAATCATGCAAAATTCCAAAAAGAACTCATTTAAAGGATGTCAGGCATGCTACCGGAAAAGCTTCTATAAAGGGTGCTAAGGCGGTACTAAGTCTTTGTTTTCCTATATCGGCTAAAGCCGGAGTACACTTCAAGTTCTGTCTATGCGGGTCGATAGATCAAACAGTCCCTTTGAGTTCTGGAGCCTGTGCCGTGCGTTCCTTTATCTTAATTCTGATCGGCTTACTGATGAGTTCGAGTCTTTCTGCTCTGACGTTCCAGACCCGCTTGGAAAAGGTGGCCTGGCAGGTTGAGGGCGATCAGTTTGAGTGCCGTTTGATGCAGCCTGTGACCGGTTTTGGGTCTGGTGGCTTTGTGCGGCGCGCTGGTGAGTCGGCTCGATTTCAGTTACATGCCCATGATCCTTGGTTCAGCCAAGGCTCAGCCCAATTAGTAGCTGCTGCGGCTCCTTGGCAGCCTGGGCGTACCGATGTGACCCTTGGGCAGGTATCGGTACAGTCTGGCGATAAGGTATTTACGAGTTCTTTTGAACAGGCAGGTCGTTTACTCAGTGGACTATTAGAGGGACGCAGCCCTTTAGTTCAGCATCGGCAACGCTACGGTGGTGGCCCACTGGAAGTGCGTTTACTGCCGGTGCGTTTTGAAAAGGCCTATCAAGATTATCTGGGGTGCACAGCTAAGCTATTACCGGTCAATTTTGATCAAGTCAGTCAAATGCAGTTGAGCTTTACCGGGGGCGATGTTGAGCTCAGTGAACAGGCTCAGCGTAATTTGGATCATTTGCTGATCTACCTTAAAGCTGACCCCAGCGTAAACCATATCCAGTTGGATGGACATTCAGATAACAGCGGTGATCGTTTGACTAATCGGGAGTTATCACGGCAGCGGGCTTTAGCGGTGCAGAATTATCTGGTGTCTAAAGGAATTCCGGCGGAACAGATTACTCTGCGTTTTCACGGCGAGCGTTATCCGCTGGTACCCAATAACTCCAAGGCTAATCGGGCTAAAAATCGGCGCGTGACCCTAAAAGCGGAACGGGTAACGCCTCAACCCACACCGCCCAGCGCTCCGGCAGGGGGTAGTCCAGACAACAAAGCAGCTCAGGCACACACGGCAGCCAGCTTGTGAGGTCTAATCTCTTATAAAGCCCGCCTCTTATAAAGCACCGCATGGAGCATGTAGAATCGACCCTTTCCGTAAATCCTCCGGGAGTGGATGGCAATGGCCGATGTAAAGAAGGTGGTTCTGGCGTACTCTGGTGGCCTGGACACCTCAGTGATCCTGAAATGGTTGCAGGACACCTACCAGTGTGAAGTTGTAACCTTCACCGCTGATTTGGGGCAGGGCGAAGAAGTGGAGCCGGCCCGTGCCAAGGCTCAAGCCTTGGGCGTTAAGGAAATCTACATTGATGACCTGCGCGAAGAGTTTGTGCGTGACTTCGTGTTCCCTATGTTTCGCGCCAACACCCTTTACGAAGGTGAGTACCTGCTGGGTACCTCCATCGCCCGTCCGCTGATCGCCAAGCGTCTGATCGAAATTGCCAACGAAACCGGTGCGGATGCCATATCCCACGGTGCCACCGGCAAAGGTAACGACCAAGTGCGCTTTGAGCTGGGTGCTTACGCCCTGAAGCCCGGCGTTAAGGTGATTGCTCCTTGGCGTGAGTGGGATCTGCTATCCCGCGAAAAACTGATGGACTATGCTGACAAGCACGCCATCCCGATTGAGCGCCACGGTAAGAAAAAATCCCCGTACTCCATGGATGCCAACCTGCTGCACATTTCCTACGAAGGCGGCGTGCTGGAAGACACTTGGACCGAGCACGAAGAGGATATGTGGCGCTGGACTAAATCCCCAGAAGCCGCTCCTGATACCCCCACTTATATCGAACTGACCTACCGTAAGGGCGATATTGTCGCCATTGACGGTAAGGAGCTGAGCCCCGCTCAGGTATTGACCGAATTAAACCGTATCGGTGGTGAAAACGGCATTGGCCGCCTAGATATCGTAGAAAACCGCTATGTAGGTATGAAGTCCCGTGGCTGCTATGAAACCCCCGGCGGCACCATCATGCTGCGCGCCCACCGTGCCATCGAATCCATCACCTTGGATCGTGAAGTAGCGCACCTAAAAGACGAGCTGATGCCGAAATACGCCAGTCTGATTTACAACGGCTACTGGTGGAGCCCTGAGCGTCTGATGCTGCAACAAATGATTGATGCCTCCCAAGCCACGGTGAACGGTGTGGTACGCCTGAAGCTGTACAAAGGCAACGTCATCGTCACCGGCCGTAAATCCGACGACTCTCTGTTCGATGCCAACATCGCCACCTTTGAAGAGGACGGCGGTGCTTACAACCAAGCTGATGCGGCGGGCTTTATTAAACTCAATGCGCTGCGGATGCGTATTGCGGCGGGCAAAGGCCGCAGTCCTTTATAAGAGGCTATAATCAGCCTGTGAAATCTTGCTGATAGATAGCCTATATAAAAAACAGCCCCGGCCTTGAGCCGGGGTTTGTTTTACACCCTGAGGAGAATCCGAATATGCGCCTATTGCATACCATGTTACGTGTTGGCGATCTGGAGAAATCCCTAGCTTTTTATACCGATGTCTTGGGCATGACCCTGTTGCGTCGTAAAGACTACCCCGATGGCCAATTTACGCTGGCTTTTGTGGGGTATGGCAATGAGGCGGAACAAGCCGTGATTGAGCTGACCTATAACTGGGGTGTGACTCAGTACGAGTTAGGCACCGCTTTTGGCCATATCGCGCTGGAGGTGGATGATGTGTACAAAGCCTGTGAGGACATTCGAGCACGGGGGGGCAAGATTGTGCGCGAAGCTGGCCCTATGAAGCACGGCAGCAGTATTTTAGCTTTTGTGGAAGATCCAGACGGCTATCGCATTGAGCTGTTATCTCCCAGCCGAGGCGATTAATTAGGCGGGTAATGAAAACGCCCTGTACTACAGGGCGTTTTTCTTAGTTAGGCAGGCAAGGAAATGGGGCGTTCATCACTTGATCATAGATCGTAGTCATAATCAGCCAGTTGTTTTTTTAAACGACGCTCTTCTAATAAATTGTCGATCACCCGACGCTTGGTCAAATTGTTTTTAGCCACCTCGACCGGCGCGTCAGAGGAGTCAGCCTCTTCATCAGCAAGAAAATCGTCTTCAAGCTCGATATCGTCTTTGTCAGCCACGTGCGTTACTCCATAGCTAAGCAAGTGCTCTTCGCGCACCTTATAACCACAAAGTTCGAGTCGGTAAAAAAGATTTTTTCAATCAGGCTGATTGATTTGTTTTAAAAAATTAATCGCTTGTTGTTTTGTCGGGAAAATCGCACAAATCTTCGATCCGACAGCTACCGCATTGGGGCTTGCGTGCCTTGCAAACGTAGCGCCCGTGTAGGATTAACCAGTGGTGAGCATCCATCAAAAATTCTTTGGGCGTGTTGCGTAATAGGTTGCGCTCAACTTCCAACACGTTCTTGCCGGATGCGAGCCCAGTGCGGTTACTGACCCGAAAAATATGGGTATCTACGGCTAAGGTCGGTTGGCCAAAGGCGGTATTGAGTACCACATTGGCGGTTTTTCGACCGACTCCGGGGAGTGCTTCCAATGCTTCTCGGGTTTGGGGAACCATGCCTTGATGCCGCTCTAGCAACAGGCGGCAGGTCTCAATGATATTTTTGGCTTTGCCTCGATACAGGCCAATGCTTTTGATGTAGGGCGTTAATCCTTCAACACCAAGGGCATAAATGGCTTCGGGGGTGTGGGCCACTGGGTAGAGCTTAGCGGTGGCCTTGTTAACGCCTACATCTGTTGCTTGAGCAGACAGAATCACTGCAATCAGCAGCTCAAAGGGCGACTGATACACCAGTTCACTGCGCGGGTGCGGGTTGTCTTGCTGAAGTCGCTGGTAGAGTGTGTGACGTTGAGCGGCATTCATGCGGAGGGCATCTCAGGGGTTGAAGATTGGGCAAGGTAATCGGCCAGTTGCTGCTCAGCCTTCTGCAAGCGAATACGCGCTTGTTGTAAAACGGCCGGATCAGTCAGGGGCTGCCGCTCAAACTTATGTACCGCCGCGCGCGCTAAGGCCAATTCAGTTTTTAAATCCCGCACTTGGGTAGAGACCGGCTGTTTGTAGCTGAGGACGCGCTCCGGTTGCGGGCGCTCAGTTGAGGCTTCGGCCTGATGGAGCGCTTGTTCAGCCTTCGCCACGGCTTGACGTAGCGGTGCTAGCTCAGCCTCTGTCACTCCGCGCTGCTCTGCCTGTTTTAAAGCGGCCCGCTGTTCGACTAGATGGACTTTGGCCTGATGAAGCTCATCTCTAGCGGCGAGATGGGGGCTGGGCGTAAGTGCCTGATTTAAGCGCTCCTGAGCCTGTTGAGCGGCCAGACGTAGCTTGGCTATCTGAGCTTCTAAAACAGGGCTTGGGCGGCGTTTAAATTGCTGCTCTGCCTTGCTTAGGGCAACCTGGGTCATACTGACGGCGGTTTTAAGCTTTTGGTGCTCGTCCGCTGTTTTAGTTACTACAGGTTTTGGGGTTGGGTTGAAGAGAACCGGAGTTTTTGAGGCGTTTGTCGTTTCCCCAAATTGGGCGGCGACACGCTTAAGTTTGCGTTGCTTGAGCCAGTCAACTCGTGCGTTTTCTACGGGCTGCATGGCGGGGCGTAACTCAATGCAGTCCATCGGGCAAGGTGTTATACAGAGCGCACAGCCCGTACAGTCGGCAGTGATTACGGTGTGCAAAAAGCGCGTGCTGCCCACAATGGCATCCACAGGACAGGCATTGCGGCACTTAGTGCAGCCAATGCACTCATCTTCCCGGATGAAGGCCACTTGTGGTGTGGGGGAGGAGGTTGTTGTATTCATGCTGAGGGAGTGGAGCCGCCGTTAAGAAGACTCAGACAAGAGCCTTCTTAACGACTTGTGTTAGTGAACGCGCTGACCGGGTTTAGCGCCCGCATCAGGGCTGAGCAGGAAGATTTCCTCACCGCCGGGGCCAGCCGCCAGCACCATGCCTTCGGACAGGCCAAATTTCATTTTGCGCGGCGCGAGGTTGGCCACATACAGCGTCAAGCGGCCTTCCAGCTTGCTCGGGTCTGGGTAGGCGCTCTTGATGCCGGAGAACACATTGCGCTTGGCATCGCCGATGTCCAGCGTCAGACGCAGCAGCTTGTCCGCACCCTCGACGAATTCGGCCTTTTCAATCAAGGCAATCCGCAGGTCTACGGCTGCGAAGGCATCGAAGTTGATTTCGGGGGCGAGGGGTTCTTTCACCAGTTCGCCGTTACCCGCAGGCGCAGCAGGAGCTTCAGCGGCGAGGTCTTCTTTAGAGGCTTCAATCATGGCATCAATGTTTGCAGATTCAATACGGGTCATTAGGGGGCTAAAGGCGTTGAGCTGATGGTTGGCTAGGGGTGTGCTCAAATCAGTCCAGCTCAAAGGCGCGACCCTGAGGAAGGCTTCGGCATCGCTGGCCAGCTTAGGCAGCACGGGTTTCAGCAGAATCACCAATTGGCGGAACAGGTTCACGCCCAGCGCGCAAATGGCCTGAACCTCGGCCTGTTTGCCTTCTTGCTTGTTCAGGGCCCAAGGCGCTTTGTCGGCGATCCAAGCATTGGCGCGGTCAGCCAGTGCCATGATTTCGCGCATCGCACGGGCAAAGTCACGGGCTTCGTAGGCTTCGGCAATGGAGGGGGCCGCCTGTTGGAACGTGGCCCAGAGTTCCGGTTCTGGATTGGCATCCACCAGAACGCCTTCGTTGCCCTTGAGGATAAAGCCGGCGCAGCGGCTGGCGATATTGACCACCTTGCCCACCAGATCGGCGTTGACCTTTTGCACGAAGTCTTCGAGGTTCAGATCGAGGTCATCCACGCTACGGCCCAGCTTGCTGGCGTAGTAGTAGCGCAGGTATTCCGGATTTAAGTGATCCAGATAGGTGCGCGCCTTGATGAAGGTGCCGCGCGACTTGGACATCTTCTGCCCATTCACAGTCAGATAGCCGTGGACGTTCAGGGCGGTAGGTTTGCGGAACCCAGCTCCTTCTAACATCGCAGGCCAGAACAGGGCGTGGAAGTTGACGATATCTTTGCCGATAAAGTGGTACAGCTCGGCGCTGGAGTCTTTGTTCCAGAACGCATCGAAGCTCAGTTCAGGGCATTTGGCGCACAGGTTTTGGAAGCTGGCCATGTAGCCAATGGGGGCATCCAACCACACATAGAAGTATTTGCCGGGCTCGTCGGGAATCTCGAAACCAAAGTAGGGTGCATCGCGGGAGATGTCCCACTCTTGCAGGCCGGTGTCGCTGTCCAACCATTCGGCGATTTTGTTGGCCACCGCTTCTTGCAAGGCACCGCTGCGCGTCCATTCTTTCAGCATGGCGGCAAATTCCGGCAGCTTGAAGAAGAAGTGCTTGGAGTCTTTAAGTACCGGTGTAGCCCCGGAAATCGCTGAGCGCGGATCTTTTAAGTCCGTGGGCGCATAGGTAGCGCCGCATTTTTCGCAGTTATCGCCGTACTGATCTTCAGCGCCGCATTTAGGGCAGGTCCCCTTGATAAAACGGTCGGCGAGGAACATGCCTTTGTCGGGGTCAAAATACTGGGTTACGGAGCGGGTGTTGATATGGCCCGCATCACGTAACTTAAGATAGATCGCCGCCGACAGAGCGCGGTTTTCTTCCGAGTGGGTGGAGTGGTAGTTATCAAAGGCCACGCCAAAATCGGCAAAGTCGGCAGTGTGTTCGGCCTGAACCTTAGCAATCAATTGCTCTGGAGTAATACCTTCCTTCTCGGCCCGCAGCATAATGGCAGAGCCGTGGGCATCATCGGCACAGACGTACCAGCATTGATGGCCGCGCAGTTTTTGGAAGCGCACCCAAATGTCGGTCTGGATGTACTCCAACATATGACCCAAATGAATCGAACCGTTGGCATAGGGCAGGGCGCTGGTAACGAGAATCTGGCGAGTAGGAGACATGATCGACTTAATCTGGGAAAGCGGGGAAGTGGGCCACTATAGCGAGTTATGTAGCTTTTTTCACCCGCTCTTAGGGAGGGACGGCGGTTAATAGAAAGGCTGGTATTTTAAACTAGCACTCTGCTATTAATTGAGTTGTGTGCAGTATTGAAATACGGCGCTGGTATAGCATAAAAATGCTAGAAAATGGATTTCATCAGCAGATATTTGGCATCTAAGGCTATTTTTTGCAAGACTTCACTCGAATTTAAGGGTTTAGTTCTGATGCGGTATACATTTTGTTACCGTGCGTGTTCCGCTAAATACGGCTTAACTTTGCCATTTTTGAGGGTGCAATTATGAGTTTTGTGAGCCGTGAATTGGTTGAGGCGACCCTAGCCCGTTTGAGTGATCCCCATTTAGATCAAGATCCTGTCAGCGCGGGTTGTCTAAAGTCTGTGGAGATTCAAGACGGACGGGTCTTGGTACAGCTCGAATTAAACTACCCCGCCGCCCAGTTTAAAAATGGTTGGGCCCAGATGTTGCGCATGGCGTTAGAGCATTTGGAGGGCGTAGATCAGGCTCAAGTCGAAATCAGTTGGAGCATACCCAGTCACTCCGGGGTTGTGGGTGTGCCTGCTGTAGCCCAAGTTAAAAATATTATTGCGGTGGCCTCGGGTAAAGGTGGTGTGGGCAAGTCCACCACAGCGGCTAATTTGGCCTTAGCTCTGATGCGTGAGGGGGCCCGGGTTGGGGTTTTGGATGCTGATATCTACGGCCCGAGTCAGGGGATTTTATTTGGAATCCCTGAAGGCACACGCCCCGAAGTTCGTGACCAAAAATGGTTTGTTCCCCTAGAGGCTTATGGAGTGCAGTTAATGTCCATGGCCTTCTTAACTGACGATCGTACCCCGATGGTATGGCGTGGCCCGGTGGTTTCTGGAGCTTTGCTGCAACTGATCAATCAGACCGCTTGGGACAATTTGGACTATTTGATTGTAGATATGCCGCCGGGAACGGGGGATATTCAACTAACCTTGGCTCAAAAGGTTCCGGTGGCAGGAGCGGTAATTGTGACCACACCACAAGACCTCGCCCTGTTGGATGCCTGTAAAGGAATTGAAATGTTCCACAAGGTCAATATTCCCGTGCTAGGGGTTGTGGAAAATATGGCCGTGCATGTCTGTACCCAATGTGGGCATGTGGAGCATCTGTTTGGCACTGGAGGGGGTGAAAAGCTAGCCAGCCAATATGGGGTTGGTGTGCTTGCTTCCTTACCCTTGGCTATGGATATTCGCACCCAAGCTGATGCAGGTCGTCCTACTGTCATTGCAGAGCCTGAAAGCCCCATTGCCCTGTTGTATCAGCAGTTGGCTCGTTTGGTAGGCGCTAGGTTGGCGCAGTTGGATCAGCGTTTAGATCCAATGCCAATGATTGAAATTGAACCCTAACTCAGGGCCTGATGATTGCTAGGGAGCTGGTCGTTTTGTTGCCCCATATACCTCAGAAGAGTCAGGCTATATCTCCAGACTCCCCAAGCTTTGTAAGCCAATGTACCGGGTTGACGGATGCAGAGCGGCAATTATTGTTGAGTTTAGAGTGCGGTGAGGTGAGCCCTATACCCTCAAGGGCAGAGGACTACCATCAATTGACGGCGGCTGAGCAGCTAGAAATCTTGCAGTTACAGCACGAAATTCTGGCCACCGTGGTTCAAAGCCGCGAATACATGGATGTACTGTGCCAAATCTGCCGTTTAGAGGAGCGTTTACTGCCAGACTCTGTGGCCTCTGTCATGCTGTTGGACGAACAACAGCGGCTAAATATTTTGGCAGCCCCCAGTATACCTTTAGAGGTTGCAGCACGTTTTAATGGCTTGTGTCCAGGGCCCTATGCAGGATCCTGCGGTAATGCAGTCTATCGCCGAGGGGGAATTTTTGTCAGTAATACGCTGATTGATCCCCGCTGGAAAGATTTGCGGCCTTTAGCTCAGGAGTTGGGCATTTTATCCTGCTGGTCAGTCCCCATTTGGGGATTACAAGGGCGTTTATTAGGTACCTTTGCCCTGTCTAGCTTTGTGCATCGTGAGCCGAGCATTTTTCACCGTAAAGCCTTGGAAATTGCCGCAGCCATTGTGGGCGTGGTGTTGGATCGTCAGTTTCAGACTGAGCACCTCAATCTGTTAGGCAAGGTGTTTGAAGGCAGCAATCAAGCCATCATGATTACGGGCCGACGGGCGCATATCCAGTCGGTAAACCAAGCTTTTATCCGCATGACTGGCTATGAAGCGATAGAGGTTCAGGGCGTGCGGCCAGGCCCTCAACTTCTGATTTCTGATCGGCATGGCTCCGCATTTTACAACGGCCTGTGGCGCACTCTGCTGCGGCGAGACTATTGGCAAGGCGAGGTTTGGATTCGGCGTAAAGATCAGGAAGTGTTTCCTACTTGGTTGAGTTTGACCTTGGTGCGTGATGGAAAGGATCAAGATATTACCCATATCGTAGGGTTCTTTTTTGATATCTCTGAGCAAAAAGCCACCGAAGATCGCCTTGCCTTTCTCATCGGACATGATGTGCTGACCGGATTACCCAATCGGTTGATTTTACGCACCCGTTTGAGCCAAATCCTTATGCAAGCGGAACGACGACACCACCGCGTAGCACTCCTGTACTTAGACCTAGACGGTTTTAAGAGTGTTAATGCCTCCTTTGGGGAGTTAGGTGGCGATGAGCTATTGCGGATCGCAGGTCATCGGATTGCGGATCAATTGAATGATGGCGTTTTGTTGGCGCGCTTGGACTCGGATGAGTTTGCTATTGTCCTACCTACCGTTACCGATTTGCAGCAGATTTCGTGGTTGGCAGAGCGGGTACTAAACAGTTTTGCCCAACCCTTCCAAATCTTCGAGCATGAATTGGACTGTACCCTGTCCGTAGGCATCTCTCTGTATCCCGAGGATGGTCTTGATCAAGATAGCCTGTTGAAAAATGCACGTAATGCGATGGAGCACGCCAAACGGGCTGGGCGCAATACCTACCACTTTTATGCCGAGTTTATGAATACCCATTCGGACGACTCCCTGATTCTGCGTAATAGCCTGCGTCAGGCGCTGGCCCGAGGCGAGTTCTTTTTGGAATATCAGCCCCAGATTGACCTATTGACGGGGCGCATCATTGGGGCTGAGGCGCTCGTACGTTGGATGCATCCAGAACGAGGACGTATTGGCCCTGTAACCTTTATTGAGCTGGCAGAGCAATGTGGTGTGATTATCCCGCTCGGAGAATGGGTATTGCAGGAGGCCTGCCGCCAAGGTGCGATTTGGCATCAGCAAGGATATTCCCTTGTGATAGCCGTCAATTTATCCAGTGTGCAATTTAAACGGGGTAATTTGGAGCACAGTGTGGTGCAGGCGCTTTCTGCTTCAGGGTTGCCCGCCCATTTATTGGAGCTGGAGCTGACCGAGTCGATTCTAATTGAGAACACCACCGGCGTATTAAATACGGTACAGCGCCTAAAATCTTTGGGCATTAAGCTGTCTATTGATGACTTTGGAACCGGTTATTCCAGCTTGGCTTACTTAACCCGCTTAGCGGTAGATAAGCTGAAGGTAGATCAGTCCTTTGTGCGTTTTATGACCGAAGTGCCGGCCAATGCGGCCATCATTCGAGCCATTATTCAGATGGCCCACAGTTTGGGGCTAAAAGCTATTGCAGAAGGCGTAGAGAATGATCGAGCGCGGCAGTTCTTGCTAGCAAATCACTGCGACGAGGCACAAGGCTATTGGTTTAGCAAACCGGTTTCAGCGCAGGATTTTGTAGCACTGTTGGAAGCAGAAGAGCAGCGGGATGTCTGAGGTCTATTTTGGGGTCTACGCGCCTGCTAGAGTTTATGTCACATTATTCACTCCACCATTTTGACCTCTATTTGGCCCACCCCCATGATTGCCAGTAAGCTGCCCCACGTGGGAACGACTATTTTCACGACCATGTCTCGTCTAGCAGCCGAAACGGGTGCGCTGAATCTATCCCAAGGATTTCCAGATTTTGACGGCCCACCTGCCTTATTAGAGGCGGTAGGGCGGCATGTGCTGGCTGGGCACAATCAGTATGCCCCCATGATTGGTTTACCCGCGCTGCGGGAGCAGGTTGGGTTAAAGATTCAACGCCTCTACGGTCGTATCCTAGATATTGAGCAAGAAATAACTATTACGCCTGGTGCCACCCAAGGGATTTTCTGTGCTATCCAAGCTTTGGTGCGTGCAGGAGACGAAGTGATCGTCTTTGATCCCTGCTACGACAGTTATGAGCCTTCGGTACAATTATCTGGAGGGCATTGCGTGCATGTGCCTCTACAGCCTCCAGAGTTTGCTATGGATTGGCAGCGTGTTCGGGAAGCTATCACGCCCCGTACCCGTTTGATTATCCTTAACTCACCCCATAATCCCAGTGGCGCGGTATTAAGCCCAACCGATTTAGACCAGCTAGCGGCCTTAATTCGGGATCGGGATATTTACCTGCTCAGCGACGAAGTCTATGAGCATCTGGTGTTTGACGGTCAGCAACATGCCAGTGTCCTGTGCCACGATGAACTGTACCACCGCGCCTTTGTAATCAGCTCTTTTGGCAAAACCTGCCATGTAACCGGTTGGAAAACCGGCTATGTGGTAGCTCCGCCCGCGCTCTCAGAAGAGCTGAGAAAGATACACCAGTACGTCAGTTTTGCCGGAGTTACGCCGTTACAGTGGGCTTTAGCTGAGTTTATGGCCGCTCACCCTGAGCATGTAACAGAGCTTCCGGGCTTTTATCAGCAAAAACGGGATTTATTCTGTCAGCAGCTAGCACATTCGCGCTTTAAATTTGTACCCACAGCGGGTACTTATTTCCAGATTGCGGATTATTCGGCAATATGCCCCGATCTCCCAGATTTAGAGATGGCTTTTTGGTTAACACGTGAGCAGGGCGTGGCCTGTATTCCAGTATCTGTGTTTTATCAACGGCCACCTGCCGACCTGCGTTTGGTGCGCTTTTGCTTTGCAAAACGCGAAGATACGCTACGTCAGGCTGCTGAACGGCTGTGCCGGGTATAGGACAGACTTGGCTGCGGGCACCTGTTTTTCTTTGGAGACTGTGATGCGTGACTTAGCTGCTCTGCCTGATCTTAAGTTAGCGCTGGTGCAAACCAGCATGCATTGGCAGGATACTGCCGCCAACCACGAGCATTTTTCGGCCCTGTTGGAGCAGGCACAGGGGGCTGACTTAATCATCCTGCCGGAAATGTTCACCACCGGCTATTCGATGGATGCGGTCGCCTTGGCTGAGCCCGAAGATGGGGTAACGCGCCAATGGATGCTTAATCAAGCTAAAAAGCTCAATGCCGTGGTCACTGGAAGTTTGATTGTTCGGACATCCGATGGCAGTTACCGCAACCGTTTGTACTGGGCCCGTCCAGACGGTACCCATGCCAGCTACGATAAGCGTCATCTGTTTCGCATGGCCGGTGAGCACAAGCACTACAGTGGCGGTGAGCGGCGTGTGCTGTTGGAAGTAAAGGGCTGGCATGTGCGCCCACTGATCTGCTACGACCTGCGTTTTCCAGTCTGGAGTCGCGATCCCTACGATACTGACTTGCTAATTTATGTGGCCAGTTGGCCTAAAGCGCGGCGGGATGCTTGGAATCGTCTACTCCCAGCGCGTGCGATCGAAAACCTTTGTTATGTAGCAGCGGTTAACCGAGTAGGTATGGATGGCAAAGGCTATCCTTACAGCGGTGACAGTCAGGTTTTAGATTTTCAGGGGGAAACGCTGTGTGCCGCACAGGAAGAGGATGGAGTCTTCCTAACCACGCTTACAGGTGCCGCTTTGGCCACTTATCGGCAGCGCTTTCCTGCTTATCAGGATGCCGATGCTTTTGAGCTTAAATTTTAGCCGTTTGAGTTTGGATAAGCTGTTGTTCAAAGCGATCGGCAGGGAGTGGGTAGCCAAACAGGTACCCTTGGAAGTTTTGGCATCCCGCTTCAGTGAGGGTTTGTCGTTGTTCGGGCTTCTCGACTCCTTCGGCTAATACTTCTAAACCAAGGCTATTACCTAAGGCACAGATGGCTCGAATAATCGCTAGGCTGTTGTCATCGTTAGGCAGTGATTGAACGAAGGTGCGGTCAATTTTTAGCTGATCTAAGGGTAAGCGGTGTAGATAGAGCATGGACGAATATCCAGTGCCAAAGTCATCAATAGAGAAGCGAATTCCCAGTACCCGTAACTCATCCATGCGCTGTGCAGCTAAGGGCATATCATCCAACAGCAAAGACTCAGTGAGCTCCAGCTTGAGTTGATGGGGATTGGCCCCGGTTTGTTGCAGAATTTGGGTGAGGTATTCCACAAAGTCCGGTTGATACAGCAAAGAGGCGCTGATATTGACCGCCACTACTAAGGAGGCCAGTTCTGTTTGATCAACCCAACGGGCTAATTGGCAACAGGCGTGTTGTAGTACATAACGATCTAAGGCAGGCGTTAAACCGGCTCTTCGGGCGCTGTCCATAAATTCGCCCGGGAGCAATAGGCTGCGTGTGGGGTGTTGCCAACGCACCAGCACTTCAGCCCCGATGAGCTTGGGCTGATGGTCGTATTGTGGCTGAAAATATAAAACCAGTTGCTGCTCTTCTAGGGCAATGCGCAAGTCCTCTTCTAAACCAAGGCGTTGGTTGAGTAGATCTTGCATTTGCGGATCAAAAAAGCGTAAGCGGTTCTTGCCCGCTTGTTTGGCTTCATACATGGCAATGTCGGCCCGCTTCATCAACTCTTCTACTTCTTGGGCGATACAGTCGGTAGTTGTGTCACGGAATAGGGCGATACCAATACTGGCACTGCTGTGCAAAATCAGATCATCAAGGGTGTAAGGCTGACTCAGGCTTAGTAAGATGCGTTCTGCGAAGTGGCTGACGTGTTGCTGGGCTTCTTGCACATTGGTTTTTAAGCCCTCTAGTACAATGACAAATTCATCACCTCCTAGGCGGGCTACGGTATCTCCTGCGCGTACTTTATCGGTGAGGCGGTGGGCTACTTCACACAGGAAGCGGTCACCCGCAGCGTGCCCGTGGTGGTCATTGATGTTTTTGAAGTTATCTAAGTCAAACATCATCAAGGCCGCATATTGGCGTGTCCTTGTACTGGTGCCTAAGGTTTGCTGGAGGCGCTCAAAAAGCAGGCGGCGGTTTGGTAAGCCTGTGAGCGGATCGTAAAAGGCTAAGCGGTGAATGTGGTGTTCAGCCGCTTTTTGCTGGCTGATGTTGGTTTGGGCAGACACATAGTGGGTAATTAGACCCTCTGTGTTGTATATAGCACTGATAGATACCCAAGCCGGATAGACCTCCCCAGTTTTACGCCGGTTTTGTAACTCACCTTGCCAGCTACCCGTGTTTAAAATGCTGTACCACATGGCTTGATACAGGCTTTTAGATTGCAGTCCTGAGCTGAGTATGCGGGTAGATTGTCCAATTACATCTTCTGGGGTGTAGCCCGTCATCCGACAGAAGGCTGGATTGACTTGAATAATCTGGTTTTTTGCATCTGCAATCAGCATCCCCTGCTGTGACTCAAAGGCAATGGCAGCCACTCGCTGTTCTTGCTCGGTTTGAATACGCTGTGTTACTTCACGGATAAGTACGGCCACGGCTGGAGGGCTGTCGGGAACTAAATAAATCCGGTGGGCACATCCTTCAAAAAAGCGGGTGCCTGTTGTAAGGGGGAGGTTATAGTCTAAATACTGCGTATTAGCGCTGGCTAAAGTTTTTTCGATTAACCGTTCAAATTGCTTGGCGGGCCAAGGGGGTAAAAAATCCTGAATACGCTGTCCCTGTACCTCCGTCATATTAGCGCTATCGAACGGGGGAATAGAAGGATAAGTAGGCCGAACTTCTAAGCAATATCCTTGCTGATCCAAAATCAGCAGCGTATCTGGGATTGCCTCAAGGAGTATGGCCAAAGGTGGTTCTTGTTCAACAGGTAACCTTGCAGGTTTCAAGCGTTTTAGGTGCAATAACCAACCCAAGCCCAGAACTAGAATGGGCAGCACTCCAAGGAAAAAAAGTCGAGTGAGCAAAATATTCTGAGCATTTAGCTCGGAAGACAGCCACGCTTTCTGAAGTAAAAGTTGGCCAATACCCAAGATTAGGCCACATCCCAGTAAAGGTAGAGGCTTAAATGAATCTTGCGGGCCTCGTCGAATGAGTTGATAACCTATACCCACACTGAGGGCCAGCAAGCTGCTGCTGACATTTAGGCCGATACTGTGGTTCTCTTGAAACGCGAGGGGAGTCAAACTGATGAGGCTGGCTAAAACAGCAACAGGTCTCTGGGCAAAAGCCGCTCCTATCAGCAGGGGAAGTGTGTGGAGACTTAGGGTAAATTCATTCCCTATATTAGGGGCAAGCCATAATCCCAACGCGCTGATTGCACCCAATAAACAGCCGTAGCGCAATTCTAATTGTGTGCCTTGAGCCTGCATCCAATTAGGGTAGTAAAGTTGTAAAAGTAGGCAAAGAGCCATTAATGCAATGGTATTCCCGAGCAGTATCTGAATCATAATTGTCATTATCCCGCTCGATGCGGTCAGAGTCACGCATATCAAAATGCAGTGAAGACTAGCTCCTGATTTTGCATTGGCAAGCCGCTTTAAGAAAATATTTTGAGAAACCCTCAATATTTTAAAGGGGAGCAAGTGGTTCTGAGTTTTTGACATTCTCCCCACTATACATTCTCCCCACTATCAAGGATGGGGCTTTCCGCGTATCTCGGTAAAATGCCCCGAATTCACTGGGGAGACTGAGCGGGATGTTCAGATGATAAGGCTTAGGGATTGGCTGTCGTTGCCTCTTGGATTGTTGACACTGCGCTTTCTGCCCGAGCTACCTTCCGCTTGGATTATAGGCTTGGGATTTTGTATCGCCTTGCTGCTATGGCCCTATGTTCGGCCTTTTGCCCTCTTTTTGCTGGGGTTAGGTTGGGCCTGTGTGCAAGGGCATTGGGCTTTAGAGCAACGCTTGCCCGCGTCTCACGATGGGCGAACATTTTGGCTTGAGGGACAGGTTGTAGGGTTGCCAGAGTACAGTGAATCTGTCGTGCGCTTTGATTTGGATTCAGTAACCTCCCGGCATATCGGGATACCTGCACGCATTCGGGTATCTTGGTACAAAGGCCCAAAGGTGCAGGCTGGTGAGCGTTGGCGTTTAGCCGTTACCTTAAAACAGGCCAGAGGAAGTATTAATCCCGGTGGTTTTGATTATGAGGCTTGGGCCTTAGCGCGGGGCTTGGGTGCGGTGGGAACCGTTAAAGCCGGCCAGCTTGTACAGGGCGCTGAGTCTTCCTTAGGTGGTTGGCGAGATCAATTAAGGACGCGTCTTTTAAGCATTGAGGCAACAGGTCGGGCGGGTGGCTTAGCAGCCTTAGTTGTGGGCGATGGCTCGGGTTTATCTCGTGCGGATTGGCAGGTATTGCAAGATACCGGCACTGTGCATTTGATGGTCATTTCTGGACAGCATGTCAGTCTGTTGGCGGCGGTATTGTTTGCTGGCGTAGCACTGCTATTCCGTTGGGGGATTTGGCCCCAAACGCTGCCTTGGCTCCCCGTCGCTGTAGGTCTAGCTTTATTCGGTGCTTTGGGTTATGGCTGGTTAGCCGGTTTTGAGGTTCCGGTACAGCGGGCCTGTTTGATGGTGGCTTTGGCTCTGATATGGCGTTTATGTTTTTGGCATTTGGGTGTCTGGCTGCCTCTATTAGTCAGTTTGACACTGGTTTTAGTGATCAATCCCTTGGTGGGCTTGCAGGCTGGATTTTGGTTGTCCTTTGCAGCGGTTGCCTTACTTATCCTTGGGTTTTCAGGGCGTTTAGGCCGTTGGACAGCCCTTGTCTCTTTATGGCGGGCTCAGTGGTTAATCGCTGTGGGCCTGTTACCGCTTTTGCTGGCTCTGTCGCTGCCCGTTAGCTTAACCGGGCCTATTGCCAATTTAGTCGCTGTACCTTGGGTCAGCATCTTAGTGGTGCCTTTGGCTTTATTGGGGAGCGCTTTGCTATGGATTCCTCCCTTGGCTGATCCTTTGCTGGGACTGGCGGGTTATTTATTAGAGGGATTGTTTCAGTTGTTAAGGGTTTTAGCGACATGGCAATCGGCTTGGCAAGCACCAGAGCTGAGTTGGGGGGTGAGGCTGTTATTAATCTTAGGCGCTCTGCTGATGGTTTTGCCGGCGGGTCTACCTGTGCGTACTTTGGGGTTGGTTCTGTGGCTACCTTTGTTCTTCCCATCCACAATAGTTCCAGCAGCAGGGCGAGCAGAGGTCTGGGTATTAGACGTGGGGCAAGGTCTATCGGTTTTGATTCGCACGGCTCAGCACAGCCTGCTATACGACACTGGCCCTCGTTGGGGCGATTTGGACATGGGCGAGCGGCTGGTGCTGCCCAGTTTGCGTGCCTTGGGTGTACAGCGTTTGGATCGCTTAATACTCAGCCATGAAGATAACGACCATGCGGGTGGCCTGCTGTCGATTGTTCAGACGATGCCCGTCCTTGAGGTGATGAGCGGTACTCAAGGTGCCTTAGCTCAGGGTTTAGGTGCTAAGGATTGCCAAACAGGCAGTACATGGGAATGGGATCAGGTGCGTTTTTCCCTGTGGCGTTGGGAGCAGGCCCGCGATGATAACCAGTCATCCTGTGTGTTATCGGTGGAAGCCTCTGGGGAGCGCCTGCTGTTGACTGGGGATATCGACCAGCGCGCTGAACGCGCTTGGCTTACCTCCGATGGAGCTGGTCAAGCGGACTGGCTTCTGTTGGGTCATCATGGTAGTCGTACTTCCAGTTCGGCTACCTTTTTAAAGGCAGTGCGACCTCAAGCAGCCTTGGTATCACGAGGCTGGGGCAATTCCTTTGGTCATCCACATCCTGAGGTTGTGCAACGCTTAGAATCCTTAGGGATTTCTCTGTTTGATACCGCAAAGCTGGGCGCTTTACGCTTGGAGCTGGGCGCTAGGGGCTCGCTTGAGGGGCTACGAGTGCGTCAAAGATTTTGGTTTCGCCTCTGAGTAATCCCAGCAGCGCTCTATGATAGAGTGCAGCAATTTATAGGAGGTGCTTTGTGTGGGAATTGATTGAGGCAGGCGGCTGGCTGATGTGGCCGATTTTGCTGTGTTCTGTGGTAGCCAGCGGCATAATTTTAGAGCGTTTGTGGACGTTACGAACTCGGCGGGTAGCACCCCCTAATTTACTGGGTGTTGCGTGGGGGCTGGTGCAGGAGAAGCGCTTAAATAATCGTGCGTTGAAAGAATTGCACAGTAACTCACCTTTAGGTGAGTTGTTTGCAGTGGGTTTGGCCAATGCCCGTCATGGCCGTGAGGTAATGAAAGAATGCCTAGAAGAAACAGGCGCTCGGATTGTTCACGACTTGGAGCGTTACCTCAATGCGTTAGGTACTATCGCTGCTACTGCGCCCTTATTAGGGTTGTTGGGCACAGTTTTGGGAATGATTGAGATTTTTAGCTCCTTTATGGGGACATCAGGTGCAGCTAACCCAGCCGTACTGGCCGGTGGTATTGCTAAGGCTTTAATCACTACCGCCGCCGGTTTAATCGTGGCTATTCCTGCCTTGTTTTTTCATCGTTACCTGCAACGTCGGGTGGATGAGCTGGTCGTGGGTATGGAGCAAGAAGCCATTCGCTTAGTCGAGATGGTTCAGGGTGATCGTGAAGTCAATCTGGATGAGGGCAAAGCGTGAAGTTCCGACGTAAGCCACGGGAAAACGTGGAAATTAATCTGGTTTCCCTGATGGATGTCGTCTTCATCCTATTACTGTTTTTTGTTGTCACCACCACCTTTACCCGTGAGACACAGCTTAAGGTTGATTTGCCGGAGGCCGTCAGTGGTACCCCATCGGAGTCATCAGCCGAGCGTAAGCAGTTGGAAATCGTGATTGATGTAACGGGAAACTTTTCTCTAAATGGCCAAGCCCTAGTTCGGAATGATCTGGACACCCTAATGGCCGCTTTAGAAAAGGAATCTGGGGGGGATAACAGTCTGCCGGTAATGATCAGCGCTGATGGACAGGCTCCGCACCAATCCGTTGTGATGGCGATGGATGCGGCAGGCAAGCTGGGTTTTTCACGTCTCAGCATCGCTACCTTAGAGGCCGCTCCCTGATGTCTTTGGCCCGTTGGATGCAAAAGGCTTGGTATCAAGGGCATCCCTTGATGCGCAGCTTAGCGCCCTTAGCAAGCTTATACCAATGGGTTGTGGTGCGTCGTCGCCAGCGCTTCTTGAGTGGGCAAAGTCCCTGTTATCGCGCTCCGGTGCCTGTGTTAGTGGTGGGGAATATTACCCTCGGTGGCACGGGTAAAACGCCGCTGATTCTGTGGCTGATTGAGCACTTACGGGCTCGTGGGCTGCGGGTTGGGGTGGTTAGCCGAGGGTATGGAGCCAAGCCGCCTAGCCTGCCGTGGCTTGTTCAGGCTGGGCAAGCGGCGCAGGTGTGTGGCGATGAGCCTCTGTTGATCGTTGAGCGCACCGGCGTGCCCTTGATGATTGACCCTCAGCGTCCTAGGGCTGTTGCCGCACTCTTAGCCCAGGAGCCGTTGGATATTGTGCTATCCGACGATGGGCTTCAGCACTATGCTCTAGGGCGCGATCTGGAATTGGTGCTGATGGATGAGCGCGGGCTGGGCAATGGTCGTTGCTTGCCTGCTGGGCCTCTACGAGAGCCGGCTGAGCGTTTACAGAAGGTGGATGCCGTGCTTTGCAACGGCGCTACAGAAGACACCTTAGAAGGTTTTGCCCTGCAGTTAGTGGCGCAGGATTTGGTGCAGCTCACGACAGGCCAGCGTTTTGCCCTAGAACACTTTCCAGCGGGGCAGACCCTGCATGCGGTGGCTGGGATTGGGAATCCAGCACGGTTTTTTGCCACGATTCGGCAATTGCGTTGGCATCCGATAGAGCATCCTTTTCCTGACCATGCTCGGTACCGGCCTCAGGATTTTAACTTTCAATCGGCCCATCCTGTGCTGATGACCGAAAAAGATGCCGTGAAATGCCAGAGTTTTGCCCAGCCAGACTGGTATTATATACGCGTACAGGCGCAGCCTTCCCCAGCATTTGTCCAGTGGCTTAATCAGCGGCTGGATACTCTGATTGTTCAATCATCCACACCTAGCTGAACAGGTGGCTTAGAGGTTGTATGGATAGCAAACTGCTCGATATTTTGGCCTGTCCCTTGTGTAAAGGCCCTTTAATTCTGACTTCGGATAAAACCGAGTTGGTGTGCAAGCACGATGCACTGGCCTATCCCATTCGTGAGGGTATCCCGGTGATGCTGGAAACAGAAGCCCGTACGCTGACGGTTGATGAGCGCTTGGATAAATGAGCACGCCCTACAGTGTGGTCATTCCTGCACGCTACGCCTCTACGCGTTTACCAGGCAAGCCGCTGCTGGAGATTGCAGGCTTACCTATGATCCAGCACGTTTGGGCGCAGGCTCGGCACAGTAGTGCGCAACAGGTGGTCATTGCTACGGATGATCCGCGTATTTTCGAGGTATGCCAAGGCTTCGGCGCTGAGGTTTTGATGACACGGCCTGAGCATGAGTCGGGTACGGATCGTTTAGCCGAGGTGGTGGCGCAGTTGGGATTAACTCCTGAGCGCATTGTGGTCAATGTGCAGGGAGATGAACCCTTAATTCCTCCTGCGGTGATTGACCAAGTCGCTGCTAATTTGGCAGCCCATCCTCAAGCGGCTATGGCGACCTTAGCCGAACCTTTGAGCACGGCGGAGGCGCTGTTTAACCCCAATGTAGTGAAGGTAATCAGCAATCAGCAAGGCATGGCCCTAACCTTTAGCCGTGCTCCCTTGCCTTGGGCGCGGGATGCTTTTGCTCAGGCTCCGAATCAAATGCCGGCTGATGTTCCTTACCGGCGGCATATCGGCATTTACGCCTATCGTGTCGGTTTTTTAGCCGACTTCGTTTCTTGGGGGCCGTGTGCCTTAGAGCAGACTGAGCGTTTGGAGCAACTACGGGCACTATGGCACGGTTGTTTGATCCATGTGGCGGATGCCTGTACCCCCATCCTTGCCGGTGTGGATACCCTTGAGGATTTGGAGCGAGTACGCCGTTTATTGGAGGCTCGTTAATTCATGCGCATCTTATTTGTGTGTCTGGGCAATATTTGTCGCTCACCCAGTGCTGAGGCGGTGATGCGCCATTACCTGCAACAAGCCGGTTTAGCCGAGCGTGTTCACCTCGATTCAGCAGGAACGGGGGATTGGCACATTGGTAAAGCGCCGGATGCACGAGCCCGCAGAGCGGGGCAGCAGCGTGGCTACGATTTAGACAGTCTAAGAGCACGCCAAGTGACTTCCAGTGATTTTCAGCAATTTGATTTAATTTTGGCGATGGATCGCAGCAACTTGACTGATTTAGAGCGCTTGCGTCCTGCTTTGGCATCGGCAGAGCTGGACTTATTTTTACAGCGCTATCAGTTAGCTCCGGCTGAAGTCCCTGATCCCTACTACGGTGGGCCTGAAGGCTTTGAGCAGGTTTTGGATTTACTGGAGCAAGGATGCGAGGCCTTGACGCAAGAAATCAGAGGACGACTGTGACCTTAGTAGTGCGTGAGCAGGTTGATCTGCGCCCCTATAACAGCTTTGCCTTGGCGGTGCGGGCGCGTTGGTTCGCTGAGCTAACCACGGATGAGCAGGCTATTGAGGCACTAAATATCAGCCAAACCTTGGATCGTCCTATCCGTGTATTAGGCGGTGGTAGTAATGTGCTTCTAACCTCTGATTTAGAGGCTTTAGTGCTGCATGTACGCACTCAAGGGATACGCATCCTCTCGGATGATGGGGCGCAGGTGATCCTAGAAGCTGAAGCCGGAGAGCTTTGGCAGGATGTGGTGCAGTATTCGTTGCAGCAAGGCTTGAGTGGGCTGGAAAACCTAAGTCTGATTCCGGGCACAGCAGGGGCCGCGCCCGTGCAAAATATCGGAGCTTATGGCGTAGAGCTGCGCGATGTCTGTGCAGGGCTGACGGCACTGGATTGCTATAGCGGGCAGCTTAAGGACTTTACCCCAGAAGACTGTGCTTTTGCCTATCGCGACAGCCGGTTTAAGCGAGAGGCCGGGCGGTGGTTGGTGTTGCGTGTGCGATTTTGTTTATCGCGCTATGCCCCTTTACATCTTGAGTACGGGCTAATCCGCCAACGCCTGCACGAGCAAGGCTGCACTGAGCCAACGGCGGCGGCGGTAAGTGCGGTGGTCTGTGCCATTCGCCAAGAAAAGCTCCCTGATCCCAAAATATTAGGTAATGCTGGAAGTTTTTTTAAAAATCCCGTTATTTCGGAGCAGCAAGCCCAGAGTTTGCGCGCTGCTTACCCTAATTTAGTGGCTTATCCTCAAGCTCATGGACAGGTCAAGCTGGCGGCTGCTTGGTTGATTGATCAAGCAGGATGGAAAGGATTTCGTGAAGGAGATGCAGGGGTGCATCGTCTACAGGCTTTGGTGCTGGTTAACTACGGTCAGGCTACGGGGGCACAAATCCTAGATTTGGCTCGACGTATCCAAGAGGATGTCGTCGAGCGCTTTGGGGTGTTGTTAGAGATGGAGCCTGTTCTCTTTTAGTTAGGCCCAACTCTGTGCTTTAGGGTCAGGGTCGAAGCTGTCCGCCCGAGCCATATTCCAAACCTTGGCGTAGAACTCATCACCCGGATCATCCCGCAGTAGAGCTCCGGGCTCTAAGAAGGTGTGAATCTGCGACAGCAGCTTAATCTCTGTGGTCGAGGTTCGGCGTGCTAAATGGCGGGCGGTGAGTTGATAGGGATACTCCAAGCCCGCCGCCGCCAGCAGCTCAGATAAGGCTTTTAGCGTGTTGCGATGGAAGTTGTGTACGCGCTCTGCCTTATCGGGAACCACTAGGGCGTGTTGGCGTAGGGGATCTTGGGTGGCAATGCCGGTGGGGCAGCGGTTGGTGTGACAGCTCTGTGATTGAATGCAGCCGAGGGCAAACATAAAGCCACGGGCCGCATTGACCCAGTCAGCCCCTAAAGCCAAGACACTGGCAATATCAAAAGCGCTGATGATTTTGCCGCTGGCCCCGATACGGATGTGTTGCCGCAAGTTAGTTCCCACCAGCGTGTTATGTACCAGCAATAAGCCTTCGCGCAGGGGAAGGCCAATATGGTTGGTAAACTCAGGCGGCGCGGCTCCAGTACCTCCTTCCTTGCCATCCACCACGATAAAGTCGGGGTAAATGCCAGTGTGCAGCATGGCCTTAACAATGGCCATAAACTCCCAAGGATGGCCGACACAGAGTTTAAAACCCACCGGCTTACCTTGGCTGAGCTTACGCAGTTGGACAATAAAATCCAGCAGCTCTAAAGGAGTGGCAAAGGTACTGTGGCATGAAGGAGAAACGCAGTCCCGATCCATAGGAACCCCGCGTGTGACTGCGATTTCGGGGGTAATCTTATGTTTGGGGAGAATGCCACCGTGTCCCGGTTTTGCACCCTGACTGAGTTTAATCTCAATCATCTTCACCTGAGGCAACTGGGCTTGTTGTGCAAAGCGCTCAGGGTCAAAGCGGCCTTGGCCATCCCGACAGCCAAAATAGCCAGTACCCAGTTCCCAAATCAGATCGCCTCCTTCTTGGCGATGGTAAATACTGATGCTGCCCTCTCCAGTATCGTGGGCAAATCCCCCCATACGAGCGCCTCGGTTGAGAGAGCGAATAGCGTTGGCACTTAAAGAGCCAAAGCTCATGGCCGAAATGTTAAACAGCGAAGACGAGTAAGGCTGAGTACACTGAGGCCCACCGATGTTGACCCGAAACCCTGAAGGATCTGTGGGTTTTTTGGGAATAACAGCATGTCCAATCAATTCAAAACCGTGGCCGTACACATCCAGCAAGGTTCCGAAAGGCTTGTCTGCATCTTCGTTTTTAGCCCGAGCATAGACTAAAGCCCGTTGGTTTTTGGAGAAGGGTAGCTTTTCAATATCGCCTTCAATCAAATACTGGCGAATCTCAGGGCGTATGGACTGAATAAGGTAACGGAGATTACCCAATACAGGGTAATTACGCCGGATGGCGCGCTGTGTCTGGAGTAAATCCAGAATACCGATGAAGGTCAAAGCAGCACAGGGCAAGGTGATGAACCAGAGCTGCTGTACCCAGGGTAGGGTGCCCAAGGTGAGAATAATACAGCCGATAAAGAAGGCATAACGGCTGAATATGGAAAAGTCCATGATAAGTCCCGGTTCCGATCGTCGAAATCGGGTTTAACTATTATGCCAACGCCATCACATTGCAAGCCTAGGTTGGGCTGAAGTATTGAGGGGCTTGGAAACAGCACAAAAGAAAAGGATGCTAAAGCATCCTTTTCTTGGGTTGGGCTTAGTATAAAGGCTTAGGATTCATTGGGTTGTGGATTGCTGGACTCGGCTTCTGACTCCTGCGGTTGGGGCGCAACGGAGTCTGCGGCCTTGTGCTTATGGCCATGACTCCGTTCCCGACGTGGACGAGCAGGTGCTTCTGTAGCCGTCGAACTAGGCGTGGATGCTGCTTCAGGAGCCTCAGTTGTTGAGGTTTTTCCATCCAATACTTCTATAGGACGTACTTGAGCGGCTTCTTGTGCTTGAGGTACCTGTGCCAGTAAGCGTTTTAGCTCGGCCTCAATGCTGTTCGAGTCTTCTTGAGTGCTAGGAGTTTCTGTCTCCGGCTCTGGAGTGGTTTGTTGCACAACTGAAGCAGGGACTGGCTCTGGTTCGGTTGTAGCAAACTCCACAGGGGCTTCCACCAATGCGGGTATCACCTCTGTGGGGGCTGGAGGTTCAATGGCTGCGGGTGTTTCCACTGCAACAACTTCTGGTTGCTGGGCTTCCTCAGGAAGGATGGTCGCCGCTCTAGGCTCTGGTTCCGGTTGGTTTAGGATCACCGTTACTGGAGCCTCAACGGGGGCCGTTACAATAATCTCAGCAGGCTGTGCAGCAACTACAACCGGCTCATTGGGCACAACTACAGGCTCTGGTTCTACTTGAGGAGCCGGTTGCTCAACTTGGGTAGCTGGAGCTATGACCTCAGGCTGAGTGGCCGCTTGTTGAGCCTTTTGCTGGGCTTCCAACTCCCGCTGACGACGACGGATTTCGCGGGGGTCGTTGGGCGCTCGGCCGGTATTACGGGGTGTGGGTTCAGGTGTTACCACAGGCTCTACAGGGGCTGGTGTTACAGGCGTGGATACCTGAGGCACTTCAGCCACAGTGACTGCAGGCGCAGGTACAGGCTCTGGGGCAGGAGCTGTTTCAGTGACCACTACCTCAGCGCGGGGAGTAACGACTTCGGTTTGAGTTGGCTGAGGCTGTGGCTCAGGTGCAGGGGTTGGAGCTGAAACTTGGGGCGCAGCAGCCGGCGGCTCAATAGCAGCCACAACTGCTACAGGCTCAGGTTTAGGCTCGGGGGCGGCAACAGGGGTCGGTGGTTCAGCCACTACAGGCACAGGTTTGACTTCTGGAACTGGAGCCGGAGCTTGAGTTGCGACTTTAGGCGCTGCTGTCTGATCTAAGGGATCATCGGACTCGTCGTTGAGCTCATCAGTACCGTTATCTGTAGAAACATCGCGTTGGCGTTCACGGCGATTACTGCGGCGGCGTTGGCCACGAGAGCGGCGGCGTGGACGATCTTCATCTCCAGAGTAGTCATCTTGGAAGTCTTCAGAGCCGCTATTTGCCTCAACCGCATTTTGAGTAGCGGGCTCTTCTGCCACGACTTCTTCTTCGTAGTAGGGTTTACGCTCTTCGCGCACGGGGCGTGGCTTGGGCTCAGGACGCTCAAAATAGCGTTCTTCAACAGCAGCAGGAGCCAGTGTTTCTGGTGCGGGGGCTTGGTTAAAGTATTCGTTATTGCTCAGGGGCGGGCGCAGTTCGCGCTTGCGCTCACGGTCTTCGCGAGGGTAACGATCTTCTCGTGCTGGACGTTCACGACGTACTGGTGGCTCGTACAGATCGGCTTCAGGCTTGCGCTCTTCCCGTACAGGCCGTGTTGGGCGTTCTTCCCGTGACCGATAGTCTTCAAAGCGGCTGTTATCACGCTCTCTGAAATCACGTCTACGGTGTTGAGGACGAGCGGGACGGCGCTCATCAGAACGACTGCTGCGCTCGATAATCTGTTTTTCGGGCTTTTTGTGCTCTTCAGCTCCATGCTTGCTGGCAAATAAGCTGACCAGTGACTTCACTAAACCTTTAAACACATTGGCTTGAGCGGCTAAAGGCGCTTGAATCTCAAGGGTTTTAGGTGTTTTAGGCGCTTCTTCAGGTTGGGCTGTGCGTTGGGGCGCAATTTTTACTGCCGCCTCCTGACGAATTAGAGTGCGCGTGCTGCTGACAGGCGCTGTTTCTTCTTCGACTGTTGTGCTAGGAGCCATTTCATAGCTGGCTTGACCGATGATCAAATCGGAGCTGTCATCGCGCAGGCGCGTCACTTCAAAATGCGGGGTCTCTAACTGAGCATCGGGCAAAATGAAGATGCGGGCACGGGTACGCAGTTCGATTTTGGTGATGGCATTGCGCTTCTCATTGAGTAAGAAGGCCGCTACTTGGAAGGGGACACGCGCTCGAACTTCAGCGGTTCGCTCCTTCAAGGCTTCCTCTTCGATCAGGCGCAAAATGGCCAGTGACAGAGATTCGACATCCCGGATGATGCCTTGACCGTTACAGCGTGGGCAGACAATACCACTGGTTTCGCCCAGTGAAGGCCGCAGGCGCTGACGAGACATTTCCAGCAAACCAAAACGGGAGATACGTCCTACCTGTACGCGCGCCCGATCTGCTTCTAGGGCTTCGCGCATCTTATCTTCCACAGCGCGTTGGTTTTTAACCGGCGTCATGTCGATAAAGTCGATGACAATCAGACCGCCGATGTCGCGCAGGCGCAATTGACGGGCGATTTCTTCAGCGGCTTCTAAGTTGGTTTGCAGGGCGGTTTCTTCAATATCGCCGCCTTTGGTGGCTCGCGCCGAGTTGATATCAATAGATACCAAGGCTTCCGTCGGGTCAATGACGATAGAGCCACCCGAAGGTAACTTCACTTCACGTTGGAAAGCAGTTTCGATCTGGCTCTCGATTTGGAAGCGGTTGAACAGAGGCACGCTATCTTCGTATAGCTTGATCTTGCTGGCGTACTGGGGCATGACTTGGCGGATGAAGCTTAGGGCTTCTTCCTGAGCCTCGACACTGTCAACCAGAACTTCGCCGATATCCTGACGCAAGTAGTCACGAATGGCGCGGATAATGACGTTGGATTCCTGATAGATCAGGAAGGGCGCTCGGTGTTCTTGGGAGGCCTCTTTAATGGCATTCCACAGTTGCAGCAGGTAGTCCAGATCCCATTGCAACTCTTGGCTGCTGCGACCTAAACCGGCGGTACGCACGATCAGGCCCATGTCCGCAGGGACGTTCAGGCCGTTTAAGGTTTCCCGTAACTCGTTACGTTCTTCACCTTCAATACGGCGTGAGATACCGCCTGCGCGTGGGTTATTGGGCATCAATACCAAATAACGGCCCGCTAGACTGATAAAGGTCGTAAGGGCTGCGCCTTTGTTTCCGCGCTCTTCTTTTTCAACCTGAACGATCAGCTCTTGGCCTTCGGTCAATACTTCGCGGATGTTAATCCGGCCTTCTGGAGGTCTGCGGAAGTATTCGCGGGAAATTTCTTTGAGGGGGAGAAAGCCGTGGCGCTCGGCTCCAAAGTCTACGAAGGCAGCTTCAAGGCTGGGTTCAACGCGGGTAATACGCCCTTTGTAGATATTGGCTTTTTTCTGTTCGCGGGAGCCGGACTCAATGTCCAGATCGAACAGGCGTTGTCCATCAACAAGTGCGACACGCAACTCTTCGGGTTGGGTCGCATTGATTAGCATTCTTTTCATGTAGTACCAATCATTTTCGAGCTATCCGAAAGGGACTGGCACACACGACTCTCACGGTCGGTGTTTGGTGCGTATCAGGGCTGCACCAAGCGGCCACTGTGTCTAGCAGCACTCGAACAAGCGGTGCCGCGACTACGTCTCCTGCTCTGTGTGTTAGGACAGAAGCACTGGGTCAGGAGGAGGAATCAGGTGCAGCCCAGACCAAACGTCATCAATAGACGAGTGCTGTATTATCTGAACACTGTGCATCTCCACCTAGGTTCTATACAGCTATCGTAATCGAGGTCTTAGCCTGTTGAGGTGCGAGTTGGGCAAAACCCAAACGACTCCTCACGCAGATTGCAGACCAATGTATTGAGCTACGATACTCTGATGAGAACCAACACTTATCCTTAGAAAATCGGGTGCCACTCACAAAATCGGGGAGCGGTTAGCTATGGGCGACCCCTAATCACAATGGGGTCGCAGTACAAATCGTGTATCCTTTAAGGTTGCTGCGATTGTCCGAAATTCGGGGAAGGCTCTTCAGCGGCCTTTTACATTCTTTGAACTGATTTTTCTGACTACAAAGTGGCAACGTGCCTAGTTACTTCATGTCAGGCCAGCCCAACTGGCTTTTTGACTATAGCAGTAACCTTGGAGTGCTTCAATTGTGCAAACTTGTTAAAATACGGCCATGACAACTCATACCGCTCAACCTACTGCCGTGCAATGGCTGGTGGTCGCTCCCGAATACGCAGGACAACGCATCGATAACTTTTTGCGTACTCAGCTTAAGGGTGCTCCTAAGACGTTAATTTATCGCATCTTGCGCACGGGCGAAGTACGGGTCAATAAAGGCCGGATTAAGCCTGAGTATCGCTTGCAGGCCGGTGACTCTATCCGTTTGCCGCCTTTGCGTTTAGCAGAACCTGATGAGGCTGTACCTGTAGCTCAGGCGTTATTACAGCGTCTTGAGGCAGCCATCCTGTATGAAGATAAAGGATTACTGGTGCTGAATAAACCCGCCGGTATTGCTGTTCACGGTGGCAGTGGTTTGAGTTTTGGGGTGATTGAGGCGATGCGCCAATTGCGTCCTGAGGCTAGCGAGTTGGAGCTAGTGCACCGTCTAGACCGCGATACCTCTGGTTTATTGATGATCGCTAAACGCCGTAGTGTGTTGCGCCATTTGCACCAAGCTTTGCGGAGTGAGGGTGGGGTAGATAAACGCTATATGGCGTTAGTGCGAGGCCATTGGGATAGCTCCAAAAAACAAATCAGTGCCCCTTTATTGAAAAATACCCTGCGCTCAGGGGAGCGTATGGTTGAGGTCAACCCTGAGGGTAAAGAGGCTTTGACTCTGTTTAAAGTGCTGCGCCGTTTTGGAAACTTTGCCACGCTGATTGAGGCTAGCCCCATTACTGGGCGCACCCATCAGATCCGGGTGCATGCTCGACAAGCTGGCCATCCCATTGGTGGTGATAGCAAATACGGCGATGAGCAATTTACTCAAACGCTGCGGGATTTGGGTGGTAAGCGTTTGTTTTTACATGCCTTTAGCCTAAAAATACCACTACCTGATGGCCAGCTATTACAGCTTGAAGCCGAGCCCGACGAGATTTGGAAACACACTGTGGAGAAGTTGGGTGCCTAACTCTGACTACGAATTGCTGATCTTTGATTGGGATGGCACCTTGGTCGACTCGATTGACCGTATTGTGGCTGCTATTCGTCATGCTGCTGCTGGCTGCGATTTACCGCGTTTAGATGAGGTGCCGATTAAGGGGATTATTGGGTTGGCCATTCAAGAGGCCATAGTAACCCTGTATCCCCAGTTGACGGGTACTCAAACCTTGACCGAGTTTCAGCGCCTGTATGCGGATCATTACCTGTCCCTAGAGGCTACGCCTTCGCTGGCTTATCCGGGAGTGGCCAAGACGCTACAGACTCTGCATCAACAAGGCTACCGCATGGCGGTGGCAACCGGAAAAACTCGGCGCGGTTTGGATCGTGTCGCTGCTTGTCATGGGTGGAGTGCTCTGTTTGAAACCACGCGCTGTGCTGATGAAACTGCCAGTAAGCCCCATCCCCGTATGTTGTTGGAGATTTTAGAGCAGTGCCAAGTGGCTCCAGAGCGGGCGATTATGATTGGTGACTCGGCATTTGATCTGCAAATGGCTCATAACGCAGGAATGGGGGCAGTAGCAGTCAGTTATGGGGCACAGCCTGTCCAGGTCTTGCAGCAGTATCCACACTGTTTAATGATTGACCGCTTTGAGCACTTGTTGCCTTGGTTGAATCATCGCCCATAACGAGGTTTTTGGCATGACGGATAATTGGAAGGCCCCTGAGGGTAAGGATAATGACTCTGAGGTGGGTAATAGCTGGAAGCTGTTAGAAAAAACACTATTAGCTGGAGTCCAAGAGCAGCGCCGTGCTCGGCGTTGGGGCATTTTCTTTAAACTTTTGACCTTTTCTTACCTGTTGGTGGTGGTGTTGCTGTTTTCACCTAGCTTGCAGATGGATCAGGCCAAACGCACGGGCAATCACACCGCCTTGATTGAAATCCGGGGCATGATTGCTGATCAAGAAGAAGCCAGTGCCGATAATGTCGTAGGGGCTTTGCGGGCTGCTTTCGAGGATAAGGCCACTAAGGGCATTATCCTGCGCATTAATAGTCCTGGCGGCACGCCCGTTCAAGCGGGCTATATTTACGATGAAATTAAGCGGCTGCGTTTGGACAAGCCAGAGATCAAAGTGTATGCCGTGATCAGCGATTTAGGAGCCTCAGGGGCCTACTACATTGCCAGTGCCGCGGACGAAATTTATGCCGATAAGGCCAGTTTGGTCGGATCTATTGGTGTGACGGCCACTACCTTTGGTTTTGTAGAAGCCATGCAAAAGCTGGGGGTGGAGCGGCGCGTTTATACCTCCGGAGAGCACAAAGGCTTCCTTGATCCCTTCCTTCCGCAAAAGTCCGCCGAAACGGAGTTTTGGCAAGAGGTGTTGCGTACTACCCATCAACAGTTCATCAGCAGTGTTAAACAAGGGCGGGGTGATCGGTTGAAGGTTGAAGGGCATCCCGAGTTATTTTCGGGATTGGTGTGGTCAGGCGAGCAGGCTTTGGCTTTAGGGCTGGTCGATGGACTAGGCAGTGCCAGCTATGTGGCGCGTGAGCACATTGGTGAAGAGAATATTGTGGACTTCACCATTAAGCCCACGCCCTTTGATCGCTTTGCGAAAAAGTTGGGAACCAATGTTGCGGATCGATTGGCCGTTTGGTTGGGCCTGCAATCAACAATTCCCAGTCTGCAATAGCGATTAGGGAATATTGATTCCTTCTTTTCTCAGTAGTTCAGTCAGCTTGATTAGGGGTAACCCTATCAGGCTGGTACTGTCTTCCCCCTCGGTTTTTTGAAATAGGCTCACGCCTAAACCTTCAGCTTTGAAGCTACCGGCACAATCGTAGGGTTGTTCTAGGTGCAAGTAGCGCTCAATTTCAGCCTCGCTCAGTGGGCGGAAATACACCTTGAATATCGTATGCTCAAGCTGTACTTGGTTCGTGCGGCTGTTTAATACAGCCAGTCCCGTAAAAAAGCTCAACATTTGGCCACTCGCTGCTTGCAGTTGGGCTTTAGCTTGGTCGAAATGGCCGGGCTTACCGAGTATCTTTCCTTCTAATACAGCTACCTGATCTGAGCCAATTATCAACTGATCCGCTTGGGCTGAGGGGTATAAGGCCTTGGCTTTAGCTTGGGCCAGTCGGCGCACTAGCTCTTCAGGGGCTTCATTTGGATAGGGGCGCTCATCGACATCTGGAGATTGCCAGACAAAGGGGAGTTTTAATCGAGCAAGAAGCTCTCGACGGTATAAAGAGCTGGAAGCAAGCAACAGAGGTGTCATGTTCAGGATGCTGTATGATGGAGTGTAAGGTGGTATATAGAGAACCAAGCGGCTTAGGATAAGCGCTATTTCCCTGCATGCTGTTCAGGAAACGGAATTCTTTTTGACAGGATGCAAATGCCTACATAGAATGCCGCGCCTATGTCAAAAGTATCCATACCCTTGCGTGTTGATCCGCGCAAAATGGCCGATCGGGCTGCCGTTCTCGAGGATGAGATACCTCTGTCCAGTTTTGCACGTCTGACGGAAGCCTTAGAAGACGTTCAGGGGCAGGTTCATCTGCGGATATCCTTTGGCCGCGATGAGCAGCGTACCGTCGTAGCGTACAGCGAGCTTGATGTGGTGGTCAAAATGGTATGCCAGCGGTGTCTGGATGTGGTCGAGCTACCGATTCATAGTGCATGTGAATATGCCATTGTGGAGCCGGAAGCCAGTACCCAGCACCTGCCCAAGAGCTATGACGTGCTGGAGGTAGGAGAAGATCCTTTGGATTTGCTGGCATTGGTAGAGGACGAGCTATTGCTTGCACTACCCATTGTTCCACTCCATGCCTCTGAAGATTGCCAGATGCTAGGTTCACAAGATGCTGAGCCTGAGGGTAAAGACGAGTCATCCCCAGCCTCTAGCCCCTTTAGTATACTGGCGCAATTGAAGCGTGATTCAAAAGTTTAGGAGTTGATTCAATGGCTGTTCAGCAGAACAAAAAATCCCGTTCCGCACGCGATATGCGTCGTTCTCACGATGCACTGGATGCGCGTGCTCTGTCTGTTGAAAAAACAACGGGCGAAGTACACCTGCGTCATCATGTATCTCCCGATGGTTTTTACCGTGGTCGCAAGGTCATCAGCAAAGGCGCTGATGCCTGATTTTGTCCACTACGGTCATTGCAGTTGATGCTATGGGTGGGGACTTCGGTCCCCACTGTATTGTTCCGGCTTGTCTGGAATGCCTCTCTGAAATGCCTTCTTTGCACTTAGTTCTAGTGGGGCAAGTGTCCGTACTTAAGCCTTTACTTGAGCCTGCCAAACAGAAGGTTGATTTCGCACGTATCTCTGTTATAGAGGCCAGCGAAGCGATTCGTATGGATGAGCGGCCTACCCAAGCGCTTCGGGGCAAGCCTCGTTCGTCCATGCATATTGCTTTAGAAATGGTGCGCGCAGGGCAGGCACAGGCGTGTGTCAGTGCCGGAAATACCGGAGCTTTAATGGCGGTTGCGCGCCATGTGTTAAAAACAGTACCGGGTATTGATCGTCCTGCTATTGCAGCGTCGATTCCAACGGAACAAGGATTTTGTTTGTTGTTGGACTTGGGTGCTAATGTGGACTGCAGCGCAGAGCACTTGTATCAATTTGCTCTGATGGGGTCGGTTGCGGCTCAGGTATCGGGCATTGCAAACCCCCGAGTAGCCTTGCTGAACGTGGGTACTGAGACGATTAAAGGCAGTCAGCAGGTTAAGCGTGCGGCACAGCTTTTATCCCAAGGGCAGCGCCTAAATTATCAAGGCTTTATTGAGGGAGACGGGCTGTTTCGAGGCGAAGCAGACGTTGTGGTCTGTGATGGTTTTGCGGGTAATGTGGTGCTGAAGTCCAGTGAGGGCTTGGCCCAGATGATTAGCCATAAGGTTGAGCACTTATTTAAACGCTCCCTATGGTCTCGGTTTGTAGGGCTGTTGAGCTTGCCTTTATTAATAGAGCTTAAGGCCGAATTAATGCCCTCTCGATATAATGGGGCCAGCTTCCTTGGCTTACAGGGTGTAGTGGTTAAAAGTCATGGTAGTGCGGGTCCTGAAGGTATTAAGGCGGCTATTCGTCAGGCTGTTCGGGATGTACAGCAAGATGTTCCAGGACAGTTACGCATGCGGCTGGAGCCTTTGTTGTCACAGAGTGCTTTTTAAAAAATCCAGTGCCTTAAATCCTATAAGAGACTTATAAGATGTCTGTAACCTTTGCCTTCGTATTTCCCGGTCAAGGCTCTCAATCCCTAGGCATGCTCTCTGGGATGGAGCAACATTCAGCAGTGGCCGAAACCTATGCAGAGGCTTCTGAAGTTCTTGGTTATGATCTGTGGGCTTTAACCCAGACAGGCCCAGAAGCTGTATTGAATCAGACGGATAAAACTCAGCCAGCCATTCTAACGGCCTCCATTGCGTTGTGGCGTTATTGGCAGGCAGAGACAGCCTTAGCACCGGCTGCTGTAGCAGGCCATAGCTTAGGCGAGTACTCCGCCTTAGTAGCGGCAGGCAGTTTGAGTTTTGCAGAGGCGGTTGCCTTGGTAGAGCGCCGTGGCCAGTTGATGCAACAGGCTGTTCCTGCTGGTGAAGGGGGTATGGCTGCTGTTTTGGGTTTAGAAGATGCCGATGTGATGGCTGCCTGTGATGAAGCGTCACAAGGACAAGTAGTCAGCGCAGTGAACTTTAATGCACCCGGACAGGTGGTGATCGCTGGGGCTTCAGAGGCAGTAGCGCGTGCGGTGGAAGCCTGTAAAGCACGGGGTGCTAAGCGGGCTATGTCCTTGCCCGTGAGTGTTCCTTCCCATTGTGCCTTGATGCGTCCTGCGGCTGAGCGTTTTGCGGAGTCGGTATCGGCTTTGAATTGGCAAACGCCTAAAATCCCGCTGGTGCAAAACGTTACCGCAGCAATACCCGCGGACTTAACTCAGTTGAAGCAGGACTTATTGGCCCAGTTGTATAGTCCAGTGCGCTGGGTAGAGTCCATCGTGACCTTAAGTCAGCAAGGGATCACGGATTTGGTAGAGTGTGGGCCAGGTAAAGTGTTGTCAGGCTTGAATAAGCGCTGTGTCAAAGGCATTGTGACCCATAATTTGGACACGCCAGAAGCTTTTGCGGCTACGCGTGTAGCGCTGGCCTAAACAGGAGAATGCTATGAGTCTGCAAGGCAAGGTGGCACTGGTAACCGGTGCTAGTCGCGGGATTGGCCAAGCCATCGCTTTAGAATTGGGCCGTCAAGGTGCTATTGTGATCGGAACTGCTACCTCTGCATCTGGAGCAGAGCGCATTGCAGATGTGCTGAAGGATCACGGCATTCAGGGTGCAGGGTTGGTATTGGATGTCAGTAATGATGAGTCTGTTAGCACGACTTTGGAGCACATTCAGCAGCATCTGGGACAGCCCGCGATTTTAGTAAATAATGCAGGCATCACCCGTGATAACCTCATGCTGCGCATGAAGGATGATGAGTGGTATGACGTGATTAATACCAACCTAAACAGCTTATACCGTCTATCTAAGGCTGTTCTGCGTGGTATGACCAAAGCCCGCTGGGGACGTATTATTAATATTGGTTCTGTTGTGGGCGCAATGGGTAATGCCGGACAGGTAAACTACGCGGCCGCCAAAGCGGGTCTTGAGGGCTTCAGCCGTGCCTTAGCCCGTGAAGTAGGTGGTCGAGGGATTACGGTTAACTCGGTAGCTCCAGGCTTTATCGACACGGATATGACCCGTGATCTGGCAGAAGCCCATAAAACAGCCTTATTGGGACAAATTCCCCTAGGCCGTTTGGGGCAGGCAGAAGAGATTGCCCAAGTAGTGGCTTTTTTAGCCTCTGAACAAGCAAGCTATGTGACGGGAGCGACTATTCCCGTCAATGGTGGCATGTATATGTAGTAGGTAAAGAACACAGAATTGCCTCGAAAATAACTTCGGCTTTACCCTAAAGCCGAGCGTTTTTTCGTAGGGAATTGGTTAAAGGCAGTTGCCCAGCAGGCTGCTTTTGGCTTGAAATGCGGAAAAAGCTTTCTATAAACTACCGCGCGAACCAGCTGGCTGAATTTTCCATAGGAGTTTAAACAAGTTTATGAGCACCATCGAAGAACGCGTCAAGAAAATCGTTGCTGAACAACTTGGCGTCAAAGCAGACGAAGTTACCAACAGTGCTTCCTTCGTCGAAGACCTGGGTGCCGACTCTCTTGATACCGTCGAGCTGGTTATGGCTTTGGAAGAGGAATTCGAAACTGAGATTCCTGACGAGCAAGCTGAGAAGATCACTACTGTTCAAGAAGCCATTGATTACATTACGACCAACGCTCAGTAACGCGTTCAGTCAGCTGTAATACTCGGCTTCGAGTCTGAAAAGCCGCACTGCCTTACACCAAGACAGTGCGGCTTTTACATAGTGAAAACGATTTTAAAAGCTGGTCCGTTTGCAGGCGGTTTAGAGGCAGGGCCGGTATCTAAGAAAGGAGAAGCGCTGTGTCGCGTAGACGCGTCGTGGTCACCGGGATGGGGATGGTTTCGCCACTGGGTAACGATGTGCCGAACAGCTGGCGGGGGGTTTTAGCCGGCCAGAGCGGTATTGCCCCGATCACCCACATGGACGTTTCGGCCTATTCCACTCATTTTGGTGGCGAAATCAAAGACTTTCAGGTTGAACAATATCTGTCAGCCAAAGAAGCCCGTAAGTTGGATTTGTTTATCCAATATGGATTGGCCGCTTGTTTTCAGGCGATGCAGAATTCAGGGATAGAGGTAACGGATGCCAATCGTGAGCGTATTGGTGTGGCTATGGGCTCAGGAATCGGAGGTTTAACCAACATCCAAGGTAACTGTGAGCTATTGTTGCACCAAGGCCCGCGCCGTATTTCTCCTTTCTTTGTCCCTGGTTCCATCATCAATATGGTGTCGGGATTTTTGTCGATTCATTTAGGTATTCAAGGCCCTAACTACGCCATTGCCACCGCCTGTACTTCGGCGACCCACTGCATTGGTCAGGCTTTCCGCAATATTCAGTACGGTGAGGCGGATGTGATGATTGCCGGTGGTTCAGAGCGCGCCTCCTGTGGCTTAGGCTTGGGCGGTTTTGCCGCTGCCCGTGCGCTGTCCACCCGTAACGACAATCCAACCGCTGCCAGTCGTCCTTGGGATCGTGGCCGTGACGGTTTTGTGCTCTCCGATGGCTCAGGGGCTTTGGTGCTGGAAGAGTTGGAGCATGCAAAAGCCCGTGGTGCGCGTATCTATGCTGAGCTGATTGGCTTTGGGATGAGTGGAGATGCCTACCATATGACGGCCCCGCCCGAAGATGGTGCAGGGGCGGCCCGCTGTATGCGTAATGCGTTGCAAGATGCTCAGCTAAACCCTGAAGCTATTGATTACGTTAATGCCCACGGTACTTCAACCCCAGCGGGTGATCGTGCTGAGGCAGCGGCGTTAAAGAAAATCTTTGGTGAACATGCCTACCGTTTTGCAGTGAGCTCCACCAAGTCCATGACCGGACATTTGTTGGGTGCGGCGGGTGCGGTAGAGGCTATTTTCACCGTGCTGTCTCTACAAGATCAGGTAGCTCCTCCCACCATCAACTTGGATGATCCAGATGACGGCTGCGATTTAGATTTTGTACCCCATGAGGCGCGCACTCTACCTATGGATATTGCACTGTCCAACTCTTTTGGCTTTGGAGGGACTAACGGCTCACTGATTTTCCGCCGTTTTTCCTCATGAGTTTGGTGTGGCTAAATGGGGTTCCTGCTACGGAAATAGCCTGTGACGATCGAGGGTTAGCCTATGGCGATGGTCTGTTTGAAACCCTCCGTGTACAAAATGGGCAGATTCCGCTGCTGGAGCGTCATTTACAGCGCTTAGAGTTGGGCTGTCAGCGCCTGATGATGCCGACCCATAAAGCTCAGTGGCAAGCGGATGTGTTGGCCTTTGCTGCTGAGTTGGGTACAGGTGTATGCAAGCTGCTGCTCACCCGAGGCAGTGGCTTGCGTGGCTATAGCCTTCCTGACCCCTGCCAGCCTAGATGCCTGTTGTTGGGATCTGAGTTACCCAAGTATCCCGTCGAGCGTTCGACGCAAGGGATTGCTCTATTTCCCTGCGCTACTCGTTTGGCAGAGCAGCCTTTATTGGCCGGTCTAAAGCACTTAAATCGTCTGGAACAGGTATTGGCTCGATCCGAATGGCAAGACCCCCAGTATGCTGAAGGTTTAATGCGAGATACTTCAGGACGAGTGATTGAGGGCGTATTTAGCAATCTATTCATGGTGCAGGCGGGGCAGTTGGTGACACCGGTACTAAGCCGCTGCGGGGTAGCTGGGGTAATGCGAGCAGAGTTATTGGCGGCGGCATCCAGTCTAAATATCCCCTGTGTGGTGCGGGACTTAGCCTATGTGGAGTTACTCAAGGCGGATGAGGTCTTTATGTGTAACAGCATTTATGGCATCTGGCCGGTGAATCGTCTGCAAGACTCTAGTTGGCCCCAAGGCCCGGTTACTCGTCGTTTACAAGAGCACCTTAGCTTGCTGTGGAGTACGTCCTCGAATGCTGCGTAAGATAGGCTATGGGTTGTTGGCGTTGTGTTTGCTGACGGCTTTAATGCTAGGGGTTGCACTATGGCTGCAACAGCAGGCGCTGGAGCAGGAGTTACATCTATCCGAAGCCCAGCTTTTGGACGTTGCACCGGGAAGCACGCCGGGACAACAGTTTTTGGAGTTAGAGCGTAATGGGCTGATTGAAGGCGCGTTTTGGTTACGTCTGTACTGGCGTTTGCACCATGCTGAAACCTCCCTGTATGCGGGTGAATATGCCTTGACACCCGGTATGCGTATGCAGGATCTGCTAGAACGCTGGTTAGATCGTGAAGTGGTGCAATACCACCTCACTTTGGTGGAAGGTTGGAGCTTTCGCCAACTGCGCGCTAATTTGGAGGCATCACCTAAGCTGGCCCAAAGCCTTGAGGGTTTGACTGATGAGCAAGTTATGGCGCAGTTAGGGTACCCTGACCTGCATCCTGAGGGCCGCTTTTTTCCAGACACCTATCAGTACACCAAGGGGGTAACGGATCTGGATATCCTAAAGCGGGCTTTTGCCCGTCTTGAGCGGATTTTGCAGGAGGAGTGGGCAAAACGTGCCAAAAACCTGCCTTACGATACGCCCTATCAAGCATTAATTATGGCCTCCATCATCGAAAAAGAGACGGGTGTACCGGAGGAGCGGGATCAGATTGCCGGGGTTTTTGTTCGGCGGCTGGAGAAGGGCATGCTGCTGCAAACCGATCCCACCGTCATTTATGGTTTGGGTGAGCACTATACTGGCCAGCTAAACCGTACCCATCTGCGCACGCCAACGCCTTATAACACCTATACCCAAGCGGGATTACCGCCTACTCCTATTGCCATGCCCGGTAGAGCAGCTATACAAGCGGCGTTGCACCCGGCGGCGGGGACTAGCCTGTATTTTGTGGCTAAGGGCGATGGTAGCCATGTGTTTAGCGATACCTTGGAGCAGCACAATCTGGCTGTCCGCCAGTATCAGCTCAATCGCAGGGCCGATTATCGTTCTAGCCCCGCACCTCGTCCTGCAGAATCGGAGCCCTCTGAATGACAGGATTCTTCATTACCCTAGAAGGCCCGGAAGGGGCCGGTAAAACCACCAACAGAGCTTGGTTGGCTGAGCAGCTACAAAAACAGGGACTCGAAGTCGTATTAACCCGCGAGCCCGGAGGCACTCCTTTAGCAGAGCAAATCCGTGATTTACTGTTGCACGGCAGTGATGAGGAACAGATGGACTCCACCACGGAGCTATTGTTGGTGTTTGCGGCTCGATCTCAACATCTAGCACAGGTGATTCGGCCCGCCTTAGCGCGGGGCGCTTGGGTGCTCTGTGATCGCTTTACCGATGCAACCTACGCCTATCAAGGCGGTGGGCGTAAGCTGCCTGTAGAGCGTATCGCCTTATTAGAGCGTTTAGTACAGGGCGACTTAGTACCGGATTTAACTCTACTGTTTGATTTGCCGGTTTCAGTAGGCTTGAGCCGTGCAGCCGCCCGAGGCCGTTTAGATCGGTTTGAGCAAGAGGGATTAGCCTTTTTTGAAGCGGTACGGCATAGCTATCTGCAACGGGCGCAGCAGTGGCCTGAGCGTTATCGTATTTTGGATGCCGCTCAGCCTTTGGCGCAGGTACAGCAGTCTTTAGCTCAACTGCTGCCAGAAATCCTGAAGCTGTCCCGTGGTTGAGCTTTATCCTTGGCAGCACACTCAGTGGGCTCAGCTAGCGAATCGAACTCAGCATCCCCATGCCTACCTGTTTCACGGGCCACAAGGCATTGGTAAGCATGTTTTGGCCCAGCGGTTAGGGCAGTTATTACTCTGCTCAAACCCTCAGCAGCATCAACCCTGTGGTCAGTGTAAGTCCTGCCTGTTATTAAGTGCGGGTAGTCATCCAGATTTTTACGCGGTGCAACCTGAGGAAGCTGATAAAGCCATTCGAGTGGATCAAATTCGGGCGTTGGTGGATTTTGTGGGGACTACCGCTCAGCTCGGCGGGCGTAAGCTGGTATTACTTGACCCCGCAGAAGCTATGAACACTCAGGCAGCCAACGCGCTGTTAAAAAGCTTAGAAGAGCCTTCTGGGGATACGGTATTACTGCTGGTCACTCATCAATTGAGCAGTCTTTTACCCACTATTCGTAGCCGATGTGTAAAGCAGGCATGTCGGGTTCCCTCACCCTCAGAGGCCGTTCGTTGGTTGCAAGCTCAACTGCCTGAGGTTTCGAAAGAAGACTTAGCTCAGCTCTTAAGTTTGGCGAGGGGCTTTCCGCTACAGGCTTTCCGTTTGCATGAGCAGGGCGCTGTGCAGTGGCAAAATCTGATGCTAGAGGAGCTGGATAAACTGCGGCAAGGTCAGCAATGGCCCAGTGCAGTGGCGGATGCTTGGCAAGCCATTCCCTTATTACTGATCTTTGATTGGTTTTATCAATGGACTCTGCTCTTGGTGCGCCAGCAGATCACCCGCAGTCCTTGTCAGACACCTAATCCCTTATTGAGGGATTATTTATATGAGCTCACCGCTCAGACCGAATGTACTCAGGTTTTGGCTTTTCAAGACTGGTTGTTACAGCAGCGCCATGCGGTGCAAAACCGTGCCAATCTAAATCGCACTTTGCTGCTGGAAGCCTTGCTGGTGCAGTGGTCAGACTTAATCAGCGCAGGCTAAAATCCAAGGATCTTTTATGCAGGAGTGTGCGTATGAACACCATGCCGACGGCAGAGCCACTGTCTTTGAGTATTAAAGATCGAGCCGTGTTGTATACCGCTTATATGTCCTGCGTGCGTCATGGCGGACTTTTTATCCCTACCAGTCGCCCTTCACACATCGGCGAAGAGATCGTTTTGTTGCTGGATTTAATGGATGAGGCAGAGAGAATCCCAGTAAAAGGGCGCATCATTTGGATTACTCCGCGTAATACTCAGGATAATAGAACTCAGGGCGTGGGCATCCAGTTTACCGAAGCTAACTCCTTAGCCAGAACCAAAATTGAAACCTATCTGGCTGGGGTACTGGCTTCAGAGCGCCCCACCCATACCATGTAATGGCTGATAGCCCTTTTTGAGAGCAACGACGATGTTGGTAGATTCCCACTGTCACCTTGACCGACTGGACTTGAGCGCTTTTGGCGGATCCTTGGACGCTGTTTTAGAAGCAGCCAGAGCTCAGGGCGTAGGGCATTTTCTGTGCATTGGCGTTAATGCAGAAAATGCCGCCAAGGTGAAGGCATTGTCTGAGCGTTACCCCGATGTGGACTGCTCCGTGGGCATTCATCCCTTGGACTTAGCAGAAAGCGGGGAGCCCCATTTAGACTGGCTGTTGGCAGAATTGAATCATCCCCATGTGGTGGCTGTGGGTGAGGTGGGTTTGGATTGCCATTACGGGCAGGATTCCTTAGAAGCACAAAAGCAATCCTTCCGCCTGCATTTGGAGGCCGCTCGCATTACCGGCAAGCCTGTTGTAGTGCACACTCGCGAAGCCCGCGCCGATACCCTAGCCCTGTTGCGTGAAGCCAATCTCCCGCAGGCCGGTGTGTTGCACTGTTTTACCGAGGATTGGGACATGGCCAAGGCGGCTTTGGATTTGGGATTTTATATTTCACTGTCGGGGATTATCACCTTCCGTAATGCGGAAGATTTGCGTCAGATTGCCCGCCGTATTCCCGAAGATCGCCTGTTAGTAGAAACCGATGCACCTTATTTAGCGCCGATGCCCTATCGGGGTAAGTCCAATTTACCCCAGTACGTGCGAGAAACTGCCAAGCTGCTGGCTGAACTGCGTGGCGTGGATTTAGAAACCCTAGCCGCCCAAACTACTGCAAACTTTAAGCGCCTCTTTCCCTTGGCCCGAGTCGCGGCTTAATGGGTTAGCAGCACCAGAGTGAGCCCCTGATATGACCGACACTGCGCTGCATCGAGGCTTATCAAACCGCCATATTCAGTTGATTGCCTTAGGTGGAGCCGTAGGCACGGGCTTATTTTTGGGTTCCTCCGGTGTGTTGGGCTTGGCGGGGCCGTCTCTGCTCTTAGGCTATGCCCTTGCAGGCTTAGTAGCCTTTTTCATCATGCGCCAGTTGGGGGAAATGGTCGTTGAAGAGCCGGTAGCCGGTTCTTTTAGCCATTTTGCCCATCGTTATTGGGGACGTTACGCGGGCTTTTTGTCCGGTTGGAATTATTGGGCCTTGTATGTACTGGTGGGCATGGCGGAACTGACTGCCGTAGGCAAGTACATACAATTTTGGTGGCCTGAAATCCCCACATGGCTCACGGTAGCCCTGTGTTTTGCACTGATCAATGCCGTGAATTTAACCAGTGTCAGAGCCTTTGGTGAGGCCGAATTCTGGTTTGCCCTGATCAAGGTGGTTGCCATTGTGGCTATGATCTTATTCGGGCTGTATCTGCTGTTGGGTGGCTCAGACCCCCAAGCCTCGGTGACTAATCTGTGGGCTCATGGGGGATTTTTCCCTTTTGGGGCCACGGGCTTGTTGATGTCTTTGGCCTTTATCATGTTCTCCTTTGGTGGATTAGAGTTGGTGGGAATAACCGCCGCTGAAGTACGCAATCCACAACAAGTGATTCCCAAAGCCATCAATCAGGTGGTGTACCGGATTCTGATTTTTTATCTGGGCGCTCTGAGTATTTTGCTGATGCTGTGCCCTTGGGATCAGTTATTGGCCCAGTTGAGGGCTGCGGGTGATCCTTACAGCAGCAGCCCCTTTGTACAGATTTTTGCCTTGATAGGGCGCGATTTGGCCGCCCATGTACTGAATTTTGTGGTGTTGACGGCGGCGTTATCGGTTTATAACAGCGCGGTGTATTGCAACAGTCGCATGCTGTACGGATTAGCGGTGCAGCAGGATGCGCCCGCTTGGTTAACTTATACCGATCGGCGTGGCGTGCCCGTAGCGGCTTTAGCCCTATCTGCCGCGGTGACTTTGTTGTGTGTGCTGGTGAACTATGTGTTACCCCAAGGTGCTTTAGAGCTGCTGATGTCCCTTGTAGTGGCAACTTTGGTTATTAACTGGGCCATGATCAGTTTGACCCATCTGCGGTTTCGTAAAGCCTTACAAACCCAAGGTATAGCCCCTCTGTTTCCAGCACTCTGGCATCCTTGGAGCAATTATCTGTGCTTGGCCTTTATGGGACTAATTGTGCTGGTGCTTTGGTTAACGCCCAGTGTTCGCCTATCGGTATTAGCCATACCCTTTTGGCTCGGCTTGATGTATGGCTGCTACCGTTGGCGTATGCGAGCCTCTTAACGCAGGGTGCGAATCAGGTCTAGGGTGTCTTCGAGTACCTGAATGGGTGTGTAGAAGTGGGGCGATAGACGAATGCCGCCGCCGCGTTGAGCACACACTACCTGATGGCTTTTGAGGTATTCAAACAGGCTGCTGTTATCGACTCCGGCCCGTCGAAACGTCAGGATACCGGCTTGGCGCTCGGAGGTTTTGGGGCTGAGCAGTTCAACGCCGGGAATGCGTTCTAACTCTTGTTGTAAAAAGCGGATGCGCTCTTGGATGCTTTGGGCCACTTCGACTAGGCTCACCTCTTCGAGTAGGCTTAGGCTAGCCTCTAAAGCCACAGCACCCAGCATATTGGGGCTACCACACTCAAAGCGTCGAGCGGTGCGAGCGGGTTGCCATTCGGTACGGTCGTAATCTCCGGCATGCTCCAGCATATGCCAACCGTATTCATGCAGACTGAGTCGTTCGCGCAGATCGCGGCGGCAATAAAACACCCCTAAACCCTCAGGGCCGAGCATCCATTTATGCCCATCGGCCATGGCAAAGGTGCATTGGCTGGCCTGTACATCAAAAGGCAAAGCTCCTAATTGTTGAATCGCATCCACGCAGAGTAGAACGCCGCGTTGTTGGCAGCCGGCTCCCAGTCGCTCTAAATCCATACGCAGGCCGCTGCCAAATTGTACCGCGCTGATGGACAGCACTCGGGTACGTGGCCCGCAGGCGTTTAACAAAGCGGCTTCAGGATCGCTGCCGGTAAGGCTGACCGCGATGACTTCCACTCCTTTGGGCCTTAAGGCTTCCCATACCACCCGATTGGAGGGAAATTCTTGGTCGCTAATCACCACTTGATCCCCGGCCTGCCAGTCCAAGCCAAAGGCCACAAAGGACAGCGCTTCGGAGGTGTTTTTAACCAGCGCAATATCGGCGGTACTGGGGGCATTGAGTAAACGCATTAAACGCTGACGCAGCAGTTGTTCAATTTTTAGCCACTCTGGATAATCCCGAGCCCCGATGCGTAAATTCTGCTCGGTAAAGGCTTTAACGGCTTCGGCGGCGCGCAAGGGCCAAGGCGCTACGGCGGCGTGGTTGAGGTAGCGTAACTCAGGGTTTTGGGGAAACTCGTGGCTAAACGACATACAAAGGCTCCGCAAGCGATGGGCAAATATCAGTCAAGGATGGCCCGGATACTGCAAAGAGAGCAAGATAAGGGTATAGAGTCCGCCAGTTTTCCGACGTTGAGGGAGCTACATACATGCGCTTGGTGATCCTGAGCCTTCTTTTGTTGTCTGTAAGTGCGTGCATGAAAGTCAGCGATATGGCGGATGGCACGGCCTACCATATGCGTGATGCCGGATTATTGGATCACAACACGACTACGCGCGTGTATAACCGGCGCTTGCAGCCGGACTCTTACATCTACATCGCCCAAGGGAGTTTCGTGCCGCCGGGCAAGGTCTATCCTCGACCTAATGTGGTGGCTGAAGAGGCATTTAAGGGGTTTGTTGAGTACTTTCCCATGATTCGCCGTGCCAATCGGCCCCAAAATTTGGAGGAGGCGCTGACCGAAGCTTTAAATATGGGAGCCAACTATGTGCTTTATACCCGCTTTGCCGCTGCGGATGATCGCGTGGGCAGTTTTGACGAGTTTAATAACCAAAGGGCTTTAGATCGGGTAGGTGTTGATAGTGGCGTGATTCAAGCCATGCTGATTGAAACAACCACCCGTTATCTGGTGGATACGGTACGGATTCACAATCGTGGAGGGCTGTTCAATATTTACGAGGCCCGCCCTGAGGATTTAATCAGAAGACCCTTTGAGGATTATGCCCAGACATTGTTGGGGTTAGGCGGCTAATCAGCCACGCTAATGCGACAATCGAACAAGCCGGCGGCTTCTCCTGTGGCTTCCCAAGGGCGTTGATAGCTCATCAAAATGCGCCCGGCTCCTTCCTGTTTGGCCTTAAAGCGCCAGCGGGCCGTGCCCTCTGCGCCGACTAAGCTGCCCTCAGGTTGCAGATAATCTTCGGGTGCAAGGCTGCTCAAAAGTTCGGAGGCATGGTCTTGGACTTTCCAACGAAATCCGGTAGAGGGATTGCTAGGGAGGTCTAGGGTAAGGTTTTGCCCAACTACTAGGTTAATGGGGCACTGATTGTCGTCAGTGACCCGAACATCAGCCGCTGAAAAAGGACGAGAGCTGCTACAGGCGCTCAGTGCCAGCATTAAACCTGCGGTTAAGGGCAGACGTAACAGGGTAGAGATCATCTTGAATCCAGTGGGCCGCTGAGGATAACTCAGCATAGCGGGCCTGAGGTTGAACCCCAAGGCCCGCCGTCAATTTTAGAACAGTACCTTGGCTACATCGGCATAACGTTTGGCAAAGTGTACCGTTAAGCCTTCTTTCAGGTATTCGGGTAACTCCTCAAAGTCCCCTCGGTTGGCTTCCGGCAAGATCAGCTCAAAAATCTTCTGCCGCCGCGCCGCGATCACTTTTTCTCGTACTCCACCGATGGGCAGAACATGGCCGGTTAGGGTCAGTTCGCCAGTCATGGCTACGCCTTTTTTCGGTGCTTGGTTACGGGCCAAGGAAAGCAGGGCACTGGCCATGGTAATACCGGCGCTGGGGCCGTCTTTGGGCGTAGCACCTTCGGGGACGTGCAGATGCACAAAGGCTTGGTCGAAAAATTCGGGGTCGCCTTTATAGTCTCTCAGGTGCGAGCTGATGTAACTGTAGGCAATCTCGGCGGACTCTTTCATTACCTCGCCCAGTTTGCCGGTGAGTTTAAAGCCACGATTCAGGGTGTGGATGCGCGTAGCTTCAATGGGCAATGTAGCGCCCCCCATGCTCGTCCAAGCCAGTCCGGTAATCACGCCCACGCCAGAGAGCAGTTGCTCGGTACGAAACAGGGGTTTACCCAGATAGTCTTCCAGATCCTTTGGCCCCACCCGCACATTCAGTTCGGGATCGTCCAGCAATCTGATCACGGTTTTGCGAATCACTTTGCCTAGTTGTTTTTCCAACTGACGTACACCGGCTTCCCGTGCATAACCTTCAATAATGGTTTTTAGCGCCCCATCGTTAATACCAATCCGGTTTTTAGGTACGCCGGTTTTCTCCAGCAATCTTGGCCACAAATGGCGTTTGGCGATGGCTAGCTTTTCTTCCGCGATGTAGCCAGAGAGACGAATCACCTCCATGCGATCCAGCAGCGGGCTGGGAATGGAGTCTAGGGTGTTGGCGGTACAGACAAACAGCACCTTAGACAGATCCAGCCGCATGTCTAAGTAGTGGTCGAGGAACTCCACGTTCTGCTCAGGATCAAGGGTTTCCAACAAGGCTGAGGCCGGATCACCTTGGTAGCTAGCGCCGATTTTGTCGATTTCGTCCAGCATGATTACCGGGTTCATCACCTCAACCTCTTTGAGGGATTGCACCAGTTTGCCCGGCATCGCGCCGATGTAGGTACGGCGGTGGCCTTTAATTTCCGCCTCATCGCGCATACCGCCGACGCTAAAGCGGTAGAAGGGACGGCCCAAGGATTCGGCAATGGATTTACCAATGCTGGTTTTACCCACCCCAGGTGGGCCAACCAACAGCAGAATAGAGCCGCTGATTTCGCCTTTGAACGCACCTACAGCCAAAAACTCTAGGATGCGGTTTTTAATGTCCTCTAAACCGGCATGGTGCTTATCCAACACCTTACGCGCGCGTTTTAGATCCAACTTGTCTTTGCCGTACACGCCCCAAGGAACGCTGGTGGCCCAATCCAAATAGTTGCGGGTCACGGCGTATTCGGGGGAGCCAGTTTCTAAAATGGACAGCTTATTGAATTCTTCATCCAGCCGCTTTTGTACGGTGGGCGGGATGTTCTTACCCTCCAGACGAGCGCGGAATTCATCGGCATCGGCACTCTTGTCGTCTTTGGAGATGCCGAGTTCCTGTTGGATGATTTTGAGCTGTTCTTTGAGGAAGAATTCGCGCTGACGTTCGCCAATTTTGCGATCCACTTCAGCCGAGAGTTCTTTCTGTAGGCGAGCGACTTCTACCTCTTTACGCAGGAGCGGTAGCACCTTTTCCATGCGTTTGAGGACAGGGACACAGTCGAGAACCTCTTGCAGCTCAGGGCCAGGGGCGGTGGTTAACGCCGCCGCAAAGTCAGTGAGGGGAGAGGGGTCATTAGGACTGAAGCGGTTGAGGTAGTTTTTCAGCTCTTCGCTGTACAGCGGATTAAGGGGGAGTAGCTCCTTAATCGCGTTGATCAGCGCCATGCCATAGGCTTTTACTTCGTCCCGTGGATCCTCCTCACTGACGGGGTAGTCCACTTCGACCAAATAGGGTGGGCGACGACGTAGCCAACTACGAATACGCACGCGTGCCATACCTTGGGCCACAAATTGCAGCTTTCCAGCCTCACGGGTGGCATGGTGGATTCGAACCATAGTGCCGTGGGTAGGCAATTGATCAGGATCGAAGCTGTCGGCATCGCTGGGCGGGTTTTCCATATAGAACAGGGCCATGCGCTGGTGCGGTGTTTTGGCCACGCGTTCTAAGGTTTCGGCCCAAGGATCGTCATTGACGATAACCGGCAACACCTGTGCAGGAAAAAAGGGACGATTGTGAATGGGGATGATGTACAGCTTATCCGGCAAGGTCTGCTCAGGCAGAGCCAAGCTGTTGCTGGAGATCACCTCGGGTGTATCGTGTTTGGCCTCGTCGTGTTCAAGGCGGGTATCGTCGGTCATGCTGTACCTAATCTTATTCCTTGATTTACCCCTAGTAGTAAGGGGGATTTAGTGGGTTTTCAAGGGGGGGTGTTTGAGCGATAAGCATGTCGAGCGGTTTTTTTAGAGGCGATGATTAAGCTTTGATCTGGTTTGCGTTAAAGCCTATTTATCGTTAGGCCTTTTTTAGCCTGCTAGGATGAATATCCTCGCGTATCCGTCAGGTTTTAAAGTACAGCATCGTCACGAGCAATACTAAAAAAATGACAATTAATACCTGTATCCAGGTTGGTGATTTTCTGTTTTGTTTTGATAGGGCTCCTGAACCAGTAGAAAACATATATTTCTCGAAGTTAATTGCTTGATTAATAAGTAAATGGATAATTATACCGATTAAGGTATACTGTAATAAGTTTGGCGAAATAACGATACTCCATATGTAAAATACTTGATTTAACGTATTGCTTTCAGCACCAAGAGCTAGCAAAAAACTATAATTAATCTAGGGTGTAATGTATTTCCGAATACCAAAGTAGTAATGGGTATAATTAATGATGTAGCAGCCAGTTTAAGTATATAGGTAGTCATTGGTGGTTTTTCAGTGTGTATTATTATTGAGTTAGTAGATTTTTTAGTCTAAAAAACGAGTGGTCAACTGTTAGTGCTATTAATTAATAGGTTTCTCGTATAAGCAAATTTTCAGTTCTCTGATCCAGCGTCCACCAGCGTCAAGACACGTATCTATTGAAAAATAGTCAATAGTAAAAAAGACTAGCGCAGCGATTCCAGCCAAACTGAATAGTACTGTTAATATAATTGAGCGATAACAAATAAAAATACTACGAAAGTTCTGATTAAAGCTGAGTGTGCCAAGTAATGCTAAAAGAATGATAATAATATGCTTACCTCTCAGTTGATAGGTCAGTTTCACAGTTTACCTTGTAGTGATTCAATTGAATTACTCTGCAAATACCGCCCGGTACTGGCATCGTAATAGCGATGCCAGTTGTACCAAAGCCCAGACGCCACGTCGAAGCATTGGCCGGGAAATCCAATATGGAGCCCACCGAATTTTGGTTGTTACATTTCGATTATAGGCAAAGTTGCTGGCTCTCCAGACGATGGCTTGGTTTTGGTCAGTGATGGCTTCGGCATGGCCTAAGTGATCGTTGATTGAGACCATTATTGGCGTAGTAAGTGGTTCCACCGCTATGGGTCACACTGCTCATGCGATCAAAAGCATCGTAAGTGTAGCTTTGATTGCCGCCGTAGCCTGATTTGGCGGTGGTATTACCAAGGCTATCAAAGGTAAAATTCTTAGCTCGACTGCCGGTAATGGTAGGGATGCGGTTATTTCCCGAGTTGGGTACATAGTCATCCACCGCTCCACCCCAAGTATGGGTCTCGCGGTTGCCATTGGCATCAAAGGTCCAAGACTGATCCCCGGCAGAGGAGGTGACCGAACCTAAGCGTCCTACTTCGTCATAGCCAAACAGCTGCTGAGGTAGAGCAGCGTTAATGCTATTAGTGACCGCTGTAATTTGGTTATTGTTGTTGTAGCTAAAGCCAAGCCCTTGAATAGAGGGGCTGGAAATCCCAGTTAAACGATCGTTAGTGTCGTAGGAATATTGACGTACCACACCGTTGCCAAAGGTAACTTTATGGATAGGGCGCAGGGGCTGTTGCTCGATAGTAGCAATGGTTTTCTGAACCCCACCGATCAACCCGGAAACCTTACTGACTTGGCTCCAGTTGTTGTACTCGTAGGTAATTTTATTGCCACCGGGATAGGTCAAAGATTGCAGACGGCTGTAGCTGTCATAGGCGTAGGTAAGGGTGTAATTGACCCCATTGATCTTTGAAACCTGTGTCTTTAAACGGCCCGCTGTGTCGTAGGTATATTGGGTATTACCGCTAGCATCGGTGATGGAGCAGGCTTTCCCGGATATTCTCTTACACCTTTGAGCCACTCATGTATATGTGGGTGGTCTGCGCCTTGGTGAGGCTTATCATAATCTCTGATAGGTGTGCCATCTGATCCATACTCTCTTCCTTTCTGAAGATCTTCATCATATCCAGTCGCTGAGCATCAATCTGGGCATTGCAAATCCGCAGAGTTATGGGTGTAGGAACCTCAATTCTGCGGGTTTGCTCTTTTTTCTCAATGCCTTCACGACAAAACATCAACAGGCCTTACTAAAGCCTAAAATTAACAGTAAGATAATTTTTTATTTTTGGTTAACATATAGTTACCTTCATTTACATAGCCAATCTTACCATTTGGTAAGTGAATTTTATATATTTGGTAGTGCTTTGCATCAATACATTGTATTACTTGAACCTGCTGGTTTTTCTGTAACTCTATAATGGGTTTTTTAGAGGGCGAAGAAACAGCATCTGGTAATGTTTTATATATTGGTACAACACCATTTGCTATTAAAAATAGATCTTTTTCCTGAAAGCATGCATTTAATGAAAAAGCTAATATAATAAAAATTAATCTAAACATATTATTAGCGTGCCCAAGGAGCGTCATGACCGAAACCACGCTGAGGGCCGGGATAAAATGTTGATCCACCATAATATGGTGAGTTTAATAAGTCATCGCCTATATTGACCGGAAATAAAGAGTTGGAAATAGATCTACCTAGAACCTCTTTTAAACAAGCTTTGTGTGGGTCACCACAGTTATTTCTAATGGCACTATAGCCTCCTCGATCCCTTGCATAACATTTTTCAAGTTTTTGTTCTTGTCCTGGGGCTAAGTTTAGAATAACTCCCGCACCAGAGCGAAAAGTGGACTGCCGATTGGCATAATCTGAAGCGTTTGGATACTTAGTATCCCAGCCATTTGGTCCCCAAGAATAGCTTCTTCCATTCACATTTGCAGATACATGCCCAAAGGAGGATGCAGTCCAACCAAAGGGCTGCCAAATAATTACTTCAGTGTGTAGTCCAAATGAGTCAATAAAACTAATAGGATTAGCGTTCGCATAAGTATAAGAGCTGATGCCACCCCCCAACCCAATAGGATCACTCTGCAAATACCGCCCCGTGCTCGCATCATAATAGCGATGCCAGTTGTACCAGAGGTCTGATTCAGGGTCGAAGTATTGGCCCGGAAATCGCAGATGAAGTCCACCGAAAGTATCCATTTTAGGGACTTGGTTATAGGCGGTAAGGTCAGCTCTCCAGACGATGGCTTGGTTTTGGTCAGTGATGGCTTCGGCACGGCCTAACTGGTCGGTGTGGGCGTAGTAAAGAATGTTGTGACGCACCACGCCAATAAGTTCGCCGCCCAGCCAGAGGTATTGGGTGCTGATGGAGGTGCTGTTATGGCCGGTTTCTCCTAAGAGTAGGCCGCTGGAGTCATGCAGATAGCTGACGTTGCCGATGGGGCCAGCACCACTTTTACGTACCCGTTGATTGAGACCATTATTGGCGTAGTAAGTGGTTCCACCGCTATGGGTCACACTGCTCATGCGATCAAAAGCATCGTAAGTGTAGCTTTGATTGCCGCCGTAGCCTGATTTTGCGGTGGTATTACCAAGGCTATTAAAGGTAAAACTCTTAGCTCGACTGCCGGTAATGGTGGGGATACGGTTATTAGCTGTGTTCGGTACATAGTCATCTACCGCTCCCGCCCAAGTATGGGTTTCACGGTTGCCGTTGGCATCAAAGGTCCAAGACTGATCCCCGGAGGGAGAAGTGGCTGAAGCAAGGCGGCCGACTTCATCGTAACTAAACTGTTGGCTTAGAGGTGTATTGATGCCGTTGGTGATCGCCGTGATGTGGTTATTGTTGTTGTAGCTAAAGCCAAGCCCTTGAATAGAGGGGCTGGAAATCCCAGTTAAACGATCGTTAGTGTCGTAGGAATATTGACGTACCACACCGTTGCCAAAGGTGATTTTATTGATAGGGCGCAGGGGCTGTTGCTCGATGGTCGCAATGGTTTTCTGAACCCCGCCGATCAACCCAGAAACCTTACTGACCTGGCTCCAGTTGTTGTACTCGTAGGTAATTTTATTGCCACCGGGATAGGTCAAAGATTGCAGACGGCTGTAGCTGTCATAGGCGTAGGTAAGGGTGTAATTGACCCCATTGATCTTTGAAACCTGCGTCTTTAAACGGCCCGCTGTGTCGTAGGTGTATTGGGTGCTACCGCTGGCATCGGTGATGGAGCAGACTTTCCCTTTGCCATAGGAACATTGGTCATAAGCTAGGCTAATGCTTTGACTGTTGGCCGTTTGGGTTAGAGGGCGACCCAGAAGATCTTGGGTAAATACGGTGGTTTTGCCCGCGTTATCGTTGATGGAGTCAACATTACCCGCGGTATCGTAGTAATAGTGCGTTGGGCCTGTATCCGGTGAGTTTTGGTACACCTGATTACCCAAACCATCCCAAGCCAGAGTCCAGGTGTTGTTTTTGGGGTCAATGTACTGATCTAACTGGCCTAGGGCACTGTAGACAAATTGCTCCACGTAGGATGATGGGCCGGGGCCGGTTATTTTTTTCACTTCCCCGTTGGCGTTGTACTCGTAGGTAGTAACACGCCCCAATGCATCTTGGGCGGTTTTGATGTTGCCATTGGCATCGTAAACATAGGTGAGGATCGTAGCACCACTGGCATTAGTGGCGGTTTTAATACGCCCTAAGCCATCGTAGGTATAGCCTTCGCGGAAGTAGACCGTTTGCCCGCCCGCATCCGTGATGGTATGGCTGGTCAACTTATCTTGATTGTTATAGGCGAAACGCTCCACATAGTTAAGTGATATGTACTGTGTGCTTAGTAGACCAACTGCGTTATAGGTTTGGTACAGCTTAGTACCATCGGGATAAGTGGTTTGGGTCGGTTGGTTGAAGCCGTTATAAATATAACTGGTGGTGATTGGCGTGTTATTGATGATCAAAGATTCAGAGCTAATACGCCCCTTGGCATCGTAAACCAGTTGTTTGTTCAGCCCCACAGGGTCAACCACGGTCTGTGCCAAACCTAAACCATTGTGGTTAGAGAATTGGACGATATGCCCAGCCGCATTTTTGTAGCTAAGAACATCACCACTGCTTGAGTAGGTAGTAACGGAAGTGGCTCCAGACTCGGGGCCAGATTGGGTGATGGTTGCAGGCATGCCGTTGGCGTGAAAAGTATAGCTGTAATTAAAGGTGCGCGTTTGGTCTTGGATCCCCAGATTGGTTCGATTGATATTTTGGACGCTCTGGATGCGCCCGCGCTGTGCACTGGATGCGGGATAGTAGGTAAAGATTGTTTCCGACTGAGGTGTATCGTAGGTGTTGTAGCGAATGATCTTCGAAATTCTATGATCAGCGTTGTATTCGTTGACGGTTTTTCGGGCCTCAGAAGTACCTGCAGCAGTGACAAGGTGGGTTAGTTTCTTGTTGGTATAGGTGTAGTCGGTCTTATTGCCCAGCCAATCTAGCTCATAGTCCAGATCGGTGCCGCTGTAAAAGCGCCGTGCCGTAGCCGCTCCGCAATCGGGTACAGTGCGGCTGGTCGAAGTCATCTTGCCGCCACTGAAGTTATAGGTGACCGGGATACCGCCGGGGCCAGTTACGATGGTTTTGTTGCTGCCATAGGAGAAAGTATCTTTATTGCCAGACACTAGTCCGCTTTCGGTGACTCGGTTGGCAGAGTCCCATTTGTAGGTGCTGTAGCGAACGCCATCAATGGATATACCGCTTAAAAGCTCGGTTTTTTTGGGTGATTCGCCATAGTGGTAGGTTCGATTTCCCAGTCCCGATGGATAGGTGACTTTGCTGACCATAAAGTGGTAGTTAGGATGGTAGCTGCCGTCTGTATCTGGAGCGTGATGGTACTCGTAGTTGTAATGGTTCCCGTCACTATCAATCACCTTGATTACGTATCTTTCGTCCCACTCAAAGGAAACTGAACGCCCTCCGGTATGAATCACGTTTTGCAGACGGAAATAGCCGGGTTGGTAGTTGTAAGTCAGGCCGATACCGTGCCGGTCTTTTCGGGATAGGATACGTCCCGCCTTGTCAAAGATTGAGACCACGCCACTGTCTGCGGTGACTTCCCAACCGTTGGCCAGCCTTTTAACCTTATTACTGGCTGTCCCAGAGCCCGTCCATTGAGCAGTAGGATCGGCATATTCGTAGATTTTAGCGCCATCAAACAGCTCGATATTGGTCAGAGCGTAACCGTCTAGGCTTAAAGGGCAGTCCTGTACCTGTACGCTTCCTCCGGGCCCGTAGCCACACCAAGTATCGCTATAAGCTTCCCCATAGCTGAACTGTAGGCGTACATCGTAGTTGGAGCTCCATCCAGCACCGAACGACCCTCCAATGACTCCGTTTCCACCCGGCAAGGTAGCGTAATAGCGTGTTAAACCCAGCGAGGCCATAGTGCTTGGTGGTGTGGCTGCGGTATCTCGCTCAATGCTGTAATCGTACTCCAGCCCCGTAGCACCGGGCTCAGGGCCAAAGTCATGCTCTGCCTGTCGCTTGGTGCCATTAGCGATCACTACAGGTTTGCAGGTGACATCGTCAAATAGATAGCGCTGCCGATCTCGCTGTGCGCTGTTGATATAGGGCACAAAGACTTCAGAGCTCCAAGGGTCGGGTCTTTGGATGCCCAAACAGCCGGACATAGATAAGCCCGTGGCCCAATCCAGCGAGCAGCCATTAGATCGGGTGCCTGTGGCTGTTATTGAATCCAGTTCAAGGGCTTCTTGCGCCTGTGATAGCCCAGATTCCAGCATTAGCCCCAGAATTAAGGAAAAGATTAACCCTTTGACACTCATGTCTTTAAAGCTCCACAAAAATGATTGGCCGCATCGTTTCGATAAAATCATTGGAGTTAACGAAGGCAGGCTAAAAAGCAGGCGAATAGAAAGCCAATGACCTTATGGCTATTAGGTTTTGGGTGTATTTGCAGGTAGGCGCAGGAGTCGAGGCTTAACGAGAAAGCAGTTAAAGACGTGACTTGAGCAGCGAGTGTATGGCTTGAGGGTTTGCAACATCCTTGATCCTTTCCCAGCATTCAGCGGGGCTTCTATCCCTAGTGTTTGAGATGCTTATATTTAAATAATAATTATTTTTATTTGTAATAGACAGTATCTATCAAAAAAATACTACGTAAGTCTCAGTAAAACTAAGGGATCTTGGATTATTGGGTAGTGTGAACGGGTGGGTATAGCAAATCTTTGATGGTGGGTTATTAGCGATTTTGGCGAGTTCAAGTACTATTAATTGTTATTTTATAACATAATGAGTTTATCCTGAAATCTGCCCATTAATCGGAGTGACTGCATGAATACCCGCCGCCATCCCCTCAGTTTGGCCGTGGCTTTGAGCCTATTTTCTTTAGAGCCTGTCGCTCAAACTCTGGACTTAGAGGCCACGGTCATCAGCTCCAACCCTCTGGATAAGCAATCACAGGAAATGACCACCGCCGCTGGAGTGTTGGAAGGCGATGCGTTGATCAAACGGCGGGAGGCTACCCTTGGGGAAACCCTGCAAAGCTTACCCGGAGTACAGTCCAGCAGTTTTGGCGCTGGCGTAGGGCGGCCTGTGATTCGTGGGCAAAGTGGGGCACGGGTAAAAATACTCAGCGATGGAGTGGATGTACTGGATGCCTCCAACGTCAGCCCAGACCATGCTGTGACCACAGAGCCCTCGTTGGCGCGGCGTATTGAGGTGCTCAAAGGCCCAACCACCTTGCTGTATGGCGGTGGAGCCATAGGTGGTGTGGTGAATGTGTTGGATGAAAAAGTACCTACCTACATCCCTGAGCGCGGCTATGAGGGTACGCTTGAGCTGCGAGGCAATACCGTCGCCAACGAAGGCACGGGCGTATTTGGTCTCACGACTGGCGCAGGCAACTTTGCCCTGCGTTTAGAGGGTGTTAAACGCCAAGCGGATGATTACGAGATCTCAGGTTCGCCTAGCAAAGAAGAGGGTTCTTTTAACGACACCCACAGCTTTACCTTGGGTACGAGTTTTATCGGTGATCGTGGCTATTTGGGCGTGGCTTATACCCGGCAAGACAATCGCTATGGACTGCTGGCTCATCAGCATGCGGACTGTCACCAGAGTGGCATGAATTGGGCTTGTGGGGAGGAGGATGAAGACGAGCATGGTCATGAGGATGAGCACGACCATGAAGAAGAGGAAGAGGGCCATGATCACGACCATAGCGGTGGATTGCCTTTGGTGGATTTGGAGCAAAAACGCTGGGACTTGCGCGGAGAACTCAGCGACCCACTACCGGGCTTTGAGCGCGCGCGGGTGCGGGTAGGCTATACCAACTACCAGCACAAGGAGATAGAAGGCGGCACTGTGGCCACCCGTTTTGATAGCGATGCGGTGGACAGTCGCCTAGAGCTGACCCACAAACCTCTGTTCGGTTGGAAGGGTGTGGTGGGTTTGCAACACATGCGCCGGGATTTTCAGGTCGAGGGCGAGGAAGCCTATATGCCCAAGACCGTGACTCGTAACCATGCGCTCTTTATCCTAGAGGAATACACCCGAGGCGATTGGCGCTACGAATTTGGGTTGCGCCGTGAATGGCAAAGCATTAATGCAGAAGAGACCCGCGATACCAGCCATCAAGGGAACTCTTGGTCGGTGGGTACGGTATGGAATTTTGCTCCCGAATATGCACTGGGTTTGTCCTATGCACGCTCCCAACGCTTGCCCACGGCTGAAGAGCTGTACTCCAAAGGCCCACACGCGGCTACCCGTACCATCGAGTTAGGCAATGTGGACTTGGATGAGGAAACCTCGCGTAATCTGGAGCTGAGTCTGCGCAAATTTGAAGGCTCGACCACCTTTAGTTTCAGTTTGTATCGCAACGCGGTGGATGATTACATCAATCCAACCGATACCCGTGGGGATATTGGTAACGGATACCGTCAAATGGAATATCGGCAAGAAGATGCAGTCTTTACCGGCATGGAAGGAGAAATCCGCTTTCAGGTGCTGGAAACTGCAGGACTCACTCTGTTTGGCGATCGAGTACGGGCTCGGCTGCGCAATGGGGGTGGGGATTTACCTCGTATTTCGCCGGCTCGCTTAGGGGCGCGTTGGGAGCAGCGTTTTGGTTCGGCTTGGGATGGAGAGCTTGAGTTTTACCGCGTCAACCACCAGCACCGAACCGCTGATTATGAGCGCGAAACCTCAGGCTACAACATGCTTTCTGCGGGGCTGAGCTATACCGGCTATTGGGGCTTGGATAGCCAATATATGGTTTATCTGCGCGGCAATAACCTGCTGGACGAAAAATGGCGCAACCATGTGTCCTACATTAAAGACGATGTGGTGATGCCGGGGCGCAATCTAACCCTAGGGATGCGTCTGAGCTTTTAACTCAAAGCCTCCTCATCACCTTTAGAGTGAGAGGAGGCTTTAGTATTAAGCGATGGGTTGCAGATGCAAAGCTGTGGCTCTACGATCTTGAACCTGTACCACGTCTAAGCGCCATCCTGCATATTCCATCTGGTCGCCCGCTACAGGTAGGCGATCCAGCAGGGTGATGGTCAGCCCGGCCAAGGTTTGATAATCCTCGGTCGGGGTGGCATTAAAGGCGATCCGATCCCGCAACAAGGCCAGATTGACCGCACCGTTGACGCGATAGCCTCCTTGCCCATCCGCCTCGATATCGGGGCCGTCAATTTCGCTGGCATCCGGGAGTTCCCCGGTGATGCCTTCCAAAATATCCGTTAGGGTCAATAAGCCCTCAAAGTCCCCGAACTCGTTGATCACAAACGCAATGTGCGAAGACGAGGCCCGTAACTGCTCTAAGGCACCCAGCACCGAGATGCTGTTGGGCAGGTTGATCGGTGTGCGGATTAGGTTTTCTAAATCCACCGGCTGGTTGCTGAGAAGGCCGCGCAGCAACTCTTTTTTATGCACATACCCCAAGGGTTTATCTGGATGTTCTTGCTGGATGACTGGCAGACGCGAGTGAACGGACAGCGCTAAATGCTGATATTGCTGCTCCAGCGGCTGATCCAGCTTAATAAAGTCCACTTCACGGCGATGTACCATGATTTTCTGAACCGATTGCTCAGCCATATTGAGTACGCTGTGGATCATCAAGCGTTCGCGTCGACCGAAGAGTTGTCGCTCCGGTGCGGTTCCCACCAAGTCGGTGATTTCTTCGCCCATCTCATCGGTTTCAAACTTACCGCCGAGCAGACGCAATACCGCATGGGCGGTGCGTTTGCGCAGGGTGTGTTTGCCTTGCCAAGTGCGTTGCCGTCTAAAGCGCGTCCACTGGTTAAAGGCCTCAACCAGGATTGAGAAGCCGATAGCCGCGTACAGATAGCCTTTGGGAATGTGATAGCCCATGCCTTCAGCGGTCAGACTGAAGCCGATCATCATCAAAAAGCCCAAGCACAGCACAATGACGGTCGGGTGCGCATTCACAAACTGAGTCAGCGGCTTACTGGCCAGCATCATCAGGATCATGGAGATGATCACGGCGATCATCATCACCGGCAGTTGATCCACCATACCCACGGCGGTAATCACGGCATCCAGTGAGAATACAGCATCCAGCACAATAATCTGGGCCACTATGGGCCAGAAGCGCGCATAACCCTGTTGGCTATTGCCTTGCGTGGCGTGCCCACCCTCTAGGCGCTCGTGCAGTTCCAGAGTGGCTTTAAACAGCAGGAATAAACCGCCGCCCAGCATGATCAGGTCGCGCCCTGAGAAGGTCACGCTGCCAAAACTGATCAAAGGTTGGGTCAGGCTGACAATCCAAGCGATGCTGGTCAATAAGCCTAGGCGCATGATCAGGGCTAGGCTGAGGCCGATCAGGCGGGCTTTGTCGCGCTGCTCTGGCGGCAGTTTGTCGGCCAGAATGGCGATGAATACTAGGTTATCAATGCCCAGTACGATTTCTAAGGTAATCAGCGTCAGTAATCCCAGCCAGATGGTGGGATCGGATAACCATTCCATCAGCACGTCTCCTGCTCAGTGGCAACACAGGGGCAGACGAGGGCCAGACGGACAGTGGCTGAATGCGGCTGGGGCGAAATAAGGGAGAAAGCAAAAGGCGATGTATAGATTGAGGCCAAAAGACTGGGGGGTTTATCTATGTCGCTGTCCATAAAAACTCATACAGGAATAAAGAAGAGAAAAGCATAGAAGAATCTATGCATAATCCTAAACGGGGATTCGTTACCATTTTTTACCTGTAGTGTGGAGCGGTCGGGTATAGCGGTTTAAATTTCATTCCTAGGAGACCTTGTATGATCTTTTTTTATACCCCCTATAGCTGCTCTATGGCGGCGCATTTAGCACTGGAACAAACGGGCGTTGACTATGAAGCTCGTTTAATTGATTTCACCCAAAATGAGCAGCGTTCAGAGGCTTATCTGGCCATCAATCCCAAGGGACGGGTTCCAGCGTTGCAGACGGAGTGGGGGATCTTGACCGAAACGCCCGCGATTTTGGCCTTTATCAGTCAGCGTTTTCCAGAGGCCAAATTAGCCCCGATTGAAGATCCATTTCGGTTTGCCAAGGTTCAGGAGTTCAACAGCTACCTGTGCTCTACGGTTCATGTGGCCCATGCCCATCGTCTGCGCGGGTCGCGCTGGGCGGATGATCCTAAGGCGATTGAGTCTATGCAGCAGAAAGTGGCACAGAACATGACCGAGTGCTTCACGCTGATCGAGCAGCAACTGTTGACGGGCCCTTACGTCATGGGCGCAGACTACAGCATCTGCGATATGTATCTGTTTACCATTTGCCAGTGGTTGGAGCGAGATGGCGTAGACATCCGGCGTTTTCCCAAAGTAGAGCAGCTGTGCCAGCAGATGCTGGAAAATCCGGTGGTCGCGCGAATCACCGCCTTATATCAGCCCGCTAGCTAAACCTTTAGCGGGTTTTAGCGGTGCTGACCCCTTCAAGAGTAGCGAAAGACGTATCTTTAGCGGTGAGCAGAAAGTCACGCATAAAGGAAGCATCCAGCATGTCCGCACGGATGGCCGCATGCAGGGTGGCGAATAACCCCTGTTCTCCAAGGTGTTTGGCGGTGACATAACCCCGGGCGCTGTATTCATGCAGTGCCCAGTTGGGTAAACAGCACACCCCACGCCCTGAAGCCACCAACTGCATCATCATCACCGTCAGCTCTGAGGTGCGAACTTGCGCCGGTTCCACGTCAGCCGGGTCTAAAAAGCGGGTAAAAATATCTAAACGGTCGCGCTCAACCGGATAGGTAATCAGGATTTCGTCCTTTAAGTCTTGGGCTTGCACAAAGGGACGATGGGCCAGTGGATGCTGATTGGCCACCGCCAGCAGAGCCTCATAGGTGAATAAAGGAATATAGGTAATGCCCGGCAGTTCAATCGGATCAGCAGTGACTACTAAATCCAGATCGCCACGCGCCAGCGCTGGGAGCGGAGCGAAGGAAAAACCCGAGGCTAGATCCAGTTCCACTTCGGGCCAAGCATCGCGGAATTGATCAATGGTCGGCATCAGCCACTGAAAGCAACTGTGGCACTCAATGGCCATATGTAAACGGCCTGCTGTGCCTCCTGATAGGCGGGATAGATCCCGTTCCGCGCTGCGTAGTTGGGGAAGCAGGGTGTCGGCTAATTGCAGCAGACGCAGCCCGGCACTGGTAAAGCGAACTGGGCGCGTTTTGCGGATAAACAGTTGCAATCCCAGTCGATCTTCCAATTCTTTGAGTTGGTGGGAGAGGGCTGATTGGGTCAGGTGTAAGCGCTCGGCAGCCTCTACCAGACTGTCAGTTTCGCGTAGGGCATGAAGGGTTCTCAGATGGCGAATTTCCAGCATGCCACATACTCTCGCGATTGATCAGTAAAGCACTAGCATAACGGATTAGGGGTGAATCGGGGTGGCTAGGACTTTATCAATTCGCTGGCCGTCCATATCCACGATTTCAAACCGCCAGTTGTGCCATAGCACCTCATGGCCAGTGCTGGGAATTTGGCCTAAAAGTAAAACCAGCATGCCGTTTAGGGTGTGATAGCGGGCGGTACCGGCAGGGGGTAGGCGAGGGAGTTTTAGGCAATCTTGTAATTCAAGGATGGGCATTCCCCCGTCCAGCAGCCAAGAACCATCAGCGCGTTGCACTGGGCTTGTGTCATCGTTATGGCACGCGGCCAGGGTTCCGGTCACGGCTTCTAAAATATCTTGTATGGTGATTAGCCCCTCTAGCTCGCCGTATTCATCTACCACGAACAGGATTTGGGTGTTGTGGTTACGAAACTCCTTTAATACCTCTAGGGCGGTAAGGTTTTCCGGTACATAGACGCAGGTTTGCAGATGCTGGTTGTAATCCAGAGGCTTTCCCTGTGCTAAGCAGGCCAGTGCTTGTTTGATGTGAATAAAGCCCTGTATTTGGTTGAGGTTGCCTTCACACACGGGGAATCGGGAGTGGGTGGAGTCAATCAGTAGATTCAGGTTTTCCTCGGCTGATCTACGGGTATTGATGAATTTGATGTCCGCCCGAGGGGTCATCAAAGAGCCGAGTTGACGATCATCCAAACGAAAGACGTTGCGCACCATTTCGTGCTGCTGGTGCTCAATCACTCCACTTTGTGAGCCTTCATCCAGCAGAGCTTGGATTTCCTCTTCGGTGATACAGGGTTGCTGGCCCTGTTTAATCCCCATCAAGCGCAGCAAGGCTTGGGTGGAGGCAGACAGCAGCACCACAAAAGGACGGCCTAAAATGGCGAGAAGTTGAATGGGGCGAGCCACCATGCAGGCAATGGCTTCGGGACTCAGTTGGCCCAAGCGTTTGGGAACCAATTCGCCAAGCACGATGGATACATAGGTGATGCCCAGTACCACCGAAGCAGTGGCCACAATCTGAGCGGTATCCTCAGACAGGGTTAGCAGTTGCAGCCATTCGGCCAAGGGTTTAGCGAAGACAGCTTCTCCAACAATACCGCTTAGGATACCAATGGAGGTGATGCCAATTTGAATGGTGGACAGAAAGCCGGTGGGGTCTTCCCCCAACCTGAGGGCGATATGGGCAGCGGGATTGCCCTCAGTGGCTTTTTTGACCAGCAGCGCTTTGCGGGCGGACACTAAGGCAATTTCGGACATAGCAAACAAGCCGTTCAACATGATCAGCCCAAGCAGTATCAGTCCTTCCATAACCTAGGCTCCCCGTAGAAATACAGGCTTTGACTATAACCAATCAAAGCCTTGCCTAGGGTTTGCCTTTTGTTGCGAGCTTTGTGCTGAGGCGTTCCAAGTTAAGAACTCAGAAGCCAGAAAACAAAAAGGCCCACGCAATGCGTAGGCCTTTTTAATATGGTTGCGGGAGCTGGATTTGAACCAACGACCTTCGGGTTATGAGCCCGACGAGCTACCAGACTGCTCCATCCCGCGTCTGAGTGGGCGCATTCTACAGATAAAATTCCCGTTGTCAACAAACTTGCGAGTGGCGGGTTTTGTGAGGCCTAAAAGCAAAAAGGCCCACGCAATGCGTAAGCCTTTTTAATATGGTTGCGGGAGCTGGATTTGAACCAACGACCTTCGGGTTATGAGCCCGACGAGCTACCAGACTGCTCCATCCCGCGTCTGAGTGGGCGCATTCTATAGATAAAAAAGCTACTGTCAACGAAAAATAATTTTTACTCAAATACTTACATCAATTAGGACTGAAATAAGCCCCATACAAGGTCGTACAATACCTATTTTGACTTCGGAGAGGCTGATGGCGGTTGCTCTAGCACCTATGGAGGGGCTGGTAGATGCCCTGATGCGCGATTTGCTGACCCGCATGGGCGGTGTGGATTGGTGTGTTACCGAGTTTGTGCGGGTCAGTCAACGCGTGTTGCCGAATTCCAGCTTTCATAAATTGGCCCCTGAACTCACCCAAGGCGCTTGTACTCCGTCAGGTACTCCCGTGCATGTACAGCTATTGGGCTCTGAGCCTCGTTGGTTGGCGGAAAATGCAGCGGCGGTAGCGGCCTTAGGGGCTCCGGTGATTGATTTGAATTTTGGCTGCCCAGCTAAAACCGTCAATCAATCGCGAGGCGGGGCGATTTTATTGCGCGAGCCGGAGCTATTGCACGCCATTGTGCAGGCCGTACGCCAAGCGGTGCCAGATTCCATTCCCGTCAGTGCCAAAATGCGTTTGGGCTACGATCGACCTGAAGAGTCTTTAGACTGTGCTCAAGCCTTGGTGGAAGGCGGCGTGGCCTATTTAGTAGTGCATGCCCGTACCAAACAAGAAGGCTATCGACCCCCGGCCCATTGGGAGTGGATCGCCCGCATTCAGGAGCAGGTTTCAGTACCTATATATGCCAATGGAGATATTTGGACTTTGGAAGACTGGCGGCGCTGTCGGGCGATCACTGGGGTGGAGCATATGATGTTGGGACGGGGTTTGGTGGCGCGTCCTGATTTAGCCCGTCAAATCCAACAAGCACAGCAGGGGGAGACGATAGAGGCTTTGGATTGGTCAGGTATTTATCCCTTGGTGTGTGAGTTTTGGGCCCGTATTCGCCAGCGCTTAGGTACGCGTTATGCGCCCGGTTGTTTAAAGCAGTGGTTGGGCATGCTGGCTTGGACCTATCCTGAAGCCGCTGCTCTGTTTGCTCAGATTCGGCGGGAGCAACACTGTGAACCCTTGGATGTCGTATTCGGTTTCAACAGCCACCTTTTAACCGGACTGTCATCTAGCTGACAGACATACCCCAACGAACTATTTAGGGTATCCCCCATTGGTACTCTATGTATTAAGTTCAGGAACCTCTTATGAACCTAAGTCGTTATGTGCCCCTAGGGGTTTTAGCCTGTTTTCCGGCGGTCGCTTTCGCACATCCTGGCCATATGGAACAGGGATTTATGGCGGGTTTGCTGCATCCTTTGACCGGAATGGATCATCTGTTAGCCATGCTGGCCTTAGGCATTTGGGCTGCGTTGCAGAAAGGATCTTTGCGGTGGGCCTTACCCCTGACCTTTTTAGGTGCACTCTCGCTGGGTTTCGTCATGGGGCATAGCGGCTGGACACTACCACAGGTGGAAACAGGGATTAGTCTCTCGGTGCTGCTGTTGGGACTTTTAGTGGCCGCAACGGTACGTTTACCTGCGTTTATCGCCCTGGCATTAGCCGCTGTTTTTGCTCTATTCCACGGTTACGCCCACGGATTAGAAGCAATCGGTAGTGTGCAGAGCTTTGCGGCAGGCTTCTTGCTGGCCAGTTTAGGTTTGCATCTGATCGGTGTTTTGCTAACCCTAGGCTTACAAAAACACCAACCTGTGGTGACACGCATTCTTGGGGCTTTAGTAGCCGCCAGTGGTGCTTTGATGGTAGTCGCAGCTTAAAAGAGCGGTAGCAACCGCCTAAGTGACTGAGCCTGTGCCTATAACATGATGAGGAAGACGCTGTGTCTAAAACCATCTTCACCATTCCTGAGCGCTGCGTGGCGTGCAAATCCTGCGAGCTGGCCTGTGCGGTAGAACATTCCTGTTCTAAAACCCTAGTCGGTGCCATGATGGAAAACCCACCACCTCAGCGCCGTATCAATATTGAGTCCGTGGGAGCCTTTACCTATCCCTCGCGCTGCCAGCACTGCTCTGAGGCTTCTTGCGTTTCTGCCTGTCCCACCGGGGCCATGCAACGCGATGCCCATGACGCAGTGTTTTCCGACTCCGACAAGTGCATCGGCTGCTGGATGTGCGTAATCGTCTGCCCCTTTGGCGGCGTGACGGCAGATCAAAGCAGCAAAAAAGCCTTGAAGTGCGACCGCTGCCCCGACCGTGTAGCCAAAGGCGAAGCGCCGGCTTGCGTCTCGGCCTGCCCGACTCAAACCCTGCTGTATGTCACCCCAGAAGAGTTCGCCACCGAACGCCGTAAAGCCACCGCCAAGGCGGCCTTTGCTAACAGTGAGCCAACCGCCCAGCCCAATGGCATGGATATCCTGCGATCCTTGAAGAGAGCTAACTGATTATGGACCAAAGCATCCTCCCCGTGATTGAGACCGCCCTGCTCAAAGTCGCCCATGACAAGGGTTTTGAAACCGCCCGCGACCGTTTGGAGGCCATGAGCCCCCAATGCGGCTTTGGTGAGCTGGGTACGTGCTGCCGTATTTGTTACATGGGCCCGTGCCGGATTGATCCCTTTGGTAACGGCCCTAAGACCGGCATTTGCGGCTTAACCCCCGATGCCATGGTCGCCCGCAATCTGCTGCGCGACACCGTGGGCGGTACCGCTTCCCACGTTGGCCATGCGCGCCATGTGCTGCTGACCCTGCGCGATACCCTGAACGGCAAAGCACCCTACCAAATCAAGGGTGTATCCAAGGTCATGGCGCTGGCAAAAACCTTTGACGTGCCGACCGAAGGCCGTGAGGTCAACGACATCTGCCGCGATCTGGTCAACATCGCCCTAGAGGACTTTGGCCGCCAAGACGAAGAGCCCAACAACTGGCTCAGCAAGCGCGCGCCACAAGTTGAGCAAGAGATGTGGAAAAACCTGGGGCTGATGTACTCCAACCCCCACAACGAAATCGAAACCGCGATGCATGCCACCTCCATGGGCAACGATGCCGACCCCATGTCGATGATGTTGCGTGTGTTGAAAATGAGCCTAATCGACGGCTGGACGGGCCTGACTCTCACCGTTGACCTGCAAGACATTCTGTTCGGTGTGCCTGAAATTGCCGTCACCGAAGCCGCCGTCGGTGTACTGGAAGAAAACAGCGTCAACATCGCCGCCCACGGCCACAACCCCGTGCTGTCAGAAAAAATTCTGGAGTGGGCCGCCAAACTGGAAGGCCAAGCCCGCGATCTGGGCGCGGATGGCATCAACGTGGTCGGCGTGTGCTGTACCGGCAACGAGCTGAGCATGCGCCACGGGGTACGCCTCGCCGCCCACAACTCGCAAACCGAGCTGATTTTGGCTACCGGCGCGGTGGATGCCATGGTAGTGGACATTCAGTGCATTTGGCCGCAACTGGCCCAAGTGGCGAAGTGTTTCGACACCGCCTTCATCACCACCGACGCCATGGTGCGCATCCCCGATGCCATCCACATTCCCTTTGAGCCGCACCACGCCGACGACAGCGCCAAGGAAATCGTCCTCAAAGCCTTGGATGCCTTCCGCCGCCGTAAGGGCAAGCCGGTCGATATTCCGCAGCTGAAAAGCCAAGCCGTGGCCGGTTTGTCGGTGGAAGCCATCATCAACCTGCTGTCCAAACTGAATGCGGAAGATCCGCTCAAACCGGTTCTGGACAACGTGGCCAATGGCAATATTTTCGGCTTCGTGGGCGTGGTGGGTTGCTCCAGCATCAAGTTCCGCGACAACGCCATGACCGAAGAAATGGTCAAACACCTGCTGCGCCAAAACGTGTTGGTTCTGACCACCGGTTGCACCGCCCACATCTGCGCCCAAGACGGCCTGATGACCAGCGAAGCCACTTACCGTTACTGCGGCGACGGCCTGAAAACGGTGTTGGAAGTGCTGGGCAAAGCCGCCGGTCTGGACGGCCCGCTGCCACCGGTGTGGCACATGGGCGCTTGCGTGGATAACTCACGCATCGTCGATCTGATGGTGGCCTTGGCCGAGCGTCTGGGCGTGAAAGTCGGCCAACTGCCTGCGGTCGGTTCCGCGCCAGAATTGGTACAGGAGAAAGCCGTGTCCATCGGCGGCTCCTTCTTGGCTTTGGGCGTGTCCTGCCACATCGCCCCCGCACCGAAGATTCTGGGTGGCCCGATGGTGACTCAGCTCTTGACCGAGGGTCTGCAAGACATTCTCGGCTCCGTGGTACGGGTTGAACTGGAACCCAAAGCGGCTGCCGATTGGATGGTGGCTCATATTGCGGAAAAACGCACCGCGCTGGGTCTGTGAGGATCGGCCGATGAAGATACTCATCATCGGCAACGGGCCAGCCGCCATCTCGGCGGCTGAAACCCTACGCGCGCAGGATAAGGGCTGCGAAATCGTCCTGCTGTCCAAAGAATGCGTGCCCTTCTACTCGCCCTGCCCCTTGGCTGAGTATGTGGAAGGCACAGTGTCGCGGGAACGTCTGTTCCTGCGCGCGCCCGACTTTTACGACCAGTTAGGACTTCAGATTCACTACGGTCAGGCCGTCACGCGCATTGATTCAGCGGCGCGCCAAGTCTGGGCCGGCGATCAGGCTTTTAGCTACGACCGTCTGCTGCTGGCGCACGGCTCCAAAGCCTTTGTGCCGCCCATTCCCGGATTGGCCGGTACTCAAGGCGTGTTCGAGCTGAAAACCCTAGCCGATGCCGAGGGCGTTCTGGCACGCATTCCCCAAGCTAAACGCGCGGTGGTGATTGGCTCCGGTTTTATTGGGTTGGAAGCGGTGCAGGCGTTGGTGCATCACGGTTTGCAGGTCACGCTGCTGGAAGCGCAAAACCATGTGCTGCCTTCGATGCTGGATCGGGAAATGGCCGACATCGTAGAACAGCAACTCATCCAACATGGGGTGATCGTCAAAACCAACCACTTGGCCGAGCGCGTGTTGAGCAATGCTCAGGGCGTATGCGGCGTGGTAGCCGGCGGCGAGGAAATCCCCTGCGAGTTGCTGATCTGTGCCGCCGGAGTACGCGCTGATTTGTCCCTGCTGGAAGGCAGTGGCATTGCCAGTAATCGCGGCATTCTGGTGGACGAACGGATGCAAACCAATGTGGAGGGCATCTACGCAGCGGGTGATGTGATTGAGCGCCCTGATGCGCCCGACAAACACCAAGTACTGCCCAACTGGCCCAACGCTGTGACCACAGGTCGAGTCGCGGCGCTGAATATGCTCGGCATTCCGCGCCGTCATCCGGGCTTGGAAGCGGTGAACGTGGTGCGGGTGTTTGGTTTGCCCATTGCCTCCTTCGGCGTGCAACAGAGCGAGCAGGTGTTGCGCTGGCACAACGGCCAAGGTGCGGTGCGGAAGGTGCTGGTCAGCCAAGAGCGCATCGTCGGTGGAATGCTGGTGGGCGAAGTCAATGGCACCGGCGTTTTGCATGAGCTGATGAAAAAAGGCGTCAATGTCGCCAAATTCGGGGAGCGTTTAACTCATCCCGGCTTCGGCTATATTCACAGCATGGAACCTCTGAGGGCCATCCGATGGGCTTAAAAATCGCCATTAGCGGCAAAGGCGGCGTGGGTAAAACCACCCTTACCAGTTTGCTGGCCGCTCACTATGCGGCGCAAAATCGTCGGGTGTTGGCCATTGATGCCGATCCTTCCCCCTGCTTAGGCCCCGCCTTGGGCTTTACCCATGAGGATTTGCAGTACCTGCGGCCCATCTCAGAAATGGGGGATTTGATCGCCGAGCGTACCGGTACCTCTACTGGTGGTGTGTTCAAAATGAACCCCAAGGTGGCGGATATTCCCGACCGCTTTGCCGCCCAACGTGACAACATTAAGCTGTTGCTGCTGGGCGCGGTACAGCAAGGCGGCTCCGGCTGTATCTGTCCGGCCAGCGCTCTGCTGAAGCAACTGGTACGCCATACCCTGCTGGAGCGGGACGAAGTGGTGCTGCTCGACCTCTACGCCGGCGTGGAACACCTAGGCCGCGCCACCGCTGATGCCGTGGATGTGATGCTGGCTGTCGCCGAACCCACCCACCGCAGCTTAGGCACAGTGCGCCAAGTACAGGTGCTGGCCAACGATATTGGTATTACGCAGGTCTTATTGGTGGGTAATAAGCTCAACGGCCCAGAGGACGAAGCCTTCTTCGCCGAGCACGCCAGTGATTTGCCGCTGGCTGGTTTTATCAGCCAATCAGCAGCGGCTATGGTGGCGGATCGCTCAGGAAAACCCTTGTACGATCTTTCCCCAGAGCTGGCCCAAGAGGTGGCTCGGATTGCTGCCGCTATTGAAGCCATCGCACCCGCTTCTTCAACCACGGAGTAACCGCCATGTGTGAAGACTGTCATTGCAGTGACCTAAAACCCAATACCCGCTCAGTGTTAAAGCCTCGGCAAGGGCGGCCCTATATCCATATTGATGGCAGCGTGCGCTATCAGCCCATTCAGAAAGAGCAGGAGCCCGTATCGAGAGCTGATACTTTAGAGAACGGGGAGGTGGGTAAGCTTTAATTGCTGCATTCAAGCTCCGAGGTTGGAGTAAATGCGTTGCAGTCCCTGTGGAATCGCAACGCATCCCTGTGCGCTCCAGGCGCTGGAACCTTACATATCGTGATCGGAATGATCATCTTCGGTTGGGGTTTGACCGATGATTTCGATCTCAGTGATAGGCTCTGGCAGTTTAATCACGGTTTTGGAGTTGGTGGTAGCCTCATCGCTGGATACGAAAAAGTATGCTATATCCCGTCGGGAGGCACCGTTGTCGAGGTGGTTTTCCCAGTAATCAGCTCCCTCTTGATCTGGTGTGCGGTATAAGGCTTTTTCATAGAGCATGTTTACGAACTGGCTGTTACTGAGTTCGCCGTGGGTGGTGGAGTATTCCTCTGAGTTTAGGAAACCATCAATAACTTCCAGTGGATTGGCACCCTTATCCAATGTATCCAACCAGAATTTGGCACCATCCGCATCGGGAGCTCGTCCAAGCAGCACTTCATACAGACGCATAGCGGCGGCATCCTCAGTATCATCAGTAATGACGAGGCTACCACCGGTGCCAAAGCTAATGATTTCAGTATCAAACAGGGTAGTGACCGCAGAGCTGGTGGTGTTGGTGATCTGTACGCTGCCATCTTCTAATACGTGATGGCTGTAGTTTTCACGAGCACCCGCCAAGCGTACGGTGTCGATGCCGTCGCCTGCATAAATACTGTCATTACCTTTGCCTGAGGCAATGGTGTCGTCACCGGAGCCGGTATACACCAGATCGTTGCCTTCACCGCCTTCCACTATGCTGTTGCCATTACCCCACATAGTGATGCTGTCATTGCCCAGACTGCCGACCACAATACCGCCCGCATGGTAGTTGATCACTTGATCGGGGTAGGTTTGCGTCCAGTCAATTTGGCTTTGTGGGGTATAGGCATTTTCAAACGCCAGCACCTTGCTGCCCAGCAAAACCGCATCCGGGATATTGGTCGAGTCCGTTACTAACAGCAGGTCGGGAGAGACTCCGGCGGGCGCTTGTAGGGTTTCACCATCCCAGTGGGCGACATAAAACTCGCTGGTACCTGAGGGCAATACTGTGGCATGGATGGAGCCTCGAATGGCAATCGGGGATACCGACATGGTGGGGTGCAGGTTTTGGGCGACAGTATTGGGGCCGTTGTAGTTAAACGCCATGATGATCTCTCCTGATGTGTGTTATGGGAGGTTATGCAGTGGTTTGGGACTAGCGACTCTGGGTGTTAAAAGAGATGGCAATGGACACCTCCATAGCGCGCGGCGGAGGTATAAAAGGAGCACTGGCTGAGGCGGCCTGTAGTGCATGACGGTCGAGGGCGGGATGTCCGCTGCTGCGGGCGATGCGTAACGAGCCGGATAGGATTGAACCGTCGGCAGCGATGCGAAAACTGATCACCGGAATGCCCTGACTGCCATCCCGCCGCGCCTCGCTGGGATAGATCAGGTTGCTTTGAATCAAGCGGCGAATGGTCTTTAGATATTGCTTGATCAGGTCGGCTTGTTGCGGCTGATGCGCGATGCTTTGTTGCATGTGCGCCTGCTGTTGCCCTTGGCCCGAATCGGTGCTTTCCTTTGTGGTTACTGGCGTAGCGGTGGGTTGCTTCGAGGTTTTTTCGGGTTTTTTCGCCACCGGCTGGGGTTTTTCCTGCACTTGAGGGCGCGCTGGTTTGTCGGGAATAGGGGTAGCCGAGGCTTTGGGAAGTGGGATGGCGTTGGGTTTGGTCACTACCACTTTGGGAGCGGGTGGTTGCGCTTCCCTTGGCTTGCTGGGCTCCGGTGTTGTATTGGGTTTGGAGGCTTCCTGAGTGCTGGTTGCAGCCTTTTGTGCATGGGTGCGGGAACCTGCCGAGCTTTGCTCGATTTGGCGCTCGGCGATAATGCCCTGAATCTCGATCACTAACCGATCTTTGGTAGGTGGTTGCACGGGGGTTGGCTGGTGCAGGATCAGAGCGGCCACGGCTGCGTGCATGCTCACGGAAAACACAAATCCTAGACTGATCCTGATTTTTGCTATGCCCATAAGCATTCATTACTAAGCAGCCGCTGGAAAAGGGTAGGGTTAAGAGGTGGTTAAAACTTCAGCCCCAGTTGCGCCAGAAAGCGGCTCTGGGTGTGGCGTTCACTGAGGTTGTCTTGGGGGCCAAGGGTTCGAGCAAACATCATGCGGCCAAATAAATATTTAGTGCTCAGGTTGTAGCTCAGGCCAATATCCTTCAGCTTGGTGCCGTTGCGTTCGCTGGTGTAGCTGGCATCTTCCTGATACACCCGCCCCATATCGAAGAAAATCCCCGCCGCATGCTCGATGCCAAACAGGCTGGGTAAGGAGCGGCGCAGTTCGCCATTGAACAGGTAGCCGCTGTCTTCGCTGATGCCTTCGGGGTAGGACTTCACCCCAGAAGTCCCAGAAATGCTCATTTGTTCGCTGCTGTCTAAATTGCTGCTCAGCGACTTTTGCGCACTGAGGGAAATCAATCCGGTTAAGGTGGGAGTGAGGGCCAAATTGCCCGACCAAGATAGGTTGAGCTTGCTGAAATCGCCCAGAGTGTCCGCGCCAGCTCGATTAAAGGCGCGATCTTCATGGCCTCGTATGTCTAAGCGGCCAAAGCTGATGCCGGCAAACAGGCTGCTGAACAGATCCATGCCGAGCAGGTCGCCAAAGTGATCCTGCTGAACGCCGAAGCGCGCTACCTTGATGCTGCGGGTGGTGGAAGTGTCTAGCTGTTTGATTTCATCCCGTAGGCTCTTTTTGGCTAGATTCAGCGACAGGTATAGGCTGTTTTGCCGGGTACGGATCACAGGATAAGACAAGGTGCCTTCGAAGATTTCTGAGGTGCCGTGGGCGTCCAGATCCGAATATTCTTCCCCCAGCTCATAAGTGGTGCGCGAGGCAGCCAGCGTCATGCGTAAACCATTGGGCAGCAGCGGAAAGGAGTAGGCAATGCGCCCGCTTTCCAGCCCTTGGGATTTGCGTTCTGAGGTCATACCGCTGATGGACAGACCATCGCCAAAGCCTAGTGGGGAGGCAATATCCAGACCGAAGCTCATCCGGTTTTTGCCGGTGTAGCGCGAGCCATGATTGTCGTACATCAGGTAGCCATTGATGAGGTCGCCGGGTTCGACGCTGACCTCAAAGTCCGAGGTACCATACTGTGCACCGGGCGCAATGGTGACGCTGGGCATGCTGGCACCGGGTAGGTCATAGATCAGCAGCATGGCCCGTTCTAGGCCATCACGGGTTACTGCACCGGAGGAGTCCTTAGTTTGCTGGTCTAGGATTTGTTGCAGAAAACGATCACTCACCCGCGATTGGTTAATGAGCTGAATCCTTCCGTACTCCCCCACGATCACCCGAATAGACAGCACACCCTCAGAGGCATCCTGTTTGGGGATGTAGGCTTTGGCCACCAGATAGCCTAGCTTTCGATAGTGTTGGGTAATCTGATTGGCTGCTTCGAGGATTTCTCCCATGCTCAGAGCGCGGTTCTGGTACGGAACCAGTAAGGCCAGAAGTTCTTGTTCATCCACAAATTGGGCGTTTTCTAACCGAAAGGCTTTAACAAATAAGGTTTTGCCTTCAGGTAAGACTAAGGAAGGTTCTTCTTGCAGCAGGATGGGAGCCTGAGGCGGTTGTTTGGGTAAGGGGGGTTTAGGTGGTGCAGAATCGCGAATGGCATCGGCACTGTCGTAATTGGGCAGGCTTTGGGCAAGGCTATAGCCTGAAAATAGGCCGCTCCCCACGAAGATTGCGAGCAAAGTCAGCAGATTGCGGTAGTTCAGGTTCCCTATAAATGTTCTGGATGAATGACTCACAAGTCTGCTGTCCCAATAAAAAATGAAAAAACCATCCCCTGCGCTGTCTGGACGACCGCGCATTCCACCCTTAAGGGTTTGTTGCTCTAGGAAGATTGGATGCCGAGGCGCTTAGGCCTAAGGGCTATCCTGACGGGGAGGTGGTGTGCTGCTGGGTTGAGGATTCATGGTGTTTTCTTCGCTTCAGTTAACACGAGTTCTGTTTGAGCCTCGTACGCTGTGGTGCTTTACCTAATACAAGGTATTAAGCAAGAAAAAGGCCATCATGGGCTATTTCGGTTTTATTTCAGACTATATGTATAGTTTTGTACATATATAAGGAGATTGACTTTCTAGTTCGGTGCTATTGAAATGGTACATTTATGACATTTTGTATTGTTGATGACATAATATGTTTTTATTTATACATAAAATAAAGCCTTCTAACCCAGATAAGCCCAGACTAGAGCGCGGCTGTGTGTAACGCCTGTCTTGTATCCATTGCGTTACTTTAAGTATTGATTCGGATTAAGTCTTAATAGGCTGGCCTGCTTTTTGTATAGCCTTGTATAGCTAAAATTGAGGAATACAAGGAAGCGCTATGGTTTCTGCTTCGTTCGGACGCTGGGAGGGCTGGCAGCTATCGCCCAAGGCTCGCTTGGTTTGGCTGGTTTCAATAGCGCTGTACAGCTTGTCTCCGGTGAGTCTTGCTGCCCCCGTGTTGGGTAATGGTGGCGTGGCCAGCGGTAGTGCGGTCATCAATCAATCGGGATCAGTGACCACCATTGAGCAATCCACGGCTAAAGCCGTCATTAATTGGCAGAGCTTTGGAGTGGCTCCTGCGGAAAGCGTCCAATTCAAGCAACCCAACGCTTCCTCTATTACTCTGAACCGGGTGATCGGTAATGAGCGCAGCGTGATTGAAGGCGCTTTGACTGCGAACGGTCAGGTGTTTTTGATCAACTCCAACGGCGTGCTCTTCAGTCAGGGATCGCGGGTTAATACGGCGGGTTTGGTGGCCAGTACCTTGGATGTGAGCGACTCAGATTTCAATGCTGGAGTCTTTCGGTTCAAGGGTAATGGTACTAAAGGCAGTGTCACTAACCTTGGCAGTTTGAATGCCAGTTCTGGTGGATACATTGCCTTGTTAGGCAGTGAAGTTTCCAACCAAGGGGTAGTGGTGGCCACGCGGGGAACCGTGGCCTTAGGTGCGGGTAGCCAAATTAATCTGCGCTTTGACGGCAATACCTTGCTGGGGATGGACGTAGAACAGGGAGTTTTGGATGCCTTGGTGGAAAACCAACAAGCTATCTATGCCGATGGGGGGCGAGTGATCCTAACCGCCCAAGCCGCCGATGATTTGTTGACCGCCCAAGTAAATAATAAAGGCTTGATTCAGGCCCAAAGCATTGATGACCTACTGGGCGAGGTACAGCTCAATGCGGGTCAAGGAGTGGTCAGTCTGGGTGGAAGCTTGGATATTTCCTCCGGCTCTGGCACGGGCGGCAGTATCAGTGCCCAAGGTCGCCGCTTTGCGCTGGATTCCAACACGCGCCTTTTGGCCAGCAGCCTGACCTTGACCACCCCAGATAGCTTTAGCCTCGGCACTAACACGGCAGACAGCACACTCAGCTTATCCACCGCTGAATTAGCGACAGCCCTGTCTCAACTATCGGTGAATTTAAGTGCTGCCCGTGGAAATCTTGAAGTCAATGCGCCCCTAAGCTGGTCGGCCAATACCCTAGGCTTGTATTCCAATCAAAATATCAACATCAATTCAGTGTTATCGGCTACCGATAAGGCCAGCTTTTTAGCTTCTTGGGGGCCATCTTCCCGTACTGCCGTGGCGAATTACGACGGCTATCAAGCCTTAGTCGATCCTCAGTTTAAAGAGCAGTTGTATAACATCAATATGGCCCTAGAGACGGATGCCGCAGGCCAATATACGGATCGCTTTGTCGGGCGGATTGATTTCAACAGCACAGGCCGTGTGCAACTGGGTGAGACGGGCAAGCTCCAGAGCTATCAGGTGATTAAAACCCTTGATGAGTTACGCACCGTTACAGCGAGCGGAAATTACCTATTAGGGAATGATCTGGACTTGGCCTCGGTCAGCCATTGGACGGCCTTGGCCGATGGTAAAACCTTTAACGGTAATTTCAACGGTTTTGGTCATCTGCTCACCAACCTAAAATCCAGCGGCGATGCTTTGTTTAAGTCGTTAGGGACGGCGCAATACAGCGGCAGCAGTTGGCGGAATACTAAAATCACTGGCCCCTCCATCAGTAATTTGGGCCTGACCGGAGTGGATATTCAGGCTATTGACGCAACGGATAACAGCATTGGCGCTTTGGTTGGCACGTCCAGCGGTATCCTGAACCATGTGTTTGCCAGTGGTCGTATTAATGTCAGCCAATCGCCGATGGCCAGCGGTTATGTGGGGGGTGTGGCGGGCCGTGTGCGTGGATTGGTGCAAAATAGCTACGCCAAGGTGGACATTACCAGCCATAACTATCTGTATGCCGGGGGCTTTGCGGGCCTGATTAATGGCAGCGCCCGCTTGGCCAATAATGCGGCCTTGGGGAATGTCAAAGTCACGGCTGATCCCGGCATGTTTAGCCTGAGTAGCATGATGGCTGCTGGAGGATTTGTTGGCAGCTTTGAGGGCGATACTCTGATTGACTCCTACGCCAGCGGTGCGGTGGAGGGGGGGTGGTATGTGGGCGGTTTCGTCGGTCAGATCGTCACGCCTGGAGTGATTTACCGCAGTCTAGCTACGGGCAGCGTGACTTTGGATGATCGCATCGGCCCTAACTACGATGCTTCCGCCTCCGAGTGGCGCAATACAGGCGCAGCCGGTGGCTTTGTGGGCTACAGCAACGGCACCATTTCGCGCTCTGCTTCTTCCGGTCGTGTGAGTGCTTTGTCCGGTAATACGCTGGCCTTGGGCGGTTTTGCCGGGTACACCAACAGCACCGATATTGCTTTTTCCATCAATAACTTCTGGAATTTAGAAACCAGCGGTATTGCCTTTATCGGGCGTGGCGAGGGTGTAATTCCTGACCACAGCTCCCACCACGGTGAAGGTTGGTCGAGCGGTGGCGGTAGTGAAACTCCGGTGGCGGATGCTTTGGGTTTAACCCCCGCCCAATTGCATCAAGGCGCACAGGGTTTGAGCGCGGATCAGTTTGCCAATGTGCAGCAATATCAGAATGGGCCAACGGGGCAGACAGTTACGCCGACCCCGGCTAATCCTCAGCCCTCGAACCCTTCGGGGCCACAAACTCCGGTTGATCCGGTGGTTCCAGAACCTAATCCCTCTACGCCGGGCAATGGTTCAGGAGGTAGTGGTGGAGGAGGTACTGGTAATGGCGGTGGTACGGGAGGCATTGCCCAAAATCCTCGTGCTCTGTTAGCTACTAACCAAGCCAACCGCATTCGTGAGCGCTATCAGTTAGAACTGGCCCACACCTCAGCGGCCAGTTTTAAAATGGCGGCTTCAGGTATGTCGATGCCACCCGCAGTGCATGAGCACATTCATTTTGACCACGACAAAGGCTTCTCGGCCAATATCCGTAGTATCTCCATCGACGGCGTACAGTTTGATCTGGAAGATGAAGATTCGGCTGATAACCCATAATGGCTTGCTGACGACGGTGTATTCAGCTTTGTAGGTGTTTTTAATGGGTCATTGGGTGCGTTTGCGGGGTTGGATAAATGAGCGACTGGTCGGACGATCCGTAGGTCTGTCCTTATTACTCCTGTTAGTACTGGTCAGCACTTTGGTGGCCTTGGGATCTGGTCGTTATGCGGTGGGTTTTTGGAATACCTTGGAGTTTTTCGGCACGACTTTGGGACTGGCCCAGATGGAGGCCGATCAGTTTGAGCTGCTGTACAGTGTTCTGATTGAAATTCGTTTACCCAGAGTCTTAGCCGCCTTGCTGCTGGGGGCGGCGCTGGCGGCTTCAGGGGCCGCCTTTCAAGGTGTGTTTCGTAATCCCTTGGTGTCACCTAACTTACTCGGTGTGTTGTCCGGCTCGGCCTTTGGTGCGGTGCTGGGTATGCTGCTAGGCGGAGGCTGGTTGGTGGTGCAACTGATGGCCTTTGTCTTCGGTCTGATAGCCGTAGCTTTGGCATTAAGCATTGCCCATACCTTCGGCAAGGGCTCGCTGATCATGTTGGTGCTGGGCGGGATTCTGTCCAGTGCGCTGTTTGCTGCCTTGGTATCCACCCTGAAGTATGTCGCTGATCCCTACAACGAATTGCCGGTAATCACCCTGTGGCTGATGGGCAGTTTGGCCTCGGTGGATTTAGACGAAATCCTTTGGGCCGCCATTCCTATGGGCCTAACTATGCTGCTGCTGTGCCTGTCCGGACGCTGGTTGGATGCCTTGGCAATGGGGGATGATGAAGCTAGAACTCTAGGCGTACCTGTCACCCTAGTACGTTATGGAGTGATTGCGGGCGCGGCCTTGCTCGGAGCATTAACGGTATCTCTAGCCGGAATGATCGGCTGGATCGGTTTAATCGTGCCTCACATTGCGCGGCTAATCTGTGGCCCCAGTCAGTGCCGAGTGTTGCCGGTGTCCATCCTGCTGGGAGCCAGCTTTTTGGTCTGGGCCGACTTACTGGCCCGCAGCCTGACCGACAGTGAAATTCCCATCGGCATTGTGACCGAGCTGCTGGGGATTCCGGTATTTCTGCTGGTGCTGCGTCGGACTCGTAAGAGCTGGGAGTCTTGATGGAGCCACAAGTGCTGTGTGCTAACGGGCTGAGCTTTAAACGCGGCCAACAGACTGTGTTGGAGGGCGTGGATTTATCCCTGTCTTCAGGGGATATGCTGGCACTCTTAGGCGTAAACGGAGCTGGAAAAACTACGCTGCTGCGCTGTCTGCTGGGGTTATTGAACCCTTCTGAGGGGCAGGTGACCTTAGAGGGTAAGGCGCTAAGCGATTGGCCTCGGCATCAACTGGCCCGTCATCTGGCCTATGTGCCCCAAGCCCATGTAGCGCCCTTTCCCTTTAGCGTGCGCGAAGTGGTGGCCTTAGGGCGCTTGCCTCATCAAAGGCTCTTGCAGGCGGAAACCCAAGCCGATGCTGAGGCGGTGGGCTTAGCCCTTGAACAACTAAGCATCACCGCCTTAGCTCAGCGGCCCTATACCGAATTATCAGGCGGGGAACGCCAGCTTACTTTGATTGCCCGTGCCTTAGCGCAGGGCGCGCGGCTGCTGATTATGGATGAGCCGGTCAGTGGGCTGGATTTTGGCCATCAGATACGGTTGCTGCGTCATCTGGAGCGCTTAGCCGCGCAGGGCTATGGCATTCTCCAGACCACCCACTATCCCGACCATGCTTTGGCCTATGCCAACCGGGTGGCCGTTCTGCATCAAGGACGTATCGAAGCGGATGATGTGCCGACCCAAGTGATTACCGTAGAGCGGATTCGTCGTTTATATCAAATAGATGTAGAGATTGTGCCGGTATCCAGTGGACGGCATGCCCTGATTTATTGAGTCACTTAGGTTTGGAGGGATGAGCGTGAGTAGTGTGCAGTCTGTATGGAGATTTTGGGCTTTTAGCGTGGGATTAACCTTGCTGTTGTTGGCCACGTCTGAGGTTATGGCCAAATCCGTGACCGATATGCTGGGGCGAACGGTTGAAGTACCCGATCGGATTGAGCGCGTGGTGGGTGCCGCTCCGCCCATAACTTCCCTGATGTTTGCTTTAGCGCCTGAGGCTTTAGTGGGCTTGAATATGCCCTTTGCCGCAGGTGATGAGCGTTTTATCGGCACTCGGTTGCCTGCATTGCCCGTGGTGGGCGGGATTTTGGGGCACGGGCGGCGCATGCAGCCGGAAAGCATTTTGGAGTTGCGCCCCGACGTGGCACTGGCTTTAACCGGTTCCATTGTGCCCCAAGCCAGTATTGACGAGACAATTCGCCTGTTTAAACAGGTGGGCGTACCGGTGGTATTTGTAACACTCGATACCTTGGCCGATTGGCCGCAAGCTTTCCAATTCGTTGGGCAATTGTTGGGGAAAGAGACGCGAGCTCAGGAGTTAGGCAGTTATATAACGGAGGCCATGGCCCGCGTGACTCAAGCGGTGGCTGATATACCAGAATCCTCACGCAAACGGGTGTATTACGCGCAAGGTCGGGACGGTTTAGCCACGGAGTGCGATACCTCCTTCCATGCCCAAGGGATTCGCTGGGCAGGCGGTTACAATGTGCATCGGTGCCCATCTAGCTCTTACATGGGCATGGAAGCAGTCAGCTTGGAGCAGGTGTTAGCCTACGCTCCTCAAGTCGTTATTGTGCAGGACAACAGCTTCTTGCCTCGTTTTCAGGAGCATGGCCCTTGGCGTAGGTTGCAGGCTCAGGTGCTGACCGTGCCTAAGAGCCCACTCAATTGGTTGGATCGGCCCGCCTCTTTTATGCTGGCTTTGGGCATTCAGTGGCTGACCCATGAACTGTATCCCGAGCGCTTTCCCTTGGATCTAAAAGGCACTACGCAGGCGTTTTATGCCCGATTTTTCGGAGTAACCCTGACGGATGCTGATTTTGATTCCCTGTTTGCCGTGCAGGGTGAAGGTGCAGCGGGTTCGATGCATCAGCACTCGTTACACCACCACGGAGCTGAGTAGGGTTTACGGCGATTAAAGGCTTCGCTGCTTCTGAAATATTTGTCATCTTATTCAAGCGGAAGCAGATGTGCTCCTGTCTTAAGATATGGCAGGCTGTTCATTCGGATTGCAGCATAGGAGCCTTTAGGGTGAATCTGGAAATCTTCTTTTATCTGGTTGCAGGGCTGGTATTGCTGGTCATGGGGGCTGAGGTACTGGTGCGTGGGGCTGCACGTTTAGCCGCCCAGTTTGGCATCTCTCCGCTGGTGATCGGTTTAACAGTGGTGGCTTTTGGAACCAGCGCCCCTGAAACGGCGGTCAGCGTGCAGTCTGCTTGGGCAGGACAGGGCGATTTAGCCATCGGTAATGTGTTAGGCAGTAATATTGCTAATGTGCTGTTGATTTTGGGTACCACGGCGGTAATTACCCCTCTGATCGTATCGCGCCAACTGATTCGGCTGGACGTGCCTTTAATGATCGCCGCTAGCTTGTTGACCTACGGCCTGTCCTTAGATGGGCAACTGAGTCGTTGGGATGGACTGATCCTCTTCACTGGCGTTTTGGGCTACACCTTGTTTTTAGTGGTATCTAGCCGCCGGGAGAATCAGTTACTTGCTGCCAATGATGAATTTGAGCAAGAGTTTGGCTTAGAGGAAGCACCCAGCCCTCAAAGTGGATGGCGCAATGCGGGGTTAGTGGTCGCAGGTTTGGTACTGCTGGTACTGGGCTCGGACTTTTTAGTTTCAGGAGCTACCGCTTTGGCCCGTGCCTTGGGGTTGTCTGAACTGGTGATTGGTTTGACCGTAGTGGCTGTGGGAACCTCACTCCCTGAGTTAGCTACATCAGTGATGGCCGCTATTCGGGGTGAGCGTGATATCGCAGTGGGCAATATTGTAGGCAGCAATATATTCAACCTGCTGTGTGTATTGGGCTTAGCTTCTTTAGTATCACCAACGCCGGTTCAGGTATCGGCTGCTGCCTTGGCGTTTGATTTTCCGGTGATGATTGGTGTGGCTGTAGCCTGCTTGCCGATCTTTTTTGTGGGTTATCGGATCAACCGTTGGGAAGGTTTATTGTTCTTAGGGTATTACTTGGCTTATACGGCTTATCTGATCTTAAACAGCAGTGGACAGCCCCATGCCCAATTGTTACTGCACTCGGTGCTTTGGTATGCCTTGCCGTTGACCGTCATTACTCTGTCTATTTTGGTATGGCGGGCTTGGGGACAGCCCGTTCAGCCTTAAAGCCGCTGTTTATCCAGCAGGCTAATAAAAGCCCGTGCCGCGTTGGAGAGGGTGCGCCCCGTGTGCAGGATGTAGCCCAGTTGCCGCTGAAGTTGAATCTCTGGCAAGGGTAAACGCACCACCTGCTCGTCCAACATGGTGCGCGGCAAGATGCTCCACGCCAGCCCAATTGACACCAGCATCTTGATGGTTTCCAGATAGTTAGTGCTCATGCTGATGTGGGGTTTGAGCTGCTGTTGCTCAAACAGGCGGCGCACAATGTGGTGGGTAAAGGTGTTTTCTCCCGGAAATACCGCCGGATAAGGAGCCACATCCGCCAGCGCCACCTGAGTATGGCGTGCCAGCGGATGACCGGGTGCCGCGACAAAATCCAGCGGATCTTCCCAAATTTGAAACGCTTGTATGGGCGCTGTGGTTTCGGGTGCTAGGGTAATGACCGCCAGCTCTGCCTGACCGTGTAAGACCTCCTCGTAGGCGATTTCAGAATCCAGAAAATGAATGTCCAAGGTTACCTGTGGGTATGCTTGGGTGAAGCTGCGGAGCAGGGGCGGCAGACGGTGCAAGCCAATATGGTGACTGGTGGCCAAGGTTAAACGCCCGCTGATATCTCCCTGAAGATTGGTCAGGGCGCGGCGGGTATCGTCCAACACCTGCAAAATTTGGTAGGCACGAGGCAACAAAGCCTGACCGGCTTCGGTCAAGCGAATGTCTCGGCCCAGACGATCAAAAAGCCGCACAGACAACTGCTGCTCCAGCGCCGCGATACGTTTACTGATGGCTGGTTGGGTTAAATGTAAGCGTTCACCGGCTTGGGAAAAGCTGCCGGTTTCAACCACGGTGATAAAGGCATTTAAACTGGCCAAATCCAAGGGTATTCATTCCTGATGAGAATCCATTAGATAAAAAATATGAATTTGAGTTATCTCTGGCAAGCCTCTAGCATCCCATCCTCAGCCTAAAAAACGACGAAACGCGCTGATGAGGACAGTCTGATGACCGGCAAAACGCTCTATGACAAACTGTGGGACATGCACGAAGTAAAGCGGCGGGATGATGGTTCGTCGCTGATCTACATCGACCGCCAAATTCTGCACGAAGTAACCTCGCCCCAAGCCTTCGAGGGTTTGCGTTTGGCCCATCGCCAACCTTGGCGTATTGATGCCAACATCGCCACCCCAGATCATAACGTGCCCACCAGCCCTGACCGCAAAGGCGGCGTAGGCACCATTGCCGATGAAGTATCCCGTCTGCAAGTACAGACGCTGGACGAGAACTGCGACCACTTCGGCATCCTTGAATTCAAAATGAACGACGTGCGCCAAGGTATTGTGCACGTGGTCGGCCCAGAGCAGGGCGCAACCCTGCCGGGTATGACCGTGGTCTGTGGCGACTCCCATACCTCAACCCACGGCGCTTTTGGTGCCTTGGCCCACGGTATCGGCACCTCGGAAGTGGAGCATGTGTTGGCGACCCAGTGTCTGGTAGCCAAGAAAATGAAAAACATGCAGGTATTGGTGGAAGGCCAACTGCCCGTCGGCGTGACGGCTAAAGACATCGTACTCGCTGTGATTGGCAAGATCGGCACCGCAGGTGGCACCGGCCATGCGCTGGAATTTGCCGGTAGTGCCATTCGTGACCTGTCCATGGAAGGCCGCATGACCCTGTGCAATATGGCCATTGAAGCCGGTGCGCGGGTAGGTATGGTGGCGGTGGATCAAAAAACCATCGACTACGTGAAGGGCCGTCCCTTTGCGCCCAAAGCCGAAGATTGGGAAGCTGCCGTTGCTCAGTGGCGCGGGCTGGTATCCGATCCCGATGCCCAATTCGATACCGTTATTGAGCTGAAGGCCGAAGACATCAAACCCCAAGTGACTTGGGGCACCTCGCCCGAAATGGTACTGCCGGTGGATGCCAGCGTGCCTGATCCTGCTCTGGAGGCCGATGCCGTGAAGCGTGACTCCATTGAGCGCGCACTGAAATACATGGGCTTGGGTGCGAATCAAGCCATTACCAGCATCAAGCTGGATCGCGTGTTTATCGGCTCCTGCACCAACTCGCGGATTGAAGATTTGCGCGAGGCGGCAGCCGTGGCTAAAGGCCGCAAAGTAGCCGCCACGGTGAAGCAAGCCTTGGTGGTGCCGGGCTCAGGTCTGGTGAAGGCTGAAGCCGAAGCCGAAGGTTTGGACAAAATCTTCATTGAGGCTGGTTTTGAATGGCGCGAACCCGGTTGCTCCATGTGTCTGGCTATGAACCCAGACAAGCTGGAAAACGGCGAGCATTGTGCCTCCACCTCCAACCGCAACTTTGAAGGCCGTCAAGGCGCGGGTGGCCGTACCCATCTGGTCAGCCCCGGTATGGCGGCGGCGGCGGCGGTCATGGGTCACTTTGTTGATGTGCGCGAACTGCTGAACTGAGGAGCGAACGGATGAAACCCTTTACCCAACACACTGGATTGGTCGCTCCGCTGGATCGTGCCAACGTCGATACCGACCAGATCATTCCCAAGCAATTTCTCAAATCCATCAAGCGCAGCGGCTTTGGCCAAAACCTCTTTGATGAGTGGCGCTATCTGGATGAAGGCCAGCCGGGGCAAGATTGCAGCAATCGTCCGCTGAATAAGGATTTTATCCTCAACCAGCCGCGTTATCAGGGAGCCAGCGTTTTACTGGCACGGGAGAACTTTGGCTGTGGTTCCAGCCGTGAGCATGCACCTTGGGCGCTGGAAGAGTACGGTTTCCGTACCATCATCGCGCCGAGCTTTGCCGATATCTTCTTCAACAACAGCTTTAAAAACGGTCTGCTGCCTATCATCCTTAAGGAAAAGGAAGTCGATGCCCTGTTTCAGCAGGCTTTGGCGACCGAAGGCTATCAATTGACCGTGGATTTAGCCTCCCAAACAGTGACACGCCCCGATGGTATCCAATACCCTTTCGAGGTAGATGCCTTCCGTAAGCATTGTCTGCTCAACGGACTGGACGATATCGGTTTGACGTTGCAGGATGCGCAGGCTATCAAAGCCTTTGAGGCGCGGCACAAGCAAAACAGCCCTTGGTTGTTTGGCGCAATTAAATCATCTTGAGTGATAAGCCCAGCTCCAGCAACGGAGGCTGGGCTTGTCCTTTGTTACCTAAAGGATCGTTTTTTCATGACCAACACTGTGACCAAGCAGATTCTGGTCCTCCCCGGTGATGGCATCGGCCCAGAAATTATGGCTGAAGCTCTGAAAGTGCTGCGTTTAGCCATCGACAAATTCCAGTTGGGACTAGAATTGGTGTTTGACGAGCTAGGCGGTGCGGCCATTGATAAGTACGGCGTGCCCTTGGCCGACGATACGCTGGCCAAAGCCAAAAAAGCCCACGCTGTGCTGCTCGGTGCTGTAGGTGGCCCGCGTTGGGATACCTTAGAGCGCAGTATTCGCCCTGAGCGCGGTCTGCTGAAAATTCGCTCCGAGTTGGGTCTGTTTGGCAACTTACGTCCAGCGATTCTCTACCCGCAACTGGCTTCGGCTTCCAGTCTCAAGCCGGAAGTGGTGTCCGGTCTGGATATCCTGATCGTGCGTGAGCTGACCGGCGGTATTTACTTCGGCCCGCGCGAAACCAAAGTGTTAGACAATGGCGAGCGCCGTGCCCAGGACACCTTGCCCTACAGCGAAAGCGAAATTCGCCGTATTGCCAAGGTCGGTTTTGAAATGGCCATGCTGCGCAACAAGCGCCTGTGCTCGGTAGACAAGGCCAACGTACTCGAGTCCAGCCAACTGTGGCGTGAAATCGTCGAGCAAGTGGCCAAGGATTACCCCGAGGTGGAGCTGTCCCATATGTATGTGGACAACGCCGCCATGCAGTTAGTACGCGCACCTAAGCAATTTGATGTCATCGTGACCGACAATATGTTCGGCGACATTCTGTCCGACGAAGCCTCTATGCTCACCGGCTCCATCGGTATGCTGCCTTCAGCTTCCTTGGATGCTAACGGCAAAGGCATGTACGAGCCTTGCCACGGCTCCGCGCCAGACATCGCCGGTAAAGGCATCGCCAACCCGCTGGCCACTATTTTGTCGGTGTCCATGATGCTGCGTTACACCTTTGCTCAGCCGGAAGCCGCTAGCGCCATTGAGCAAGCGGTGAGCGATGTGCTGGATCAAAACCTGCGTACCGCTGATATTTGGCTGGAAGGCATGCATAAAGTGGGCACCCGTGAAATGGGTGATGCGGTAGTCGCTGCGCTGGCGAAGTTGTAATCTTCCTTAACCCACACCCCCTAGGGTGTGGGCTTCTTTTTCAAAAATAAGGTGCTGGAATGAAACGTGTAGGTCTGATCGGTTGGCGCGGTATGGTCGGCTCTGTGCTGATGCAACGGATGCTGGAAGAGCAGGATTTCGATTTGATCGAGCCGATCTTCTTCACCACCTCCAATATTGGCGGCCAAGGCCCTGAAATTGGTAAGTCTGTTGCCCCGCTCAAGGATGCCTACAACCTTGAAGAATTAAAGAGCTTGGATGTAATCCTCACCTGTCAGGGTGGCGACTACACCAACGAAGTGTTTCCCAAACTGCGTGAAGCCGGTTGGAAGGGCTATTGGATTGATGCTGCGTCCAGTCTGCGCATGCAGGATGATGCCGTGATTGTACTGGATCCTGTGAACCGTAACGTCATCGACCAGTCGCTGGACTCGGGGGTTAAGAACTACATTGGCGGTAACTGCACCGTCAGTTTAATGCTGATGGCCTTGGGTGGATTGTTTGAAGCTGGTCTGGTGGAGTGGATGAGCGCCATGACCTATCAAGCCGCCAGCGGCGCAGGGGCTCAGAATATGCGTGAGCTGATCCGCCAAATGGGGGTGATTCACAACGCCGTAGCGCCCGAATTGGCTGATCCTGCCAGCGCCATTTTAGACATCGACCGCAAAGTGGCGGCGACTCAGCGTGGCGAAAGCTTCCCAGTGGATCATTTTGGCGTGCCTTTAGCCGGTAGCCTGATTCCCTACATCGACAAAGAGCTGCCCAGCGGCCAAAGCCGTGAAGAGTGGAAAGGGCAGGCCGAAACCAACAAAATTCTCGGCACTACCCATCCTATCCCGGTGGATGGCATCTGTGTCCGTATCGGGGCCATGCGTTGCCACAGCCAAGCCCTAACCTTGAAGCTAAACAAAGACGTGCCTATGGCGGACATCGAAGCCTTGATCAGCCAGCACAATCCTTGGGTCAAGCTGGTACCCAACCACCGTGAGGCCAGTATGAAGGATCTGAGCCCTACTGCCGTAACTGGCACACTGAGTGTTCCCGTAGGCCGCTTGCGCAAGCTGAATATGGGGCCGGAATACCTCGGTGCTTTTACTGTGGGTGACCAGTTGCTGTGGGGCGCAGCTGAACCTTTGCGCCGTATGCTACGCATTTTGCTGGAGCGTTAGCCGATATTATGGCCGAAATAAACGCCGCGTGATCGCGCGGCGTTTTGCTGATCGGCTAATGAAAGAAATGTAGACTGAGCAGAATAGATAGGTATATGTATCTATATATGTCATGGCAACTGGCCAGAAAGTAAGTCATTGATAAAAGCCTTTTTGTACAAGATACTTGCTACCCATTTGAGAATATTCAGAGCCAAAATAAACTAAGTTTTATAAGTTTTTGGCAGGGTCTCTGATATTTAGCCCAGACCGGCTTTATGGGGAAGTAAAGATCGGCGTTGCTTGGGTAGGTTATTCACCTCCGAGTCACTGTGGGTAATGACGGGAAGTCTTCTGAAGCCTCGAAAAACCAAATTAGGAAAACACTATGGTTCGGGTTCGCAATCTGGTATTGGCTATTGCAGCAGCCTCTGCTTTAACCGCTTCCAACATGGTTTTAGCCTTGGGAGTGGGAGAAATTCGTCTGGAGTCGTCTTTAAATCAGCCGCTGCTGGCCGATATTGAATTGCTGGATCTTCGTGGATTGATGGCTTCAGAAATTAAACCGAAGTTAGCCTCCGTAGAGGACTTTAAAAAGCTGGGCATTGAGCGGCCTTACACATTAACGGACTTAACCTTTACCCCGATGCAGCGCTCTGATGGGCGTTATGTCATCCGAGTGACCTCCAGTAAGCCCATGCGTGAGCCTTACTTAAGCTTTCTGGTTGAGGTTCTATGGCCCAGTGGTCGTCTGTTGCGCGAGTATACCTTGCTCTTTGATCCCCCCCTGTATGCACCCGAAGCAGCGACACAAGCGCCCCATTTGCCAGGCTCTAGGGTAGCTCCTGTTGCGCCTCCAAGTCCGAGTGCTGTAGCGGCAACACCTGCGGCGACACCCACACCTCCTATAAATACTCCTTCAGAGCGTGGGAGTACTTCGGGAGGGAGCTCGAACGGGGCTAGCGCTCCTCGGGCCACTTCGGTTCCCGCTCAGGTGCATCGCGCGCGTGGAAGAGAGTATCAGGTGGTGAGTCGGGATACCCTGTGGGGCATTTCCGAACAAGTACGGGAAGTGGGTTCCGTACATCAAAATATGGCGGCGATTTGGGACTTAAACCAAGAAGCCTTTGTGGGGGGCAATATCAACCGCATCCAAACGGGAAAGATTTTGCGCCTTCCAACGGCGGATCAAGTGACCAGTCGTTCCCATCCTGAGGCTGTGGTTGAGGTAAGCCGGCATACAGCCCGTTGGCGGCGCAGTCCAACGGCCTCTCAGGATGCGCGCAGTGTGGCAGCTACTACGCCAAACCGCCCAGAGCCAAAGGATAACCTGCGTTTGGTGGCAGCTGCCCACGCAGGCCGATCTGGGGCCGCAAGCCCGAGCGCTAAAAATCCTACGGAATCTAAAAATAACGATGCTGAGGTTCAGGCCTTACGTGATGAGTTGGCAACGGCTCAAGAGGGCTTAGATTCCAGCCGTCGGGAAAGTGAAGAGCTGAAAGATCGTCTGAATGATCTACAAAGCCAACTGGATAAACTCACCCGTTTAATGCAGCTTAAAGACAACCAATTGGCTGAGTTGCAAAACCAATTGGGAACGACCGCTAAAGCGCAAGCGGTTAAATCCGAGCAAGAGGATTCTTTAGCTCAATTCTGGACTAACCCTCTGTTATTGGGCGGAATTGGTGGCGGGGCGCTTATTACAGCGCTGTTAGCACTCTTGGCACGGCGTAAAGGAAGCGGGTCTCAAACGAATTTAGCCGCTCCTCAGGCTCGTCACCATGACGATGATCCGGTACTGACAACCACTCCCACTCCACTTAAATCTAAAGATCAGGATGACTCATTAGACCGTTTTGGGCTTACCGCGCCTCGCTCTTCGCGTACTGAAGATGTAGGGCTTGAGCTGTTGGATAAGGCTGAAACCTTCATGTCTTATCGGCAGTTTAATGAGGCAGCTTCCGTATTACGCAAGGCCGTTGTAGCCAATCCAGATCGACTGGAGCCTCATTTTAAATTGATGGAAGTGTACGGCGAATTACAAGATCGCGAAGGCTTTTTGCGTGAGGAAGCCGCACTGCGTGATTTAGGTGCTCCAGATACTCGAATTCGCAGCGTTAAAAGCCGTTTTCCAGCGCTGGGGGCTGTTGCGGCGCGCACTACAGCATCCGAGCGCCCCTTAGTTCATAACTCAGAAACGGCCGGTTTAGATTTTGAGGCTTTGTTGGATGAGTCAGCACATCCTGAAGTATCGGCGCGCTCCAGCCTGTTGGGGTCTGAAGATGATCGCCAGTCCAGCGATTTAGCGGCGGCTATGCGTGCGGCTAAACAGCGCGAAACGCTTCAATCTTCCGACGCTATGTCCCAAACGCAAACGAAAGCCGCTGAAGATCCCTTTGCTGATTTTGACTGGGAGTTGCCAGAGCCTAAACTGTCGTCTGCCTCGGTTCAGGCCGCCGCCAGCGACTCAAGTCCTGTACGCACCTTAGATATCAAAGAGGAAACGAGCCCAAGCCCTAAAGCTAAAGCCACCATGCCAGATGCTTTTGATTTATCCCAAGAGGAGCCACCTTCAGCGGCTCAAGCACCAGACTCAGACAATGAAGAGGTGACGACTCAGTTGGATTTGGCCAAAGCCTACGCGGAAATGGGGGACAAAGAGGGGGCTTTAGATATCCTCAAAGAGGTGATGAGCGAAGGCAGTGAGCGGCAAAAACAAATAGCACGTCAGATCGTGAGCACTCTGATCAAATAAGGTCTTCCTCGGCTGTGATTCAAGAAGTTACCCATATCCCTCAAACCTCCCTGTCCAGAATCGCCTTGGGCGTTGAGTATAGGGGGACTAAGTACCACGGATTTCAGCGGCAAAGCTCGGGTGTTCCCTCAGTACAAGAGGCTTTAGAGCGTGCCATTAGCCGTGTGGCCGGTGGTGCTGAAATTGCCTTGCGTTGTGCAGGACGTACCGATGCTTTGGTGCACGCCAGTGGTCAAGTGATACATTTTGATACAAATGTAGAGCGTAGTATGTTCACTTGGGTGATGGGCTGTAATGCCAATCTTCCATCTGATATCAGTGTGACCTGGGCTCAAGCTGTGCCCCCACACTTTGATGCACGTTTTAGTGCTGTGGCACGGCGCTATCGTTACGTTATCTATAATGACCCCATTCGTCCTGCCCATATGGCTGACGAGCTGACTTGGAACCATCGCCCCTTAGAGGTAGATCTGATGCGCCAAGCCGCATCTTTTCTGGTCGGAACCCATGATTTTAGTGCTTTTAGGGCCAAGCAATGCCAAGCTAAATCCCCGATAAAGACCTTGCACCATATTGAAGTGATACGACATAACCGTTTTATCGTGATTGATATACGTGCTAATGCCTTTTTACACCACATGGTGCGTAATATCGCCGGTGTGCTAATGAGCATCGGAGCAGGCGAGCAGCCTGTGGAGTGGATGCTGAACGTCTTAGAGTCACGGCAACGTAAAATGGGTGGTGTGACGGCCCATCCCTATGGATTGTATTTGGTGCGGGTTGAATATCCGCCTGAGTTTGATTTACCTCAGCGTTATTTAGGCCCGCATTTTTTGGCGGATTTAGCGGATGATCTGTCATCCAAGTCCTGATAATCGGCTTGCAGTACCCAAGGCTTTTGTTACCATTTTTGCCCTTACCCATGCCTAGGTAGTTCCCCTTGACCATTGTGCGCAGCAAGATTTGTGGAATCACCCGTGTAGAAGATGCTTTAGCCGCTGTTCATGCGGGAGCCGATGCTATAGGTCTGGTGTTTTATCCTAAAAGTCCTAGGGCCGTTAGCCTTGTTCAGGCGCAGGCTATAGTGCGGGCTTTACCACCTTTTGTGACCACGGTGGGTTTGTTTGTGAATAAGCCCCGTGCAGAATTAAATGCCTTACTGGCGCAAATCCCCCTAGATGTATTGCAGTTTCACGGCGATGAAACGCCAGAGGACTGTAGCGGTCATGGACGGCCTTGGTTTAAAGCCGTTCGTGTGCAGGCAGAAACCGATCTGCTGGCCCAGATGCAGGTCTATCAGGAAGCACAGGCTATTTTGTTGGACACCTTCGTGGCCGGTCAGCCCGGAGGTACAGGGCAGATTTTTGACTGGTCGCTGATTCCCAAGCACTTACCTAAGCCCATTATTTTGGCCGGTGGATTAACAGCAGATAATGTGCGACAAGCTATTGCAGAGGTACAACCCTACGCAGTGGATGTGAGTGGTGGGGTGGAACACAGCAAAGGCATTAAAGACCCCGAAAAGATGCGGGCCTTTATTGCTCAGGTACGTCAAACAATGTGACGACTGGCCTTAATGCACCGTCCAGTAATCAAACCAATGTGGATGCTTGATATAGGCGAGCCCATTTGGTGTGTGATGGTGCTTTACTTTAGAAGTTCAAGGGACATCTTCCCTTAATAGATGATGAATTATTCGGGTGTGCTGTGGAGCATGCCGAGTCGAAGTCGTGGAGAATAAGAGATGAGCAACTGGCTGGTAGATAAGCTGATCCCGTCGATCATGCGTTCTGAGGTCAAGAAAAGCTCGATACCGGAAGGACTCTGGCATAAGTGCCCGTCGTGCGATGCTGTGTTGTATCGTCCCGAGTTGGAGCGTTCGCTGGATGTGTGTCCTAAGTGTCAGCACCACATGCGTATTGGCGCACGTGCGCGTTTAAACATCTTCTTGGACGCGGAAGGGCGTGAAGAAATCGGAGCCGAACTGGAACCGACCGATCGCCTAAAGTTTCGAGATACCAAAAAGTATAAAGACCGCCTAGTGGCTGCTCAAAAGCAAACCGGAGAGAAAGATGCTTTGGTTGCCATGAGTGGCACTCTGATTGGCTTGCCGGTCGTAGCGGCGGCCTTTGAGTTCAGTTTTATGGGCGGCTCTATGGGCTCCATTGTGGGCGAGCGCTTTGTGCGGGCCGCCAATGTCGCGATGGAGCGTCGCTGTCCCCTAGTGTGCTTTGCCGCGTCAGGGGGGGCTCGTATGCAGGAGGCCTTGATCTCCCTGATGCAAATGGCGAAAACCTCGGCGGCTTTAGGGCGGATGCGCGAAGAGGGCTTACCCTTTGTTTCGGTACTGGTCGATCCAGTATACGGCGGTGTATCCGCCAGTTTGGCCACCTTGGGCGACATCATTGTGGCTGAGCCTAAAGCCTTAATCGGTTTTGCAGGCCCGCGTGTGATCGAGCAAACCGTGCGTGAAAAACTGCCGGAAGGCTTCCAGCGCAGTGAGTTTTTGCTGGAGCATGGCGCGATTGACATGATTATTCCGCGCCGAGAGCTGCGTCCTCGGTTAGCGCGTATTCTGGCCCAATTCCAAAACCTGCCGACCCCCGTAGAGGCTTTTGTGGAAGAGGAGGAGGGAGCCTTGGCTGCTGAGTCTTTACCTTCTCCCATCGCGGTTGCTGAGGCTATGGCGCAGGACGCTGAAGCCAACGAAGGTTTAACCGCAAAATCATGAGCCGAGCAAGCCTGAACGACTGGCTGTCTTACCTTGAGCAGTTGCACCCGCAAGCCATTGATTTGGGTTTAGATCGAGTGCGTTGGGTCGCTGAGCGCTTAGGTATTCAGCGCCCCGCGCCTCGTGTGATTACGGTTACTGGGACTAATGGTAAAGGCTCAACCTGTGCTTTTTTAAGCCAGTTGCTTCAGGCTCAAGGCTGGCGTGTGGGGGTGTATAGCTCTCCACACCTATTGCGTTATAACGAGCGCGTTTGCATCAATGGGCAAATGGTCACTGATGCGGCTTTGTGTCAGGCCTTTGAGCAGATTGAGCAGGCGCGTGGAGATACCTCTCTAACCTACTTTGAGTTTGGCACCTTAGCGGCTTTGCTGATATTTCAAGCGGCGGACTTAGGGGCTGTTATCTTAGAAGTAGGTCTAGGAGGGCGACTGGATGCGGTTAATCTGGTTGACCCGGATGTAGCCGTCGTGACCAGTATTGGCTTGGATCACACTGAGTGGTTGGGTAATACGCGCGAGAGCGTAGCCCAAGAAAAGGCCGGTATTTTTAGGCCGGGCATTCCTGTGGTGTGCGGTGATCCTAATCCTCCCGCAACCCTGCTTGCAGCGGCTTTAGAGCTTAATGCTCCGATCTGGATTCGCGGGCAGGATTATGGGCTGGAGCGAGCTCAGCAGAGTTGGCTCTGGTGGGGAACCAACCTACAGGGCTCAGCGTTGGCGTACCTAGATTTACCGGCGCTGTCTCTACCTTTAGAGAATGCTGCCTGCGCTTTGCAAGCCTTGGCTTTGATTCCCGGCGTTGTTTGGCCCGAGCATCCTGAACCTGCTTTAAAGGCAACTCAGATTACCGGGCGTCTGGATCGGCGAGTGATTGGTTATCAAGGGCGCAACCTGAGCCTGATGCTGGATGTGGGACATAATCCCCATGCCGCGCTTTATTTGAGTCAACAACTGTCTGCATTGCCTTCTGGTGGGCAGCGATACGCCTTATTTGGCCTCTTGCAAGACAAAGATTTAGAGGCTGTGTTGCAACCCCTGTTACCTCTCATAGATCATTGGGCCGTGGTTGCTTTGGATACAGCGCGCACTCGCTCAGCCGATGAGCTGTATCAGGCGTTGCACGAGAAGGGTGCATCAGTTTGTGCTTATGCTTCCATCCAGCACGCTTTGAAGGGGCTGCTTCCAGTGCTGGAGTCCGCTGACGAATTGTTGGTGTTTGGATCTTTTTACGCGGTGGCCGATGCTTTAAAGGAGCTAGACTCCATCGCTCAGGAGCATTTAGATGACATGGCTGGATAGACGGCTCCGGCAACGTATTGTCGGGGCTTTGGTGCTGGTTTCCCTAGCGGCAACCTTTTTACCTATGCTCTTAGATCGCGAAGATGAGCGCCGTCAGGTACAGGTGGAGGCTCCCCCTAAACCGGCTATGCCACCCATGCCAGCGGCCAGTGTGCAAGATCCTGTTGTGCCTGAAGCGACTCCCTTGGCTCCTCCTTCTAAGGCAGAGCCTCCAAAAGCTAGCGTTGCCGCAACACCTCCTGCCAAAGCAGCATCCACTCCTACAGCGTCGGCTAAAGCAGCAGCTCCTGAGCCTCGCTTAGATGCCTCAGGTTTACCCATCAGTTGGTCGGTGCAGTTGGCCAGCCTGTCTAATCGCGCTAGTGCAGAGGCTTTGGTGCAAAAATTGCGGGCTAATGGTTATAACGCCTATGTGCGTACCGTGACAGGGATGAACCGTGTGTTTGTAGGCCCGGTGGTGGAGCGCACCGAAGCGAACCGATTGCGTGATCAGCTACAGCAGCAACAGCAACTGAATGGCTTTGTAGTGCGTTTTCAGCCTGAGCGTGAGTAGACTTCGGCTTACTCCAAGCATTGACCTCTGTTAAAATGCCCGCTCTATCTTCCGCCACCGAATAGAAGCGCATCGTGTCTCTTATCTGGGTCGATTGGGTTATCCTTGCCATTATTATCCTGTCTGGCTTAATCAGCTTGAGACGTGGCTTTATTAAAGAAGCCTTGTCTTTGATGACTTGGATTGTCGCCGGCTTTATGGCTTGGAAATTTGGTGGGGCGGTTGCACCTTATTTTGCTTCTTACGTCTCTACACCTTCTGCTCAGGTGGTTGCCGCCTCTGTAGCGATTTTTGTAGTGAGCCTGCTACTCGGTGCTTTGGTGAGCCACTTACTGGATACCTTGGTGCGTGTCACAGGGCTTGCGGGTACTGATCGTTTTCTGGGAATGGCCTTTGGGGTGGCCCGGGGAATGTTACTGGTTGTCATTTTGGTAGGTCTGCTGAGTGTTGGCCCTGTACAGCAGGACGATTGGTGGCAGCAGTCTGTATTGATCCCGCATTTTTTGAGCATCGCGGACTGGTTAAGGGATCTGATTTCGCATTGGGGTGGGCAATGGATGGCCGGCTCTTCTGAGCCTGCGGGCAATTAATAGACTCACACCCAGCACTCTAATCCCTTATTTCCTGTTGCTATCGAGAGGTCCTCCCGCATGTGTGGCATTGTTGGCATTGTCGGCAAGTCGAGCGTCAATCAATCTTTATATGATGCACTGACGGTATTGCAGCATCGAGGGCAGGATGCGGCGGGCATTGTGACCTGCCACGATGGTCGCCTATTTTTGCGCAAGGATAACGGCTTAGTGCGCGATGTGTTTCAACAACGCCACATGCAGCGCTTAGTGGGGAATATGGGGATCGGTCATGTGCGCTATCCCACTGCCGGTAGTTCCAGCTCGGCGGAGGCACAGCCTTTTTACGTCAACTCGCCCTACGGCATTACGCTGGCCCACAATGGCAATCTGACCAACGTTGATCAGCTCAATAAAGAAATTTACGAGTCCGATCTGCGCCATGTGAATACCAACTCAGATTCAGAGGTGTTGCTTAACGTATTTGCCCACGAGCTGGCGGTGCAGGGCAAATTGCAGCCTACGGAAGAAGAAGTCTTTGCCGCAGTCTCTAAAGTGCATGAGCGCTGCCGTGGAGGTTATGCCGTAGTCGCCATGATTACCGGCTACGGTATCGTGGGGTTCCGTGACCCCAATGCTATTCGCCCCATTGTATTTGGCCAGCGCCATACAGAATCCGGGGTTGAGTACATGATTGCCTCGGAAAGTGTGGCTTTGGACGTACTGGGCTTTACCCTGATCCGGGATTTGGCTCCGGGAGAAGCCATCTATATCACCAGCGCAGGCGAGTTGTTTACCCGCCAGTGTTCGGATCATCCTCGTTATTCCCCCTGTATTTTTGAGCACGTTTACCTCGCTCGTTCTGACTCCTTTATGGACGGTGTGTCAGTCTATAAAGCCCGCTTGCGGATGGGCGAAAAGCTGGCGGAAAAGATCCTGCGTGAGTATTCCGATCACGACATCGACGTGATTATTCCCATCCCAGACACCAGCCGTACGGCGGCTATGGAGTTGGCGACCCGTTTGGGGGTTAAATTCCGCGAAGGCTTTGTTAAGAACCGCTACATTGGCCGTACCTTTATCATGCCGGGGCAAGCGGCGCGCAAAAAATCAGTGCGTCAGAAGCTCAACGCTATTCCGCTGGAGTTTAAAGGCAAGAACGTGATGCTGGTGGATGACTCCATTGTACGGGGCACAACCTGTAAGCAGATCATCCAGATGGCCCGTGATGCCGGTGCGCGTAAGGTGTACTTTTGCTCAGCAGCTCCTGCGGTACGCTATCCCAACGTCTATGGCATCGACATGCCCAGCGTGCATGAGCTGATCGCCCATAACCGCACCACAGAAGAAGTGGCGCAACTGATTGGGGCTGATTGGCTGTTGTATCAGGATTTACAGGATTTGATTGATTCAGTAGCTGGGCCTAAGGTCAAAATCAAAGAGTTCGACTGCGCGGTGTTTGATGGTCAATACGTGACCGGAGACGTGGATGAGGTTTACCTCAACCGTATTGAGCAAGCGCGTAACGATGCCAGCAAAGCCAAAACTAATGCAGTCAGTGCCATTATCGACCTCTACAACAGCTAGTTCTGTGTATGCAGGCAAACAAGGATACAGCAAGCATGTCAATTGAATGGGATGCCGGACGGCTCGACAGTGATTTAGAAGGCGCAGCGCCTGAAACCCTAGCGGTACGGGGTGGCCAATACCGTACTCCAGAGGGTGAGCACGGTGAGCCGCTGTTTTTTACCTCCAGCTATGTGTTTCGGTCTGCGGCTGAGGCTGCTGCGCGCTTTGCCGGTGAGCAACCGGGTAACGTCTATTCGCGCTACACCAACCCCACCGTGCGCACCTTCGAAACCCGTTTAGCGGCGTTGGAGCAGGGCGAACAGGCGGTAGCTACCTCTTCAGGTATGGCCGCGATCATGGCTACGGTGATGAGTCTGTGCTCAGCCGGTGATCATGTGTTGGTGTCGCGCAGTGTGTTTGGCGCTACGGTATCCCTATTCGAGAAGTACTTTAAGCGCTTTGGTGTGCAGGTGGACTATGTGCCGCTTTGTGATTTGAGCGCGTGGAAAGCTGCTTTTAAACCCAATACCAAACTGCTGTTCGTCGAATCGCCTTCTAACCCGTTAGCCGAGTTGGTGGACATTGCTGCTTTGGCCGCTTTAGCCCATGAGCATGGCGCGTTGCTGGCGGTAGATAACTGCTTCTGCACCCCGATTTTGCAACAGCCACTGGTATTGGGTGCGGACATCGTGGTGCATTCCGCCACCAAATACATCGACGGCCAAGGCCGCTGCTTAGGCGGCGCTGTGGTCGGTCGCCGGGAGCTGATGACTGAAGTAGTGGGCTTTTTGCGTACCGCTGGCCCAACCATGAGTCCTTTCAATGCTTGGGTATTCCTCAAAGGCTTAGAAACCTTGAGTCTGCGCATGAGGGCTCACTGTGCTACAGCGCTGGCTCTGGCTCTATGGCTGGAGCAACAGCCCGGTATCGATAAAGTGTATTACGCCGGTTTGCCCAGCCATCCGCAGCATGAATTAGCCAAACGCCAGCAAAAGGGCTTTGGCGCGGTCGTCAGCTTTGAGGTTAAGGGCGGTAAGGAAGCGGCGTGGCGCTTTATTGATGCTACGCGAATGATCTCCATCACTGCGAACTTGGGTGACAGTAAAACCACCATCACCCATCCTGCTAGTACGACCCACGGTCGTTTGTCACCGGAAGAGCGTGCTAACGCAGGTATCCAAGACAGTCTGATTCGGGTCGCGGTAGGACTTGAGGATTTAGAGGATCTGAAAAAAGACCTCGCCCGAGGATTAGCAGCACTCTAAGCCACTTTAAGGCCGAACACTTCCAGTTCGGCCTCTTTTAAGCGTGGTTTTTACGAAGCCACAGCACGAATCAAGCTGGACAATCCCTCATCAAGGCGCGCCTGTGCTTCCGCATCTAAGGTTAGATGCTCGTTTGCTACAAGAATTTGATGGTCGACAATATGGATGCTGGCCAACAAATGGCGTGCCCCTAAAGAAGCCAATACAGGTTTTAGGGTGTAATCCAGCGCTAAAGCATGGGCTAAGCTGCCGCCGGTGGCTAAAGGCAAAATAATCTTTCCGTTCAGGCCATCTTGGGGCAGTAGATCCAGAAAGGTTTTTAGTACCCCAGAGTAAGCCGCTTTATAAATGGGCGTGGCGATTACCAAAGCCGTTGCGCGGGCTACTTGATCTAAGGCGCGCTGAATCGCCGGATGAGTGTAATCGGCTCGAATCAAGGCTTCAGCGGGTAATTCGCGTACATCTAAAGTATCTACTTCAAGACCCAGGCTGGACAGTTGGTCAGCCAGTTGGTGCAGCACGCGGTGACTTTTTGAGGTCGCAGAAGGGCTGCCAGACAGCGTGAGAATGCTCATGCAAGACTCCTAACCTAAGATTTAGTAGGCTTTGCTTACAGCATACGCAATTTTTGCGGGGGCTTCAGGAGACTTCTAAGTCCAATTTGTCTGAATTGATACGGGAATTTTTATATGGCGCATACACTGCCTCGGCTCGGTTTTGCAGGCATTGGCTTGATGGGCTTACCCCTATGTCGTCGTTTGCGTTTAGCAGGCTATGAATTAACCCTTTGGAATCGTACAAAGGATAAATGCGCTCCTTTATTAGACCTAGGAGCCAAATTAGCCGCAACGCCCGCGGCTTTGTGTGAGCAGGCGGATGTAGTATTGCTGTGTTTGGCTGATACTCAGGTGGTACAGCAGGTGGTATTTGGGGCTCAGGGGATTGTAGAAGGTGCACGGCCTAATCAGTTGCTGGTCGATCATTCCAGTTTAGACCCTGCGGCCACCCGGCAGATGTCCGCTGAGTTGCTGTCCCGTACTGGAATGCGTTGGGTGGATGCGCCGGTTTCTGGCGGAGTAGCGGGAGCGGAAGCAGGCACCTTAGCCATTATGGCCGGTGGTCTGGTTGATGACATCGAACGGATTCGCCCAATTATGGCTCACTTAGGTCAGCGCCTAACCCATATGGGGCCGGTTGGGGCAGGGCAAGTGACCAAGGTCTGTAATCAGATGCTGGTGGCCTGCAATGCCTTAGTGATCGCGGAGGTGGTGGCTTTGGCGGAGCAGTCCGGGGTGGAGGCTCAGGCCATAGCCAGCGCTTTGGCCGGTGGTTTTGCGGACTCTAAACCCTTGCAAATTTTAGCGCCGCAAATGGCCAGCAGCCAGTTTGAGCCCATCAAGTGGCATGTGCGCACTTTACTTAAAGATTTAGATACCGCGGTTAAGCTGTCCCGTGAACAAAATTCAGCAACTCCTATGAGTGGTTTGGCCGCTCAATTGATGCGTCTACACGCGACTCAAGGTTATGCGGAGCAAGATCCCGCGACCCTTATTCAACTCTACCGGGAGCCGAGTCTATGAACATCGCCGCTAACTTATCGCTGTTGTTTACTGAGCGCCCCTTAGCTGAGCGGGTACTGGCCGCCCGGATTGCAGGTTTTTCGGGGGTGGAAATTCAATTTCCCTATGAGTTACCGGCGATTCGTCTGAAAGAGCTGCTAGAGCAGGCAGGATTGCCTTTGGTGTTAATTAACCTCCCCGCCGGGGATTTTATGACCGGAGGCTTAGGTTTAGCCGCAGTACCTGAACGCCAAGCTGAGTTCGATGCGGCATTACAGGAAGCTCTAACCTATGCCGCAATGGTTCGTCCGGCTGCAGTGAACGTACTGGCAGGGCGTTTGGCTGAGGGCGCTTCGCGCGAGCAAGCCTTGGCAACATTTATTACCAACTTGCGTAAGACCGCTGAAGCCTTTGCGGTATTGAATATCCCGGTACTGTGTGAGGCGATTAACCCTTTGGATATGCCGGGGTTTCTGGTGAATACTCCAGAAGACCTGCTGTATGTGTTGCAGCAGGTGAATCATCCCCAATGTTTGGCCCAGTTGGATCTGTACCATATGGCGCGGCAAGAGTTGGACATGGAGCAGGTGATCCAAAGTCTAGCTGGTCGTATTGGGCATGTGCAGTTTGCGGATTATCCGGGGCGAGGGGCACCTGGAACCGGGCATTTGGATTTCCCTCGTTTATTAGCGGCATTACAGCAGGCGGGTTATCAAGGCTGGCTGGGGGCAGAATACCGACCCGATGCAGCGGGGACAGAAGCAAGTTTAGCTTGGTTATCCCAATGGCAGGGATCGTTCAGAAGGCCCTCAGTCGTTTAGGGCTGAGGGCCTCTGGTTCATCAGATTTTTGAGTTGTTGTGAGCTACTCGGGCGTTTAAGCCTAAGTAATCCAACAAAACATGCCCTGTTTCAGTGAGGAAGGCATCTTCTTCTGGCTTCAGATCCTTATCTTCCTTGCTGGGTTTACCTAAGGCAGGCTCGTCCTGATCCAGCTTATCCAGAGGTTTTTCCCCCTTGGCTAAGCGGCGGGCGTTTTCAAAGGCCAACTGTTGTTTTTCGATCGTGCTTTGATAGGTGCGGCGTTTTTCTTCATTTAAGCTGACCGAAGTTTCCTGCATTAGTTTTTGGGAAAACGCCAGCCGCTCACGGATGTACACAAAGTCTGGGTTATTTTGCGTGCGTTGCTCGTGGCGCTTCTTCAGCTCATCAAAGTAAGGTTTGAAGGGATTACGCGCTAAAGGCAATACAGGACGAATGCTGTCCCAAGGCATGGCATGGGGGAGAGCGCTTTCGCCGATTTCCTGCGTATCCACGACCGAGGGGTAGCTGATATCCGGGATCACCCCTTGGTGTTGGGTACTTTGTCCCGAAACCCGATAAAACTTGGCTAGGGTTAACTTCAGCTCACCGTGGTTCAACGGCTGGATGCTCTGTACCGTACCCTTACCAAAGGTCTGCCCGCCTAAAATCAGGGCACGGTGATAGTCTTGCATCGCTCCGGCAAAAATCTCCGAAGCTGAAGCGGACAGGCGATTGACCAATACGGCCATCGGGCCTTTGTAGAACAGACCGGTTGAAGAGTCGTCGGTTAGCACATCAACTCGGCCATCGTTGTTGCGTACTAAGACCGTTGGCCCGCGATTGATAAACAGCCCCGTCAGCTCGTTGGCTTCTTGCAGTGAGCCGCCACCGTTGTTACGCAGGTCGATGACCAAACCGTCAACATGGTCTTTTTCCAGTTCGGTAATCAGGCGTTTAACGTCGCGAGTGGTGCTTTTGTAATCAGGATCACCAGCGCGCAGGGCTTTAAAGTCCAGATAGAAGGCTGGAATTTCAATCACCCCGAGTTTGTAGTCACGGCCATCATGCTGTAGGTTCAGGATGGATTTTTTGGCCGCTTGTTCTTCCAGTTTGACCGCCTCACGGGTTAGGGATACGACTTTACTGGTTTGGTCGCTGGGGGCATTACTGGCGGGGATCACCTCTAAGCGCACCACAGAACCTTTAGAGCCACGAATCAGCTTCACCACCTCGTCCAAGCGCCAGCCGATCACATCCACCATATCATCGCTGCCTTGGGCGACACCGATGATTTTATCCGCAGGCTGGATTTGCTTGCTTTTTTCAGCCGGGCCAGCGGGTACCAAGCGTACCACCTGAACGTACTCGTTATCGCTTTGCAATACGGCCCCGATGCCTTCCAGCGACAAGCTCATATTGATGTCGAAGTTTTCAGCGTTTTCAGGAGACAGGTATTGAGTATGAGGATCGTAACTTTGGGCAAAGGCATTAATGTAGGTTTGGAAAACATCCTCACCACGGGTTTGACGCAGGCGCGTTAATTGGTTTTTGTAGCGCTTGATCAGTAATTCTTGAATGTTTTTGGAGTCTTTTCCGGCAATCTTTAACCGCAAAACCTCGTCTTTAATCTTTTTACGCCACAGATCATTTAGCTCGGTGGTATTTTGAGGCCAAGGGCTTTTTTCGCGGTTGATGGTTAGGTCTTCATCGGCTTTAAAGTTTAGCTGGTCAATGCCCGCTTCCAGTAGGCCCAAAGCGTAGTTCAGGCGCTGGGTTTGGCGCTCCAGTTGGCGTTTATACATGGTAAAGCCGGGTTCTAGTTTGCCTTCTCTGAGGAAGTCATCAAACTGAGTGCGCCAAGACTCGAACTCCGCAATGTCTGAAGCCAAAAAATAGCTGCGGGATGGATCAAGGATTTCGAGGTAACCGTCGAAAATTTGCGATGAACGAGCATCATTGAGGGGCGGCTTGTTGTAGTGGTGGCGTTTAAGCAGCTCGACCACATTGAGGCTAGCGATTACTTGATCCCGGCTGGGTTGGAGGTAATCCCACTCATCAGTGCTCGGTTTAGCCAGCGAAAGCGTCGCCTGTAGGCCGAAAATCAGGCCAAGGAGCGAGCCGCTCAGCAAATATTTCATGGGGATAAGGCTCCCTGATAGGGTGGTATCAAGCCTATATTAGTCAGTAGGCCAGTAATTAAATATTTAATGTTTGGTATCAGGCTGTTAGGACTACAGCAGAGGCTGAGGTCGCGACAGGCAATCCGGCTCAATATAAGAAACATGTTCCAATATGGAGGCTGTATGAACGCATTGCAAGCAGTTGAAGGCCAGTTAGAGTGGGCGGAGCGTCCTGCACCTGTGTGTAACGCGGGACAAATTCGGATTAAGGTCGCTGCCGCTGGTCTAAATCGTGCCGATTTGTTGCAGCGAGCGGGTTTATATCCGCCGCCGCCCGGTGTCACTGATGTATTGGGATTAGAGTGTTCCGGTGTGGTGATTGAGGTAGTGGGAAATAGCCGTTGGCAGGTTGGCGATAAAGTCTGCGCACTGCTGGCCGGTGGTGGCATGGCTGAAGAGGTGGTGATTGAGGGCACTCAAGCTTTACCGGTTCCTCAAGGTCTTAATCTGATTGAGGCGGCGGTGTTGCCAGAAGTATATGCAACGGCTTGGCTGAACCTATTTGTGTTGGGCAAGTTGCAACCGGGAGAAAAAGCCCTAATTCATGCGGGAGCCAGTGGTGTGGGGTCTGCGGGTATCCAACTGTGCAAGGCCTTTGGTAATCCCTGTTGGGTGAGTGTGGGCTCTTTAGACCGTTTGGCTTACTGCGAATCCTTAGGTGCTCAGGGCGGTGTGCTGCGAGGCGATGGTTTGGAGGCGTTGCGGGATTTTGCTCCCTTCGACGTTATTTTGGATCCAGTGGGTGCTAAATACGCCCCACTCAACCTCAGTATTTTAGCTCTGGACGGGCGTTGGGTGATGATTGGTCTAATGGGTGGGCGCGAAACTACCCTAGATCTGGCTAAGTTGCTGTCAAAGCGCATCCACCTGATGGGTTCGACGTTACGCAGTCGGTCTTTAGAAGATAAAGCTCAATTATTGGCAGACTTAGAAGCTAAGGTATGGCCTCTATTTTCTTCAGGCTCCCTTTCTCCACGCTTAGAGCAGTCCTTTTCGATCAAAGATGTGGAGGCTGCTTTTGCCAGTTTAGCCACTAACAAGGTATCAGGAAAACTGGCTCTGGTGATTGATGAGCATTTGGCTGCCTAAGCGTTTGGAGGAACCTAAGCCCTTGGCTTGAGTCTTGATTGCACTGGAGTTGAAGTGCTTTGAAATGTTCTGAAATCACAGAGCAATACTGAACAGACATCGCCCTTCTTTATAGTAAGTGCCGATTCCGCCTCTACTTTTTTTGGTAGAGGTCATAGACCAGAGAGGAGTTTTTATGCAATCGCAAGAACAGCAGCTGATTGATGGTTTGTTTAACCGTGTTAAAGAAGCCGAACAACAAACCGGAGCGCGAGATGTTCAAGCCGAAACGCATATTCAGCAGCGCCTACGGGAGCACCCCGCAGCCCCTTACTACATGACGCAGGTTATCCTGATCCAAGAAGCGGCTTTGAAACAATTGGATCAGCGGGTTAAAGACCTTGAGGCTCAAGTAAATCAACTACAACAAGCCCAGCCTCGCCCTAGCAGTGGTGGCTTTTTGTCGGGCTTGTTTGGCGGTGGTAGCAGCACTCCTGCTCCTCAAAATAACACAGCCGTTGCGCCCGCTAACCAAGGTTGGGGACAACCCGCTCGTCCCGCACCGGGCTCATCTCTATTTGGTGGTGCTGGTGCAAGTCGGGGTTGGGGACAGCCCGCTGCTCCTGCTGCCAGTGGCGGCGGTGGTTTTATGGCGGGTGCTATGCAAACCGCACTGGGGGTTGCAGGGGGGATGTTATTAGCCCAAACCATCTCCAACCTGTTCCAAGATTCTAGCCCTGAAGAGATTACAGCTACCCTGCAATCAGATGCACCTGCGGTGTCAGAAGCTCCGGCAGCTCCAGAGTCTGAAGTGGCTGCGGCTGACTCGTCGGCAGGTTTTGCAAATGATCCTTTCCAACAAGCCAGCTACGAGCCTGAGCCTGAAGAAGATTTCTTCGATGAAGGCGGTGATGACGATAGTTTCGTCTAACTCTGATAACTCAGAGCATCGCGGGCTTTTGGTAAACATCAGGGGCTATGCAAAATAGCCCCTGATGTTGATGCTTTAGGGAAGTTCTGGGGTAGCGTAAAAAGCAGTCAGTACTTTGACCAGATGGGTTAGGTCATGACTGCCTGCTAGTTCACGGATGGAGTGCATGGCAAAGGTAGGCAATCCAATATCTAAAGTACGGATACCCAATTGGCCTGCAGTGATAGGGCCAATGGTCGAGCCACAGCCCATATCTGAGCGCGTGGTGAAGCATTGCACCGGGATTTCTTCGGCCAAACATAGGTGCCGGAAAAATCCCGCCGTCTCGCTGTTGGTCGCATAGCGCTGATTGGCGTTAACCTTAATCACTGGGCCAGCATTGAGTTTGGGGCCATGATTAGCATCGTGTTTATCCGGGTAGTTAGGATGCAGTGCGTGGGCGTTATCGGCGGATATGAACAGCGAACGGCTGATCGCCCGCAATAAGCTGTCTTCTTTGGGGAATAGACGTTGCAGCGTTTGCCGCAAGAAGGGGCCATCCGCTCCACAAGCTGAAGTAGAGCCGATTTCTTCATGGTCGTGGCATACCAGCAAGCAGGTTTCCAGAGGGCTAGTGCGTAATAAGGCTTGTAGGCCAGCGTAGCAAGACAGCAGGTTATCCAGTCGCGCTCCGGCGATGAAGTCTTGATTCAAGCCGATTAAAGCCGCCGGTTGGGTGTCGTAAAGGCTTAGCTCGTAATCCAATACCACATCAGCAATGAGACCGTGTTCGCGTCCTAGTTGGTCGGCTAGCAAGGCTCTAAAATCCAATCCATCTTGATTGGGTACCTGAGCCAAAATGGGGGGTAATTCATTTTGAGCATTAATAGCCCAGCCTTTATTGGCTTCACGGTTTAAGTGAATGGCTAGGTTGGGAATGGTTGCAATGGGGTGATGGAAGTCAATCAGTTGGCTTTCAATGCGGCTGTCTCGGCTAAAGGTAACGCGCCCTGCAATGGATAGATCACGGTCAAACCAAGGTGCCAGTAACGCACCGCCGTAGACTTCGACACCTAACTGCCAGAATCCTTGGTTTTGTAATTCAGGCTGTGGTTTTACCCGTAGGCAAGGGCTGTCGGTATGGGCTCCCACTAACCTCATGCCTCGTTCTGTAATAGGCTGAGTTCCCACCTGAATGGCAATGATGGATGAGTCATTGCGGGTGATGTAATAGCGGCCTCCGGCATCAATATTCCATGTGTCGCGTTCATCAAGCCGTTTGAAATTAGCCGCGTGCAGTAAGCGCACTAAGTTGGCGGTGGCATGGAAGGGGGTAGGAGAGGCTTTGAGAAATTCAATGAGACCTTGATTGAGTTCTTCGTGCATCAGGCAGGCTCCGGTCAGCTATGAACCGGATTCTAGCCTATTTATCTCCTAAGCTCCTGATCTAAGTGGGCTGGATCAAAAAGGGGCTGCACTCTCAAAGCTGAGAGGCATTCGAGTATCTGGGTGTGTGAGTGTTAAACGGCAGGCGTGCAGGCATAGTCTTGGGTAAGCGTGAAGTGCTTGCTCGTGGGCATACAAACGATCCCCCAGCAATGGGTGGCCTAGCGAGAGCATATGCACCCGTAGTTGGTGGGAGCGCCCTGTGACCGGTGTAAGCTCCACACGCGAGTAGTCCCCATAGCGTGCTAGGACTTGCCAGAAGGTGAGGGCATAACGGCCTTCCTGCATATCCACAACATGGCGTGGTTTGGTAGGTGGGTCGTAACGCAAAGGAAGCTCAATTTGGCCGCTGTCTTGGGGAGGATGTCCCCAACATAGGGCGGTGTACGCCTTATCTATTTCGCGATCATGAAATTGCCGTGATAACTCGCGGTGGGCATCTGCATTCCGGGCTAAGACAATCAAGCCCGAAGTTTCCCAGTCTAGGCGATGCACAATACGCGCTTCGGGATAACCATGTTCTTGTAGGCGTGTGACCAAACAATCACGGTTATCCTCAGCACGGCCAGGGACGGACAGTAATAACGTAGGTTTTTCTACAACCAGCAAGGCACTGTCTTGATGGATGATGCGAATTTGGCTCAGTGGCACAGAGCGTTCCTATCAAGTAGTACCAAGCAGGTTTGGCTCATTAGCGTTCAGGAAGCGTCACATTCAATTCCAGAATGGAGCAATTCCCCTGATTTTCCAGCGCGACCTGAACTTGATCATTGTCCACATTAACGTATTTGCGAATCACCTCAAGCAGCTCTCTTTGTAAGGCTGGCAGGTAGTCAGGTTCGCAGCGTTGATTACGCTCATGGGCAACGATAATTTGCAGACGCTCTTTCGCGATGGAGGCAGGAGTTTGCTTCTTGCGTTCACGAAAGAAGTCCAGAAGATTCATTCACGACCTCCAAAAATACGTTGCAGGAATCCATGCTTTTTAACATCTAAAAAGCGATGTTCAACATCTTTGCCTAATAGCCGATCTACGGCATCGCTATAGGCTTGGCCTGCGTCACTTTCGTCATCCAAGATGACAGGAATACCTTGGTTAGAGGCCTTTAAAACTGATTTTGATTCAGGAATAACTCCGAGCAGGCGGATGGATAGAATTTCTTCCACATCCTCAACGCCGAGCATTTCACCTTTTTCCACTCGATCTGGGCTGTAGCGAGTCAGCAACAGACGTTCTTTAATCGGTTCTAAACCTAGCTCAGCCCGACGAGATTTGCTGGCTAATAACCCAAGCATACGGTCAGAGTCTCGTACTGAGGAGACCTCAGGATTGGTGACGACTATGGCCTCATCAGCAAAATACATGGCCAGATGGGCACCTTTTTCGATACCCGCAGGGGAGTCGCAGATTACGAAGTCGAAATTACTGGCCAGTTCGCTGATAACACGCTCCACACCTTCAGTGGTCAAAGCGTCTTTATCACGAGTTTGACTAGCGGCCAAAACATATAGGTTTTCCAGACGCTTATCTTTGATCAGCGCTTGGGCGAGGGTGGCATCCTCTTGGATAACGTTGACGAAGTCGTAGACGACACGCCGTTCGCAACCCATGATGAGATCCAGATTGCGTAGGCCGACATCAAAGTCGATGATCACGGTTTTATAACCGCGCAAAGCAAGCCCTGTGCCGATTGACGCGCTGGTCGTTGTTTTGCCAACACCACCCTTGCCGGAGGTGACTACGATAATCTTGGCCAAGACGATTTACCTTATGTGCTGTTTGGGAGCCGTTATACCTTAAAGGTATGTCTCTTAATTGGATCTAAAACAATTTTGCAGAGTATCCGTTAAAGGGGGCGGAGGTTCAATGTATCCCCTTCAAGGCTAATTTGGGTCGCCTCCCCCCAGAGAGGGTGACGGCGTAAGTCTTCAGCTACTTTGTAACAACCTGCAATAGAAAGCATTTCTGCGGCCAGTTGCTTGCAAAAAATCTGAGCTGAGGTATTTCCTTTAATGCCTGCTAAAGCGCGTCCTCGTAAAGGAGCATAAACATGAATATTTCCATCCGCTAACAATTCTGCTCCCGGACTGACGGGGGCCAAAACGATTAAATCCCCCTGAGTATATACTTGCTGCCCTCCACGAATGGGTTGGTTGATGATGCGAGCAGGTTTATATACAGGTTCTAAAGGGGGTGCAGGTTTAGGAGCGCTACTTTCATCGCTTGGAGGGAGTGGGCGTGTTTTGGGCTGTGCCCCCATGCCTGGCAATATAGGGAGATTGAGCCGATATGCTGCTTCCAAATGCGCAGGATGGGTAGCACGCAGTCCCAAAGGACAGAGTCCATGCTTACGACATAACTGCATCAGCGCGGCCAGATTGAGCTCGCTAGATTCAGGAGGAAGCCGATCCAGGGCCAGCACAAGCGGGGTGTTGCTAAAAAATTGGGGCGCACGCTCAACTTTTGCGGCTAATTGCCAGTCTAAGCGCTCTAAGTCGTTGTGCTCTAGCTCCAGTACGGTGACGGCCAGCATGCTGCCTCTAAGCTGAAACACGGGGTTTTGCTCTGCCTGAGTCATGTTTGATCTGCTGATGCTAAATGGCGACGACTTATAGCGGGATGTGCTTCATGCTGCAAGTGGTGCTTAAAAATAAAGGAGTTTGACCAAGGGGTTTGAGATTGGCTTTGCATTTTAAGCCCAAGGAGTATCCCGATGTTCTCGTTAAAGTTTTTCTTTATTTTGTCACAGTTAGGCTTTTGAATGGATCGTCCAAAGTTTCGGTTGTATTTTCTTCATCCTCGTTTTTGGTTCACTTGGCTTTGGTTAGGAGCCCTTTGGCTGTTGATTCAGCTTCCGTACTCATTCATTTTGAAGCTAGGACGCGGTTTGGGCTATTTGATGTATCCGATAGCCATCTCACGCCGAGAGATTGTGCGCCGCAATTTAGAGCTGTGCTTTCCTGATTGGTCTTTAGAACAGCGTCAGCATCTTTTACGCGAAAATTTTGCCTCCACAGGGACGGCCTTTTTGGAAATGGCCATGAGTTGGTGGTGGCCCAAGCAGCGCTTAGCACGCCTAGCCCATATTGAAGGCATAGAGCATTTGGCTGAGGCTCAATCTGAGGGGCAAGGAGTTATTTTAATGGCCTTGCACTTTACAACCTTGGAGATAGGAGCCGCACTACTGGGACAGAAGTACACCATTGATGGCATGTATCGTAAGCACAAAAATCCTTGCTTTGACTACATACAGCGCCGAGGGCGTGAGCGTCATAACTTAGACTCTACCGCTATTGAGCGTGGAGACATCCGAGGCATGCTTAAGGCATTGCGGGCTGGACGGGTGATTTGGTATGCCCCAGATCAGGACTATGGACGGCAACACAGTGTTTTTGTGCCGTTATTTGGGGTTACAGCAGCAACCGTAACCGCGACCAGTACATTTGCCCGTTTGGGTCGAGCTAAAGTTGTGCCTTTTGTTCAACAGCGCTTAAAAGATGGATCAGGTTATAAGCTAATTATCTATCCTGCGTTGGAAAACTTTCCGGCACAAACAGAAGAGGCCGATTGTTTACGCATTAATCAGTGGGTGGAATGGGCGGTACGCCAGCATCCTGAACAGTATTTATGGGCGCATAGACGTTTTAAGACACGTCCTGTGGGAGAGGTTGGCTTATACCAATAAAGTATTTATTTAATTAATATCGACTGGGTCAGAAGACTTTAAGTCCTAAAAACATTGGCTTTCTAAGATTTCAAAGGCTATACCTTGGTCTGGATTAATACTTTTGTCGATTGGCTTCAGTACTAGGCCAGATTAGAGTTAAATCGGCTCCGCCATAGCTTAGGATAAAAAAAATATGCAAGAAACTAACGACGACATCCAAAGGATTTATGAAGATCCGCGCTTTAAGGAATTAGTTGCTAAGAAAAGTGGCTTTGCCAACTTATTATCAGTAATTATTCTGGGTGCGTATTTTGCGTTTATTCTGCTGATCGCATTTGACCCAAAACTGCTTGGAATACCTGTGGTTGAAGGATCTCCCATTACCTGGGGTATTCCTATGGGGGTCGGTATTATTCTGCTCTCCTTCTTGCTGACAGGCGTATATACCCTGCGTGCTAATGGCGAGTTTGATAACTTGACCAAGGAAGTTTTGAGCGAGGTGCAGAAATGATTGCGCGTGCGGTATTAGCGACAGCGTTATTAGCAGCATCTTCTGCGCTTTTAGCAGGGGAGGCTATGACGGGTGAGGTACAGAAGCAGGCCACCAACTGGACGGCCATTCTGATGTTCCTAGCCTTTATCGTAGGTACTATGGGGATTACCAAGTGGGCCGCTAAGCGGAACACTTCTACCTCTGACTACTACACGGCAGGCGGTGGTATTACCGGTTTCCAAAATGGTTTGGCGATTGCGGGTGACTATATGTCCGCAGCCTCCTTCTTGGGAATTTCTGCACTGGTATATAGCAGTGGTTATGATGGCTTGATCTACTCCATCGGCTTCTTGGTTGGTTGGCCGCTGATTCTGTTCATCATTGCCGAACGTCTGCGTAACTTGGGTAAGTTTACCTTCTCCGATGTGGCTTCCTATCGCTTAGGACAGACTGAGATTCGTCTGTTGTCGGCGTTTGGTTCCTTGGTGGTGGTGGCTTTCTACCTGATCGCTCAGATGGTGGGTGCCGGTAAACTGATCCAACTGCTGTTTGGTTTGGATTACATGGTTGCCGTGGTTCTAGTCGGCGTGTTGATGATTGTTTATGTATTCTTTGGTGGCATGCTAGCCACTACTTGGGTGCAGATCATCAAAGCTGTTCTGCTGTTGTCAGGTGCCAGCTTCATGGCCTTTATGGTTCTGAAGTCTGTGAATTTTGACGTTGTCAAAATGTTCTCCGATGCCATTGCTATCCATCCAAAACATGATGCAATCATGGCTCCTGGTGGACTGGTTTCTGACCCTATCTCTGCCATCTCCTTGGGTATGGCTCTGATGTTTGGTACCGCTGGCTTACCACACATTTTGATGCGCTTCTTCACCGTTGCGGATGCTCGTGAAGCCCGTAAGAGCGTGTTCTACGCTACAGGCTTTATCGGTTACTTCTACATCCTAACTTTTGTGATTGGTTTCGGCGCTATCTTGCTGGTTATGACTAATCCTGAGTTCAAAGATGCTGCCGGTGCCATTGTAGGTGGCACTAACATGGTTGCTGTCCACCTAGCGAGTGCTGTGGGTGGTAACGTGTTCCTTGGCTTTATCTCTGCGGTTGCCTTTGCCACCATTCTGGCCGTAGTAGCTGGTTTGACTCTGGCCGGTGCTTCTGCGGTGTCCCATGACCTGTACGCTTGCGTAATTAAAGGTGGCTACACCAAAGATGGTGGTCGTGCGACTGAAGATGATGCCATGCGCGTAACCAAGATCACTACCTTGGCTCTGGGCGTAGTTGCTATCCTGCTGGGTATCATCTTCGAGAAACAAAACATTGCCTTCATGGTAGGTCTGGCCTTCTCCATCGCTGCTAGCTGTAACTTCCCTGTGTTACTGCTGTCTATGTACTGGAAAGATCTGACTACCCGTGGTGCTCTGATCGGTGGTGCCTTGGGCCTGCTTACAGCACTTGTGCTGACCATTCTGAGCCCAACGGTTTGGGTTGATGTACTGGGTAATACCAGCGCTATCTTCCCCTGGAAATACCCAGCGCTCTTCTCTGTAACAACAGCCTTCGTAGGTATCTGGTTCTTCTCGATCACCGATAAGTCCAAAGCTGCTCAAGAGGCTCGTGCCAAGTTCATCCCTCAGTTTGTACGTTCGCAAACTGGTTTGGGTGCTGCTGGTGCTTCGGCTCACTAATACTGAGTTGTAATAAAAAAGGCAGCCTTCGGGCTGCCTTTTTTTGTGGTCGTTAAAATCCGATCCGATCCCGTAAGCTGTAGTACAGTGCCCCTAGTGCGGTTAATGGAGTGCGTAGGTAGTGGCCCCCGGGAAATGGGTAATGGGGAAGGCTGGCAAAAGCATCAAAACGTTCTGCCTGCCCCTGAATAGCTTCGGCCAGTATTTTTCCGGCCAGATGGGTATAGGTTACGCCATGCCCGCTACAACCTTGAGCGTAATAGATGTTATCGGTGAGACGGCCCACTTGGGGTAAGCGAGATAGGGTGAGTAAGAAATTGCCTGTCCAAGCATAGTCAATCTTGACCTGAGCCAGTTGTGGGAAGGTTTTCAGCATCTTAGGGCGAATGATGTTTTGGATATCTCCCGGATCGCGAGCGCCATAGGTCACTCCACCCCCATAAATCAGGCGACGATCTGCAGATAAACGGTAGTAATCCAGTAAATAGTTACAGTCCTCAACGCAGTGGTTTTGCGGTAATAGACTTCGGGCGAGCTCAGGGGAAAGCGGTTCTGTCGTTATCACTTGACTGCCGCAGGGCATGGATTTAGCAGCCAATTCAGGAGCTAATCCCGTGTCTAAGTAAGCATTACCGGCAATAACCAGAAATTTGCACCGCACCTGCCCTTGGGGTGTATAGACAATCGGTTGAGGCGTGCGATCAATGCGTAAGGCTGGAGTCTGCTCGTAAATGGTTCCACCCAGTGATTCAAAGGCTGAGGCTTCGCCCAAAGCAAGGTTCAATGGATGGATATGGCCTCCCATATGATCCAGCATTCCACCGATGTAGCGGGTGCTACCCACATATTTTTGTAGTTCCTGGTGGTCTAATAATTCAAGTTGTTGGTATCCGTAACGCTGCCAGAGCGTTTTTTGTTGCGCTAAATGGCGCATTTGTTTAGGGGTAAAAGCTGCAAAAATGCCACCATTGTGTAGGTTACAGTCGATTTGATAGCGGCTAACCCGTTCCCGAATAATTTGGCTGCCTTCAAAGGCCATAGCCCCAATAAGTTGAGCTGCTTGGGTGGTGGTGGATTGCTCCACCGTATCAAGGTCACGGCTGTAGCTGTTAACGATTTGCCCACCGTTGCGTCCTGAGGCTCCAAAGCCTACTTTGATGGCTTCCAACACCACAACTCGGTATCCTGCTTCAGCAAGAAACAGTGCTGTAGAAAGCCCGGTATAACCTGCTCCTATGACACATACGTCTGTTTCTATGTGTTCTGAAAGACTAGGGCGATTAGGTGCAGGCTGGGCGCTCGCTACATAGTAGGAGTTTGGATAGGTAGTCTCAGTCATAAAAATTCCTAGAGTTGTTCAAAGTCGAAAAAAGAGCATGCCTTAGTCTGTATTACAGAAGATATCGGTCTACTGTGGGTGAAAGTTCTTGACTCTGAACTTATTTTCCATAGAATGGCGCGCCATTGAAGGCACATAGCTCAGTTGGTTAGAGCACCACCTTGACATGGTGGGGGTCGTTGGTTCGAGTCCAATTGTGCCTACCAAACAAAGGTTTGTAGATGCTTAAAACTGCAAGCCGTTATAAAAAGCCCGCCTAATGCGGGCTTTTTTGTTCCCAAAACGGGCAGGAGAAGATTGGATACTCAGTGACTTGAATCTTGCGCTGATGCTAGACTTCTCCGGCTTTATGGTTTTTTTGATGTAAATTTTTAGTGTTCCAGTGATTGTGGCTCGTATATCCAAAATTGCTACCAGAGTAAGGTAGCAGGATAGAGGTCGCTTACTGGCTTAATCCCACCCATGTGGCCTTTGGTAGGGGTCACCACTAGGAGAGGAGGCGCCATGCCCATTATTACTCTTCCCGATGGCAGTCAACGCTCATTCGAGCAATCGGTATCTATTCTTGAAGTTGCACAATCCATTGGCCCCGGATTGGCTAAGTCCACGTTAGCCGGTCGGGTTAACGGACGCTTGATGGATGCCTGTGATCTGATTGAGCAGGATGCGACGCTACAGATCATCACCCCCAAAGATGATGAAGGCTTAGAGATTATTCGCCATTCCTGTGCGCACTTGGTAGGACATGCGGTGAAGCAACTCTATCCGAGCGCCAAAATGGTGATTGGGCCGGTGATTGATGAAGGGTTTTACTACGACATAGCGACCGATCGCCCCTTTACTCCAGAAGATCTCGCCGCCATCGAGCAGCGTATGAAAGAGCTGATCGATAGGGACTACGATGTCATTAAAAAAATGACTCCTCGGGCTGATGTGATCGAAGTATTTAAAGCGCGGGGTGAAGACTATAAGTTGCGCCTTATCGAGGATATGCCCGACGAGCAGGCGATGGGTCTGTATTTCCACGAAGAATACGTGGATATGTGCCGTGGCCCGCACGTTCCGAATACGCGCTTTCTCAAGTCCTTTAAGCTGACCAAGTTATCAGGCGCTTACTGGCGCGGAGATTCTAAAAACGAGCAATTGCAGCGCGTTTACGGAACGGCTTGGGCCGATAAAAAGCAATTGGCCGCTTACGTTAAGCGTATAGAAGAGGCTGAAAAACGCGACCACCGCAAGATCGGTAAACGTTTAGACCTGTTTCACACCCAAGAGGAAGCTCCGGGCATGGTGTTTTGGCACCCTAATGGCTGGACGATTTATCAGGTGTTGGAACAGCACATGCGCCAAGTACAGCGCGAGCATGGCTACCAAGAGATCCGTACACCCCAAGTAGTAGACCGCGTGCTGTGGGAAAAATCAGGGCACTGGGCGAACTACGCGGAGAATATGTTCACCACTGAGTCGGAAAGCCGTGATTACGCTATTAAGCCCATGAATTGTCCTTGCCATGTGCAAGTATATAATCAGGGGCTTAAAAGTTACCGCGAGTTGCCCCTGCGTTTAGCCGAGTTTGGTGCTTGTCATCGTAATGAACCTTCCGGTGCTTTGCATGGCATCATGCGGGTGCGCGGTTTTACTCAGGACGATGCTCATATCTTCTGTACCGAAGAGCAGATGCAAAGCGAGTCTGCGGACTTTATCCGTCTAACCCGTCAGGTGTATGCGGACTTTGGCTTTGAAGATATTCAGCTAAAACTTTCAACCCGTCCTGAAAAGCGTGTAGGCTCTGATGATCTTTGGGATCGTGCTGAAGCGGCCCTAGCCGCTGCTTTGGATGCGGCTGGTTTACCCTATGACTTGCAGCCGGGTGAGGGTGCATTTTATGGCCCGAAAATTGAGTTTTCTCTCAAAGATTGCTTAGGTCGTGTTTGGCAGTGTGGTACCTTACAGCTAGACTTCAACTTGCCCATTCGTTTGGGTGCAGAGTACGTTAGCGAAGATAACGGCCGTAAAAATCCTGTCATGTTGCACCGGGCTATCTTAGGCTCCTTTGAGCGCTTTATTGGTATCCTGATTGAACACTACGAGGGATCATTCCCCGCTTGGTTAGCACCGCAGCAAGCAGTGATTATGAACATCACCGATAAGCAGGCGGATTTTGCACTCAAATTAGAGCAAAAGCTAAATCAACAAGGATTCCGCGTTAAGGCTGACTTGAGAAACGAAAAAATCGGCTTTAAAATTCGCGAGTATACTTTGCTCAAGGTTCCCTATCTTTTGGTTATTGGAGATCGGGAAGTTGAGACAGACAGTGTCGCTGTGCGTACCCGAGAAGGGGTGGATCTAGGTTCCATGCCAATTGAGCGCTTCACTCAGCTACTGAATGAGGCAATAGCTCAACGCGGGCGGCAAGAAAAAACGGAGTAATTAACTATTAAGCGTGAAATGAGACAAGAAAAAAGAACCCAACCGAAAGCCCCAATTAATGAGAACATTTCGGCACGCGAGGTTCGGCTGATTGGTGCAGATGGCGAACAAGTTGGTATCGTCGCCCTAGAGGAAGCACTGCGTATCGCAGAGGAAGCCAAGTTAGACTTGGTAGAAATTGCTGCTGATGCTGTCCCGCCTGTCTGCCGAATCATGGATTATGGCAAGCACCTGTTTGAGAAAAAGAAACAGGTGGCTGCGGCCAAAAAGAACCAAAAACAGGTTCAAGTAAAAGAAATCAAATTTCGCCCCGGTACGGAAGAGGGTGACTATCAGGTTAAACTGCGTAGTCTGATCCGCTTCCTGAACGAAGGGGATAGGGCTAAGGTGTCTTTAAGATTCCGAGGCCGTGAAATGGCCCACCAAGAGTTGGGTTTGGAGCTGTTAAAGCGGGTTGAAGCCGATCTGGCCGAGTTCGGCACAGTAGAGCAGCAACCTAAGCTAGAAGGCCGTCAGTTGATGATGGTTTTAGCTCCTAAAAAACGCAAATAACCCCCTAGGGCAGTGGCAGGCCCTATGGTTATGTTTTGTTCTTAAATGCGGAGTATCCGAACATGCCAAAAATGAAAACTAAAAGTGGTGCAGCCAAGCGCTTTAAGAAGACAGCGTCTGGCTTTAAGCACAAGCACGCGTTCAAGAGCCACATCTTGACCAAAATGAGCACCAAACGTAAGCGTCAGCTGCGCGGCTGCACTCTGGTACATCCTTCGGATGTGGCCAAAGTTGAGCGTATGTTACGTCTGGCTTAATCTGGTTTTTAGAGGAAGAAGTTCATGGCTCGTGTTAAGCGTGGCGTTATTGCCCGTCGTCGTCATAAAAAAATTCTGAAGTTGGCTAAAGGTTACTACGGTGCGCGTTCTCGCGTATTCCGCGTAGCTAAACAGGCCGTTATCAAGGCCGGTCAATATGCTTATCGTGACCGTCGTCAGCGGAAGCGTCAGTTCCGTGCCCTGTGGATTGCTCGTATCAACGCCGGTGCGCGTCTCAATGGCCTGTCCTACAGCCGTTTTATCGCCGGTTTGAAAAAAGCAGCCATTGAAATCGACCGTAAGGTATTGGCTGATCTGGCTGTTAACGAAAAACTGGCCTTTGCTGCCATTGTTGAGAAAGCCAAGGCTGTTCTAGCCTGAGTCTTCCCAATAAACTGCTGGGTTAGTGCCTGGTAGTAAAGCCCATTCAATAGGGGAAGAGCCTGTGCTCTTCCCCTATTTTGTATCTGGAGTACCCTCATGGAACACCTGGATGCGCTGGTCTCTCAAGCGTTAGAGGCTGTGCAGCACACTGACGACATTAACGCCTTGGAGCAGCTCCGGGTGCAGTACCTTGGGAAAAAGGGCGAGCTGACTTTAGTGATGAAAAGTCTAGCAGGCCTGTCTGCGGAGGATCGTCCCAAGGTTGGAGCCTTGGTCAACCAAGCCAAGGAGCAGGTACAAGAAGCGCTGAATACACGCAAGCAATTGCTGGAACAGCAAGCCTTAAGCGCTCGTTTAGAGGCTGAGCGCATTGATGTCACCCTCTCGGGACGTGGGCAGCAAACGGGAGGTTTGCATCCTATTACCCGTACTTTGGAGCGTATTGAGCAAATCTTTGGAGCTATTGGTTATTCGGTAGCTGAAGGCCCAGAAGTTGAGGATGACTACCACAACTTTGGCGCACTCAATATTCCCGATCATCACCCAGCGCGGGCGATGCATGATACCTTCTACTTTAATACTCAGATGCTGCTGCGTACCCATACTTCCTCGGTACAAATTCGCACGATGGAAACCCAGCAGCCGCCCATCCGTATTATTTGTCCGGGGCGGGTTTATCGCTGTGACTCGGATCAAACCCACTCCCCGATGTTCCATCAGGTAGAAGGGCTATTGATTGACGAAGAAGTCAGCTTTGCAGATCTGAAAGGTACCATTCAAGCCTTCTTACAGGCCTTCTTTGAGGCTGATTTAGAGGTACGTTTCCGTCCTTCCTTCTTCCCCTTTACTGAGCCTTCCGCAGAGGTGGATATTCGCCGCGTGGTAACACGCAATGGGGAAGAGCGGGCCGAATGGTTGGAGGTATTAGGCTGCGGTATGGTGCACCCTAATGTATTGCGTATGGCGGGAATTGATCCTGAGCGTTATCGAGGTTTTGCATTTGGTATGGGGGTAGAGCGCCTGACCATGCTGCGCTATGGCGTGAGCGATCTGCGGGTGTTTTTTGATAATGATCTGCGCTTCCTTGAGCAGTTCCGCTAACCCTTTAAGCCTCGTTAATTTCTAGGAGAGCTGGATGAAATTCAGTGAGCAATGGTTGCGGACTCTGGTTAATCCGCCCGTTTCCCGTGATGAGCTAGTCGCCCGTCTTTCTATGGCGGGTTTGGAAGTAGAAGAGGTTACTCCAGTTGCTGGCGCCTTTAGTGGCGTAGTAGTGGCTGAAGTGCTTTCTGTTGAGCCTCACCCTGATGCCGATAAACTGCGCGTTTGCCAAGTATCCAATGCGGTGCAGACCCTGCAGATCGTCTGCGGTGCTCCCAATGTTCGAGCCGGTTTAAAGGTGCCTTTGGCCCAGTTAGGCGCGAATTTACCCGGTGACTTTAAGATTAAGCCCGCCAAACTGCGCGGCGTCGAGTCTCAAGGCATGCTGTGTGCTGCCTCTGAACTCCAGCTAGTTGGTGACTATGGCGATGGCCTATTAGAGCTGCCGAATGAGGCTCCTGTAGGGCAGGATCTGCGCTCGTATTTAAATTTAGATGATGTCAGCATTGAATTAAGCCTGACCCCTAACCGGGGTGATTGTCTGTCCTTGACCGGATTAGCTCGTGAAGTGGGTGCTTTATATTCGGTACCTTGGACGCCTGTCAGCCTTGAGCCTGTGCCGGCTACCCATGATCAGGTGTGTGCGGTTGAGGTACTTAACCCTGAAGCCTGTCCCCGTTATTTAGGGCGTGTTGTGCGCAATGTGGATCTTTCCATTGCCACGCCCAACTGGATGAAAGAGCGCCTCAGTCGCTCAGGGGTGCGCAGCATTGATGCTGTAGTGGACATTACCAACTACGTGATGCTGGAATTGGGGCAGCCGATGCATGCCTTTGATCTGGCTGAAATTCAGGCTGGCATCCGTGTTCGTTTAGCCGAGGAAGGCGAGCCACTGCGTCTTTTAGATGGCCAAGAAATTAAACTGCGCTCCGATACTCTGGTCATTGCTGACCATCAGCGGGCTTTGGCTATTGCGGGTGTGATGGGTGGAGAGCACTCGGGTGTGTCCAGTAAAACCCGTGATGTATTGTTAGAAAGTGCCTTCTTTGATCCGGTAGCCATTGCGGGCAAAGCGCGCTCTTACGGATTGCACACAGACTCTTCGCATCGTTTTGAGCGTGGCGTGGATTTTCAACTGGCGCGTCACGCGATGGAGCGCGCCACCGCTCTGATGGTCGAACTACTCAAGGCTGAGCCCGGCCCGATTGTAGAGCAGGTTAGTGATGCTTCTCTACCCAAGGTTGAGCCGGTTGTGTTGCGTAGCGAACGCATTAATCAGGTTTTGGGCTTGCACCTAGAGTCTTCAGTGGTTGAGCAGCTATTAACGGGCTTAGGTCTTGGCGTTACGCTCCAAACTCAAGGGCAATGGTTGATCTCCGTGCCCTCGCATCGCTTTGACATCAGCATCGAAGAGGATCTGATTGAGGAGCTGGGCCGCCTGTACGATTACGACCGTCTGCCCATCCGTTATCCGCAAGCCCGTCTAGCACCCACCGCCAAAACAGAGGCTCGTGTCAAGGTATCAGATATTCGTCGCCGTCTGGTGGCTAGAGGTTATCAAGAAGCTATTACCTACAGTTTCATTGACCAAAAGTTGTTCGCGTTATTTGAGCCAGAGCAATCACCGTTGGTATTGGCTAACCCCATTTCAGCGGATTTGGCGGCCATGCGCTCTTCCCTGTGGCCGGGATTGGTTAAAGCCTTGCAGCACAACTTAAACCGTCAGCAATCCCGGGTACGTTTGTTTGAAACCGGATTGCGCTTTAAAGGTCAGTTGGGTGATCTCAAACAGGAGTCTATGCTGGCCGGCTTGATTACCGGCAGCCGCTTACCAGAATCTTGGGCCAATGCTAAAGATGCTGTGGATTTTTACGATCTTAAAGCGGATGTGGAAAGCATCCTAAGTTTAACTGGATCTTTGGATGCATTTTGCTGTGTTGCGGCTTCCCATCCGGCATTGCATCCGGGGCAGTCTGCTCAATGGTGGCGTGGCGATCAATTAATGGGCTACTTAGGCGCACTGCATCCTGAACTGCTAAAAACCTTGGGGATTGACCAGCCTGTTTATGTCTTTGAGTTAGAGCTGGCAGTTTTAGAGCAAGGCACCTTGCCTCGTTATAAAGAGTTATCGCGTTTCCCTGAAGTGCGGCGCGATTTGGCTTTAGTCGTGGATGAGCAGGTTGCAGCAGGTGCTTTGTTAGAGCAGGTGCGTTCAGTTGCCGGTGAATACTTAACTGCATTGCGTCTGTTCGATGTTTACCAAGGTAAAGGAATCGAGCCGGGTCAAAAAAGTTTAGCGCTTGGCTTGACCTGGCAACACCCGTCCCGCACCCTGAACGACGAAGAAATTGCAGCCTGTATGCAAGACATTCTAGGATTAGTAACGGAACAATTTGGGGCCACTTTAAGGATCTAAAGCATGGGAGCTTTGACGAAAGCGGAACTAGCAGAACGTCTAAACACTGAGCTTGGCTTGAGTAAGAAAGAGGCCAAAGATCTAGTCGAACTGTTTTTTGAAGAAATTCGTCAGGCTCTGGAGCACAATGAGCAGGTCAAGTTGTCTGGTTTTGGCAATTTTGACCTGCGCGATAAGCGCCAACGGCCAGGGCGTAATCCTAAAACGGGGGAAGAAATTCCAATCAGCGCGCGGCGGGTAGTCACTTTCCGTCCGGGCCAGAAGCTTAAAGCACGGGTTGAGGCTCATACGCAGCCTGATAAGTCCTAATATGCCCTACATGCTTTCTCAGAGTTTGCCTAAGGATGCTGACCTCAGTAACCCTGCGGTCATGCCCTATCTGCTGCGTTTATGGGATCAGCCACAACTCACCACATACTCGTTAATTGAGTCTTCCCCTTATCGGCCACAGAAGGCTCCCATCGCCGAGGGTATTCAGGCTTCGTTGCATACCTTCTCTAGGCTATCTGTGTCGCACCAACCGATGGTGGAGTTGGAGCCCAAGACACTAAGGAATCCTCTGCTCATTCAACAGCTTATTCTGGAGTTGGAAGACTTACATCAATACTTAGCCATGCCCGTGATTTCTAAATCAGCGTCTATCCCTGAGTAAAGTTTTCTAAAGGAACTCATTGATTATTCCGAAAGCTTCATCAAGGTAACTGTTTATTAACTCGTTTTCTGTATGTAAAGCCCAAAGAGTGGGTGTTTTAGCTCGGTCAGGTGGGCTATATGGCCTCTTAATGGCTTTTTATTTTCTCCAATGCGCTTAGCTATCTTCCAAGATGCCAGAAGATGTCTATGATTGCTGCGCTTGTATCCGCCCTGAGATATTTCAATGGAACCCCTTAGGGTTGTAAGGGGTCGGACAGCATAGAACGACTAGAGCGTGCCCCTGTGTTGGGCATGCGTTTGTACACCGATCAGGAGACTGCGTTGTTGCACTATTTATACCGCAAGCCTGCCAAACTCAAAATGATGGCTCTAGGTGTTTCGGCAGCGTTAAGTATGCTGGCCTCCCACGCATGGGGCTTTAGTCTGGATGATGTCTCTGTTCAGGCAGAAAAGCTGGCTGGAAGAGCTTTTGAGACCCCGAAAAGCAATTTACCCAGCTTGTTTCGGGATATGAAATTCGCGGATTATCAAAAAATCCGTTTTAAAGATGATATGGCCTACTGGGGACAAGATAAGACTCCGTTTAAGCTGAACTTTTATCATCAGGGTATGCACTTTGATATTCCGGTGAAAATCAACGAAATCACAGCTACTCAAGTCAAAGAAATCTCCTACAGCCCAGATTATTTCGATTTTGGCAGCCTAACGGTAGATCCTGCTGCTGTAGCGGGTTTAGGGTTTGCTGGATTTAAAGTGCGCTATCCGCTGAATACTCCTGACCGTTTGGATGAGTTAGTCACTTTATTAGGGGCGAGTTACTTCCGCGTTGTGGGTAAAGATCAGGTGTATGGTCTTTCTGCGCGTGGGTTAGCCATTGATACGGCTTTGCCCTCTGGTGAGGAGTTTCCTCGGTTTAAAGAGTTTTGGATCGAATATCCTCAGCCTGATCGACGTAACCTAATCATCTATGCGCTCTTGGATTCGCCCCGTGCCACGGGCGCGTACCGTTTTCAAATCACCCCCGGCCCGGACAGCGTTGTCGATGTTGAGGCGCGAGTGTATTTGCGTGACAACGTAGCTAAACTCGGCATCGCTCCTCTGACCAGTATGTATTTGTTTGGGCCTAATCAGCCTAGCCGCCAAGTAAATTATCGCCCAGCACTGCATGACAGTAATGGTTTAGCCATTCATGCCGGTAATGGTGAGTGGTTATGGCGGCCTTTGAATAACCCTAAGCGCCTATCGGTAAGCACCTTTACGGTCGAAAACCCTAAGGGTTTTGGTTTGCTACAGCGCGGCCACAATTTCAGCCAGTACGAAGATTTAGAAGACCGCTATGATCTGCGCCCCAGCGGTTGGGTTGAAGTAGTCGGTGATTGGGGTAAGGGTCGTATCGAGCTGGTAGAAATCCCTACACCGGATGAAACCAATGACAATATCGTGGCGTTCTGGACACCCGATCAGCTACCTGAAAAGGGTAAACCCCTCGACATTAAATACCGTTTGCGCTTTACCCTCAATGAGCCGGCACTGCACAGCCAAGATTTGGCTTGGGTAAGCCAGACTCGTCTATCTACAGGCGATATCAAACAATCCAATCTCATCCGCCAATCGGACGGTAGTACGGCTTATATCGTGGATTTTGAAGGGCCTGCCCTAAAAAATCTGCCTCCAGAGGCCGAAGTGGCAGCACAGGTTAGCTTGGGAAATAATGCCGATTTAGTAGAGACCTCAGTGCGTTATAACCCAGTCAATCAAGGGCGGCGTTTAATAGTACGCCTGAAAGTTAAGGACGCTTCTAAGCCCGTAGAAATGCGAGCTGCATTGGTCGAGGGTGAAAAAACCTTGACTGAAACTTGGAGCTATCAGTTGCCAGCTAATGAATAAACCTATGGAAACCGCGCTTCCCGATCATTATTTAGATTTGTTACCCCTCTCTGTGGAGGTGCGGGCCGACTTAATGGCCCGTCTTGCAGCCTGTACCTCGGATGAGGAGAAGTTGGTAGCAATCCATGCTGCCTTGGCCGGAGTCCTAGAAGGCTCTGTGTTGGAGTCTGTTAAAGCCCGTCTGTTATTGGGTTGGCCATCAGAGCTTAAGGATGAGTCACTGCTGTGCTCTGATGCTCAAGGACATACGGCGATTCGTTCAGCTCCTCCTATTGTTCGAGCGCCTATGGTGCCGGAGCCTTGGCGTACCAACCCCATTGTGCGTTTGTGGCAGCGTTTAACCGGGCAATCCTCAGAGCAGCATTCAACATCGACCACAGAACCCGATGATCAGTCCAGTTGGCGCAAGGTGGGTGCCCGGCGGCGTTTGGTGCTAGTGGTACTGATGCTAATCCAGAGTAGTGTCGCGATCTGGTATATGAAGCAAGTCCTGCCTTATCAAGGGTGGGCCTTGATTGATTTGGCAGAGATATCCCATCAGGGTTGGGGGGAGTCCTTCCGACAAGTTCTGCCCTATGTACTGCAAACCAGCATCTTATTGTTGTTTGCCATTTTATTTTGCTGGGTATCAGCAGGCTTTTGGACGGCCTTAATGGGCTTTTGGCAACTGGTGACTGGGCGGGATCGTTACAGCGTGAGTGCCAGTTCGGCGGGTGATGAGCCCATAGCTCCTGAAGCACGGACCGCTTTGGTGATGCCAATTGCCAACGAAGACGTTTCCCGTGTGTTTGCCGGTTTACGGGCCACCTATGAGTCGGTAGTAGCAGCCGGGCAGATTGAGCACTTTGATGTATTTATCCTCAGCGATAGTAATGACCCAGATAAGTGTGTCGCTGAGCAAAAAGCATGGTTAGAACTGTGTGACGCAGTGGATGGACATGGACGTATTTTTTATCGTCAACGTCGTCGCCGTGTGAAGCGTAAGAGTGGCAATATCGACGATTTTTGCCGTCGTTGGGGCAGTCAGTACCGCTATATGGTGGTCTTGGATGCCGACAGTGTGATGAGCGGTGATTGCCTGAAGCGTTTAGTGCAACTCATGGAAGCCAATCCGACCGCAGGTATCATCCAGACTGCTCCTAAAGCCTCCGGTATGGATACCCTGTATGCTCGTTTGCAGCAGTTTGCTACGCGGGTGTATGGGCCGTTATTTACCGCAGGGCTGCATTTTTGGCAGTTAGGTGAATCCCACTATTGGGGACACAACGCCATTATTCGCATTGAGCCCTTTATGAAGCACTGTGCCTTGGCTCCCTTGCCGGGTAAAGGGGCTTTTGCGGGCGCTATTTTGTCCCACGACTTTGTGGAGGCTGCATTAATGCGGCGCGCAGGTTGGGGCGTTTGGATTGCCTATGACCTACCCGGTAGCTACGAAGAATTGCCTCCGAACTTGCTGGATGAGTTAAAAAGGGATCGACGCTGGTGTCACGGCAACCTGATGAATTTCCGGTTGTTTTTTGTTAAGGGGATGCACCCTGTACACCGTGCGGTGTTTTTAACGGGTGTGATGTCTTATCTATCAGCGCCCCTGTGGTTCTTATTTTTAGTGTTATCGACCGCGTTGCTGGCCGTACACAAATTGATGGAGCCACAGTACTTCTTCCAGCCGAAACAGTTGTTCCCCGTTTGGCCGCAATGGCGACCGGATGAGGCTATTGCTCTGTTCTCGACCACCATAGTGCTGTTGTTCTTACCGAAACTACTCAGTGTCATTTTGATTTGGCTGCAAGGCGCTAAGGAGTTTGGCGGTAAATTCCGTCTGTTGCTGTCCATGCTGTTAGAGATGCTGTTCTCCGTATTGCTGGCTCCGGTGCGGATGTTATTCCATACGGTGTTCGTGACCGCCGCGTTTTTGGGTTGGTCGGTGCAATGGAATTCTCCTAAACGGGACGATGATGCAACGCCTTGGAGTGAAGCCTTTTCCCGACACGGTTCCCAAGTATTGCTGGGTGTTGTTTGGATGGTGGGTGTTGCAGAGTTGGATGCCGGCTTCTTGTGGTGGTTATCGCCTATTGTGATTTCCCTAATTCTCTCGGTTCCAGTCTCCGTGTATTCCAGTCGTGCTTGCTATGGGGTTGCAGCACGCCGCTATCAACTGTTCCTAATCCCGGAAGAGTATTCACCACCGCGTGAGCTATTAGCCACGGATCAGTACTGCCAACACAATCGGGCTAATGAGCTCACCCAAGGCTTTTTACGCGCGGCTGTTGAGCCTTTGCTGAATGCTTTAGTCTGTGGCATGGGACGTGCGCGACACGCCAAATCGGTGAGGGCAGCGGAAACACTGCGTGACTCACGGATTACCAAGGTGCTAGAAGCTGGCCCTGGAGTCACTTCTGAGGTGCACTGGACTTTGCTGAGTGATCCTCGGGGTATGGCACGTCTGCACCGCAAAATTTGGGCAAATCCGTCCTACAGAAGTTGGATCATTGCCCAGCAGCAGTTGGCTGAAACGGGAACCTTGCCCCATACAGGTTCTTAATAGCAGAAACTACGCCGTAAAAAACACCTGCTTAGGCAGGTGTTTTTATTTAAAGGCTGAGTTGGGAGGTATTGATGCCGCATGTGGGAAAGCGCTGGGATATTTTTTGCGCCGTTATTGATAACTTTGGAGATATTGGCATTTGTTGGCGTTTAGCGCGTCAGTTAGTCGCTGAACACGGATACGCGGTGCGTTTATGGGTGGATGATCTGTATAGCTTTGCACGTCTTTGCCCTGAGGTTAATCCTCGATGTGTTGTTCAGCAGCATCAGGGCGTTGCGATCCATCATTGGCGCAAAGAGGCTTTTATAGAGTTCCAGCCCGAAGCGGTGGTGATTGAAGCCTTTGGATGCACGCTACCTGATTCTTTTATTGCGGCTATGGCCGCTCAGCCTAACCCACCGACTTGGATTAATTTGGAGTATCTGAGTGCAGAGGATTGGGTGGCAGACTGTCATGGTTTAGCTTCTCTGCAATCTTCAGGGCTCAAGAAGTTCTTTTTTTTCCCGGGGGTACAGCCTAAGACAGGCGGAGTCTTACGGGAGCCTGCTCTGTTAGATCAGCGGAACACCTTCAAGGCTCAGCCTCAGACTCAGCAGCGTTTTTTGGCGGACTTAGGGATATCTGTAGCGCCCAATGAGCGCCTAATTTCCGTTTTTGCCTATGAAACTCCCGGGATTAAACCTTGGCTAGAGTTGCTGCAACAAGCTACCCAGCCGACGCATTTGTTGATTCCTGAAGGGCGGGTTTTGACCAGCTTTGCGATGGCATTAGGAGTGGATGCCCTCTGTCCGGGAACTCATATTCAGCAAGGTTCATTACATCTTTGGGTTTTGCCGTTTTTAACTCAGGAGGATTACGATCGTCTGCTGTGGTGCTGCTCCCTAAATATTGTGCGGGGGGAGGATTCGCTGATTCGCGCTCAATGGGCTGGAGTACCCTTGATTTGGCATATTTACCCTCAGTCGGATCAAGCCCATTGGGGAAAATTAGAGGCATTTTTTCAGCATTACACCCATAGCATGCCACCGAGTGCTGCCACAGCGCTGTGGCAGTTGTGGCGATCTTGGAACGCTTTTGAGGGGTTGGAGCAGGCTTGGTCTGCATTAGAACCGTATGAGCAGGATTGGTCGCAGGGTGCTGCTGTTTGGTTGGATACACAGAGTCACCGCCCAGATTTAGCCAGCGCCTTGGTTAAATTTGTAACAGATCAATTCTGAAATAGAAAGCACAAAAAGCGACAAGTACAACTTGTCGCTTTTTGTGCCTCCCACGTCCATGAGGCATCGTCCTGATGAGTCGCTATCCTGCGAGGTTCCTAGCAACCGGCCTTGGCTGCTTTGCTAATCCTTTAGCCTTGGTTGAGACTCACTTTACTGTAGTGCTTGGGTAGAAAAAATCGGTGATTCGCCCAATTTCTTGTAGGTCATAACCTACAACCTGCGTAGGTTCGTATTCTTTAGTTAATCTTATCTTTGAAATGATCTCTCTAATATGAGGGTTAATGCCTTTAAATTTGATAATAATTATTATTAAATAATGCTAGAAAAGCTTTCTTTCGTGTAATAAGTCGCGGGGACTGGGCTAATAATCAAGGTTTGGCTTAGCAACAAGGCTGAATACTAAGGACGAGGATTTGTTTGTGAAAAAAATGCGGGTGTTGAGCAGTCTTCTATTGAGCATATTGGCCGGTTGTGCATCACAAGATCAGTCGGCACAAAAAACACAGGCCGAATACTTAGCCTTAGTTCAGTCTACAAATGAGGCAGAAGCCAAAGCTAATGCAACGGCTAAAGCCGTGACAGGTGCAGTAGCTGGTACTCAAGAAGGGGAGAAAACCCCAGGCATGATTGAAGTATCGGACGAAAACCTTAGCGCCATGGCTCGGCATATGGTGGCTGATATTCCCAATGCATCGCGTGTGGACACCAGAGGTGGCCCAGCCCGTATCGTCTTAGATCAAAGTTATTTCACTTTAGAAAATGGTCTGGTGATGGATAAGGTTTTGTTCACCCACCGTTTACTGGCTGAGTTTAAGAAGACTCGGGCGCGGCAATTGGAGTTTACAGACCAACGCAGTGGTTCCGGTTTAGGCGGAGGATCTTCACGGGGGACGAGTAAAAAAAGCAGCTCCAGCGGAAATACGGGCGGCTCTTACCGTTTAGAGGGAACCTTTACCGCCTTACCACCTGCTGCCGACCAATTTGATGCCCAAACCTACGAGTTCCGCTTGGTAGATACCAGCAGCAGCGCGACCGTTTGGATGGGTAATTTTGATATCAGCACCCCTTTGAGTGCGGTGGAACAACAGCAACCTACTAAAAAATAAGAGGATTTAAACCTATGTTCGCAATGAGCCGTACTCGTACTCTGTTGGCATCTTTGGTGTTAGTGGCGCCCTTTGCCCAGGCGCACATGCTGTGGTTGGAGCGTCCTAGTGACAGCCTGACCCAAGCTTATTTTGGTGAGTTTGTAGATGATGTGCGGGAAACCCAAGCAGGCCCACTAAAGCGCTTTGAAGGCTTAAAAGCACTGCAAGCCGGGAAAACACTGGACAGCCAAGCTAAGGATTCCAGCTTTGATTTTGCCACCAGCGGCTCAGCGGACGTGCGTTTAAGCAAAGCTTTAGTGCATAAAGACACTCGTGTGATTTTTGATGCTAAAGCCGGTCGCCATGAGACTAAAGCGGATGACAGTCTAACGCTGGAGTTAGTGCCTGAAGCTGCTGACAGCAATACCCTGACTCTGATGTTCCAAGGTAAGCCGCTTGCTAAGACTGAAGTGACGGCTGTATCTCCGCAAAAATGGAGCAAATCCTTCCGTACGGATGAGCAAGGTAAAATCACCCTTGAAACGCCTTGGCCGGGAATCTATGTGTTAGAGGTGGCTCATACGGTAGAGGCTAAGGGGGAGCAAGAGGGTAAAACCTACGAGAAGACCCGTTATGTTCATACCCTGAGCTTGTTGGTTCCAGAAAAGGGCTGAAATGCAGCCCTTATCCCTTGAAGGACGGCCTATTTCAACAGAGCAAAATTCAGACGCTGATTTATCCGATCACTATCAGGAAGTTGGCCAGCTGTATCAGCACCATCAAGGTTGGTTAGTCGGGTGGTTACGTCAGCGTCTGGGTTGCTCACACCATGCGGCCGATTTGGCTCAGGATACCTACCTTAGGTTACTCAATGGCCGTTTGCCGGAGCTGCGAGAGCCTCGGCATTACTTAGTAACGGTCGCCAAAAGGGTCATGGTGGATCACTTTCGGCGCTGGGCTTTAGAGCGTGCTTATCTGGAGGCTTTGGCCGCCCAACCAGAGCTTGAGGAGCCTTCACCGGAAAGCCGTGTGCAGCTTATGGAAACCCTATTGGCACTGGATGCCATGTTATTGGGGTTAGGGGAAAAAACTCGGCAGGCATTCTTAATGGCTCAGCTTTTGGGCATGGGTTACGCCGAAATTGCCGAGAAGTTGGAAGTCTCCGTCAGCTCTGTGACTAAGTACATAGCCAAAGCCACGGAGCAATGTTTGCTCTTTGCTTTGGATGCCGACCTCTGATGAGTATAAACAACCAACAACAGCGTGAGGCTCTGCGTATGGCGGCCCATTGGAGCGCCGTGTTAGGAGCAGAACGGGTGCGCGCTGAAGATCGGCAAGCTTGGCAAGATTGGTGTCAGCAATGCCCAGAAAATCGGTGGGCTTGGCAACGATTGGAGCAATTACAACAACAATTACAAGGCGTTACGGGCCCTTTGGCCTATCAAATGATTCAGGACAGACCGAATTTAGGACGCCGGGCGGCCCTCAAAGCTTTGTTATTGACGGGAGGCACTTCCGCTTTATTGTGGGGCGTTTCCCGACAACTACCTTGGACTCATTGGATGGCGGATCAGCGCAGTGCTACCGGTGAGCGTCGATTATTGGTCTTGGATGATGGTTCGCGTCTGACTCTGAATACAGCCAGTGCCGTAGATATTCATTTTGATGAGCAGCATCGCCAAGTCAGTTTGCTGGCCGGGGAGATTCTTGTAGAAACAGCTCCTGATTCCATGGCACGTCCATTCTGGGTGATGACCCGTGATGGCTTAGTTCAAGCGCTGGGAACACGCTTTGTGGTGCGCGAATATCCAGAGCATATGGAGGTGAACGTGCTAGAACATGCCGTCAACCTCTACCCCCATCGAGGCGCTGAGCATATGGTGCGGGCAGGCCAATCGGCTCGTTTTAATACTCAGCGAGTACTTGAGGTGAACGGCTTAAATTCTACTGCTACGGATTGGCTGCGTGGGCGATTGGTGATTGATAATTGGCGTTTGGAGGATTTATTAGCCGAACTCTCTCGCTATCGGCCGGGGTATTTATCCTGCGATCCTACTGTGGCTGACTTACGCATTTCGGGTGTTTTTCCGCTGGATAATACCGATCAAGCCCTCATGGCCATCAGTCGGGCCTTGCCTGTGGTACTGGTTTCCCGCACGCACTACTGGGTGCGTTTACAGCCACCTGTCTAACGGCTGAAAAAATTTTCGGCGGCATTGTCGATTTTAGTCCTCTGATACGACTCCTTAGCGAATGAAATAAATTCCTATCTCTAAGGAGTCCCATCCCATGTCGTCCCCTGTGCCCCATGCGGTACTTAAACCCTTGGTTACTGCGTTGCTTAGCACCTCATTGAGCCTGTCTTCTGGATTTTTAATCCTGCCCTTAGTGCTACACAGTGCATCGGTTAAGGCAGAAATACGCCAGTTTGATGTACCCGCTGGGCCTTTGGGACAAGCGCTCAGCCGTTATGCCAGCCAAGCCGGCGTTGTGCTTTCTTTTGAGGCTGGGTTGACCCAAGGACGGCAGAGTGCAGGATTGAAGGGGGCGTATGAGATTACTCAGGGCTTTAATCTGCTCTTAAAGGGCACAGGTTTAGCCGTGCAGTTTTTGGACAGCAAAACTGCCCGTCTTGAAGTCATTCCCAGCCATGAAAGCAGCATGGCGTTGGATAATATTTCCGTAGCGGCTACCCAGCGTTTAGGCGCGACTACTGAGGATTCAGGCTCCTACACCACCGGCCCCATGAGCACCGCGACCAAACTACCGTTGTCCATTCGGGAAACGCCGCAGTCCATCACCATTATTTCTCGCCAGAGGATGGACGACCGCAAGATCGAAACCCTGAACGATGTATTGGAGGAAACGCCGGGCATTACCGTACAAAAGACCAGTCCGCAGCGGGCGTACTATTACGCTCGGGGATTTAACATCGACAACATCATGTACGACGGTTTACCGACCAGTCAGAGCTACCCCAACGACGATGCCATCGCCTCAGCCAATATGGCCATGTACGACCGAGTGGAGATTGTGCGCGGCTCTACTGGCTTGGTTCAGGGCGCGGGTAATCCTTCAGCAGCAATTAACTTGGTACGGAAGCGACCTACAGCGGATACGCGTGTTTCCATTACCAGCAGTGCTGGTCGTTGGGATGATTATCGCACCGAAATAGATGCCTCCAGCCCGTTAAACAGCGGCGGTAGCATTCGTGGGCGCACGGTATTGGTGTATCAAAATAAGGACAGTTTTCGCGATTATGAAGAGAATGAGAGTTCCTTATTTTACGGCATTCTCGAAGCCGATCTCTCGACTAGAACGGTGCTGACGTTCGGGGCTTCTTATCAAAAAGAAAACAATGGCGGCACTGCTTGGGGTGCTTTACCAGTTGCCCGCAATGGAAACAGTTTGCACCTGCCGCGCTCCACTAACTTGGGCAGTGAATGGGAATACTGGGATAAAGACACTACCTTTGCTTTTAGTGAGTTAAACCATAGTTTTGATAACGGTTGGAAGTTGCGTTTTGCGGCCACTAAAATTTGGTCTAGGTTAAATATGGGCGGAACCTATATCGGTATGAATAGCGACGATACTTATAATCAGCGCTATGGAAAGTATGATTATGTCAGCGACCAAAGTAGTTATGATTTTTTTGCCAGCGGCCCCTTTCAATTATTGGGGCGTGAGCATGAGTTAGTTGTTGGAGGAAGTAAGCGTGAAAGTTATTTTGATGGTCACGGTGGGGGCACAATTACTCGCTCTGTATTAGATATCTATACTTGGGATGCTAATGCGGTATCTGAGCCAGAAGTTAATCAATCCAGTTATAAAAATAATGAACATAGCAAGCAAACGGGTACTTATTTAACTACGCGCTTAAACTTAACCGATAATTTGAAATTTATTTTGGGTGGCCGTCTGGACTGGTATGACTTTGATAATAAATGGAAAGCCTATGGTACGCGCACCAAGTATAAAGTAACTCGCGAAGAAACCCGCTATGCAGGATTAATCTATGATTTAGACGAAAATCACTCCATCTATGCCAGCTATACAGATATTTTTAAGCCGCAAAGCAGTACCGATGGCAGTGGCAATGTTATTGCGCCTATTGACGGTAAAAACTATGAAATGGGATTCAAAGGTGAATACTTTGATGGCGCATTAAATGCCAGTATTTCCATCTACCAATTGGATCAAAAAAACCGTGCTCAAGCAGTGGCTGATCAGGCCAATGACTGTCCTTTATATCCCTATACCACCTGTTACGAGGCTTCAGGAAAAGTACGTAGCCGAGGGATAGATCTGGAAATTAACGGAGCTTTAATGCCTAATTGGCAAGTTGGAGCAGGTTATACTTATGTGTCCACTAAATATAAGCAAGATGCTGATGAAAGCAGAGAAGGATCACTCTATGATACGGATATTCCGCAGCATATCTTAAAAATATCTACGACGTACCAATTACCGGGTGCACTCAATCAGTGGTATGTAGGCGGTAGTTTGTATCGGCAGAATACTATTTATAATAAAGGTGTAAGCAATGGTGTTGACTATTACATTGAGCAGGATGCTTATACCTTAATTGATTTAATGCTGCGTTATAAAATGAGCGAATATTTTGATACCCGCCTCAATCTTAATAATGTATTAGACCGCAAGTATTATCAAAGTATTTCTGGCAGCCCAACTTATGGAACAAATGTATACGGAACCCCACGTAATGCTGTTTTGACCATGAAATATACTTTTTAACCGCAGTGAATGGGGTTGGCTAGTTAAGGCCATAAACTGCTTTTAGACTATGGACTTTTGGGTCGCGTACTCAATCGAATCAAGGAGTCCTATGAGCCAGTCCCAATTCAGCCTACTGCGCAGTCGGCGGTTTTTGCCCTTTTTTATCACCCAGATGCTGGGCGCTTTTAACGACAACCTCTATAAACAGGCATTGGTTTTGGCGGCTTTGTTTAAGCTCGGCACCGAGTTGGACTCTAGCCTGCTGGTTAACCTCTGTGCGCTGCTATTTATTCTGCCGTTCTTCTTGTTTTCGGCTTTGGGTGGATTATTGGGTGAGCGCATGGCTAAGGATCAGCTCATGCGCCTACTCAAGCTGGCCGAATGCTTGATTATGCTATTGGGCGCTATTGGCATTTTATGGGGCCATTTGAGTTTAATGCTGGTGGCGCTGTTTTTGATGGGCACTCAGTCCGCTCTATTTGGGCCGGTTAAGTACTCGATTCTGCCGCAACATTTGCAGCGCCAAGAGCTGTTAGGCGGCAATGCGCTGGTGGAAACTGGCACCTTCCTAGCGATCTTAGGGGGTTCCTTATTTGCGGGCTTACTGGTAGCGGGTGAAGCCTATGCCCAATGGGTGGCTTTTTTCGTTTTACTGATTGCCGTATTAGGGTATCTGGCCAGTCGTTGGATTCCACCAGCTCCTCCAGCGGTTCCGGGTTTACCGCTACATCTGAATCTGTTTCGGGAAACCCAAAGTGTCTTGCGCTTAGGGTTATCTCGGTCGCCGCTGATTTCCCGTTCTTTGCTGGGTAATTCGTGGTTTTGGTTTATCGGCGCACTCTATCTGACCCAAATTCCCGCCTACGTCAAAGAGATATTGCAAGGAGACGAAACCCTAGTCACCTTGATTTTGATGCTGTTTTCTGTAGGCATTGCCTTGGGTTCGCTGCTGTGTGAGCGGCTGTCCGGGCGGCGTTTGGAGGTAGAGGTCGGCTTAGTACCCCTCGGTGCCTTGGGGCTTAGTGTATTCGGCCTGCTGTTGTGGTGGCACTCGGCATCTATTGTGCCGGTGTCTGAGATGCGCCTTGGATTGGCCGCGCTAACCCAAGATTTTGGGATCATCTGGGCGTTGTTGGATATTTTAGGGCTGGGTATTTTCGGCGGGATTTATATTGTCCCTCTGTATGCCTTGATCCAAGAGCGCACCCAAGAGCAAGAGCGTACCCGGGTGATTGCGGCCGGAAATATCCTCAATGCCGTCTTTATGCTGGGTTCCGCGATTTTAGCCATGATTGTGTTAACCGGGCTGGGCCTAAGTATCCCAGAGCTGTTTTTTTTGGTCGCGCTGCTCAATGCGCTGGCTAATATTTACCTGTGCTGCGCCGTACCCGAGTTTTCGCAGCGGATACGGCAATGGTTACCCAATTAGCCTTCGCTGGGCAGTTCTTCGCCGCCTAAAGCCTCAATAAGGGCGGGTAAAAACTGGCTGAGGGTCAGCATCATCAGGCTAAAGCTGGCATCTTGCTGAGCGAGATCCTCATCGCCGCCTTCTTGCTCCGCCTGTTCTTGCAACAGATCGTCAAAGCGCAGGCGTTTGAGGCAGAGTTTTTCATCCAGCACAAAGGACAGCTGATCCTGCCAGCCCAATGCCAATTGAGTAACACGTTTGCCCGCTTGCAGATGCTGTTGAATTTCCTCGCTGGTCAGGTCTTGGCCCTTGCAGCGGATGCTGCCGCCGTCTTCGTGGGTATCTTGCAGCTCGCATTCATTGAGTAGGTTTAGGCTGTGGCTGGCTTGGCACTCCTGTACCCAGCGGGTGAGGGTTGCAGAGGGGGCCACTTTAAGGCTTAGAGGCCGCACCGGCAGAGAGCCCAGAGCTTCGCGCAGGGTTGAAAGTAAATCCTCCGCTTTTTTCGGGCTGGCACTGTCGACCAAGATCCATCCTTGTTGTGGCGCTATGGCGGCCCAAGTGGTGGCTTTACGGATAAAAGCGTGGGGCATCAGAGTGTGCATCAGCTCTTCTTTAAGCTGATCGCGCTCTTTTTTATACACCTTGCGCATCTGCTGGGTTTCAATTTCGTCGATTTTTTCCTGCAGCTGATCTCGCACCACGCTGTTGGGCAGAATGCGTTCTTCTTTGCGGGCGGCGATCAGTAGAAAGCCATTACTAGCGTGTACACGGGGCAGATGTTCTGCTTTGCCTAAGGGGGCGGTGAAGCCATAGGTGCTGGGTTCTTGGCTGGGGCAGGGGCGGGCCGCTTTGGTATTGAGGGCGGCTTCCAAGGTTTCGGGGTCTAAGGGAATAGAGCGGGTGAGGCGATACACAAGTAAGTTACGAAACCACATGGAGCCTAGATCCTTTAAAAAAGCAAAGTTGCATTATTCCCTGTAGTGCTTACAGAACCAATGCTGGCGCGCTTTCAAGACCGCTTTGAGAGGGTACTTTGTGGGACATTATTCAAATATTTAAATTTTTTTGAAAAAAGTACTTGCGTACCTGCGTTTCACTCTCTAAAATGCGCACCACTTCGAGAGCACAAGGGTGATTAGCTCAGCCGGGAGAGCATCTGCCTTACAAGCAGAGGGTCGGCGGTTCGATCCCGTCATCACCCACCACTCGAGGTAATGCGCAGCGGTAGTTCAGTCGGTTAGAATACCGGCCTGTCACGCCGGGGGTCGCGGGTTCGAGTCCCGTCCGCTGCGCCACATTAAAGAGTTTAGCGTAGACTGAAGCGCAAAATTCTAGCAGAAAAAGCGACTCAAGCAGTCGCTTTTTTTACGCAACCACGCAGCGGTAGTTCAGTCGGTTAGAATACCGGCCTGTCACGCCGGGGGTCGCGGGTTCGAGTCCCGTCCGCTGCGCCATACCTCAAGCAAAAAGCCCCTTTTAAAGGGGCTTTTTGCTTTCCGGTTTTTTAATCCTAGACTTTAACCCGCATTAGAGTTCAAACATCTGCGCTGCTCAGGGTGCTGCATCTTTGCTTGATCGAACCACCTAGGCGATACATGCGACAAACCCAGTTCCTGAGCTTGAGTTTTCCAGACTCGCTTCGGAATGGGTTGACTCAAACGATCCTTGATTTCCCCCTAGCCAGTGTTCCTGAGTGCCTGCTACTCTGATCCACTCTTTCGCCCTTGTGGCGCCTCTAAGGACATCACATGAAATTCCAACGTTTGACACCTGCGCTGGCCCTTGTCGGTCTGGTTCTGGCAGGGTGTGAACAGCAGCAGGCCGGTGTCGAACTGAGTACTTCAGTACAAAAGGCATCCTACGGTATTGGCTTAAATATGGGGAAAAGCATGCTGCAAGACGGCATAGAGGATCTTGATCCTCATGCAGTAGCAGCCGGAATTCAGGATGCGCTGAATAAAAAGAAACAGCAGGTCTCAGACGAAGAGTTGATGCAAGCCTTCACCCTCTTGCAAGCCAAAGCCGAAGAGCGCATGGCTGAGCAAAGTGAGGCAAACCTTAAAGCAGGTCAGAAATACCTTGAGGACAACGCCAAGCGTCCCGGCGTTAAAACCACAGCCTCTGGTTTGCAGTACGAAGTCATTAAAGCAGCCGCTGAAGGTGAACAGCCTAGCTTGGATGATATCGTCACTGTTCACTACGAAGGCCGTTTAATTGACGGTACCCTGTTTGACAGCTCCATTGAGCGAGGTAGCCCTATTGATCTGCCGGTAGGTGGTGTAATTCCTGGCTGGATTGAGGGTTTGCAGTTGATGCATGTAGGGGAGAAGTACAAACTCTATATCCCCAGCAAGTTAGCCTACGGTGAGCAAAGCCCAAGCCCAGTGATTCCAGCCAACTCCGTCTTGGTGTTTGAGTTAGAGTTGCTGAGTATTAAAGACTTGAAAGCAGCCCTAGCCACTGATGCTGAAGCACCTACTGAAGAAGTAGAGTCGGAAGCAAAAGAAGCCGAAGCCGCTGAAGCTCCTAAAGCCGAAGCTGCTCCTAAAACCAAGGAACTAGCTCCTGCTCAGCCTAAAGTTGAGTAAGAGGATTTGCGTGTGACTCCGGTAAATACAGTCTCAGAAATCCTTTGGCCTCCTAAGTTTTTGGAGGCCATGCGGAGTGCTCAGCACTGGGTGGTATTTACCGGAGCAGGGGTATCAGCGGAAAGTGGTATTCCGACTTTCCGCGATGCCCTTACAGGGTTGTGGTCGAATTTTGATCCAGAAGATTTAGCCACAACTGAAGCGTTTTTGCGTGACCCCGATTTAGTCTGGGGTTGGTATGAGTGGCGACGTGCTAAAGTGCTCAAAGTTGCGCCTAATCCAGCCCATCAAGCCATTGCTGAATTAGCTCGGCATGTTCCTCGTTTAACCCTAATTACCCAAAATGTGGATGACTTGCACGAGCGTGCGGGTAGTCCTTCAGTGCTGCATCTGCACGGCAGTTTGCACCATCCGCGCTGTATGCGTTGTGCCAAGGCTTTAGACCCTCCGCAGCCTTTGGATACGAGCCAGGGTGAGCAGCTTTTAGCGCCGCCAGTTTGTGTAGATTGCGGCGGGCTGATACGTCCCGGAGTGGTCTGGTTTGGTGAAATGTTGCCCGAACAAGCCCTAACGCAAGCTTTTGAAGCGGCTGCTCAGTGCGATCTGCTGTTGTCGGTGGGTACGTCTGGTGTGGTGTATCCCGCTGCGCAAATTCCTCAGTTGGCGGCACGTTCTGGCGCTTGGGTTATACATATTAATCCGCAAAATTTGGCGCTGGGGTCAGAGCGCGAATTCCAGCTAACCGGCGCAGCAGGGGCGCTCTTGCCTTTATTGGTGCAACAGGTGCTGGCCGATTGATTAGCTGATCCATGATTTCAGGCATTTTTTTCGGCCTCGGGTTGAGTACAATGCTGCCCAATTGAACCATGACAAAGTTTGTTCACCATCCAACAGAGCCAAGAGATGTTGCTCTGTTGCGTTGGGAGGATTTTGTAGCAGCTTCCATCTTTCGCTGGGCCAGAGGGGACACCGCTGAGAATGTCCTCCCGGTACGGCAGCCTTTAGGGAACCGGCATGTCTCAACTCGAAACTTTTTACGAGGTTATGCGCCGTCAAGGTATTACCCGGCGCAGCTTCCTCAAATATTGCAGCTTAACCGCTGCGGCCTTGGGTCTTGGCCCGACCTTTGCGCCGCGCATTGCCCATGCGATGGAAACTAAGCCGCGTACTCCAGTGCTGTGGATTCACGGTTTGGAATGTACCTGCTGCTCGGAATCCTTTATTCGCTCCGCCCATCCTTTGGTGAAGGATGTGGTGTTGTCGATGATCTCTTTAGATTACGACGATACCCTGATGGCGGCCGCAGGACATCAAGCCGAAGCCGCCCTTGAAGAGACCATGCGTAAATATAAGGGCGAATACATTCTGGCGGTGGAGGGCAATCCACCCCTGAATGAAGACGGCATGTTCTGTATCGTTGGTGGTAAGCCCTTCTTAGATCAGCTCAAACACGCGGCTAAAGATGCTAAAGCGGTGATCGCTTGGGGAAGCTGCGCGAGCTGGGGTTGTGTACAAGCCGCCCGCCCGAATCCAACCAATGCCGTACCGATCCACAAAGTGATTACCGATAAACCCATCATCAAGGTGCCCGGTTGTCCGCCGATTGCTGAGGTGATGACCGGTGTTATCACCTACATGCTGACTTTCGGCAAGCTGCCGGAGTTGGATCGTCAAGGCCGTCCGAAGATGTTCTACGGTCAGCGCATTCACGATAAATGCTACCGCCGTCCCCATTTTGATGCGGGCCAGTTTGTGGAGGCTTGGGACGATGAGGGTGCGCGTAAGGGCTATTGCCTGTACAAAGTCGGCTGTAAAGGCCCAACTACCTATAACGCCTGTTCTACTGTGCGTTGGAATGAAGGAACTTCCTTCCCCATCCAAGCCGGTCACGGTTGTATCGGCTGCTCGGAGGATGGCTTCTGGGATAAAGGCTCGTTCTATGATCGCCTGAGCAAAATTCCACAGTTTGGCATTGAGAAAAATGCTGACCAGATCGGTATGGCTGTAGCCGGTGGTGTAGGAGCGGCTGTTGCCGCCCATGCCGCTGTGACTGCTATCAAACGTGCCCAGCAATCTAAGGGAGATCAGGCATGAGTTTGAATGCCAGCCAGCTCGATAACTCGGGCCGCCGTATTGTCGTTGACCCAGTTACCCGCATCGAAGGCCACATGCGTTGCGAAGTGAACGTCAACGCCGACAACATCATCACCAACGCGGTATCCACTGGTACCATGTGGCGCGGTCTGGAGGTGATTCTCAAGGGTCGCGATCCCCGCGATGCTTGGGCCTTTGTGGAGCGCATTTGTGGCGTTTGCACTGGAACCCATGCCCTGACCTCAGTGCGCGCGGTGGAGGATGCGCTGGGCATCCAAATTCCCTATAACGCGCACATCATCCGCAACCTGATGGATAAAACCCTTCAGGTACACGACCACATCGTGCATTTTTACCACCTGCACGCGCTGGATTGGGTCAACCCAGTGAATGCGCTGAAGGCCGATCCTAAAGCCACTTCTGAGCTGCAACAGAGCTTGGCTCCCGGTAATCCCAAGTCCAGCCCCGGCTATTTCCGCGATGTGCAAAACCGCCTGAAAAAATTCGTCGAGAGCGGCCAGTTAGGTCTGTTCAGCAACGGATACTGGGATAACCCCGCCTATAAATTACCGCCGGAAGCGGATTTGATGGCGGTGACGCATTATCTGGAAGCACTGGATTTACAGAAAGACATCGTCAAAATCCACACCATCTTCGGGGGCAAGAACCCGCACCCTAACTATATGGTCGGCGGTGTGCCCTGTGCTATTAATCTGGATGATGTGGGGGCTTCCGGCGCGCCCATTAATATGACCAGCCTGAATTTTGTGCTGGAGCGCATTAAAGAAGCTCAGCACTTTGTGAAGAATGTCTATCTGCCGGATTTGATGGCTGTGGCGACCATCTACAAAGATTGGTTGTACGGCGGTGGTTTGGCCGGTCAAAACCTGCTGTCTTACGGCACCTTTACCCGCCTGCCGGGGGATAAGTCTACTGATCTGCTACCCGCCGGTGCCATCATCAACGGTAACTGGAACGAAGTGTTGCCGGTCAATGTGCGCGACCCTGAGGAAATACAGGAGTTTGTCACCCACTCTTGGTATCAGTACGCCGACGAGAGCAAAGGCTTGCATCCTTGGGATGGCGTTACCGAGCCTAAATTCGAATTAGGCCCGAACACCAAAGGCACCAAGACCAACATTGAAGCCTTGGACGAGGCCCATAAATACAGCTGGATTAAAGCCCCACGCTGGAAGGGTCATGCGATGGAGGTTGGCCCACTGGCACGTTATGTCATTGCCTATGCTTCAGGCCGTGAGAACGTCAAAGAGCAGGTAGATCGCTCGCTGTCGGCCTTCAACCAAGCCACCGGTTTGGATTTGGGGCTGAAGCAATTCCTACCTTCCACTCTGGGCCGTACCTTAGCGCGGGCTCTGGAGTGCGAGCTGGCCGTAGATAGCATGTTCGACGACTGGAACGCCCTGGTCACCAACATCAAAAACGGTGACCGTGCGACTGCCAACGTGGAGAAATGGGATCCCAAAACTTGGCCGAAAGAAGCCAAAGGCGTGGGCATCAATGAAGCGCCGCGTGGGGCCTTGGGCCACTGGATCAAGATTAAAGACGGCAAGATCGAGAACTATCAGGCCATTGTTCCCACCACTTGGAACGCCTCACCGCGTGACAACAAGGGCAATATCGGTGCCTATGAAGCCTCGTTGCTGAACACACCGATGGAGCGTCCGGATGAGCCGGTGGAAATCCTGCGTACCCTGCACAGCTTTGATCCCTGTCTGGCCTGCGCGACGCATGTGATGTCGCCGGACGGTCAAGAGCTGACCCGAGTGAAGGTACGCTAACCCAAGGAGCCTGCTATGACACAGGAACATGCGTTACACACTGGGGAACAGGTACGCAAACAAACCGCCGTCTATGTGTACGAAGCGCCGGTGCGCCTCTGGCACTGGACAACAGCTTTGTGCATCGTGATTTTGAGTGTAACCGGCTATCTGATTGGCTCACCCTTACCCACTATGCCCGGTGAAGCCATCGACAATTACCTGATGGGTTACATCCGTTTTGCTCACTTTGCTGCCGGTTATGTGCTGGCTTTGGGGCTGATCGGGCGTATCTATTGGGCTTTTGTCGGCAATCACCATGCCCGCGAGCTGTTTTTGGTGCCGGTACATCGGATCAGTTGGTGGCGTGAGTTGTGGCACGAAGTACGCTGGTACCTGTTTTTAGAAAAGGTGCCGAAAAAATACATCGGCCATAACCCTTTGGGGCAATTGGCCATGTTCAGCGTCTTTGTGCTGGGGGCTATCTTCATGATTATCACCGGCTTTGCTCTCTATGGAGAAGGCTTAGGGGTAGGAAGCTGGGCCGATCAAGCCTTTGGCTGGGTGATTCCCTTACTTGGTCAAAGTCAGGATGTGCATACTTGGCACCATTTGGGCATGTGGTACATCATTGTTTTCGTGATGATCCATGTGTATCTGGCCATTCGTGAGGACATCATGTCCCGACAATCGCTGGTATCCACCATGATCGGTGGCTGGCGCATGTTTAAAGACGATAAACCCGACTGATACTCCCATTCCCAAGGCTTGATATCCCTTCAGCCTTGGGAAATTTGCCCTACAGGTTATTTCATGAGTGGCAGTATTCTGATTTTAGGCATCGGCAACCTGCTCTGGGCTGACGAAGGCTTTGGCGTGCGTTGTGTAGAATTGCTCAACAGCCGCTATCGTTTTCCCGAACCGGTGCAACTCATGGATGGCGGAACCCAAGGGTTGTATCTAGTGCCCTATGTGCAGCAGGCGGAAATCCTGATCGTGTTTGATGCGGTGGACTACGGCTTAGCTCCCGGCAGCCTAAAAATTGTACGCGATGACGAAGTACCCAAATTTATGGGCGCTAAACGTATGAGCCTGCATCAAACCGGGTTTCAGGACGTATTGGCGCTGGCTGCTTTTAGTGGCTCCTATCCCAAAGAGTTGCTGTTGATTGGCGTGCAACCGGAAGAGCTGGACGATTTTGGCGGCAGTTTGCGCGAGCCTGTGCGTGCTCAATTAGAGCCCGCGTTGCAGATTGCCTTAGATTTTTTAGCCGAGCAGGGTGTTGTACCGGAGCAGCGTGCAGCGGATGATCCGGCAACGGAGCTAGCACCAGAACCCTTAGCACTAACGCCCTATGAGCATGGCCGCCCGGATGAGCAATGTGCTTATCGTCATGGGGATATTCGCTTTATTCCGCAGCCCAGTGAGCAGGATTAAGCATGTGTATCGGTATTCCTATGCAGGTGGTAGCGCTAGAGTCCCTGCGTGCTTTATGCACAGCGGATGCTGAAACCCGTTGGGTGGATATTCGTCTGATTGATGTGCCCCAAATCGGTGACTGGCTGCTGGTGTTTTTAGACAGCGCCCGCGAAATCCTAACCCCCGAACGAGCAGGGCAGATTCAAGAGGCTTTGCTGGCCCTGCAAGCGGCCAGCCGAGGAGATTTTGAAGCCCTGAGCCGTTGCTTTGCTGACCTCAATCGCGAACCCGAATTGCCGGAGCATTTACGCCCATTTCCCGCTGGAGGTTCTCGCTGATGACCCACCCCTTATTTCAGCGCCTGATAGATTTGGGTATTCCGCAGCTCGGAGAAGCCGATTGTGAGGCTTATCTACAGGCCCAACCCCTGTGTGTGCTGTTTTTGCATGAGGATCCGCAGCGTTTCCCCGAATCCCTAGACGTAGCCGTGGTGTTGCCCGAATTACTGAAAGCTTTCCCCATGCTCAGTGCCGCCTTGGTAGAGCGGGCCTTGGAGCCTAGGTTGCAGGCACGTTATGGGTTCACACTCTGGCCGACCTTGGTCTTTCTCAAACACAGCCAGTATCTGGGGAGCCTGTCGCGGATGCTGGATTGGGACGCATATCTGAAGCAAATTCCGCCGCTACTGGCGCGCACGCCACAGATTCCGCTGCAAACTTTAGCTGTTAATAGCCCAGTGTCAGGTTGTTCCAGCGCGGGAGATGCTCTGTGAATCCTGAATTGCCGTTATTGGCCGGAATGGGTGCAGGCGCTCGTCACGAAGACGATGGCCTGAGCTATATGCCGATGCCGCAGGAGATGAACACCTTTAACGCGCCGCTGCTGCCAGAGTCCGAGATATTGGAGCAGCATCCGCAGGTGTTGCGCTATTTAGAGCACGTCCAGATTGCCTTGGAGTGCTGGCCCTCAAATCCGCAGCAAGCTCCCTTGGTGTTGGACGATTTACCGGAGGTTGCCGTCAGGCTGATCCAGCAAATCTTGGGCGAGGGCGAAGTATCTATCCAATTGCAAGGCCCACAGCCCGCACGTATCCAAGAAACCCTGTTGGCTGGATTGTGGTGGGTGCAACAGCTAGACCCTGAAGGTCATCCTATCCAGCAATGGTTAGAGGTGGCTGATATTCCGGCCTTGGTATCTGAGCACAGCTTTGCCGGAGCGCGTTGGCCCTTGGTAACCGATTTACCCGAGGGTTTAGTTAATGCAGGCCCGGTACTGATAGAGCTGTTAGAAGCGGCTGACCGGCAGCAAACTCAGTCCTGTAATGCTGGGCTCCATGATGAGCCCCATGTGGTCAATCTATCCTTACTGCCTTTTTCGCCACCGGATCACCAATTTTTGGCCCAATATTTAGGCATAGGCCCGGCTTTGATTCTTTCGCGTGGCTACGGCAATTGCCGCATCCAAAGCACGGCCACGCCGGGGATTTGGCGGGTACAGTACTTTAACAGCGGCGATCAACTGATCCTCGATACCCTAGAGGTGACGAGTATGCCTCAAGTAGCCTGTGCTGCCACTGAGGATTTGGCCGACTCCGCCGAGCGCTTGCGCGAAATGCGCGAGGTATTGCTGTGAGCACCCGCTTTGAGGGCAGCTATTTGGGCGATGACCAGCGCCTCTCGGATGATGCAGTACTGGAGTGCAAAATCTGCTGGTATCAGTACGATCCGGCCCAAGGCGACGAGGTGTGGCAGATTCCTGCCGGAACGCCCTTTAGCCAGCTTCCAGCCCATTGGTGCTGCCCACGTTGCGAAGGCGCGCGTGAGCAATTTATGGTGGTGGATGTTTAAGTGATCAGCACCGCCCCCGCCATTGAAGCCTATTTTCAGGCCGTGCATCAGCGTATGGCCGATTTGCCGGTGGTAAATCCGGCTCTGCGGGTGGAGCTGCTGGGTTGGCAAGCCATTGCCGAGCATGACTGGCTGGGGGTGCTGATTACCCCTTGGTGCATGAATCTGTTTTGGCAGTCCGCAGCCCATCAGCATGCACTAAAGGGCGATACCCGGTTGCTGTCCTTGCCGAGCGGGGACTATGAGTGCCTGCTTCATCAAGCAGAGGGCTTAGGCACTTACGCCACTGCTTCCCTGTGTTCACCGATGCAGGATTTTAACGCTCAGGATGAAGCACAGCAGCTGGCCGAGCAGATTTTAGATTTGCTGTTAGCCGAGCTTACCCGTACTCCTACAGCAGGCGTAAGCCGCCGAGGTTTGTTTCAGCGTCTGCTGGGGCAGGAGGCTGAGGTATGAGCCTCAGCGGTCAACTCAGTATTCGGCTTGACTGCCAAGATCAGGTAGTGCGCTCGGCTCAGGTGGTATTGCAGCGCCCGGTGGTGGCGATCAGCCAACTCTTGGTGGGATTATCACCTGTGGCCTTGTTAGAGCGCATTCCGCTGTTGTTTGCCCTCTGTGCGGGTGCGCAGCAGGTAGCCGCCGTGCGGGCCTTAGAACAGGCAGTGAATTGGCAGGCCGCACCAGAAGTGGAGTTAGCGCGTAGTCGTTTAACCGAATTGGAGCTGATCCGCGAATCCCTAGTGCGGCTGGTGCAGGATTGGCCGTTGCCCTTACCCCTAGCGTCCCTGAAAGCGCTGCTCCAACGCTGTCAGCAGGGCATTAATGAATTGCAGCCTTGGCTGGGATTTCGGGTGCAGCCCATGCTGCACGATCCCCAACCATTGCACCGCTGTATGACGGAGTTGCAAGCCCGCTGGCCAGAGGTGGAGGCTTGCGCCCAAGGTGATTGGTTATCGCCGCATCCAGCGCTGTCTAGCCAACATCCTCAACAGCCCTTGCCTGATGTTTTGGATTTACTCGGTCTAACGGCATTACTGCCTAATCTGCGTTTGGGGCAGATGGAAGCAGAGATTAACGGCCAACCGCGTACCACGGGCCCCGCGGCGGCGGCTCAAGCGGGTGTTAGTTTAGGGGAGCAGTTAGTTCAGCGAGTACAGGCCCTGATGCGCCGCGCTGCTCAGGCTGTTGCTGGTCTGAACCATCCTCCAACCATTGCTTGCATTCCGGGTTTAGAGGCTGGGGAAGGAGTGGGGCGGGTTAAAACGGCACGTGGCTGCTTGTTACAGCGGGTTCAGGTGCAAGGCCAGCAGGTGCGCCAATGGCAAATGATCGCCCCTACCGATTGGAATTTTCACCCACAGGGCGTGCTGACGCGCCAACTGAGCGGCTTGGTTCTGCCGACTGATCCCGCTGAGGCTGAAGCGCTGGTGCGAGCCTTGGTGCTGTCCATTGATCCCTGTGTGGATTTTGTGCTGCATTGGGAGTCGAGTCATGCATGAAATGTCCATTGCTGAAGGCTTGATTCAGCTCTTGGAAGACCAAGCTCAAAGCCAGCAATTTACACGGGTCAAAACCCTATGGCTGGAAATTGGGCCTTTAGCAGCCGTGGATGCCCACGCGCTGCACTTTTGTTTTGAGGCCGTGGCCCGCGATACCTTGGCTGAAGGCGCACTCTTGGAAATTATCGAACTGCCGGGGCGGGGCTGGTGCTTGGGCTGTAACGCCCTAATCCCGATTCGGCAACGCTACGACAGCTGCCCTCAATGTGGCAGCCATCAGGTACAGGTCACGCAGGGCGACGAGCTGCGGGTCAAAGAGTTGGAGGTGGACTGAGTATGTGTACGGTTTGCGGTTGTGCCCCGGGAGAAACGCGGATTGAGGGTCATCATCACCCTCATTCGGACGATCATCACCATGATCATGCCCACCCGCACGATCACACACACAGCCATTCCCTATTGCTGCAAAAGCCTGCGGCGGCCAGTCCTTTGGTGGTGGAAGGCTTAAACCTGCATTTTGGCAAAGGCCCAGCGCGTGCCCATGCACCGGGGTTGAGTCAAAGCCGCATGCTGCGGATTGAGCAGGATATTCTGGGTAAAAACGACCGTTATGCCGCCGAAAACCGCGCCCGCTTAGAAGCGCAATCGGTGTTTGCACTGAATCTGGTTTCCAGTCCCGGCTCGGGTAAAACCACCTTGCTGACCCGCAGCATTGAGCAACTGGATCGCCGCTGGTCCTTAGCGGTGATTGAAGGCGATCAGCAAACCGACCACGATGCCGAGCGCATTCGGGCTACGGGTGTGGAAGCCATCCAAATCAACACCGGCAAAGGCTGCCATCTGGATGCTCATATGGTGGGGCAGGCTCTGGAGCGGCTTAAAAGTCTGGAAGGCGGGGTACTCTTTATTGAGAACGTCGGCAATCTGGTATGCCCAGCGGCCTTTGATCTGGGCGAGGCGCACAAGGTCGCCATCCTCTCGGTGACGGAGGGTGAGGATAAGCCGCTCAAGTATCCGGATATGTTCCATGCCGCCGATTTGATGCTGCTGAACAAGGTGGATTTACTGCCGCATCTGGATTTTGACGTGGACGCTTGCATTGCCTATGCACGGCGGGTGAATCCGACCGTTGAGGTGATCCAAGTCTCCGCCCGCACCGGCGAAGGCATGGCCGATTGGTTGGCGTGGATCGAACGCCGCCGAGCTGCGCGCATCCGTATTCGGATTGAAGCCTTGCACGCCCAAGCCAAAGCGTTGGAGTCGCTGCTCTGAGTGATTCGCCAGCGCAATGGCAAGGCCAGCGTTTGTACCTCAGGGGGCAGGTGCAGGGAGTGGGCCTGCGTCCGCACCTGTTCCGCTTGGCTACCGAGCTGGGCTTAACCGGACAGGTATGCAATCAGGGTGCGCAGGTTTGCCTTGATCTGTACGGGCCTGCTCAGGTGTTGGCAGGTTTTGAGGCGCGGTTGCGGGCTTCGTTGCCGCCTCTAGCGCGCCTAGATGAGCTTCGTGCCGAGCCGCTGCCCGCTGAGGCCGTTCCGTCTGAGTTCCTGATTGTGGACAGCCAAAGCCAATCCGCAGATGCCCCGCTGGCCATGCCCTTAGATGCCGCTGTCTGCCCTGAGTGTTTGGCAGAGTTGTTTGATCCGGCGGATCGGCGTTGGCGTTATCCCTTTATCAACTGTACCCACTGTGGGCCACGTTACAGCCTGATACGCGCCTTGCCCTATGACCGCGCCCAAACCAGCATGGCGGCGTTTCGTCAATGTCCAGACTGTGCGCAGGAGTATCAAAATCCAGCCCATCGCCGTTTTCACGCCCAGCCCAATGCCTGCCCTGAGTGCGGCCCGAAACTGTGGTGCGAATCCAAGGGCGGCGAGGTTGTAGCGGGCGATCCGCTGGTCTTGGCGGTGGCTGCTTTGGCGCGTGGGGAAATTCTAGCCCTGCGCGGCGTGGGCGGTTTTCATCTGGCCTGCGATGCGCGCAATGCTGAGGCGGTGGCACGGTTGCGTCAGCGCAAACAGCGCCCTGCTAAACCTCTAGCGGTAATGGCGTTAAATCTAGCCTCTTTAGAGGCGCTGGTGCAGCTCAATCCTGCGGCTCGTGAGGCCTTGACCAGCACCGCTGCGCCCATTGTTTTAGCCGATTTTCAACCGAAAGCCGCAAGCCCATTAGCGCCCAATCTTGCGCCGGATTTGCGCTGCTTGGGCGTGATGCTGCCCCATACGCCGCTGCATTGGCTGCTGTTTCACGAATACTTAGGGCGACCGATGGGGACGGATTGGTTGACTCAGCCGTGCCCACTGTATCTGGTGATGACCAGCGCCAACCGCAGCGGAGCGCCACTGATTGCTGATAACGCGCAGGCCCGCACTCAACTGGCCGACATCGCCGATCTATGGCTGATGCACGACCGAGAGATTATCAGCCCCTGCGATGATTCAGTAGTCGATGGACGAGGATGGGAGCCAATCCCCATTCGTGCCGGCCGAGGATTTGCGCCGCTAATTCTGCCTTTACAGCACTCTGGCCCCTCGGTATTGGCGCTGGGCGGCTACCTGAAAAATACCTTTTGCCTGACCCAAGGCGACCAAGCCTGCCTGTCGGTGCCGATGGGTGATTTGGATGATGCCGAGGGCTGCCGTGCTTTAGCCCCGCGCATTGAACAACTACGCCAGCAGCTTGGGGTACAGCCGGAGCACATCGCCTGCGACCTACACCCTGACAGCCACACGGCGCGCTTGGCCCAACAATTGGCGGCGCAATGGCACATTCCCTTGCATCCGGTGCAACACCATCAAGCCCACATTGCGGCGGTGATGGCCGAGTACGCTTTAGAAGGCCCGCTCTTGGGGTTAGCCTTGGACGGCAGCGGTTTGGGTTGGGATGGTCGTTGGCGCGGTGGTGAGTTGTTGCGTGTGGAGGCCAGCGGTTTTCAGCCTTTGGGTGAGTTAACGCCCTTGGCCTTGCCCGGTGGCGATCAAGCCGCCCGTGAGCCGTGGCGTATGGCCGCTGCTGCCTTGCATGCCTTGGGTCGTAGCGCCGAAATCCCGCCGCGTTTTGCCGAATACGCTGGCAGCAATGTGGTGATACAGATGCTGGTGCGGGGTTTGAACTGTCCACTCAGCCACAGTATGGGCCGCGTCTTCGATGCCGTGGCGGGCTTGCTAGGCTTGGGTGCGCGTCAGCAGTTTGAGGCTCAAGCCGCCATGCGCCTCGAAGCCTTGGTCGAGCAGCTCCCTGAGCAGCCGCCCAAACTCTGGCAGATCAACGCCGAGCAGCAACTCAGCCTTTATCCCTTGCTGGCCGAGTTGGCGGATGGATCTTACAGCCCACAGCAGGGTAGTGAGCTGGCCCATGGCGTTATCATTGCCGCCCTGTGCGATTGGGTGCAGCAAGCCAGCCAGCACACTGGCTTAAAACAGCTGGTGCTGAGCGGTGGTTGTTTCCTCAATCGCTGGCTGCGCGAGGGTGTGGCAGCGGGTTTAAGGGCTCAGGGGTTAGAGGTTTTTATCCCGCGTCGGGTGCCGGTCAACGATTCGGGTTTGGCGCTGGGACAGGCGTGGGTGGTGCAGATGGCTTTGCGTCATCGCTCAATGAATACAGATGAGGTGCGGTAGATGTGTTTGGCCATTCCGGTTCGGATTGAGGAGGTGCTGGATGAGCACAATGCGCTGGCGGAAATCGGGGGGCTGCGTAAAAGCATCAACATCAGCCTGTTGGACGGCGTTCAGGTGGGCGACTATGTGATTTTGCATGTGGGCTGCGCGCTGCAACGCCTGAATCCTGAAGAAGCCGAACGCACCTTGGCGTTGTTGGAGTCCCTCGGCCAATTGGAGGCCGCCCGCCAAGCTGCGCTGGAAGGCCAACCATGAAGTATGTGGACGAATTCCGCGACGGCGACAAAGCCCGCCAATTGGCCGCCTGCATCAAAGCCGAAGCGCGACCGGAGCGCGCCTACCGGTTGATGGAGTTTTGCGGCGGCCATACCCACGCGATTTTCCGCTACGGTTTGCCGGATTTACTGCCGGAGAATGTACAGCTGATCCACGGGCCGGGTTGTCCGGTATGTGTATTGCCCATTGCGCGGCTGGATAAAGCCATTGCCTTGGCCCGCCATCCGGAAGTGATCCTCTGCACCTACGGTGACTTGCTGCGCGTTCCCGCTTCCAACCGCCAAACCCTGCTGAAAACCAAGGCCGAGGGCGCGGACATCCGCATGCTCTATTCGCCCTTGGAGGCGCTCAAGCTGGCCGAAGACAACCCGACACGCGAAGTGGTATTTCTGGCCATCGGCTTTGAAACCACCACACCGCCCACCGCTTTATTGGTGGAACACGCCCGTCAGCGCGGCCTGAGCAACCTGTCCATCTTCTGCAACCATGTGTTGACCCCACCGGCCATGCACGCCATTTTGGCCAGCCCCGAATCGGAAGCGGGGATGCTGCAACTGCACGGCTTTATTGGCCCTGCCCACGTCAGTACCGTAATTGGCAGCCAAGCCTATGCGGAGTTTCCCGCCCGTTACGGCACGCCGGTGGTGATTGCCGGATTCGAGCCGCTGGACGTGCTCCAAGCTCTGCTGATGCTGGTGCGCCAACTCAACCAAGGCCGCTCCGAGGTGGAAAACCAATTCACCCGCGCCGTCACCGAGCAGGGCAACCTTAAGGCCCGTGCTTTGATGGATCAGGTGTTCGAGTTGCGCTCGACCTTTGAATGGCGCGGCCTCGGCTTTTTGCCCGACAGCGCCCTGCAACTGCGCCCCGAATACGCCGCCTTTGATGCCGAGCGCCGTTTTGAGCTGCCGGAACTGCCCGCCCAAGAACACAAAGCCTGCGAGTGTCCGGCCATTTTGCGCGGCGCGAAGCGTCCCCAAGACTGCCGCTTGTTCGGCACGGCCTGCACCCCCGCCAATCCCTTGGGCTCGTGCATGGTGTCCTCCGAAGGCGCGTGCGCCGCTTATTACACCTATGGCCGCCATTTGCGCGCGGCAGGAGCCCAGTGATGGCGCTGAATTTAAACGGCTGCGTGGAAATGATCCACGGCGGCGGCGGACGGGCCAGCGCCGAGCTGATCCGCGAACTCTTTGCCCAAGCCTTCGACAACGAATGGCTGAACCAAGGCAACGACCAAGCCCAATTCACCCTGCCCGCCGGACAGGTAGTGATGGCCACCGACAGCCATGTGATTGCGCCGCTGTTCTTCCCTGGTGGCGACATTGGCAGCCTCTCGGTACATGGCACTTTGAATGATGTGGCCATGTCCGGCGCGAAGCCCTGCTATCTGGCTGCCAGCTTCATTCTGGAAGAAGGCTTTCCGCTGGCTGACCTGAAACGCATTGTCGATTCGATGGCCAAGGCTTCCCGCGAAGCCGGAGTGCCCATCGTCACTGGCGACACCAAGGTAGTGGAGCGGGGCAAGGGCGATGGTGTCTTTATCACCACCACCGGCGTGGGCGTGGTTCCCGAAGGGCTGTACCTCTCCGGCGATCAAGCGCGCCCCGGCGACAAAATCCTGATTTCCGGCAGCATTGGCGACCACGGTGTGACCATTTTGTCCCTGCGCGAAGGCTTGGGCTTTGAGGCCGACATCGGCTCCGACAGCCAAAACCTCGCGCTCTTGGTGGCGGCGATGTTGGAAGCGGTGCCGAGCATTCGCTGCCTGCGCGACCCAACCCGTGGTGGCTTGGGCAATACCCTCAACGAATTGGCCCAACAGTCCGGCGTGGGCATGCAGTTGGAGGAGGCTGCCATTCCCGTGCGCGAGCCTGTGCGTGCCGCCTGCGAGTTCTTGGGCCTTGATCCGCTTTATGTCGCCAACGAAGGCAAGTTGATCGCCATTTGCCCCGCCGAACACGCCGAGCAGCTCCTAGCTGTGATGCGCGCCCATCCCCTTGGCCAACAGGCCGCCATCATCGGCACCGTGCAGGAGGATGCCCAGCAGTTTGTGCAGATGCGTACCCAGTTTGGCGGCCAGCGCATGGTGGATTGGTTAAATGGGGAGCAGTTGCCGAGGATTTGTTGAGGAGGTGTTGTGGGTAAGAAAATTATCATCATTGCGGGGCCGAATGGCGCAGGAAAGACAACCTTTGCCCGATCCTTTCTGCCAGCGGAGGCACAGTGCCCGCGCTTTATTAATGCTGATTTAATTGCGGCAGGATTGGCTCCTTTTGCGCCTGAGAAGGCAGCGGTGAAAGCAGGTAAGTTGATGCTTTCAGAGATTGCAGAGAGCGTAAGTCGTGGTGATAGCTTTGCCATTGAAACCACACTGTCGGGGCTGACTTATCTGCGCCATATCCGTCAGTGGCAACAGCAGGGCTATCACGTTTGTCTATTTTTTCTAGCCTTGCCCTCAGCTGAGGTTGCCGTTGCACGGGTGGCTGAGCGAGTGAAGCAAGGGGGCCACCATATTCCTGAGGAAGTGATTCGTCGCCGTTTTGCCGCGGGCCGTAGTAACTTTGAGCGCCATTACCGCCCACAGGTTGATGCTTGGGCACTGTATGATAATTCCGGAGTGGAGCCTTTAATGCTCGAATGGGGAGAGAAAGAATGACGCAGCAAGAATTAGCTAAAGCAAAAGACCCTGATCTGCGGGCCTCGTTACAGGCTATTAAGCGTGCTGCTGAGCTGGCCCGACAAACAGCCTTGCAAACAGATACCGGCATTGTGGTTGTTGAAGGGCAGAAAATGGTGCATGTATCGGCTCAGGAGTTGCGGCAAGAACGGGTTCTGTGAATGACATTGGAACGGTACAGGAAGACGCTCAGCAGTTTGTGCAAATGCGTACCCAGTTTGGCGGCCAGAGCATGGTGGATTGGTTAAATGGGGAACCGTTGCCGAGGATTTGTTAGGCTCGCTTTTCTTTCTTCTGTCTAATAAGGATAAATTATGCTCATACTGAGAGAATATAGAGAAGCCGATATCCCCTTATTAGTTGACTACCTAAATGATCTTAGGGTTCGTCAATATTTAACTTCGGCAATACCTGATCCTTATAAAGAAAGGGATGCAGAGTTCTGGGTTAAAAAAGGAAGCAAGGAGCATATTATTCGTGCTATAGAATTTAATGGGCAATATGTAGGAGACATTGGTGCCTTTCTCGGACGCCTTGAGACGCCTTGAGCGAAGTCGGACAGCTGATGTGGGGTATTGGATCGCCCAACCTTTTTGGGGAAAAGGAATAGCGACACAGGCTTTAGCTCAGCTTACGCAGCATATCTTCAAAGAAACTGACATTATCCGCTTACAAGCCCTTGTGTTTGACGGAAATATAGCCTCTTGCAGAGTATTGGAAAAATGTGGGTATATTCAAGAGGCATTTTTAAAATGCGCTGTTTTTAAAGAGGATCAGCCCATAAGTACTTATTTATATTCTTGCTTAAATATTCCGTAAGAGATTTTAAAATATTTGTTTTTATTTTATATAATATTGCTTATATGCTACGAATAGGTACTGGGTATTAATAGTAAATACAAATCCGGTATAAGTGTAAAATTAAAGCATCTGACTAAAAATATCTTTTTACCCGTCTTGAAAATTTCCATCGGATGCCGATAACTAATAATATATAGGAGTACTTTTACTCACTCAGGGGGGCATATGACAACACTTATACAAAAACACCGCCCACGCTTATTGTTAGTAGACGATGATCGAGAGGTACTCAATCGCTTATGCCATTTGCTGAGAAATCAGCCTTATGACTTAGCCACAGCCACCGATGGCACGCACGCTTTAGCCTTGTTTAATGAGATGCCCTTTGATCTGGTGCTAGCCGATGCCCATATGCAGGGTATGGACGGCCCCACCTTGCTCACCCAGATTCACAATCAAAATCCAGACACGATTCGCATTTTGCTCACAGCTCATCCTGAGCTAAACATGCTGGTAACAGCGTTAAATGAAGGGCATATCTACCACTTTGTACACAAACCTTGGGACGACAACGAGCTCTTGCTAACCCTGCGCCAAGCCATAGCCCATCAAGACATTGAGCGCGAGCGGCAGGCGTTGTTAGAAACGGTTCAAGTGCGTAACCAAGAGTTAAACGAACTCAATACCCATTTAGAGCAGCGAGTGGCGGCGCGCACCGCTGAACTACAGCAAACGGCGGATATGCTGGACTTGGCCTATGAAGAGCTCAGGCACAGCTATGTGACCAGTACGGAAGTATTCTCCCTGCTGATCAACCAGCGGGTGCCGGTGGAAAAGCAAACCAACAAAGAAGTGATCGGTCTTACTCGTGCGTTCTGTCAGCACCTGAAATTAGATGAAGGCCAAACCCAAGACATCGTAATGGCGGCGGCCTTGTACAACATTGGCAAACTGAGCTGGCCTGATGCGCTGCTCGAAATGCCCTCAGATACTCTGTACAAAAAAAGCCGCGATATGTTCCGAGCCTATCCGGGTCGCAGCGAAAGCTTATTTATGGCCTTGGAGCCGCTACAGGATGCACGGGCGATGATCCGTCACCATCAAGAGCGCTGGGACGGTAAAGGCTTCCCCGATAACATTAAAGAAACCGAAATTCCCTTTGGTTCGCGCCTAATTAAGCTGGTGATTGATTTTATCGAGCTGCAAAAAGGATTGGTCTTGGAGCGCCAATTCAATCAGGACGAAGCCTTGCTGCTGATGCGTAAATTCAGCGGCAAAATCTACGATCCAGATCTGATAGAGCCCTTTGTCACAGTCTGCACTCAGATTGTGCCTAGCCTCTGTGTAAACGACCCGGATGTGAAGGTTTTTAACACCCATCAGCTAAAACCCGGTATGAAACTCGCCCGCAGCCTGAATGCCGACAGCGGTTTATTGTTGTTGAACGAAGGCAAGGTATTAACAGCCCTGATTATTGAGCGTTTGATCGCCTTTGAAGCGGCGGAGAAGACTCAATACAGCCTATTTGTTAGGGAGCCTGCCTTCGTCAGTGAGATCGTGAATAGCTAAACTTAGCTCACGGAAGGCTTAAGCAGCGTTGGGTGTGACAGATTTTATGCACGAGGGCCGGGTCATGGCTAACCAGCAATACAGCGCATTGATACTCTGTGGCCACTTCCACTAAGAGCTGTAACACGTCGCGGGCGGTGATGGGGTCAAGTCGAGATACGGGTTCATCGGCAAACAAAAATACAGGCTCCATCAATAACACCCGCGCCAAGGCTAGCCGCTGAAGTTCTCCTCCTGATACTTGGTGGCTGTGGCGCTGTAACAGGTGAGTACTCAGATTCAAGCGTTCCAAGAGTGCGGGCAGGCGTTTTGCGTCTAAACGGTGTAGGCGAATGAGGTCGTCAAAGAGCTGGGCCAATTTAACCTGAGGGGCAAAGCTGGCCGGAGGATCTTGGTAGAGTTTGAGATAGCGCTGGGGGGCAAATCCTCCCCGTCTATATACCCGCCCTGAGTCGGCGGGCAATAGGCCTAACAGAATATCGCCTAGGGTGCTTTTACCGCACCCGCTGTCTCCGGTAAGGCCAAGGATTTCGCCCCGCCGAATCTGTAGGCTTAGATGTTCAAACAGTCGCTTATTTCCCCGCTGTTTACTCAGCTCCTGTGCCTCAAGAATGGGGGTAGCCTGTTGTATGTTTGGCAGAGGATAGGGAGGCCAGCGGGCGGGTTCAGCTTCTATTAGTTGTCGGGTGTACTGACAGGCAGAATCATCCAATACCTGTTTAATACGCCCATCGTCCAGCAATCGCCCGGATTTCATGACCAGTATGCGCCCACCCAATTGGCGCGCCACGGCTACGTCGTGGGTGATGGTCAGCAGAGTGCCTTGGGTGGATTTTTTGCACAAGAGCTGTACCAGAGCTTCACGGCAGCTTGTGTCTAAACCCTTGGTTGGTTCGTCGGCCAAAATCAGGGAAGCACCCGCAGCGGTAGCGGCACAGAAGGCTAAACGCTGTGCCATGCCGCCCGACAGTTGATCCGGGCGTTTGTGTTCAGCCCCCTGCAACCCCACAGCCAGAAGGTCTTGGGTAGCTTGGTGATCGGCGCTATCTGGCTTACGGCCTTTAACGCACTGGTAAACCTCGGATACCTGTTCTTGACTAGGCATTAAAGGATCAAGGGCATGCCAAGGCTCTTGGGGTAGCAGCGCGATCCTACGTCCCCAGAGTTGTTCGCGCTCTGTTTGGGGGAGTGCATCAAGATCCTGTCCTGCAATGCGTATGCGGCCTTGGTGGTACAAAGGCTTGGGCAAAGTCCCCATAATGGCCTGCATCAGCAGGCTTTTGCCGGCTCCCGTTTCCCCTAAAATGGTTAGGCGCTCACCGGGATAAAGGCTAAAGCTCAGAGGTTCTAGCAGCAGCTCGGGGGCTTGATTTTTGGCTTGAGGACGGGAAAACACACAGAGGTTTTCCACCTGCAATAAGGGGATTATCGGTTGTGAGCCAGTCATGAGCGTTTTCCCCCTGCCAGCAAATTAAGACTGAGTACCAACAAAAATACCGCCAATACCGGCTGTGCCAGCACCCAAGGAGCATCGCTGTAATAGGGGAACAGCTCCACCATCATTAAGCCTAACTCTGCTGTGGGCGGGCGGACACCCACAGAAACAAAGCCCAGCGCCGCCAGAGCCAAAATCGCATTGGCGGCTCCAAAGGCCGCTAGGGTGAATACGGGGGATACCAACGCGGGCCAAATATGACGGCGGAAGCAATACCACCGCCCAAAGCCCAGCATGTGGGAAGCTTGCATGGCGGAGGATTGAATCTGAGTACGGGTAATGGCGCGCACCACCCGGAAATATTCCACCCAAAGTACCAAGGAAATAGCCAGATACAGCATCAACAACGAACCGGGAGCCAAACCCGCAAACAGCAGAATCAGTACCAGTCCGGGTAAGGCCAACAGCATGTTGAGGATAAAAGACAGCAGCCGATCGGCCCAGCCTTGCCACCAACCTGCGACCACGCCCAGCAGTATGCCCAGCGTGGCGGAAGTCAGTACACAGATCAGGCTGAGGATTAGGGAGAGGCGCAAGGCCGCCCCCATCCGAGCCAGCATACTGCGGCCAAACTGATCCGTGCCTAAGGGCTCTTGTAGACTAGGGAGGGCAAAGGCTTGGTCAAGGCGCTGTAGATAAGGGGCTGTGCCGTGCAGTAGGGCTTCCAACAGGGCAAAAGCCAAGAGTAATAGCAGCAGTCCGGCCCCGATTTTTTGGCTGGTTTTGAGTTTAAGTTGCCTCATGATTCAGCCCGTCCTCGTGGATCAATCAGATGGCAAGCGATATCGACCCAAAGGTTCAGTACCACAAACAGCAGGCCCAAGCTCATGGCCGCGCCTTGAATCATGGGCACATCGCGATTGAACACCGCATGGGCTAGACCGTGGCCTAAGCCAGGCCATGAAAACAGGGATTCAATCATCACAATGCCTTCTATCAGCGTGACCAACTGGATGCCCAAAAAAGCCACTACGGGTAAGGCGGCATTGCGAAGCCCATGTCGAATCAGCGTTTGGCCAAAGCTTAGACCCTTGATGCGGGAGAATTGGAAGAAGGCCGAATGAATGACCTCCACCCCGGCATGGCGTATCACCCGACTGGACAAAGCAGCCAACACCAGCGCCAAACTGATGGCCGGAAGAATCAAAAAGCGCGGCCCATCAAAACCAGCCACAGGGAGCCAGCGCAGTTGCAAGGAAAAGATCAGCAGCAGTACTAAGCCGACCATAAACACAGGCTGAGCCCGTAATAACACCGACATCAGCAAACTGGCTCGATCAAACCAACAGTTTTCGCGGATGGCGGCGTAAATCCCAATAGGGAGCGCCAGCAGCAAGGCTAATAGCATAGCCGTGACAGCCAGCATCAGCGTGTGCTCCAGAAAGTGCATCAATTCATGGGCGATGGGTAAGCCGCTGACCAGTGAGTTCCCAAAGTCAAAGCGCATCAGATCCAGCAGCCAGTTGAGGTACTGTTCCCATACTGGCTGATCCAAACCCAATTCGATTTCCACGGCTTGGGCGGCGGCTAGGTTGAGGTTGTCGTACCCATAACGGCCTGCGGCTACCCGAAAAGCCATATTGCCGGGCAGCAAATGCATCAAGATAAAACTGAGCGTGCCCACACTCCAGCATACAAGAGCGGCCTGTCCTAGGCGCAGGAGTAACAGCCTCATCATGGGGTTGCGAGCCTCATGTCAGAAAGGTGGTAGTTGCGCTCATAGGGGTCAAAGCTGAAATGCTTCACCCGCTGCGCGGTGGCGGTTTGCTGGGTGTAAAACAGCACCGGAATGGCTGGCAGTTCGTCTACCAACATCTGCGCCGCTTGCTGGGCTTTGCGTTGGTATAGGGTTGCATCCTGCTCGGCCTCCAGTTCGTGCAGTAGTTGCGGGAAGGCGGTATTGTTCCAATTCATGCCCCCCCAATCCCCATTGCCTTGAGCGCCAAAATCCAGCAGCAACAGGCTTAACGGATCGGCCACAGTACCGTAATTGCGGGCGATTAACGCCAGCTCAAGGCTGCCGTCATGGTGGGCAGAAGGAATGCCGCTGGAGTTCACCACACTTAACCCCATATCAATCCCCAGCGCCCGCAGTTGCGCCTGAATCGCTGTACCGATCACCAACAATTCAGGCCGGTCGGCATAGGTAATCATCTTGAGCTGAAAGCGTTGGCCCTCGCGGTGCAGGATGCCTTGTTCATCCGCTTGCCAACCCAGCTCCTGTAACAGGGCTTGAGCCTGTTTAAGATCCTGAGCGATAGGCGCTAAGGCCGGTAAATGCCAATCTTTGAGCATCGGCGGAATCAATTGATTAGCTTCTGTGCCCGGTACGCGCAGCACATGGGTAGCGATTCCTGAACGATCCAAAGCCAGACTAATGGCTTGGCGGGCTTTGAGGTCTTTGAGGTAGGGATGACCGGCATTGAGCTTAATCTGAATGGTGCGCGGAATCAGCTCCGAATGCACTTGGGCATCCTTGCGCCGTTTGAGTAAATCCAAGCTGGCCGGATCGAGGGTGTACACGATATCGGTTTGCCCCGCCATCACCTGTAGGGCACGACTTTCGGCGCGGTGGCCGGTTAAGTACAGCACCTTGGGAATCTGCGCCACCTTGCCCCAATAGCCCTCAAAGCGCTGCACTAAAAGGCGGTGCGGTGGGCCAAACTCAATCAATCGGTAGGGGCCGGTGCCCTGCATCCAAGTTACTTGGCCCTCGGCGTTATAGGAGGCGGGTGACAGAATCACCGCTGAAAAGTGAGCCAGCACCGCCGGTAAAGGCTGGTGAGGACGGCTGAGTTGAATGCTGAGCTTTAAGGGTTCCTCAGCCGTGATTTGGGTGATGGGCAGGGTATTTAGGATGCCGGGTTTGGTACGCGCAATTTCCAATGCCTGCACTACGGTTTGAGCCTCTAAAACCTGGCCATCATGGAAGCGAACGCCAGATCGGAGCTGAAACTGCCAGCGCAAACCGCCATCCTCTGCCGACCAATATTCGGCTAGCCCCGGCAGTAAATGGCCATCGGGAGCCACTTCTACCAAGGTTTCGGCAACTTGCAGCCGTGTATAGACGTAGCCGGTGCGGGAAGGGTCTTGGCTGGTGAATTCAAACGGCCCGCTGATGTTTAGGGTTTCTGGGTCTTGATTGGGTTGGCAGGCGCTTAGGACAAGCGCCAAAGTCCATAAAAGACCGTATCTTAGAACAGGCAAAACAAGCTCCTTAGCTCGAAAAGACATTACAGATTTAGCGCCAGAGAAATGCTCAGGTTGCGCGGCTCACCCGGCATCACCCACAGATTGCTGTAGGAGCGCTCGTAAAAACGCTTGTCAAACAGGTTATTGAAATTCAGACCTAGGTTGATCTGCTGAGTGACAGGAATGCGGCTTATCAGATCCAAGGTGGTGTAGGAGGGCAGCTCGAAGGTATCGACGGTGTTACCGGAGCGCCGACCTACATAATTGACGTGGCCGCCCAGTTCCAGACCGCGCCAAGGGCCATCGGGCAAGGTGTAGATGGCCATCAAGCTGCCGCTGTTTTGCGGAATATTGAGCAAGCGCGTTCCTTTTTCTAAGGTATTGTCTTCCCTGATTTCGGCGGAAATGTAGGCATAAGCGCCAATAATGCGCCAATCGTCAGTAATCTGGCCGCTAAATTGAAAATCCATGCCTTTGCTGCGCACCTTGCCAGCGGTCATTTGGTAGCTGGTGTCCGTAGGGTCAGTGGTCAGCACGTTGCGTTTGATGATGTGGAAGGCCGCCAACGTCATGCTTAGGCGATGGTCGAACAAATCCAACTTGATCCCGGTTTCGTAGCCACGGCCTTTTTCTGGCTCAAAGGTGCCACCGTTTTTATCCATGCCGGTGTTGGGTTTGAAGGAGCGCGAGGCGTTGGCAAAAACACCCAATTCTGGGGTGAGCTGATACAGCAAGCCTACTCGTGGCGTGACTTCTTCTTGGGTTTGTTTGGCGCGCGTGCTTTTAACTTGGTTGTTTAGGCGGTGTTCGTAGTGCTCGTAACGTGCGCCGACCAAAGCCTGTAGACGCTCGGTGAGTTTGAGTTGGTCTTGGAAGTTAAAAGCACGGGAATATACTAGCTCATTGGTGTGGGTACTGCGTCCTGTGGGGCCGGTGCTAAAGGTGGGATGTGGTGTACCGTAGATAGGTTCGTATACGCTGAGGGTATGGGTAGGGCGAGAGCGCAGCATGCGTTCTTCTTTGGCGTAGCGCTCAACCTCAGTACCAAACAGCAGAGTGTGTTCAATGCCGCCGGTATGGAGTGTGCCGCGCAGTTCCAGTTGGGTGATTGCGTCCTGCCACTCGTAATCGCGGTGGCGCTGTTCGCGGTTTAGGGTTTGGTAATCGGCTGAAAGACTGCTGGCTTCGGTGGAATAGCCCTGCATCCGACCTTGCTTGTAGTGGCTGGCTAAACGCAGTGTCCAATCCTGATTCAGGTCGTGCTCTAGCTCGGCTTGCAGGGTTTCGTTGTTGTTGCTGATTTTGCCGTCGTTAGGTTCGCCGAAGAAGGCGGAGCGGGACACATGGCTTAAGTGTCCTCCCGGTGCAATCACGCCTCGGTCGAAGGTTTGTCGGTTGCGCACGATTTCCGATTGAACCAGCAAACGGGTATTGGGCCGCAGTTCCCAGCTAAAGGAGGGCGCAAACAACTGGCGCTCGCCGGAGCGGTAATTGCGAAAACTCTGCTTATCTTCCGCTGAGGCATTGAGGCGGAACAGCATCTTGGCCTCATCGTCCAAAGGCGTGTTGAAGTCCAGTGCTGAGCGGTACTGATCCCAACGCCCAGCACTCAAATTAATACGGGTGAAGCGTTCAGCCTTGGGTTTTTTGCTGACCAAATTCACCGTACCGCCGGGATCGCCGCGTCCGTATAGGCTGGAAGCAGGGCCTTTGAGTACGTCCACGCGCTCAATATTGGCCGTATCGGGGGTGTTCATATAGCCCCGATTCACGCTGAAACCATCGCGGTAGAACTCGGAGGTGGTCAAACCGCGAATGCTGTACTCATACATCGTCAGGCCGCCAAAATCGTTTTGGCGCGAGGCTCCGCCGGCAAAATCCAGCGCTTTTTCCACCCGATGTACGTTCAAATCTTCCAGCACCTTGATCGGAATGGCGCTGATGGATTGGGGAATATCGCGGAGGTCGGTATCGGTTTTAGTGGCGCTGCGGCTGCGCAGTACGCGGTAGCTCTGTGTTGTTTCTTGATCTTGAGGGCTGCTTGAGTGCCCGCTAATAACCACCGCATCCAGTAACGTGGGTTCTTCACCGGAGGCGTTTGGCTCGCCAGCGGCTTGGCTCAGGCTAGGGCATAAACTTAGGGTCGCCCCGCCGAGTGAGCCGAGGATAAGTGCTAGGGGCGATGAAAATAGGGTTGCTAAAAAAAACCGCATAATAGATGTTCATCCACGCAATAAAGTGGGGTAGGCCCAAAAAGGCGTTGTGATCCTGATTCATCTGTTATGCGGAATAGGGTGGGCTGCGAGCACGTCTTGGGTGCGGGTCTGAAGAGCGCTTGGGCGATTCAGACTGATCCGGGGTAGCAGGAGCATGGAAGGCCAGCTTTAAAAGCCAACAAGCTCTGGTAGGAATAAAGGGAACCTTGAGGATCAGTTGGCAATAACTGCAACTGTCGAGCTTGTGGTATGGATGTCCAAAGGGAAGAGGAGCTTGGGGCGTTTCGGACTGTACTGAGTGCTGCGCCCCACAGAGGATTAAAGGCGGCTCAAGGTCAGATTGCTGTTTTAGATGAGCCCATAAGGGCATAACCCAAAGCAGACACAGGGCAAAGAGGCCACACCAAGCCATCTTGAATGATAAGGCTTGACGCATCATGTGGGGCGCGTCCCTGTGTCAGAGCGAGTATCCATAGGCCAACAGTGAAAAATACAGAAAATAGGCACACTTGTAGCATGGTGGCCATACAGAAGTCTGTCATCTAGCTGACATCTTCGGCGGGAGCCTATCAACAAAGGTTTTGGATAGAATAGAACACTTACTCCTTAGTCGCTCTCGTCTGAGATTTATCCTCCATGTCCAGCCAGTATTCCGGTTCTGACTCTGTGGCGCGCCCTTTAAGCCGTGGCGATTTGAAGACTCTATCGCTGTCGGCCCTAGGTGGTGCGCTGGAGTTTTATGATTTTATCATTTTCGTGTTTTTTGCCACGGTGGTAGGGCAGCTCTTCTTCCCCGCCGAAATGCCGGAGTGGCTGCGCCAAGTACAGACCTTTGGCATCTTTGCCGCTGGTTATTTAGCCCGTCCCTTGGGTGGGCTAATCATGGCGCACTTTGGTGATCTGCTGGGGCGCAAGCGGGTGTTTACCCTCAGTATTTTTCTAATGGCTGTCCCCACACTGTGCATGGGGCTATTACCTACCTATGCAGATATCGGCATCGCTGCGCCCTTGGCGTTATTGGCTTTGCGAGTCGTTCAGGGGGCGGCCATTGGTGGCGAGGTGCCCGGCGCTTGGGTCTTTGTGGCTGAGCACGTTTCGGATCGGCACACAGGCTTTGCCTGTAGCACGTTAACCGCAGGATTAACAGCGGGTATTTTGCTGGGTTCTATTACCGCGACCCTAATTAACCACCTATTTAGCCCGCAACAGGTGGCCGATTATGCGTGGCGTATACCCTTCTTACTCGGTGGCGTGCTGGGACTATTCTCGGTGTATCTGCGCCGCTGGTTGCATGAGACTCCCGTTTTTGCGGAGCTGAAACAGCGCCAATCCTTAGCCGACGAGTTACCCTTGAAGGCTGTGATTCGAGCCCATCGGCCTGCGGTGTTCTTATGCATGTTGCTGACCTGGGTGCTGTCGGCGGGGATTGTCGTAGTGATTTTGATGACTCCAAGCCTGTTGCAGACACAGTACGGCATCAGTCCGACCGATGCGTTGCAGGCTAATAGCCTAGCCATCGTTGCTTTGAGTGTGGGCTGTGTATTAGCTGGCTGGATTGTGGATCGTATTGGGCCGGGACTCACCTTTATGGGCGGTGGGCTCTTGTTACTGCTCAGCACGGCGCTGTTTTATGGCTATTTAGCCCAGCATCCAGACTGGTTATTGCCGCTGTACGGCTTAGCGGGTTTCTCTGTGGGAGCCATTGGAGCCATCCCGATGGTGATGGTAAAAGCCTTTCCAGCGGCTGTACGCTTTTCAGGGTTATCCTTCTCCTACAATCTGGCCTATGCCCTGTGCGGCGGTTTAACGCCGATATTGGTCAGCCTGTTATTAACGTGGAGCCCGATGGCCCCCGCTTATTACGTTGGCAGTCTGTGTGTGCTGTTTATTCTGTTAGGGTTGTGGTTATGGCGTGGTACTGAAACGGCCCGCGTGATTTTAAATCCTGTTCAGATCCTCTAATTGGAGTTTTTCATGGATGCACTGAGCCTTTTGCAAGCCCGTTACGGCATATCGGACGTATCACGCTCAAAATCTTGGTCGCCCCTGATCGAGCAATTGTTAGAGCATCGCTCGGTACGCCATTACTTACCTGATCCGGTGACGGATGATCAGCTCCAAGCGATGATGACAGCGGCGCAGTCTGCTGCCAGCTCTTCTAACCTACAGGCTTGGAGCGTGGTAGCGGTGCGTAACCCCCAAACTCGTGCCTTATTAGCCGAATGCGCAGGTGGTCAGGCCCATGTAGCTGAAGCGCCCTTGCAACTGGTATGGCTGGCGGACTTGGCACGCCTTGAGCATCTGGCTGCCCTGAATGAGCGCCCTTCAGAAGCCATTGATTATTTAGAAATGTTTGTGATCGGAGTGATTGACGCAGCCCTTGCCGCCCAGAATGCAGTGGCCGCCGCTGAATCGCTGGGGTTAGGCACGGTGTATATCGGTGGTATGCGTAATCAACCCGAGCGCGTGGCCGAATTATTGAAACTACCGCCTAAAGTGGTAGCCGTATTTGGTCTTTGTGTGGGTAGACCTGACCCCAGTAAACCGGCTTCCATTAAGCCGCGTCCGCCACAAAGCTTGCAGCTTCACCAAGAGCAGTATCAGCCCCTTAGCGCACAGGAAGCCGACATTGCCGCCTACAACGACAGAATGGCGGCTTTCTATATGGAACAGCAGATGAACGTAAAAGGCACTTGGGCCGTACATTCAGCCAAACGCATTGCTGGCCCTGATGCGCTTTCTGGACGGGATCGGTTGCAGGCTGCGTTAAAAACCCTAGGCTTTATGCTCAAGTAAAGAGCCATGTCCAGTCTGGCTCAAGGAGTAGTTTTGTGAACAATCGTCAGCGTGAAATCGCGACTGCGTTAAAGGTTCGTCCTCCCTTTAGTGGCCCAGAAGAGGTACAGGCTGAGATTCAGCGCCGTGTGGCCTTCATCCAGCAATGTTTGCGTGATGCTAAGATGAAAACCCTAGTACTTGGCATCAGTGGCGGCGTGGACTCCACCACCACGGGCCTACTGTGCCAACGCGCTGTGCAAGAAATGCGTGCTGCCGGAGAAGGCGAGGACTACCGCTTTATCGCGGTGCGTTTGCCCTACGCTGTGCAGCACGATGAAGACGAAGCCCAGTTAGCCGTAGATACCATCCAACCCGATGAATGCCACACCGTTAATCTACATGGCATGGTGCAAGAATTAGCGGCAGCCACCGGCGAGCTGGAAAAGCTCTCGCCATCCGTACGTGACTTTGTACTAGGCAATACTAAAGCTAGGATGCGCATGGTAGCTCAGTACACCATTGCTAATGCGCGCCAAGGTTTGGTGGTTGGCACCGACCATGCCGCCGAAGCGGTGATGGGGTTTTTCACCAAGTTTGGTGATGGGGCTTGCGATCTCACACCACTTACCGGATTGGTCAAAAATCAGGTACGCACTTTGGCAGCGGCCTTAGGTGCTCCTGAGCAACTGGTGCATAAAGTACCCACGGCAGATTTAGAAGAACTACACCCCGGCAAACCCGATGAAATGGCCCACGGGGTTAGTTATAAAGACATTGATGCTTTTCTACTCGGGCAGGAAATTCCCGAATCCATCGCTGCTGCGATCATCGCCACCTACGATAAAACCGCCCATAAGCGCGCTTTGCCAAAAGAGCCTAGTTAGAGAAAGTTAAGTGATGAGTATTGAGTTATTACCAGGGTCTATAAGAGATAATTATGAGACTTATGAATGGAAGCACGCTTGTGCAATTTTGAAAGAGGATTTTCCGGAAGAGTGGAAAAATATTATTTCGGTCTTAAGTGAGTTTAAGTTGTATAAGTCTTGGATTACTAGTCCAGGAGGGCAAAAATCTAAAATATCTGACTTTATTGATAGTTATTTATATGAGTTAGGTTGGGTCGAAAAGGATTTTTCGACAAAGGTGGTTGTGGATGGAGTTTCTGTCGAGACTCCAACTCACAGAGTTGATTGCTTTAAAAATCGTATAGCACTTGAAATTGAGTGGAATAATAAAGATCCATTTTACGATCGAGATTTGAATAATTTTAGACTCCTATTTGATCTGCGGGCAATTAGTGTTGGTGTTATAATAACTAGATGTGATGAGTTACAAGACATATTTAAAAATTTGGGCAAAGGATCTTCATATGGAGCCTCAACGACCCATATGGGGAAACTAATTCCTCGTATAGAGGGTGGTGGTGGAGCAGGTTGTCCAATTTTAGTCTTTGGAATATCAAAAAATTTGTACATTGAGGATGAGAGATGAGTGCATCTGATGATTTATTAGCTGAGGCGGGGGGCAGAAAGTTTTCGACTGTTTTAGCGGATCCTCCTTGGCAATTTCAAAATAGAACAGGAAAAATAGCCCCAGAGCATAAGCGGTTGGCTCGCTACCCAACAATGTCCTTACAGGAAATTAAAGATTTACCTGTTGAGGCTATTGTAAAAGATGCTGCCCATCTTTATTTATGGGTTCCGAATGCCTTACTGCGCGAAGGTTTGGATGTAATGAGCCATTGGGGTTTTACTTATAAAACCAACTTGATTTGGTATAAAGTACGCAAAGATGGTGGTCCTGATAGACGAGGAGTTGGTTTTTATTTTAGAAACGTAACTGAGGTTATTTTATTTGGGGTGCGTGGAAAAAATGCGCGTACTTTACAGCCAGGACGGAGCCAAGAAAATATAATTTCATCTCAAAAGAGAGAGCACAGTCGTAAGCCAGATGAGCAGTATGATCTTATAGAGGCTTGCAGTCCTGGGCCTTTTATTGAATTATTTGCTCGTGGCCCTCGTAAAGGCTGGTTTAGTTGGGGGAACCAAGCTGACGAATATACCCCAGACTGGGATACTTATTCCAATCATTCGCAATCAAATATCATACCTATTAGGCAAAAAAAACTGCTTTAACTAGCTTTTTGGATTGTTGATTTAATTAAATAAAAGTACGGAATATTTAATGAGCGGTTTACCCCAGTGCCCAAAATGCAATTCAGAATATACCTACGAAGATGGAGCCCTCTACATTTGCCCCGAATGCAGTCATGAATGGGATCAAACCCAAGTGGCGGAAGCAGAGGCTGGGTCAGTCATCAAAGATGCGTACGGCACGCAACTGGCAGACGGTGATAGCGTAACCGTGATTAAGGATTTAAAAGTTAAAGGCTCCTCCTTAGTGGTTAAGGTAGGTACTAAAGTTAAGAACATTCGTCTGGTGGGCGGCGATCACGATATTGATTGCAAAATCGACGGCATCGGAGCCATGAAGCTGAAATCCGAGTTTGTCAAAAAAGCCTAATTCTAAGTTAAATATCAGTGGTGGCATGGCGACTGCCACCACTTTTTTCACATGCTAAAATGCGCGGTTAAAATTCGTTTTGTAAGCACTTATAGGCTAAGACTAAGTCAATATTGGTACGGGCGACATCTTCCGAAAATTCAGCGGCTGATATATGCACGGGGGGATACTGAGTTAAATCCGTATTAGGGCCAATATGCTCTGTTGGTGGAACATAAAAGTTATCGGGTAAGTTACAGCCATCAACCACAGAGTTATGTCTTACAACGCATCCATCGCCTAAATTACAATTAAACAATACGCTATTAAAGCCTATAAAAACTCGATTTCCTACCGTGCAAGGGCCATGTACGATGGATCTATGGGCAATGGAAGTAAACTCCCCAATTTGTACTAACGCACCCGATTTAGAGTGAATCACTACGCCGTCCTGAATATTAGAGTTAGCACCTATAATAATAGGCTCCATATTACCTTCAGCATCCGTTTCATCGGCTCTTAGCACGGCGTAAGGGCCAACGAATACATTATCTCCAATAATTACTTTGCCACAGATAATGGCCGTCTTATCGATATAGGCGGATTCAGAAATAATAGGAAGATCACCGGATGGATTTTTACGAATCATTGAAACGTCCATAGTGCTGTAGATTTGTTATGTTATAACATATTAAATATTAATCCAAAATGAATAGATACCGATGGAAAAGGGCCACTGTGTTTTGGGGAGCGGCGTAAATTTAAGGACAGCACTGGTTTGTTTTGGTAGGTCTATATTATGATGCGGAGTTTTGAAATATTTGACCGAGAGCACAGGCCGTCATGGAAATCAACCCGATCCTGAACAGTATTAAGGATTTATCCGAACGCACCCAAGCCATTCGGGGGTATCTTTGACTACGATCTTAAAGCTGATCGCCTGACCGAAGTCAACCGTGAGCTAGAAGATCCCAACATCTGGAACAACCCAGAATACGCGCAGAATTTGGGACGTGAGCGGGCACAGTTAGCCCTGATCGTTGAAACTCTGGACGAACTGACCAGTGGTCTAGCAGATTCCCGCGATCTGTTGGATATGGCAGTCGAGGAAAACGACCAAAATGCCGTCGATGATGTGGCGGCTGAGGTGGATCGGCTGCGGGAAATTCTGGAAAAGCTGGAGTTTCGTCGCATGTTCAGCGGCGAAATGGATCCCAACAACGCCTATCTGGACATCCAAGCCGGTTCCGGTGGTACCGAGGCGCAAGACTGGGCCAACATGCTGCTGCGCATGTACCTGCGTTGGGCGGATAAACACGGCTTTGACAAGGAGATTGTCGAGCTGTCCGAAGGTGAAGTGGCGGGCATTAAGAGTGCTACGGTGCACATTCGTGGCGAATATGCCTTTGGTTGGCTGCGTACCGAAATTGGCGTCCACCGCTTAGTGCGTAAGAGTCCCTTTGACTCCGGCAACCGTCGCCATACCTCCTTCTCGGCGGTCTTTGCGTCGCCGGAAATCGACGACAACATCGAAATCGACATCAATCCGGCGGATTTGCGTATCGATACCTACCGCTCTTCCGGTGCTGGTGGTCAGCACGTAAACACCACGGATTCGGCGGTGCGGATTACCCACTTGCCCACCAATACCGTGGTCTGCTGCCAGAACGAGCGCTCTCAACACGCCAACAAAGACCGCGCCATGAAGATGTTGCGCGCTAAGTTGTACGAGTTGGAAATGATGAAGCGCAACGCTGCGGCCCAAGCCTTGGAAGACACCAAGTCTGATATCGGTTGGGGCCATCAAATCCGCTCCTACGTGTTGGATCAGTCGCGGATTAAAGACCTGCGTACCGGCATCGAAAACAGCAACTGCGATGCGGTGCTGGACGGCGATCTGGACGAGTTTATTGAAGCCAGCCTGAAACAAGGGCTGTAACTGCACGAGCGAGCAGCTCCTCGTGACGGGGGCTGATGTGTGCCCAGCGGGAATTGCCCGCCCCATTGAGAACGATACGACGACCATGAGCGAACAACCGCTAAATCCGCATGCCATCCACGAGGAAGAAAACCAGCTGATCGCCTTGCGTAAGGAGAAGCTGGCTGCTGAGCGTGCCAAGGGCAACGCCTTTCCTAATGACTTCCGCCGCGACAGCTATTGCAAGGATCTGCAAGAGCAGTATGTCGCCGCCACCAAGGAAGAGCTGGAAGCGGCGGCGATTCCGGTCAAGGTGGCCGGTCGTATCATGCTCAATCGGGGTGCCTTTATCGTCATCCAAGATTTGAGCGGCCGTATTCAGCTGTATGTGGATCGTAAAGGTCTGCCTGCTGAAACTCTGGAAGCCATCAAACATTGGGACTTGGGCGACATCATCGCCGCTGAAGGCCCGCTGGCGCGCTCGGGCAAGGGCGATCTGTATGTGCACATGACCTCCGTGCGTTTGCTGACCAAATCCCTGCGCCCGCTGCCGGATAAGCACCACGGTTTGACCGATACCGAGCAGCGCTACCGCCAGCGTTATGTGGATTTGATTGTCAACGAAGAGGCGCGCCATACCTTCCGCGTGCGCTCTCAGGTGATCGCCCACATCCGCAAATTCCTCAACGAGCGCCAGTTCCTCGAAGTGGAAACCCCGATGCTGCAAACCATTCCCGGTGGTGCGGCGGCCAAGCCTTTTGAAACCCACCACAATGCTTTGGACATGCAAATGTTCCTGCGTATTGCACCGGAGCTGTACCTCAAGCGTCTGGTGGTCGGTGGTTTTGAGCGGGTGTTCGAGATCAACCGTAACTTCCGTAACGAAGGCGTTTCCACGCGCCACAACCCCGAATTCACCATGTTGGAGTTCTATCAGGCTTACGCCGATTACGAAGACAACATGGATTTGACCGAAGCGCTGTTCCGCGAACTGGCCGAGCTGGTGCTGGGCACTACCGACGTTCCTTACGGCGACAAGGTATTCCACTTCGGCAAACCCTTTGCGCGCCTGTCGGTGTTTGATTCCATCCTGCAATACAACCCTGAAATCAGCGCTGCCGATTTGCAAGACGTTGAGAAGTGCCGCGCCATCGCCAAAAAGGCTGGGGCTGATGTGAAGGGCTTTGAAGGTCTGGGCAAACTGCAAACCATGATCTTCGAAGAGCTGGTGGAGCATCGACTGGAGCAGCCGACCTTCATCACTCGTTACCCCTTCGAGGTGTCACCGCTGGCGCGCCGTAGCGACGATGACCCAAGCGTGACCGACCGTTTTGAGCTGTTCATCGGTGGTCGTGAAATCGCCAACGCCTATTCCGAGCTGAATGATGCAGAGGATCAGGCCGAGCGTTTCCACCAGCAGGTGAAAGACAAGGATGCAGGGGACGACGAAGCCATGCACTTCGACGCCGACTTTGTGCGCGCGCTGGAGTACGGTATGCCCCCGACCGCCGGCGAGGGCATCGGTATTGACCGTTTGGTGATGCTGCTGACCAACTCGCCTTCCATCCGGGACGTGATTTTGTTCCCGCACATGCGGCCTGAGCAGTAAACTCCCAGCTTTGCGGATCCTGCAAGGGATCCGCCTCAGCCGGAGGTAAGGATGAGCGCGGCGGAACTGACCGAGTATCAGCGTCTGGTACGCACCCTGTCGGATCGCATCGTTGAAGCACAGATCCCTATTCGAGTGCTGGATGCGGTGAAGTGGACGGACAGTCTGCGTCAGGGATTTTTTGCGGCCAAGGGTAAAGCCTTACCGGCTGTGGATCGTGCTTACTACGAGAATCGTCCCCTAGGTTTTGACGCGGCGGCTAAAAAGCAGGAATTTCAGGCCATTGAGCGGGATATTACCCGTTATATGGGGCAATTTAGCCCTGTGGGCCAGATCATGCGCCGCATGTGCAAAGAGTACCGTATGGTGGTACGCATGCTGGAGGCGCGCGGTACAGCGGATTTTGGCTTGATCTCTCAGGATTTGTACGGCTCCGCTACCGATGCTTTTCATGCCGGTGATCCTACCTTGGCGGATCTGGGCTTGATGCTGTCGCGCTATCTGGACAACATCGACCGCCGCAGCGATTTAAAAGACGAACCCAAAACCCTGAACTCCAATCAGGCGGTGGAGCTGCTGCAAAGCCGCTTGGATCAGGTGTTTGGCGTGGGCGGAAACGTGATTCAGGTATTTGAGTCCGATGGCATTGTGGCCGATGCCGCTGCTGGAGCCGACTACATCAAAATCCGCCGCGATGCCCTGTTCAATCAGCGCGACATTCGGGCGTTAGAGGTGCACGAAGGTTTAGTGCACGTGGGCACCACCCTAAATGGGCAAAATCAGCCGATTTGCACCTTTCTGGCGAAGGGGCCGCCGTCTTCCACCATCACTCAAGAGGGCTTGGCCATCTTGATGGAGGTGATCGCCTTTGCCTCCTATCCGACCCGTTTGCGTCGTTTGACTAATCGTACCCGCGCAATTCATATGGCCGAAGAGGGTGCGGACTTTATTGAGGTGTACCGATTCTTCCGCAGCCAAGACTACAACGAAGAGGAGGCCTATACTCAAACCAGTCGCGTATTCCGAGGCTCTACGCCCCAGGGTTTGCCCTTTACTAAGGATTTGTCCTATTTGAAGGGCTTTATCATGGTGTACAACTACATTCAGTTGGCGGTGCGTAAGGGGCGCTTGGAGCAAATTCCGCTGCTGTTCTGTGGCAAAACCACTTTGGAAGATATGCGCACCCTGCGCCAGTTGGTGGAGGAGGGTATGGTGATTCCGCCCAAATATCTGCCATCGCAGTTTGCTGATTTAAATGCGCTCTCGGCGTGGATGTGTTTTTCTAACTTTTTAAACCACCTCAGCTTGGATCGGGTAGAAGCGGATTACGCCAATATTCTGTAGCAGTGGAGAAATGTAATAAAATTCGGCAGGCATTAGACTATGGTCTAATCTGTCTTATTCCAGACAGGCTGGCCATTTTGGTTTTGTGCGCATACGCCACACGCTGGCTTGTGGGGCATCCCGTTGCTTGTGTATGGTGTCGCCCCTCTTAGAGACTGCGTGCTGTACCCGCTACCTGTCTGAGCGAGCGCAACAGTTTTCCTAAGCGGCGGTTATTTTTACTTTCGAGGAGCTATCCAATGCGTGTGATTCTGCTGGGCGCGCCCGGTGCGGGTAAAGGCACTCAGGCTCGTTTTATCACCGAGCAGTTCGGCATTCCACAGATTTCCACCGGCGACATGCTGCGTGCTGCTGTGAAAGCAGGCACTGAGCTGGGATTAAAAGTGAAGGATGTGATGGAGAAGGGCGGTTTAGTCTCTGATGATCTGATCATTGCCCTGATTGAAGAGCGTCTGACCCAAGCAGACTGCGCCAAGGGCTTTTTGCTAGACGGTTTCCCACGCACTATTCCCCAAGCGGAAGCGCTGAAGAAAGCCGGCGTTACCTTGGACAAAGTGCTGGAAATCGCCGTAGAAGACGAAGAAATCGTGCAGCGTCTGTCCGGTCGCCGGGTGCATCCAAACTCAGGTCGTGTGTACCACATTGAGCACAATCCGCCGAAAACTGCGGGTAAAGACGACGTGACTGGCGAAGATCTGATTCAGCGCGACGACGATAAAGAAGAAACCATCCGTAAACGTCTGGCTATTTACCACGATCAAACCAAGCCGCTGGTGGATTTCTACCAAGCCTTGGGCGCTACCGAAGGCAAGCCGAGCTACGCTTGTGTGGCGGGTGTAGGCACCGTGGATGAAATCGCCACCAAGGTTCTTGCAGCGCTGAAATAAGCCGTTTAGTACCCTCCCAGCGGGGCAGAGTAGAAGCATCTTGGGCTTCTGATACACTGCCCCGCTTTGTTCTGCCCTGTTTTTGGATAACTACCCATGACCACCTTACTGGCACTCGATACCGCTACGGAAGCCTGCTCGGTCGCGCTTCTGCATCAAGGCCAGATACTCAGCCACTATGAAGTTATTCCGCGCCTGCATGCTCAGCGAGTGTTGCCTATGATTCAACAGCTTATGGCTGAGGCGGGTTTGCCTTTATCCGCGCTAGAAGCCATTGCTTTTGGACGCGGGCCGGGAGCCTTTACGGGGGTGCGGATTGCTGTGGGGGTGGTGCAGGGCTTGGCCTTTGCGCTGGATCGCCCTGTGTTGCCTATTTCCAATCTGGCCGCTATTGCCCAACGCGCATGGCGTGAGCAGGGCGCACAGCAAGTAGCTGTAGCCATTGATGCCCGCATGGACGAGGTGTATTGGGGCTGCTATCAAGCCCACGAAGGGGTGATGCAGTTGCAAGGCTTAGAAGCCGTATTGCCACCGGAGCAGGTCAGCTTGCCGCGTACTGCTGAGGGCGATTGGTTGGGTGCAGGTACGGGTTGGACGTATGCGGCGCGGATTCCTGTAGCTTCAGTAGGCTTAGAGGTCGGTTTACTGCCCCATGCCCAAGATTTGCTGACCTTAGCTCTTCCCGCTTGGCAAAAAGGCGAAGCTGTAATCGCTGATGAGGCACAGCCGGTTTATTTGCGGGATAAGGTGGCGACTCCAAAGAAGTCTAGTTAGGGGTAATACTTAACTACTTTGTTGGTACACGCTAGAGCGATGTCCAACCTTGATTACGCTTATAACCAGTTCTGCATCCCGTATTTCGTAAATGATGCGGTACATTCCTTGTCGCACTCGGTATTTTTCAGCTCCCGTGAGTTTTATGCACCCCTCTGCCCTTGGATCAGCCGCTAGAGCCTCAATCCTCGCTAGAATTTTTTTCACATCTGTACTTGGAATACTACGTAAATCCTTGGCAACAGATTTCTTAAAAAGAATTTTATATTTTGCCATCGGCCTGTAATTCGTTGATTAGGGCTTCGTAGGTCATTTCGGGTTCGTCGTTTCGTTCAGCAATGGCTTCCAGATCTTGCTGATCTTCGGATATTAAAAGCCGCACCGCTTCATCAACGATTTCTGATACAGAGACTTGGGAGATGGCGGCTTTCATCTTTAAGGCTTGGTGAATACTGGGTTCAAAATACACAGTGGATCTTTTGGATAATTCGCTCATTAGATATCGCTCTAAAGACGTGACTAAATTCAGTTTTAGCGTTTTAGCGTTTTAGCGTTTTAGCGTTTTAGCGTTTTAGCGTTTTAGCGTTTTAGCGTTTTAGCGTTTTAACTGTAGACCATTTTCTCAAGTTTTACTGAATTTGTTTCGCCCTTAGTGGAAATGCTTTAATGCCTTTCTCTTATTTCGCCCTTAGCCACCTTGAGGATGTAGCAATCCATCATGCGTATTGAAGGCTCTTCCTCATTTCCGGTTCCCAGTCGGCGGCCGAATACACCGGCTCCAGCTTCAGGACGTACTCAATCGGAACAGCCTGCACGCTCTCGCGCACAGGCCTCAGGGCGCACAGCCCAAGCGCGTCCTGTGACGGTGGAAGGGCTATCTTTCTTGGCCGCCCAAGCCTTGGCCAGTTACACCGAGATTGCAGGCTTTGATACGCCAATGCCGGAATACACCGATCTGTTGATGGGCGTGGATCTGTATGTCTGAGCGGGGCTTGCCCTATGTGTTGGGCTGCCCTTCATGGAGCGAAGCGGCATGGCAGGGTGCGCTGTATCCGGCTGGGGTATCCAGCTCAGCCTTTCTGGAACACTATGTGCGCGTGTTTAACGGAGTAGAAGGGAATACCACCTTTTATGCCCGTCCTTCTGCGGCTACAGTTCAGCGCTGGGCCAGCATCATGCCGCCTGATTTTCGCTTTTGTGCCAAGTTTCCGCGTGATATCAGTCATGCTGAGGATTTGGGCACAATGCAGGCAGCAGCGGTTGATTTTGTGCATTTGCTGGCCCCGTTAAGTAGCCGATTAAATCCCCTCTGGCTGCAATTGCCCGCTCGTTTTACAGCGCTGCGTTTGCCGGAGCTGGTGAGCCTGTTGGAAACCTTGACTCCTTTGAGCATTCCCTTAGCCGTTGAAGTACGGCATCTGGAGTTTTTTGCCAAAGGTGAGGCCGAGCGCAGTCTCAACCGTTTATTGCGTGACTATGGAGTAGAGCGGATTTGTCTGGATTCCCGCGCTTTGTTTAGTTGCAGCTCTTCTGATCCTGCGGTGCTACATGCCCAAGGACGTAAGCCGCGTTTGCCGGTGCGACCCGCCGCTTTAACCCAGAGTCCGCAAGTGCGCTTTATCGGTCGTCCTGAGTTGGAAGCCAATGATCCCTTTCTAAAGCCTTGGATCGACAAGTTGGCGGAGTGGATAGAAGCTGGATTAACGCCTCATATTTACCTGCATACACCGGATAACCGCCGAGCGCCGGAGTTAGCGCGCCGTTTTCATGGGTATTTGATGGAGCGCTTACCGGGGCTGCCCGAGCTGAATTGGCCAGAGCCCGAGCAGCGCCAGCCCAGTTTGTTCGATTAGCCTTTAGGCGTGACGAATACCCGTTGCTTATCGGGGGTGCGGCTGTTGGTGCAGGTGGTGAAACGGTAGTTCAGGTCGTAGCAGATAAAGACTTCTCTAAAGGCATTTTTAGAGCCGACCTGCACAGCCACCGCATCACGAGGCAGCTTCAGGCTTTGGTTGGCCTGCACAAAGGCCTGAATGATTTCTCCAGCGGTGGTATAGCCATCGGCGTTCACTAAGCGGCTAAGGTCAGGCTTAGTCAAAGCTTGAGATAGGGCGCGGATTTTGTCGAAGTAAGCGGGCGCGCTCAAGCCACTGCAACTGCCGTGTTTTTGCCATTGCCCTTGAATCAGCCCAATACTCGGTACAGTGCATAGATTCTTTTGTACGGTGGCTTTATCCACCATTGATTGCTCACAGTGGCGCGGATGATCGCACTTGTCTTTGGCATTGGAGTTCTGTGGCCAAAGACCATGAACCACAAAGCCAAACTTGTTTTTTTCACATTGGAAGCGGAAGTCTTCAGAATCGTGCTTGGTACTAGCACAGTATTGGGGCGACCAAGACAGCGCCAGCACAAAGGAGTCCGGGCGACTGTTATTGGCACAGTCAATCTTTTGCAGCTTAGGCGCTGGAATACTGCTGGGTAGGTTGCAAGCTTCCTGCGCCTGTACTCCTTGACTGGACAGGAGAAGGCTTGCCGCAACTAACAGCGGTTTAAGGTACTGCATGATTCTTCCTTAAGGCTCGTCAAAAAAGCGCTCGTGCCACTCCACCAAGGGTTGGGGGCGGTTGTTCAGTTTTTGGCTGTAAATGACCGCATAAGACAGCACGTTTTGCACATATTGACGGGTTTCATCAAAGGGGATGCTTTCAATCCACACATCAAAAGACAGATGTCGCGCATCCTTCAGCCACTGACGCACACGTCCCGGCCCTGCGTTATAAGCGGCGGAAGCCAATACACGGTTGCCGTTAAACTGGCCGTATACCTGACTCAAATAAGCGGCACCCAACTGAATATTGGTGCTGGGGTCTAAAACCTGTTGGTCCGATTTTAGGGGGATACCAAAGCGCTTGGCGGTTTCTTGGGCGGTGGCAGGCATTAATTGCATCAGGCCGCTGGCCCCTACTGAGGAGCGGGCATCGGTCATAAAGGCGCTTTCTTGGCGGGTAATGGCAAACACCCAGCTTGGCTGTATTTCACGCTGTTGCGCAGCGTTGACCATATGTTCCCCGTGCGCCATGGGGAAACGTACCTCTAAATCATCCCAATATTGCGCCTGACTGATGCTGCGAATGGCGGGAAAGTACCAGCCCATCTCGTAACCCATGCGGGCTTGGGCGACTAATTCGTCACGCTGGAATACGTTGCTGGTGTGATACCACTCACGGCGGGCTTCGGTGATTTGGCCTCGGGCATAAAACTCCATAGCGCGCCGGATGATGGCTGAGTTGCGTACCCGATTGACCAGTTGCGGGCTCAGCTCCATGGGTTGATGGCGGACTTGATAGGTAGTGCGAATACGGTCGGCGGATAAAAAGCCGTAAAAGTCGCGTTCTTGGGCTACAGCTTGGTAGAGCAAACGGGCTTTGGCATCGTCCTTATGGGACAGCTCTAAGCTACGGGCTTGCCAATAACGCCAACGGTTGGTACTGGCTAATTCCAGCGGTAAACGGCTGGTGAGTTGATAAGCTTCATCCCAACGCCCTAGGCGCAGCAGCAGGCGCGCCCGCCATTCGGTCAGGGTTGCGTCTTGGAGTTTGGGATCGTACTGGGCCATGATGTCTAAGGCGCGCCGGTCAAAGCGTTTGGCTAAACGCAAGCCAATTTGACGGGCTAAGGCTGCCTGTTCATCCTCAGAAAAGGCCACACGACGAGCATAAGCCTCCAACAGATCGGCGGCTTGATCGACGTTTTGCTTCACCAGTTGCTTTAAGCCTGCGCCTACCGCATCGCCCATTTCTAAGCTAGAGGGTACAAAACGCTCCGGCTGATTGAGTAACTGTGGCTTCTGGGCGGTATCCAGCATCAGTTGCCCGGTGGTTTGCCAGCGGCTGGGCAGTTGTTTAATCAGCGCTCGGGCCAAACTGGTGTTGTTCGCGTCTACTGCCAGCTTAGTGCGTTGCCAGAGTTTATCGTCCGTCAGTGCGCCACTGGCGGCCCAGCGGCTGAATAAAGGATCGCAGGCATTGGGTTGGGAATCACCCACCATCCATAGGCGCTCAGCAACGGCATAGCCTTCAGGGGTTTTGCCTAGAGCCAATAACGCCTGCCCGTACAGACAGTCCAATTCCGCGAATTTTAGGTTCAAATCGTAATGGCGGATGAAGTTTGACCAATCGCCGCGCTCTGCCAGTAATTTTAACCAGCGCATTTTCATCCAACGGATTTGCGGCAGATCGCCGTGCTCCAGTAAAAAGGCATCTACTTCGGCACTGCTGGCGGTATTAAGACGTGCGGTCAGTTCGGTATAGGCCAGATAGGGCTCAAGGGGGTAATCGCTTAAGGCTCCTTGGTAGGCTTGATACACGGAGGCATCGCCTTTGGCCAAAGCTTTTTGAGCGGCATCATAATACTGGCGTTGTTGCTCTAAGGTGGCTGCTTGTACGGAAGGCAGTAAGCTCAGGCTAAGGCAACACAGTAAAAGCAGTCGACGGCGCATGGTAGTTCCGGCAGGAAGCGTGGGAAGGGCGTAGCTTACCTTGCTCCTTGGGTGAGCGAAACGCATCCACTGTATTCCAGAAGTAACAAGAAAGCCTCTGCTAGAATGGAAACCCTGTTCTGGAGGTAACCATGACCCTGCTTAAATTCACCGACGTTTCCTTGGCTTACGGGGCGATGCCCTTGCTCGACCATGTTTCTTGGCAGATTGCTCGGGGCGAGCGCGTATGCATTATTGGGCGTAACGGCACGGGGAAATCCAGCCTATTGCGCTTGGTGAAAGGTGAGCAAAAAGCCGACGATGGTGAAATTTGGCGCGCTCCAGCCCTTAAGATTGGCGAACTCCCTCAAGAACTGCCTCTAGCCGATGAGCGGAGCGTCTATGACGTGGTGGCCGAAGGTTTAACCGGAGTCGGTGAGCTGCTAGCCCGTTATCACCACCTGAGCCAAAACATTCAGAGCGACGATGACCTCAACCAACTGATGCAGGTGCAGCAAGAGCTGGAAGCCCGCGATGGTTGGCGTTTGGGGCAATTGGTAGAAAGTATTCTCAGCCGCCTGCAACTCCCGGCGGATAAAAGTCTGGCAGAGTTGTCGGGTGGGTGGCGGCGGCGGGTATTGTTAGCGCAGGCCTTGGTTTCTGAGCCGGATTTGCTGCTGCTGGACGAGCCCACCAACCATCTGGACATTGGGGCCATCGCTTGGTTGGAAGAGGCGCTGAAGGGCTTTAACGGCGCGGTGCTGTTCATCACCCACGACCGGGCGTTTTTGCAAAATCTGGCCACGCGGATTCTGGAGTTAGACCGGGGTCACCTGATTGACTGGAACGGCGATTACGCCAGCTTCTTAGTGCATAAAGAACAGCAACTGGCGGCTGAAGAAACTGCCAATGCCTTGTTCGATAAAAAACTGGCGCAGGAAGAAGTGTGGATTCGCCAAGGCATTAAAGCGCGGCGTACCCGTAACGAAGGCCGAGTACGCGCCCTAAAAGACCTGCGGGTTGAGCGCAGCGAGCGCCGAGACCGCCAAGGGAAAGCCAGCTTTCAGATTGAGGCTTCGGATAAATCTGGCAAGCAAGTGATTGTGGCTGAGCACCTGAGCTTCCAGCATCCAGAAGGCGGTGAGCTGATTAAAGACTTCTCACTGGTGATTCAGCGCGGTGATCGTTTAGGGCTGTTGGGGGCTAACGGTACGGGCAAAACGACCTTGCTCAAACTTCTATTGGGTGAGCTGCAACCCACCTCTGGCACAGTGGAAATTGGGACTAAGTTAGAAGTCGCCTATTTCGACCAGTTGCGCGGTCAGCTTGATCCGGAAAAGACGTTGATTGATAACTTGGCTGAAGGACGAGACTTTATCACCATCAACGGTCAAAGCCGCCATATCATGAGCTATCTGGGCGATTTTCTATTCAGCCCACAGCGGGCACGCTCTCCGGTTAAGGCATTATCGGGTGGTGAGCGGGCGCGTTTGCTGTTAGCCAAGTTATTCAGTAAACCCGCTAACCTGCTGGTGCTGGACGAACCCACCAACGATTTGGACGTAGAAACCCTAGAGCTCTTGGAAGAAGTGCTGCTGGAGTTCACCGGCACCGTATTGATGGTCAGCCATGACCGGGCGTTTTTGGACAACGTCGTTACCAGCACTTTAGTGTTTGAAGGCGAGGGTAAGGTGCGCGAATACGTGGGCGGCTACCAAGATTGGTTACGCCAAGGTGGATCGCCGCGCTTATTAGGGGTGGCAGAAGAAAAGGCCGCAAAAGCCAAAGCTCCAACCCCAGTCGCTGCGCCTCAAGCCGCAGCCGCCGAGCCAACGAAGAAAAAACTTAGCTATAAACTGCAACGTGAGCTGGACGAATTACCGGCGCGGATTGAGCGATTGGAGGCCGATATGGAGCAATTGCAGGCGCAAATGTCTGATCCCAACTTTTTCCAAAAATCGGCCGCGGAAACCAACGCCGCCTTAGCCCGCACGGAGGCCATGCAGCAGGAGTTAGATCAATTGCTGGAGCGTTGGGCCGAGTTAGAAGGATAACTTGTTGTATGATCCAAGCTTGCCCGCTGTGAACGGCTGTTACGAGGTCGCTGCTGATGTTTGAGAATGACTATCCTCTGGCTTGGTCAATCTATTTACTGGGAGCTTTAGGCGGGCTCTTGGTCTGGTGGCGCTTAACGCGTTGGATGTGGCGTTGGTTGCGCGAGCCGCTCTGGATATTGGGCGCAGCGCTGCTGCTAACCCCTACGATGGTGGACGCAGAGCGCGGTTTGCACGCGCCTGCGATTGCGATTACCGCCATGGATCTGCTATTTGGCATGGGCAATAGCGTATGGCGTGCTGTTTCGGATCTGGTGCTATCGTTGTTGATCGGGCTGGCGATCTATTTGGTATTCGTTGCGGTGCGTTGGTTTTGGCAGCGCCAATACCTAAGCCTTGAACACCAAGAACCGCTGGACGAGGCTGACACCGAGTATTACCTGTTTGCAGAGCGACACAGGTACAGTCCGCCTCATCCGTCTTTGGAGTCAGCGTCATCGACTCCTAGAGCATCAAGCCGTATTGAGCCCCGTCTCTGAGGTAGTGATCTATGTGTGAACTGTTAGGGATGAGCGCTAACGTCCCTACGGACATCCTGTTTAGCGTCACCGGACTGATGCAACGTGGTGGACGAACGGGCCCCCATACCGATGGTTGGGGTGTGGCTTTTTATGAGGGCAAAGGGCTGCGTTTATTTCAGGACACTCAGCCCAGTGCCCACTCTGAAGTGGCTGAGTTGGTGCAGCGCTATCAGATCAAAAGTGAGCTGGTGATTGGGCACATTCGCCAAGCCAATGTCGGGGATGTCTGTTTGGCCAATACCCATCCCTTTATTCGCGAGCTATGGGGGCATTACTGGTGCTTTGCCCATAATGGCCAGCTCAAAGAATTCAATCCGCCCCAGAGTTTTTACCGTGCGGTGGGAGCTACCGACAGTGAGCGGCTGTTTTGTGATCTTTTGAACCGTATTCGCCAGCAATTCCCGGAGCCGGTGGAGGTAGAGCAGCTATTACCACTGCTGACCCAAGCCTGCGCGGAATACCAAGCTCAGGGGGTATTTAATTGCCTGATGAGCAATGGGGATTGGCTGTTCAGCTTTTGCAGCACCAAATTGGCTGAAATCACCCGTCGCGCTCCCTTTGGCCCGGCGCACCTGAAGGACGCGGATTTAAGTGTGGACTTTCACGCCGTTACCACGCCCCATGACATCGTAACGGTGTTGGCCACCGAGCCCTTAACCGAGGAAGAGACGTGGACACGCCATCCTCCCGGTACTTGGGTACTGTGGCGACAGGGCGTGAGTGTGGCGCGTGGCCAAATCAGCTCGTCTCCGCCCTAGCTATTTGGCCAGATAGCGCATCCCCTCCTCCAGTCCGGCCAGTGTCATGGGGTACATGCGCGGGCCGATCAGCTCCTGCACCATGCCGATGGATTGGGTGTATTTCCACTGCTGTGGCTGGAGGGGGTTAATCCAGATCAGCTTGGGGAAGTGCTCGGTAAAGCGCTGCATCCACTGATAACCGGCTTGCTCGTTCCAGTGCTCGACACTGCCGCCGGGGTGGCTGATTTCGTAGGGCGACATGGACGCATCACCGACAAACACCACTTTCCAATCCGGGCCGTAGGTGTGCAGTACATCCAGCGTGGGGGTAATGTCGGAAAAGCGTCGGCTATTGTCGCGCCATAAGCCTTCGTAAATGAAGTTGTGGAAGTAGTAATACTCCAGATGTTTGAACTCCATGCGGCAGGCTGAAAATAAGTCCTCACAGACTTGAATGCAGCCATCCATAGAGCCGCCGACATCAAACAGCAACAGCAGCTTCACTGCGTTGCGCCGTTCCGGGCGCATCTGAATATTGAGCATGCCGCCATCGCGGGCGGTGTGTTCGATGGTGCTGTCGAGGTCGAGTTCTTCGGCAGCCCCGCTGCGTGCGAACTTGCGTAGGCGGCGCAGTGCCATTTGGATATTGCGGCTGCTGACTTCGGTTTGATCGTCTAGATTGCGGTATTCGCGCTGTTCCCACACCTTAACCGCTTTGCCTTGGCGCTGTCCGGCATCACCAATGCGGATGCCTTCCGGGTGGTAGCCGCCAGAGCCAAAAGGGCTGGAGCCGCCGGTGCCGATCCATTTGTTGCCGCCAGCGTGGCGTTCTTTTTGTTCGGCCAAGCGTTGTTTGAAGGCTTCCAGCAGCTTATCCAATCCACCGAGGCTTTTCAGGGCGGCGCGGTCTTCTTCGCTGAGTTGGCGTTCAAACTCTTTACGCAACCAATCCTCAGGGATTAAAGCCTGTAGCGCCTGATCCACGTCGTGTAAGCCGTTGAAGTAGATGGAGAAGGCACGGTCAAAACGGTCGAAGTAGCGCTCATCCTTGACCAAAATCGCCCGTGACAGCCGGTAAAAATCGTCCATATCCGCGAACACCAAGCCTTGTTGCAGGGCTTGCAATAAATCCAACAGCTCGCGAATGGACACCGGCACCTTGGCCGCGCGCAGTTCGTCAAACAGGCTGAGCAGCATGGCGCATCCTCCGGTTAGCTTTTACGGCGGCTCATAAAGGCCAGACGCTCAAGGAGTTGTACGTCCTGTTCGTTTTTCACCAAGGCTCCGGCCAAGGGTGGAATGGCTTTGGTGGGGTCGCGTTCCCGCAATACGGCTTCGCCGATTTGGTCAGCCATCAGCAGTTTTAACCAATCTACCAGCTCCGAAGTGGAGGGTTTTTTCTTCAGCCCCGGCACTTGGCGCACGTCAAAAAAGATATTTAACGCCTCGTTGACCAGCTCGTTTTTGATGTTGGGAAAATGCACATCCACGATTTGTTGCAAAGTGGCGCGGTCAGGAAAGGCGATGTAGTGGAAAAAGCAGCGGCGTAGGAAGGCATCCGGCAGTTCTTTTTCGTTGTTGGAGGTGATGATAATGATGGGCCGCTGTTTGGCCTTGATGGTTTCGCCGGTTTCGTAAACGAAGAACTCCATCCGATCCAGCTCTTGCAGCAGGTCGTTGGGGAATTCGATGTCGGCTTTGTCGATTTCGTCGATCAGCAGAACCACGCGCTCATCGGTTTCAAAGGCTTCCCAGAGTTTGCCTTTTTTCAGGTAGTTGCGTACTTCGTGTACGCCTTCTACGCCCAGTTGTGAGTCGCGCAGACGGCTCACGGCATCGTACTCGTACAAACCCTGATGGGCTTTGGTGGTGGATTTGATGTGCCAGGTCAGCAGGCGCGTATTAAAGGCTGAGGCCAGTTGTTCAGCGAGTAGGGTTTTGCCGGTGCCGGGTTCACCCTTGATCAGCAGCGGGCGTTGCAGGGTAATGGCGGCATTGACGGCCAGTTTTAGGTCGTCGGTGGCCACATAGGAAGTAGTACCTTCAAATTTCATCAGCAAACTCCGAAAAGTAAATCCATTCTATAACCAATGGGTTGGTGCTCAGAGATACAAGGCATAAGCGTAGGCTGGACGATCTTGATGGGGGAGCCTAGGCTGATGCCCCTGATGTCGTCTACATAAAAACGAGAATCCCTATGAGCCGTATATTCGCAGATAACGCACAATCTATTGGCAATACTCCGCTGGTCAAGATCAATCGTTTAGGCCCACAGGGTGTAACTCTGCTGGCGAAAATCGAAGGCCGCAACCCAGCCTACTCGGTAAAGTGTCGTATCGGAGCGGGTATGGTGTGGGATGCCGAAGCCGATGGTCGCTTAAAGCCCGGTATGACCTTGGTCGAACCCACTTCGGGTAATACCGGCATTGGTTTGGCCTTCGTTGCGGCGGCTAAAGGTTACAAATTGATTCTGACCATGCCCGCTTCCATGAGCTTGGAGCGCCGTAAAGTGCTGAAAGCCTTGGGTGCTGAACTGGTGCTGACCGAGCCCGCTAAAGGCATGAAAGGCGCGATTGAGAAGGCCACTGAAATCGCGGCCTCCAATCCTGAGCTGTATTTCCTGCCGCAACAGTTTGAAAATCCCTCTAACCCCGCCATCCACGAAAAAACCACCGGCCCCGAAATCTGGAATGATACCGATGGTGAAATTGATGTGCTGGTATCGGGCGTAGGTACCGGCGGCACTATTTCTGGCGTATCGCGTTACATTAAAAAAACTCAGGGTAAGGCCATTCTGTCGGTGGCGGTGGAGCCTGCGGGTTCCCCTGTGATCAGCCAAACGCTGGCTGGCGATGAGGTCAAACCTGCACCGCATAAAATTCAGGGCATTGGGGCGGGATTTGTGCCTAAAAACCTCGATCTGTCCTTGGTGGATCGGGTAGAGACTGTCACCGACGACGAAGCCAAAGCCATAGCTCTGCGCCTGATGCGTGAAGAGGGCATCCTGTGCGGTATTTCCGGGGGCGCTGCCGTAGCTGCGGCCTTGAAGTTGGCCAATGAGCCCGCACAGCAAGGCAAAACCATTGTGGTGGTGTTGCCAGATTCAGGAGAGCGCTATCTATCCTCCATGTTGTTTGATGGATTGTTTACCGAACAAGAATTGGTGCAGTAACCTAGGATAGACTGTTAAGGGGGCCTATGTTGGCCTCCTACTCTACTATCGGGAACTAGGATTCATGTCCGAGCAGGATCATCAGCGTTTTATTGGTCGTCTCTCACTGGAAAGCGGAACGGGTGAGGGCGGTTCTTTGTCTGACAAACGTATTCGTCTGCTGGAGTTGATTGACGAATTGGGCTCCATCAATCAGGCCGCTAAATCTGTCCCGCTGTCCTACAAAGCAGCTTGGGATGCCATTGATGCGATGAACAATATGTCGGCCCAACCCCTAGTGGTTCGGGTCAGTGGTGGACGGCAGGGCGGTGGAACCCAGCTCACGGATTATGGCCGCCGCTTAGTCGCTATGTACCGTGCCTTGGAGCTGGAGTATCAGCACGCGCTGGATCAGCTTAGTGATTGCATGACGGACGTACAGCGCGGTGACGTGCAAGACTTTCAGCGCTTGATGCGGCGTTTATCGTTGAAGACCAGTGCTCGCAATCAATTCTCAGGTATCATCACTGGCCTGCGCGATGGCGGTGTGGATTACGAAGTCCGTCTGCGCCTAGATGCTGAAACCGAGATTCTGGCGGTGATTACCAAAACCAGCGCCGAAAGCCTGCATCTGACCATTGGTAAAGAAGTCTTAGCCTTTGTGAAGTCCTCCTCAGTGCTACTGAGTAGTGAGCCTGATACGCACCTAACCGCCCGCAATCAACTCTGGGGCGAGGTGGTAGAAATTCACCAAGGCTCGGTAAACGATGAAGTCAGCTTGCAGTTGCCTTCAGGACGCACTGTAACCTCAGTGGTCAGCCATGAAAGCTGTCAAAGCATGGACATTGTGGTGGGTAAAAAGATTTGTGCCTTCTTTAAGGCTTCCAGTGTGATTTTGGCGGCTTACGATTAATGGCTGCTCGCCTGCGCTGTGTACGCTGCCAGCGCCCTCTAAGTCATTGCCTTTGCTCCTTAATTCCGAGCCTTTCTAGCCGCGTACAGGTGCAGATTCTGCAACATCCGGATGAGGCTCGGCATGCTTTAAACACAGCGCGCTTGGCCGTTTTAGGACTGGAGAGGGCCAACCTATGCTTGGGAGAGCAATTTCCTCATCTGCCTATTGATTCGGGGACTTATTTACTTTTTCCCGGCCCTGAGGCGCGTTCTCTGAAGGAGCTGACTCTGGCCGAGCAAACTGCTGTTGAGCGACTGATTGTACTGGATGGAACTTGGCGTAAAGCCCGTAAACTGCTGTACCTAAATCCAGCCCTGCAAGCCTTACCGCAACTAAAGTTGCCTGAGGGTTGCCGATCGCGTTACCGGGTGCGTAAAGCGCCCCTGCCCGATGCTTTGTCAACCTTGGAAGCCATAGTAATAGCCCTCAGTCTTATCGAGCGCAGTGAGCGTTTTGAGGCGTTGCTGGTGCCCTTTGAGGCTCTGATTGAAGGGCAAATTGCGGCTATGGGGACAGAGGTGTATCAGCGTAACCACGGTTGTTAGCGTTGAATCACCCGCGTTTTTTGGCGCACGATCCAAATCGTCACCAGCATTGCTGTCAACAGCATCCCCATGCGTGCCCAGAAAATGGGAACGATCCAGCAGGAAATACTGATGCTCATCCACATCAGGCCAATAGCGTACACCTTGCCCTTTAGGGGAATGCCTTGGCCATCCAGATAGTCTCGAAACCAAGGCCCAAGGCGCGGGTGACTGATAAGCCACTGATAAAAACGCTCTGAGCTACGGGCAAAGCAGGCGGCGGCTAAGAGTAAGAAGGGCGTAGTGGGCAGTAAAGGGAGAAAAATCCCCAACACCCCGAGCACAATGGCCAGCCAACCCGCTCCCAAAAGAACCATACGGACTAAAGGGTTAGGGTGTGGGCTTGGCATAGGGAGTCGATCAGTGGGTGCGGGGCTTGAGCAGAGCAGGTTTTTCTGCCGGTGCTTGGCACAGTAGATAGAGCGCCGTGAGTATCTCAGGTATCTGCGCCACCATTTCGTCCACTAAGTCATAGTCTTGGGCGATGTCAGAAAATTCAGGCTGCTCATCAAACAGCCCCGAGCCCACCATAATGGGCAACAGCAGTTCGCTGACTTCTTCTTCGGCCTCTTCAAACCAAACTGATTCGCGCAGGAATACGCCTTCCATAAAACCGATACACCAGCCGCGCAAATCGGAGGCGTCGGGGTCATCGCCTAAATCTAACTCGCAAGGCAGCTCAATATCTTCATCGCTGGCCAGTTGGCGACCAATATGAGCTTTGAGCTGAGCCAGTGTATCTTCAATGGCTTGGCGTTCAGTGTCGTCAACGTATTGAGGGGGCTCGGCAAAGAGTGCATCAATCCACTCAAGCTCGGAAATTTCTTCAGGACAAATGCTTAAGGCCGTTAGATAGCCGTGGGCAGCGATGTAATCCAGCGCTTCTTCGTGCAGGTCATCAGCATCAAGAAACACTTGCAGACGGGTAAGTTGCTCGGCGAAAGACATCTGGAAATTACCTTGGAGAAGACTGTAAGGGTTTGGATTCTAGACCAGCCCTTAGGCTCTATCCACCGAATATAGGCTGAACTACGTCTTTAAATGAGGGCTTTGCGTATAATACAGGGGTCATCGTGGAGACCGGCATGCTCGACCCAGCCCAGCAGATTCTGAAAGAAGTTTTTGGTTATGACCAGTTTCGAGGGCATCAAGCCGCGATTATCCAGCGCTTGGCCGGTGGTGGAGATGCCTTGGTATTAATGCCCACCGGCGGCGGAAAATCCTTGTGTTATCAAGTGCCTGCCCTGTTACGCGATGGCTTGGCCGTGGTGGTCTCCCCCCTGATTGCTTTGATGGAAGATCAGGTGGCGGCCCTAGAGGAGCTTGGGGTAGCGGCGGTGGCGTTAAACTCCACCCAAACACCTGAGCAGCAACGGGATATCGCTGATCGGCTGCGTCGGGGTGAGATTAAATTGCTGTATTTAGCCCCCGAACGCCTCGTTCAGCCGCGTATGTTGGCTTTTTTGCAGCGCTTGCCCTTAGCCCTGTTTGCTATTGATGAGGCGCACTGTGTATCCCAGTGGGGGCACGATTTTCGCCCAGAATATTTACAGTTAGGACAGTTAGCTGAGCTGTTTCCTCAGGTTCCGCGCATTGCATTGACCGCCACAGCCGACAAGCGTACCCGCGAAGAAATCGTCCAGCGCCTGCATTTGCAGCAGGCGGAGTTATTTGTATCCAGTTTTGACCGGCCTAATATTTTTTACCGCATCGTGCTTAAAGATCAGCCGCGTCGTCAGCTATTAGCTTTTTTGGAGGAGCGACGGGGTGAGGCCGGCATTGTGTATTGTCTGTCACGGCGTAAGGTGGAAGAGGTAGCCGCTTTTCTTGTCCAACAGGGTTTTGCAGCCCTGCCTTACCACGCCGGTTTGCCCAGTGAGCAGCGAACGCTACATCAGCGCCGCTTTCTTAACGAAGAAGGCGTAATCATGGTAGCCACCATCGCCTTCGGTATGGGGATTGATAAGCCCAATGTGCGTTTTGTGGCTCACTTGGATCTGCCCAAATCCTTAGAGGCCTATTATCAAGAAACCGGGCGCGCAGGCCGGGATGGACTGCCCGCCGATGCTTGGATGGCTTATGGGCTTCAGGACGTACTGCTGCTTAAGCAGATGCTGGCCAATTCAGAAGGGGATGATCGCCACAAACGGGTCGAGCAGCACAAATTAGAGGCCATGCTGGCTTTGTGTGAGGAAACCCGCTGCCGCCGCCAAGTGCTGTTGGCCTACTTTGACGAAGTGCTGCCTCAGCCCTGTGGCCACTGCGATATCTGTGTGGACGGCATCGAAACTTGGGATGCTACCGAACCGGCGCGGCAGGCGCTGTCTGCGATTTACCGCAGTGGTCAACGCTATGGTGTAGGGCATCTGATTGACCTTTTATTAGGCCGTGAAAATGACCGTGTACGCAGTTTGGGCCATCAACATTTGTCCGTATTTGGCATAGGCCAAACGCGCTCCGAGGCGGACTGGCGCTCCCTATTCCGTCAGTTAATCGCACGGGGTTTAGTCGACGTAGATTTGGATGGCCACGGTGGACTGCGTTTAGCAGAAAGCTGCCGCCCTTTGTTGCGCGGAGCGGCTAGTTTGCAGCTACGGCGAGATGTAGGTTGGAAACGCCAAAGCGTGCCTCAACATACATCCAGCGTGGCCAGTCAGGGTGTGCGTGCTGAGGAGCGTCCCCAATGGGAAGCTTTACGCGCCCTTCGCCGACGTTTGGCTGAAGAGCAGGGCGTTCCACCTTACATTATCTTCCCGGATGCCACGCTGATTGAAATGCTGCGCCGTAAGCCGCGTACTCTAAAGGATCTTGCCCAAATCAATGGCGTGGGAGCCCGCAAGCTAGAGCGTTATGGCGCAGATTTTCTAGCCTTATTGCTGGGGCAACCCAGTTCAAAACCTCCAGCGGTTACCGATTGGCGGCACGAAGTGGTCTGTTTGGCGGCGGCAGGGATGAGTCCTGAACAAATTGCCCTGCAACTGAACTGCTCTGAGTCTAAAGTTTATCCCGTATTGGCTGAAGCTATTGCTGAACAATTGCTCAGATTAGAACAGGCACTGGATATTCCTGATGACTTATTAGGCGATATTCAAGATTTATTTTTGGCAGGAGAGGAGGGTTTACCCTCAGTTGCCTATGTGTCGGAGCAATTAAATCATCAGGTTGCCACAGGGATTTTGCAGTGCATCCGCGCTGCCTTGCTGGTTGAGTGTGGAGATTGAGCGATTGCACTTGAAGCACGAGGCTGTCATTCTCGCAAAAGCAACCAAAGTCTTTAGTTGGCTAATAATGAGCCTGCGTAACCCTGTATTGGATTGGACATTTAAGTAATGCCCCAAAAGCCCCCTGTTCGATTTGGCCCCCTTCTGGCGTTATTAGCGCGCTCTTGGCGTGCAGAATTAGATCGCCGTCTGGCACATTTGGGTTTATCTCAAGCGCGCTGGCTGGTGTTATTGCATGTTTCCCGTATGTTGGAACCACCCACACAACGCGAGTTGGCTCAAATTGTGGGTGTTGAAGGCCCCACTTTGGCGCGCTTACTCGATAGTTTGGAGAGCCAAGGTTATGTTCGACGCTTGTTGGTTCCTGAAGATCGACGGGCCAAAAAAATTGTGCTAACCGATGAAGTCCAACCCCTGATCCAACAGATCGAGGCGATTACCGCACAGATGTATCATGATCTATTGTCGGGGATTGACGAGTCAGATTTACAAACCTGTATGCGGGTACATCAGACGATCCTAAGAAACCTTAATCGTTCTTAAGGAGGCCTTGAGGCTGGACTGGTGTAGCGCACCTGTTTCGAGGAGGACGATTGATGAGTACTTTGGCTGACTTAGCCTTAGAGCGTGAAAAGCGCATCCATAACATCCACGAGCGCCGCCTTGAGGATGTACGCAAAGCCTTTGAGCGCGCCTTGCCGCTAAATACCCCTGCCCCAAAAAATAAGAAAAAGGCGGGCAAGTCGAGCAAAAAACCAGGGAAAAAGTAAAAGACTACCCTGCGTCGCCCTAAGTTCGGATTTTAAATTGACTTATATCAAGTATCACTCCGGTCCTTTCATCCGGGGTGATGGCACTTGACGCGGGTCAATGCTTCCTATTCGTTCTCTGCTATTGTTTGATACAGATACGGGGGGCATCCCGAAAAGTGCAAGCTAAAAAGAGCAGCCGACGAGATCGGGGCCAAGGGGGGGAGATGGTTGACAATATGATATTCGCAGGGGTGATTACAGCCTGCCTAATGGTCGCCTTTTTGGGCAACTGATCTAGGGCTGTATTTAAGACACTCCATCCTGCATCTGTAGTTCATCTCAGAAAGCACGCTTAAGACGTGCGCAGGAGCAAACAATAAAGGCACGCAAGGCAATTGGGCGGCTCCGGTCGCCTTCTTTTTTTGCATAAAATTTATGCCGCCTATTAAAGCACTACGGATTTGGATCAGCAAGAGCGGGTTAGGCTCTGCTGATCAGCTTGTATACCTCGACTTAGCCAATCTGAATGGGTGGTAATGGACTCAGTTCTACTTCCTGCTGCTTACGCGGTGCCATCACCTGAGCTTCACCCTCAACTAAAACCGTACCGCTCTGATTCAGAACGCGGGTAGCGATACGTACTGTAAATTTGGGCAGTTTTTCCAGCACCTCTAATTCTACGGTTAGGGTATCGCCGATTCGGGCAGGATGAGTAAAAGTTAGGCTTTGGCCCAAGTAAATGGAGCCCGGCCCCGGTAGCTTGCACGCAATAGCCGCGCTGATGAGTGAGCCACTGAGCATGCCGTGGGCGATGCGTCCCTTAAAGATGGTTTTGGCCGCGAACTCAGGATCAAGGTGCAGGGGATTATGGTCGCCTGATACTTCGGCAAAGAGTATTAAATCGCGCTCCTCAATGGTTTTGCTGTATTGAGCCTTCATGCCGGGCTCTAGGGCATCGTAGGGTATATTGTTAATGGTTGTCATAGTCATGGGGAGAAAACCCGGGGGTCATCGGGCTGGGATAGCACGGCAGAAACTGCCCCTTATTCTCATAAGCTCCTATGCAGCGATGCTATCTTGGGGTTTTAGGTATGGTTTTTATACGGAGTTTTTAAGGCTCCTGTGTTGATGTTTAACACAGGAGTGATGCAGTTGGTCTATGCCTGAGTCGGTTCAGCCAGCGCATCCCGTAGTAATTCAGCCAAATGTTTGGGGCGCGCCTCGCTATGGCTACGAATTTGGTGACGGCATGAGAAGCCATTGGCGACTACTGAGGCTTCCGGTTGGGCGCGTAATGCCGGTAACAAAGCCTGCTCTGCCATTGTGGTAGACATTTGGGCGTGTTCCGCTTCAATGCCGAAGGTACCTGCCATACCGCAGCAACCCGCCTCAATCAGGGTGAACTCGTGCTCAGGGATCAGTTTGAGCACGCGGCGGACGGCTTTCATGGCTCCCACGGCTTTTTGATGGCAATGACCGTGTACTAGCGTATCTTTAGGCAGCCTTTTTAAGGCAAGGTTGAGGCGTTTAGCGGTACTTTCGCGGGCTAAAAACTCTTCAAATAGCAGGGTGTGTTTGCTGACCCGATCTACCGCATCGCCTAGTCCGAGCGCTTTAGCGTCATCGCGCAAACCTAACACACAGGAAGCCTCTAAGCCCACAACGGTTCGGCCCGCTTCCACATGGGGCAGCAGTGCCTCTACAAGGCGTTTGGCTTCGGCGCGTGCTTGATCAATCATGCCTTGGGCCAGATAGGTACGCCCGCAACACAGCGGACGTTGCGCTTCTGGAGCCCCAACCTTGGGTTCAGCGATTTGGATACGATAACCGGCGGCCTGTAGCACCTCAATCGCGGCTTCTGCGATTTGAGGTTCAAAATGTCGGGTGAAGGTGTCGATCAGGAGTACGATTTCGGTTGCGCCCTCGGTTTTAGGGGGCTTAAGGGCTGCTTCGCTATTTTTGAACGCTTTTAGGGCGGGTTCTGGGAGTGGGCGTTGGGCCGCCAAGCGGAAGATTTTTTCCGATACCCAAGCCAGTAACGCGCTGCGGTTGCGCCAATGAATCAGACGGCGTAACCCATTGGCATAATGCAACCAGCGTGGCGTATGGGCAAACAGGCGGCTGCGTAGACTCAAACCTTGGCGCGCGGCTTTTTGAGCCAGATATTCCACCTTGATCAGGGGCATATCGACGTTGGCTTCACACTCGCGCTTGCATCCTTTGCAGGACACGCACAGATCCATGGCTTCAGCCAACAGCGGATCGGCTAGGGCGCGTTCGGGGAGTTCGGCATTTAGGGCGGCTTTGAGTAGCTGTACCCGTCCACCGGTGGAAAAGTGCTCATTTCCGGTGATGCGGTAGCTAGGACACATCACTTGCTTGCCTTCAGCCTCACACTGGCGGCTGTTGATGCATACCGCAATGGCCTTGGCAAAGTCTTCCCCGTGTTTGGGGATGTCGGCATAGGCATCGCCCATACCGGAGTCTTTATATTCAGACCAGTCCAGAAAATGCTTCATCACAGACCTCCTGTAAGGAGGAGGCAACAGCGTGGGAAATGCGAGGAAAACAAAAATAAATTCATGATGTGCGGCTAAGGTCACGGAAAAAGTAGACTAATCCTAAGCAAGAGGCAGTCCAGATACCAGCCTGAGGGTCGCAGCGGTAGCTAAAACAAGGCTAAAGGGTGGCTGGATTTGACTTCTGTGGCTAAAACGGCGGCAATGCTTCGTAGAGTCAAGTCCTATGGGTCGTCATTGCAGTAGACACAACAATAAGGAGTATCCCCATGACTGAGGATTTTTGGGCCGATAAGTATCCAAGTGGTCTGGCTCGAACCATTGATCCCGATGCGTACCGGAATGTTTTGGTGGCCTTGCGTGCCTCCTGTACCCGTTTTGCGGATCGCCCCGCCTTTAGCAGTTTGGGAAAAACTCTGACCTATGCGGACTTATATCGTCTATCAGGATACTTTGCGGCTTGGCTGCAAAATAATACGGATTTGAAACCGGGGGATCGGATTGCGGTGCAGTTGCCGAATCTGCTTCAGTATCCTGTGGTGGTGTTTGGCGCGTTGCGTGCCGGTTTGGTGGTGGTGAATACCAACCCTCTGTACACAGCCCGGGAACTGGAGCATCAGTTTGGGGATGCCAAGGTGCGTGCTTTGGTGTGTTTGAACACCACGGCCCACAGTGTGGCGGAGATTTTACCGCGTACCCAGATTCAATACGTGTTGATTAGCGAAGTCGGGGATTTACTCAATCCTTGGAGGCGTTTTTGGGTGAACGCGGCGGTAAAGTATCTGAAGAAAAAGGTTCGTCCGTATCAGATTCCTCAAGCCATTTCGCTTAGAGCAGCCTTGCATCAAGGTCGGGGCCAAAGCTTGCAGGATCATGACCCCGATCCTGAAGAGGTAGCCATTCTCCAATACACCGGAGGCACTACGGGGTTGGCTAAAGGAGCCATGCTCACCCACCGCAATCTGATTGCCAATATGCTGCAATGTCGGGCCATTATGAGTTATGGCTTGGAGGATGGACGGGAGGTCATGGTGGCTCCCCTGCCTCTGTATCATGTGTATGCCTTTACCCTGCATTGCATGGTGGGAGCACTGATTGGCAGCCACAGTTTGCTGATTGTTGATCCGCGCGATCTGTCCACCCTGATTAGAGTGTTGCACCGTTATCCCTTTAGCATTTTTGTGGGCTTGAATACCTTATTTAGTAATCTATGTCATCGTTTGGATTTTCAAGCCTTGGACTTTTCGCGTCTTAAGGCCACCTTTTCGGGAGGGATGGCCTTGCAGCAAAGTACCGCCCTTGAGTGGCAGCAGATAACCGGCTGCGCTATTTCAGAAGGCTACGGTATGACCGAAACCAGCCCCGTAGTAGCGGTTAACCCTTTTCAGAATATTCAACTCGGAACCATAGGTATTCCAGTACCTTCCACCGATTGCAAAGTGATTGATGAGCAGGGCGTTACCTTGGCGCTTGGCTCCTTGGGTGAGCTGTGCGTGCGTGGCCCGCAGGTTATGAAAGGTTATTGGCAGCGCCCTGAAGAAACCGCTCAGGTACTGGATGCAGAGGGTTGGATTAAAACTGGAGACATTGCCCTGATTCAGCCCGATGGCTATATCCGCATTGTGGATCGTAAAAAGGACATGATTTTAGTGTCTGGTTTTAACGTTTATCCCAATGAGCTGGAAGAGGTGCTCGCAGCGTTACCGGAAGTGCTGCACAGTGCTGCTATCGGTGTCCCTGACTCCCACTCTGGGGAAGCCATTAAGGTATTTGTAGTGGTTAAACCCGGTATGAGCCTAACCCATGAACAGGTGATGCAGCACATGCAGACCAATTTGACCGGCTATAAACGCCCAAAATATGTAGAGTTTCGCGACTCCTTGCCCGTAACGAATGTGGGTAAAATCCTGCGGCGTGCGTTGCGCAATCCCGATAGCTAGTGTTTGAGGTACATCCATGTCTGAGTCAAATCCGCCTGTGTTGGAGCCCCGTCTGGTATTGCTGATGGCACTGGCCACGGGAATTGCGGTCGCCAGTAATTACTATGCTCAGCCGCTGTTGCACAGCATCGCGGTGGACTTTGGGGTGAGTTTCGCCCAAGCGGGTATGGTGGTGACTACGGCTCAGCTCAGCTATGCCACTGGGCTGCTGTTGCTAGTGCCTTTGGGCGATTTGCTGGAGCGGCGGCGGTTGATCGTGGGTATGTTGATCCTAGCGGCTTTGGGATTATCCCTAAGTGCTTTTGCTTCCAACCTGCCTTTATTACTGTTGGGTACCGCCGTTACTGGACTCTTTTCGGTAGTCGCTCAGGTGCTGGTGCCCTTTGCAGCCACTTTGGCCCATCCAGAGGAGCGAGGAAAAGTCATCGGCAGTTTAATGACCGGCTTACTGCTGGGCATTTTATTAGCCCGTACCGTTGCGGGAAGTTTGTCCTCCCTTGGCGATTGGCAGGCTGTCTACGGACTGGCGGCGGGCATGATGCTGATCATGGCCGCGGCTCTGTATCGTAACCTGCCCGAAGCCCATCCTTCGGTGCGCTTAAGCTATCCTCAGTTACTGCTGTCTGTCGCCCACCTACTGCGAGATGAACCCATACATCGGCAGCGTACCCTGTTGGGCTTTTTGTGCTTTACCAGCTTTGCCCTGTTCTGGACACCTTTAGCCTTCCTGCTTTCCAGCCCGCCCTATGAATATTCGGATGCCTTAATTGGTGTGTTTGGTCTAGTAGGTGCCGCCGGAGCGTTGTCGGCTAACTGGGCCGGTCGCATGGCGGATCGGGGACGTGCTGTGCTGGTCACCACCGCCATGCTGGTGCTGATATTGCTGTCTTGGGTGGTATTGAGCGCCGGTGGCTCCTCAGTATTGGCTCTGATTTTAGGTATTTTGATGCTGGATTTAGCGGTTCAGGGATGCCACGTCAGCAATCAGAACACCATCTACCGTTTACAGCCTGAGGCGCGCAATCGCCTGAACGCCGGTTATATGACCGGGTACTTTTTGGGCGGTGCCATCGGCTCCTTGCTGTCGTCGTTTTTGTATCAGCATCAAGGTTGGCTGGGTGTCTGCGTTGCGGGTGGACTGATCAGTCTTCTGGCCTTGGGCCTATGGTGGAAAGGCCACAAACTGGAATCAAGCGTGCAAACGTCCTGAAACCTCGGAGAATCTGCGACAATAGCCGTTTTAGATTCTATCTATACGGCTGTCCATGACCGCGCTGACTGCTTCCGTTGATTTCTCCCAGCTATTTAATAACCTCGACTGTGCCCAAAGCCTTGATCGCCACCGCCTGCGCTGTGATTTGCTGGCGCTGAAAAAAAAGCCGGATGAGCAACGGCTGGCCCGATGGTTGGAGCGTTTCCAAGCTTCCTGTGCCAAGGTGGAGGCGCGTCGTCAAAGCCTGCCGCACGTCCAGTACGACGACAGTCTGCCCATCGCTGCCCGCCGAGAGGAAATTAAAGCGGCGGTACAAGCCCATCAGGTGGTGGTGATTGCGGGGGAAACCGGCTCTGGTAAAACCACCCAGTTGCCCAAAATCTGCCTTGAGCTGGGGCGGGGGATCAGCGGGTTGATCGGCCATACTCAGCCCCGTCGTTTGGCCGCGCGTAGTGTTGCTACCCGTGTGGCCGAGGAGTTGGGCACGCCGCTGGGCGAGGCGGTGGGCTATCAGGTGCGCTTTGAAGACCAAAGCACCGAACGCAGCCTAATTAAGCTGATGACCGACGGTATTCTGTTGGCCGAAACCCAGCACGACCGCTTCCTCAATCGCTACGACACCCTGATCGTGGACGAAGCCCACGAACGCAGCCTGAACATCGACTTTTTGCTCGGCTACTTGAAAACCCTGCTGCCGCGCCGTCCTGACCTTAAGGTCATTATCACCTCGGCGACCATCGATCTGGAGCGTTTCTCCCGCCATTTTAGCGACGCGCCCATTATTGAGGTTTCAGGCCGTACCTATCCGGTGGACGTTTGGTATCGCCCTTTAGCGGCGGAAGTAGATGAAGAGGGTGAGCAGCTGATCGACGATTTAACCGTGGATCAGGGCATCTTGGCAGCGCTGGATGAAATCGAAGCCCATGAGCGTTCCGTAGGGCAGCGTCCAGGGGACGTGCTGGTGTTTTTACCCGGCGAACGGGAAATCCGCGACTGTGCCGAGGTATTGCGCAAGGCCAATCTGCGCCACACCGAAGTCTTGCCGCTGTATGCGCGTTTAACGCCTGCCGAGCAGCAGAAAATCTTCCAAAGCCGTCCGGGGCGCAAAATCGTCTTGTCCACCAACGTGGCGGAAACCTCGCTGACGGTGCCCGGTATTCGTTATGTGATCGACAGCGGCACGGCGCGCATCAGCCGCTACAGCTACCGCGCCAAGGTGCAGCGCTTGCCCATTGAGGCCATCTCCCAAGCCAGCGCCAACCAACGTAAAGGCCGCTGCGGGCGGGTCGAGCCGGGCATCTGTATTCGTCTGTATTCCGAGGAGGACTTTTTAGGCCGTCCGGAATTTACTGACCCAGAAATTCTGCGTACCAACTTAGCTGCCGTCATCCTGCAAATGCTGCACCTGCGTTTGGGACGGATTGAGGACTTCCCCTTTATTGAGCCGCCAGACGGTAAGGCGATTAAAGACGGTTTCACCCTGCTGCATGAACTGGCCGCAGTAGATGAGCAAGGCCAGCTGACTGCGCTTGGGCGGCAATTGGCGCGCCTGCCGATTGATCCGCGCTTGGGCCGTATGCTGTTGGAGGCGGCTAAGCAGGGCAGTTTGGACGAGCTGTTGATCGTCACCAGTGCGCTGTCGGTACAAGATCCGCGTGAGCGGCCCATGGATCGCCAGCAAGCGGCGGATCAAGCCCACGCTCAGTGGAAGGGCAAAGAGCCGCAATCCGACTTTGCGGCTTTAATCGCTCTCTGGCACGGCTTTGAGGCGCAACGCCAAGCGCTCGGCTCTAATGCCTTGCGTAGCTGGTGCCGCAAAAATTTCCTCAACTACCTGCGCTTGCGCGAATGGCGCGATGCACACCGTCAGTTGACTCTGCTGAGCAAGGAGCTGGCGCTGTTTCCGGCGCAATCTACTCAATCTAAATCCGCCGAACCCGCTTCCAGCGAAGGCGAAGAAGCCAAACTACCGAGCATCGACTACGCCGCCGTGCATAAAGCCATTCTGTCGGGTTTGCTCAGTCACATGGGGCAAAAAACCGAGGAAGGCGACTATCTGGGCGCGCGCCAACGGCGGTTCTGGATTCATCCCTCCAGCGTGATTGGGCGCAAAAAGCCGCAATGGTTGATGGCCGCCGAGCTGATGGAAACCACCAAGCTGTTCGCGCGTATGGTGGCGCGGATTGATCCGGAGTGGATTGAGCCCTTGGCCGGTCATCTGATTAAACGCAACTACCTTGAGCCGCATTGGGAAAAACGCCGAGGCCAAGTAGTAGCCTATGAGCAGTTGACCCTGTACGGATTGATCATCGTCGGGCGGCGTCCGGTGCATTATGGCCCCCATGATCCAGCAGTGGCGCGGGACCTATTCATCCGTGAAGGCTTAGTGCGCGGAGAGATTCAAAGCAAAGCCCGCTGCTTGAGTGCCAACCGTGCCTTGCTGGAGCAACTGGACACTCTAGAAGCCAAGGCCCGTCGCCGCGATATTTTGGCCGACGAAGAAACGCTGTTTGCCTATTACGAGGCACACATCCCTCAAGATATTTACCAGACCGCCAGCTTTGACCACTGGTACAAGCGCGAAAGTGCCAAACAGCCTAACTTGCTGATCATGCGCGAAGAAGACGTTCTGGCGCGCGAAGCCCACGAAGTCACCGCCGCTCAATATCCGGATATTTTGCGCCTTGGCGAGTTGGAGCTGTCCCTCAGCTACCAATTTGAGCCGGGGCACGGACGTGATGGCGTGACGCTGCGCGTTCCTGCGCCCCTCTTGGCCCAATTGCCGGCAGATCGCTTAGTTTGGCTGGTACCGGGCTTGCTGGAAACCAAAGCCATTGCCTTGGTGCGCAACCTGCCTAAAGCCGTGCGTAAAAACTTTGTGCCCGTGCCGGATTTTGTTAAAGCAGCGTTGGATAAAATCACCTTTGCTCAGGGCAATCTCTACGCATCTTTGGGGCATGAGCTGTACCGCATGACCGGCGCACGGATTTCTGAGGAAGCTTGGGATGAAGCGGCGGCCCAGCTAGAGCCACATCTGCACATGAACCTTGAGGTGGTGGATGCTCAGGGCAAATACCTCGGCGAAGGACGGGATCTGGAAGCCCTCATGGCGCGCTTTAATGAGGCGGGGCAGGCGGCCTTGGCCTTGCCTAGCCGCAGTGCCGAATCTACCCCTGTGGCCGCGAAAGACTTTGCACTCGTGGCTGAAAGCGCGCGCCAAAGCATTGCCGGTTTGGCCATGACCGTGTATCCGGCGCTGGTGGAGGAGCAGGGGCAAATCCGCGAAGGGCGTTTCCCCACCCAAGCTGAGGCCAATTGGCAGCACCGCCGTGCTTTGCGTTACCTGCTGCTGCAACAGTTGGCAATTCCGGCCAAGGCCTTGCGCACCAAGCTGCCGGGGCTGACGGATTTAGGCTTGCTGTACCGAGATATCGGTAAGCTGGATACTTTGGTGGATGACATTCTGCTGGCTAGCCTAGATCAGTGCGTGTTGGCAGATGAACCCACGCTGCCCCGTGATGGCAACGCCTTAGCTACTCTTGCTCAGCGCAAACAAGCCGACTGGCCGAGCCAAGCCAGTCAACTGGCAAAGCGCGTCTTGGAGATTCTCAAGCTGTGGCACGGACTGCAAAAGCGCTTTAAAGGCCGGATTGATCTGTCTGTAGCCATGGCCTTAAACGACATCAAACAGCAGCTCAGCCAGCTCATCTACCCCGGCTTTGTACGCGAAACCCCCATTGAGTGGCTGAACGAATATCCGCGCTACCTAAAAGCCATTGAGCAGCGTTTGGATAAGGTGGGCAGCCAATTGCCACGCGACCGGGCGTGGACAACCGAGCTGACCGGCTATTGGGAGCAATACCAAGCTCGCTTGGCTAAGCACAGCCAAGAGGGTAAACGCGACCCTAACTTACAGCTCTACCGCTGGATGTTGGAGGAATACCGTGTGTCCCTATTTGCCCAACAACTAGGAACGCGCCAGCCGGTTTCGGATAAGCGACTGGCTAAGCTGTGGATCGAAGTGGAATAGGCAGAGAGTCCCTGCCTAGACATAGTTAAGGGGTTTTTGAGGCGGGAGCAGGGGTTGGGCTGTTTGGGGTTACGAACAGCCGTTTAGTGACAGCCAGTGCCTGCTCAAAGGAAGGGTATCCACTGCGGGCCACGTCCAACTGAGTGTACGCCTTACGGTATTGATCCGCTTTGGCCGCATCCCGAGTCTTGATTAAGTAGGGCTCATCGTAGATGCGATACAACAAGGCGACCGCATGGGGGTGTTGCAGAGCAGCAGCTTGCTCTAGGTTCTGGATAATGTCTGGGGTATTTGTGGGATTTTGGCGAATGCCTAGGAGTGCTCGATAGAAGAAAATCTCACCCCGTTGATCCTGCTCTTGGCTTTGTAGACGATCCAATAAGGCAGAAGCCAGTTCAAGTCCCTGTTTATCACCCGAAGTGATTAGGATTTTGGCCTGCATGAGATCGTTCTGATACAGCAAGTGCTGCTTATGGCACTGGGCCTCGTCGTTCCAAGACCAATAAAAATGACAGGTGTTGATGTTAGAGCAACCAGTTAGGGCCAGTGCAAACCCTATTACCAGTGGTGTCTTCATGCAGCCTAGACTCCTTGGAGTGCAAAACTTCGCGGCTACCCCGTGTCCAGTTAGGGGATCAAGCAGCAACGCGAGGGATCAGCGAATGATATGTCGCTCTGTCAGGTTAAACCAGGGCTATGGGGTGTAGAGAGCGCAAGGATTGACATAATACCGAGGTCAGCCGTCGTTATGCCAGCGGATATAACTTGTTCCTTTCTTCCTAAGCTTTTTACCTAATCAGTAATCTGTGTCCTACCGTTTGGAGTGTACTTTTTTGTGGATACCGTTCGGACATGCTCGAATCCATAGATTCTTTTACCAGCAGGGGCTCAATCTCAATCAGTAAACGATGAGGATCTGCATTGATGTTGCGAGTGACTTCCAAAAACTCTATGACATCTAACCTGCGCTCACCCCGCTCAAACTTGGAAACATAAGATTGCGGTCGTCCTAGTTTTTGTGACAGTTCCTGTTGGGTCAAATGCGCAGCCTTACGTGCCTCAATGAGCAATGAAAGCAGGTGCCGGTATGGAGCACTGTGGATTGTCTTCATTTGGTTTGCCGGATGGATAGCCGACAAATCCAATAAACCTAAATCAGGTTTATCCCAAAATGGGTTTATCCTGACCCTTTGATAGGCTTCGAACCACCTTTTTATCAGTGGAGCGGAGCACATCATGGAGTCGGCAAGGACGCTTTGGAGTCACCCTGTATCTCAGGCTAGTGACCCGCATGTGATTAGCCGATCCAAGTTTGGGCGTTTACGCATTCGCTTTGATGGTGGATGCAGCTACCCAACCATGTTGGATTCGTTGCACGCAGTCTATAAGCGTACTGGAGGTTTGATTGCTCCCGGGGAGACACTGTCTGGCCCTGACTGGATCAATCGAATTATCGAAAATGGGTATCCTATTTCAGATCAGGAAAGAACATCCATTCTCACCCTGATGTGGGCTTTGCCTTGATGTGCGTCTTTGTCTGGCATATCAGTGAGCCTCTTGGGCGTTGCTCTAGGGTCTGCTAAGACGGAAGTTAGGCTATTCCCAATGTTACCTTTGCTGGGTTCAGTTGGTTTGGTTGGCTTGCCAAATGAAAAATCGCACTTTAAGATTTCGCTGTCTCATGTTTATGCCGAGCCTAGGTAGGCATATTTTGGCTGACTTAGCATGAGATCTTGGAAAATTAAGATAAAAAGCAAAGCGTTACTGATAATTTCCATAAGGTTTGTGAGTTTTCGCTATAAGATAGCGCTACCTAATCTGAGGTATCATATGCATCTTTCTATTCCTGCTATCGTGGTCATGGGCGTTGCTGGGTGTGGTAAATCCAGTGTCAGCCAAGCACTTTGCGAACTCAGCGGAGCCTTTGCCATTGAGGGTGATGCCTTTCATCCCCCTGAAAACATTCACAAAATGAGCGCCGGTATTCCTTTGACCGATGACGACCGCAGTGGCTGGCTGGATATCCTCTGCCATGAGCTGCAAGCGGCCATCAAGGCTGGTCAATACCCGGTGTTGTCTTGCTCTGCCTTAAAGCGCCGTTACCGCGAGCGTTTGCGACAAGCAGTGCCCGGACTAGGTTTTATCTACCTAGAGCTCACTCCCGCTGTGGCAGCACAGCGCGTTGCTGAGCGCCCTGGTCACTTCATGCCGGTCAGTATGATAGACAGCCAGTTTGCTGCCCTAGAGTCACCTCAGAACGAACCCCTTACCTTGACACTAGATGCCACGCGCATGACGGTTACTGAGTTAGCTGCTGCTGCTCATCAATGGTGGCAGGGTTGTCATCATGCTCAAATCAAGCCTTTTTGGAATTCAAAAGATAGCGTTATCTTTATGGGTGTTAATAAGTAAGCGCCCTATGGTTAGCATATTTCCATGTATTAAGGCCGAAAATAAAGGCTAACAATACAGAGTATTCTTTTTTTATCCGGTGTTATGGAGTCTTTGCATGATACGACTTAGTTGATAGGTATTTCCTAGATAAAGATAGCGCTACCAAAAAACTCCCGCGCAATAATAATGACAATAGGAGCTTCCCCCATGTTGGGCTTATCCCATCAAAGCTTTTTGCTGCTCAACGCTGCGATCGCCATTATTGGCTTGATTGTTCTGATTACTCGCTTCAAGTTGCACCCCTTTATCGCCTTGATTATTTCGGCCCTGTTTCTCGGCTTGACTTCCGGTATGCCAGTGGAAAAGGTGGTCAAATCCTTCCAGGAAGGCTTCGGCAGTGTGCTGGGCTTTGTCGGGATCATCCTAGCCTTGGGCACTATGCTAGGTAAGATGATGGCTGAGTCCGGTGGCGCTGATCAGATCGCCCGTACCCTGATCACCGCTTTTGGCAAAGAACGGGTGCAGTGGTCGATGATGTTTGCCGCTTTTTTAGTCGGCATTCCGCTGTTTTTTGAGATCGGCTTTGTGCTGCTAATCCCCTTGGTGTTTATCGTGGCCCGCCGTACCGGCGTATCTTTGATTAAGATCGGTATTCCTCTATTAGCAGGTCTTTCAGCGGTGCATGGTTTGGTTCCACCGCACCCCGGCCCCCTGCTGGCCATCGGTATTTTCGGTGCTGATATTGGCAAAACCATTCTGTACGGGTTGATTGTGGCACTGCCCACTGCAATCGTGGCCGGGCCGATTTTTGCCTCCTTTATCTCGCGTTATGTTCCCGGTAAAGCTTCACCTGAATTGATGGAGCAGCTAGCCCATGAGCCGGAAGCCAGCAATCTGCCGAGCTTTGCTGTGACGCTGATGACTGTGCTGCTGCCAGTGTTTCTGATGTTGCTGAAAACCTTTGCCGATGTGGTCTTGGTTGAGGGGCATATTCTGCGTATCTGGCTGGATATGATTGGCCACCCGATCAGTGCGCTGTTGCTGGCTCTATTGCTATCGCTGTACACCTTTGGCTATGCACGAGGTTTTGAATCCAAGCGCGTCCTACGCCTCGTTGAGGAAAGTTTGGCTCCCACAGCCGCTATTGTGATGATCATTGGTGCAGGCGGGGGCTTTAAACAGATGTTGGTGGCCAGTGGGGTGGGGGATGTAATCGGTGAAATGGCCGTCAGTGCGCAGCTTTCACCTATTGTGCTGGCTTGGTTGGTAGCAGCGCTGATCCGTATTGCTACAGGTTCGGCTACCGTGGCCACCATTACGGGCGCGGGCATCGTCGCCCCAGTGGTTGACTTGATCCCCGGTGTCAATCGGGAGCTGCTGGTGTTGGCCACAGGCGCAGGCTCTTTGATTCTCTCCCACGTCAATGATGCCGGTTTCTGGATGGTTAAGCAGTACTTCAACATGACGGTTAGCGAAACCTTCAAGACTTGGACGGCCATGGAAACCCTGCTGTCGGTGGTCGGTTTGGCCTTAACGCTGCTGCTGTCGCTAGCACTCTAGCTAAAGCGGCTTCAAGGGTGTCTGACCTGTTCTTGGGGTGCAAAGCCCCAAGACTCAGATACCCCATTCTCATAGAGATCGTTTTCACCGGAACACACTTATCACCTGAGCGCTGCCCCACAAGGCGGTGGGACTGGAGTTTTGCCGTGAACAATAAAAACAAAAATCTAGGCTGCACACTAAAAATCAGTGCCTTATTAGGCTTAGTTATGAGCTTGGCCAGTAGTGGCACACAGGCTGAATTTTTTAAAGAAGCCAAAGCCAATCTCAATTTGCGTAACTTCTTTATCAATCGTGACTTTAAAGGCGATAACGCTAACCGCAGTAAAGCGGAAGAGTGGACACAGAGTTTCATCCTCGACTTTAAATCCGGTTATACCGAGGGGCCATTGGGCTTTGGCGTCGATATTTTAGGCTTACAGTCCTACAAATTAGATGGCGGAAAGGGTACGGGCGGCACTCAACTACTACCGGTGGGCAAGGATAATAAGCCGGTGGATCAGTTTGGGCGTCTTGGTATAGCCGGTAAGCTGAAGTTTTCCAAAACCGAATTAAAAACCGGTGAATGGGCGATGGTCTATCCGGTTCTACGCTCTGATGACGGGCGCTCACTGCCACAAACCTTCCGGGGCACAGTAGTTACCAGCAAGGAAATCAGTGGCGTAACAGGGTATGCGGGCCATGTTACGGGTAACAGCCCCCGGGATGATTCTGGCATGGAAGATATGGCCATCGCTGGAACGAACCCCAAAACCAGTAAAGCCAAGTCAGATGATTTTAATTTCGCGGCGCTTGAATATAACTTCAATAATAAACTCAGCACCCTGGGTATTTGGTATGCGCGTTTAGAGGATATTTATAAGCAGCGCTATGTTCAATTTCAGCACAAACAACCCCTAAGCGAAGGGCTGTCACTGAACGCCAATATCGGCTATTTCGATGGCGAGGAAGACGGCAAAGCACTGGCCGGTCAACTGGATAACAAGGTGTTCTCCGGGCTGTTCTGGCTCACGGCAGGCAACCAGAAGTTTTACCTTGGTTTGCAGCGGGTCAGCGGCGACACAAAATGGCTACGAGTGAACGGCAGTAGCGGCGGCACCTTGGCCAACGATGGCTATAATTCCAGCCACGACAACGCCCGTGAGCGTTCTTGGCAACTGCGCTATGACTACGACTTCGTCGGCCTTGGCGTACCGGGCCTGACCTTTATGATGCGCTACCTACAAGGCCACAACATCCATGCGGGCAATCGCAGCGATGGGGAAGAGTGGAATCGTGAAAGCGAACTGGCCTATGTAGTACAAAGCGGGGCGATGAAAAATATGGCGTTTCGTTGGCGTAACACCACCATTCATCGCAACTGGGGCACTAATAACCAATACGATGAACAGCGGGTCATTATCAGTTATCCCCTGTCGTTGTTTTAGCGGGATTACCGGGGCTCTTTGGGTTTTGAAATGAGAGTATCTTGAACTTTTGCTAGGCTTTGAAACATCTCTTATCAGGGAGTGGAGTATGTCATGGAATCGACAAACCTAAGGTTGGGTTACTCTTTGTTTCAGGCTAGAGTGATAGCCCCGCATACGATTCGCCGCTCCAGATTTGGGTATTTAAGCATTCGGTTTGATAGCGGATGCAGCTACCCTGCAATGTTGGAGTTATTGCGAGCCGTTTATAAGCGCACCGGATGTTTAATCGCTTCGGGGGAGGTTCTTTCTGGCCCAGATTGGATTAATCGTATTGTCAAAAAAGGCTACTGTATTTCAGATCAGGAAAGAGCATCCATCCTTACCCTGATGTGGGCTTTACCCTAAGAGCCCATATCTGGGCTGACTGGGGGCGTGGCGTTGATTGAGGCTCTTATGCGTATTGATGAAGAGTTAACCTTTAAAAAGTTAGAGGTTTTTTTAATCTTCATGAAAAGCGGCAATCTGTCCCGCGCCGCTTCTGAATTGGACACCAGTACCGTCAGCGTGCATCGCGCTATTCACTCGCTGGAAAATGCCCTGCGTTGCCCTTTATTTCGCCGTGAAGGTCGTAAGCTAGTGCCTTTAGAAAGCGCCCATGTTTTGGAAGAGCACGCCAGCAAGCTGCTCAGTGATACCCAGACTGCCATTCGGCTAACCCGTGAAGCCGCTGGTTTTTCGGCTGAGCGCTTTAAGCTCGGCGCGTTGTATTCCCTCACGGTAAAAACCGTACCCGAACTGATTATGGGGCTGAAAATCCGCCGCAGTACCCTAAATATTGATTTGATCTTAGGTTCCAACATTGATTTGCTGTACCGCCTCAAGCATCTGGAATTGGATGCCATTCTGGTATCCATGAACGACAGCGTGGTTGATCCCGACTGCGATTCGGTACCCCTGTTCCATGATGATATCTTTCTGGCGGTGCCGGTGGATTCGCCCTTTTCTGCTGAGCAGGAAGTGGATTTACAGGTGTTGCAGGACGCGACCTTTATCACCCTGACGCAGGGCTTTGCTACCCATCAGGACACCATTCGAGTGTTCCAGCGGGCTGGTTTTAATCCCAAGGTGGCCATGCAGGTAAACGATATTTTTACCCTGCTGAGCATGGTCAGCTCTGGGGTGGGTTACGCCTTATTACCGGGACGGGTGGCCGCCGTTTACGAAAATCGGATTCGTTTAATTCCCCTCAAAGCTAGATACCACATGCAGCAGCAGATCGGGGCTATGTTCCTAAAAAGCCGTGAACGCGATCCTAACTTGCTGGCATTTTTGGCTGAATGTCGACTCTATACCAAGCGGCATGAAGGCTGAAAAATACTTCAATCATTACGCTTAGATTAATGATTGACCGCTGTGCTTGATTGAACAGCCCCCGTGCCAAGCCTACTGTGACTCCACGACAGCGGAACTCGTGGAGTAGCTATGACAACAATAATTCCCCCGCCGAACTGGTCGCGGCGACGTGCTGAAAAGCAGCGGCGCTTAGCACAGGTGCGCACTCTGGCGGATGGCGTGGTACTGCCCACCGATAAAATAGTGACCGCCTTGGAAGCCTTACTGGCCCCCGGCGATCGGGTGGTGCTGGAGGGTAACAACCAGAAGCAAGCGGACTTTCTGTCCCGCTCCTTAGCCAAGGTAGATGCCAGAAAACTGCACGATCTGCACATGATCATGCCCAGCGTCAGCCGCTCAGAGCATTTAGACCTGTTCGAGCGTGGCATTGCCCGTAAGCTGGACTTCTCCTTTGCTGGCCCGCAAAGCTTGCGCATCGGTCAGTTGATGGAAGACGGTTTGCTGGAAGTGGGGGCGATTCACACCTATATCGAACTGTATTCGCGCTTGGTGGTGGACTTAATCCCTAACGCCGCGCTGGTGGCTGGCTTTAAGGCCGATCGCCACGGCAATATCTACACCGGCCCCAGTACCGAAGACACGCCGGCGATTTTAGAAGCCGCCGCCTTCTGCGATGCCATTGTTATCGTGCAGGTTAACGAATTGGTGGAAGACACCACCGATTTGCCGCGTGTAGACATTCCTGCCTCGTGGGTGGACTTTGTGGTGGTGGCGGATAAGCCCTTCTACATTGAGCCTTTGTTTACCCGCGACCCGCGCCACATCAAGCCGGTGCATGTGCTGATGGCGATGATGGCCATTCGCGGTATCTACGAAAAACACAATGTTCAGTCCCTGAATCACGGCATTGGTTTTAACACTGCTGCCATTGAGCTGATTCTGCCCACCTACGGCGAATCGCTGGGACTGAAAGGCAAAATCTGCCGCAACTGGACGCTTAACCCGCATCCGACCCTGATTCCGGCCATCGAAACCGGCTGGGTGGAAAGTGTGCATTGCTTCGGCACCGAGCTGGGCATGGAGCACTACGTCGCGGCGCGCCCGGATGTGTTCTTTACCGGACGCGATGGTTCCCTGCGTTCTAACCGCCTGATGTGTCAGTTGGCCGGTCAGTACGCGGTGGATCTGTTTATCGGTGCCACCCTGCAAGTGGACGGTGATGGTCATTCTTCTACCGTGACCCGTGGTCGTTTGGCCGGTTTTGGCGGTGCGCCCAACATGGGCCATGACCCTCGTGGTCGTCGCCATGCTACCCCCGCTTGGCTGGACATGACGGAGCCGGTCACTTTGCTGGAGCGCGGCAAAAAGCTGGTGGTGCAAATGGTGGAAACCTACCAAGAAGGCGGCAAACCCACCTTTGTCGAGCAGCTGGATGCAGTCGAAGTGGCCAGAAAAACCGGCATGCCGTTGGCTCCGGTGATGATCTACGGCGACGACGTAACCCATCTGCTGACTGAAGAAGGCATCGCCTACCTCTACAAGGCCAAAACTTTGGAAGAGCGCCAAGCCATGATCGCGGCGGTGGCGGGCGTGACCAGCATTGGTCTGCGTCATAACCCCAAAGACACCGAGCGTATGCGCCGTGAGGGTCTGATTGCTCTGCCAGAAGATTTAGGCATCCGCCGTACCGATGCCACCCGTAACCTGTTGGCGGCGAAGAGTATCGCCGAGCTGGCCGAGTGGTCGGGTGGGCTGTATCAGCCACCGGCTCGCTTCCGGAGTTGGTAATCATGAACGCACAGGCCGCACGACAAGAACAGGCATGGGCCGACCGTTTGGCCGATCAAGCGGTGCAGGCTTTGTTGGATGAGGTCGCACTGTCGCCTAAACCCGCTTTGGTGGATCAACGTGGTAGCGGAGCGCACCGGGATTTAAATCTGGGTCTGATGCAGGCTTCGGCTTGGTCGTTATGGCCGGGATTTCAAGCCATGGCTCAAGCGGCTCAGGCCGAAGGGCAGGTGACCCCGGGGCTGCGCGAGTGCATCGGTCAGTTGGGCCGTGAAGCCGAAGCCGAAATGCTACGGGTAACGGATGGGGTGAATACCCATCGAGGGGCCATCTGGGCGTTAGGGCTGTTGGTCACAGCGGCGGCCATTGCCCCCGATCTGTGCGAAGCCAAAGCCGTAGCCTATCGTGCGGCCGCCTTAGCGCGGTTACCGGATCGCCAACTACCGGCTCAATCCACCAGTCATGGTCAGCGGGTAATGCAGCGTTACGGCGTGCGCGGCGCACGGGGTGAGGCCCAAGCGGGTTTCCCCAGTGTAGTGCTGAATGGTTTACCGCAGTTGCGCGCCAGCCGTAGGGCCGGTGCCATCGAAACCAATGCTCGTTTGGACGCGCTGCTGGCCATCATGGCCACGCTGGAAGACACCTGTGTACTGCACCGTGCCGGTTTAGACGGAATGCTGTGCATGCAGCAAGGCGCCCGCGCAGTCTTGGAGTCCGGTGGCAGTGCCAGCTTGCTGGGTCGTCAGCACCTGCGCGCCTTAGATCAAACCCTTGTGGCCTTAAATGCCTCCCCCGGTGGTGCCGCTGACTTGCTGGCCGCCACCCTGTTCCTAGATGCGCTGGAATCTGATGCCCAGCGCTTATATGGGAGAGATTGCTAATGGAAACCCTATCTTTTTCCTTCCCCGCCCGCCGCACGGCACAGGGCCGCGCCCAAGTGGGTTGCGTGGGCTCTGGGGATTTGGAAGTGCTGCTTGAACCGGCGAACGATGCCCAACTCAGCATCCGCGTACTGACCTCGGTGAATGGCAGTTCTGAGCGCTGGCAACAGCTGTTTGAGCGCATGTTTGCCGGTCAGGATTTGCCCGCCCTGAAGGTGGAAATCAACGATTTTGGCGCGACCCCCGGTGTGGTGCGGCTGCGTCTGGAACAAGCGCTGGAGGAGGTGAGCCATGACTGATGTGCAAGCACTGTTGGCCAGCCAAAGTTTTGTCGAGCTGAGCGCCCGTCAGCGTGTCACCGCACTGCTGGACAAAGGCAGTATGCGCGAACTGCTGGGGCCTTTTGATCGCATTAAATCCCCGTGGTTAGAGGCTCAAGGCATCGTCACCCAATCCGATGACGGTGTCGTAGTGGCTAAGGGCACGCTGGACGGCCTACCCGTGGTGGTCGCGGCCATCGAAGGCAGCTTCCAAGGCGGCAGTCTGGGCGAAGTCGGTGGCGCGAAAATCGCTGGTGCTTTGGAGCTGGCGGCGGAAGACAACCGCAACGGCATTCCCACCCGTGGCCTGCTGCTGCTGGAAACCGGCGGCGTGCGTCTGCAAGAGGCCAACTTAGGTCTAGCCGCTATCGCGGAAGTCCACGCGGCCATTGTCGAGCTGCGCCAATATCAGCCGGTGATCGGTGTGATTGCAGGGCCAGTAGGTTGCTTCGGGGGGATGTCGATTGCGGCGGCGCTGTGCAGCCATCTGGTGGTCACTCGTGAAGCGCGTTTAGGCCTCAACGGCCCGCAAGTGATTGAGCAAGAGGCGGGGATTGAGGAGTACGACTCCCGCGATCGTCCTTTCATCTGGAGTATGACCGGCGGCGAGCAGCGTTACGCCTGCGGTCTGGTCGAGGCCTATGTGGCCGATGACACCCAAAAAGTGCGTGCCGAAGTACAAAACCTGCTGCAAAACCCCGGTGAGGTGCTGCCGCGTAGCCGTCGTCACCAAGCCTTCTTGCAGGTCTTAGCCAAGGTCGACACCACTCCACAAGCCGATGCCGCCACGGTGCGGGCGCTGTATCAAGGAGCCCTGTTATGAGCCATGAAGCTTCTCAACGCGGCCTGAACTGGCTGCACGCCTTGACCGGTGGTGCGGCCGCTAAAGCGGGCTATGCAGCCTCGGTCAAAGTGGTCGATGCGCCCTTGGGTAACGAAACGGCCTGCTATATCGCTGTAGTGGCGGATGCAAACAATCCTTTCCCGCGTGCCCGTCAGGGTGAAGTGGGCCTGCTGGAAGGCTGGAATCTGGCCCGCGCAGTGGATGAAGTGGTTCAGGCCGATCAAAACGCCGAGCGCAAACGCCCCATCATCGCGGTGGTGGATGTGCCCAGTCAGGCCTACGGTCGGCGCGAGGAAGCCTACGGGATTTACCAAGCCCTTGCAGGCGCGGTGGACGGCTATGCGCGGGCGCGTCTGGCCGGTCATCCGGTAGTGGCGTTACTGGTGGGCAAGGCTATGTCCGGTGCCTTTTTGGCCCACGGCTACCAAGCGCAACGCCTGATCGCCCTGCGCGATCCGGGTGTCATGGTGCACGCCATGGGCAAAGAATCCGCCGCCCGCGTCACCCTGCGTACTGTGGAGGAACTGGAAGCTTTAGCGGCCAAGGTTCCGCCCATGGCCTACGACATCGACAACTACGCCACTCTCGGTTTGCTGTGGAAGACTCTGGACGTGAATCAGATTGAGCAGCCCCAAGCCGCTGATCTGAGCAGCGTACAGGCTACCCTTCAAGCCGCAGTGCAGGACATTCGCCAGACCGGTAATGACCTCAAAAGCCGCTTGGGGGCTGCGAACCGCGCAGCCTCCAGCCGCGTGCGCGAAGCCCTGCGCGCACAGTGGGCCTAGAGGAAGTCGGCCATGACCGCATTCACCGCCCATCGTCCCCATGACCTGCTGTGGGGTTTTACCCCCAGCTTGTTGGAAGCCGGTACGCCTGATTGGGTGGCTGAGGTGCTGAGCCAAGGTCAGCCGGTGGTGGTGCGCCGTGCCGTGGCGCGAGTGGGATGGGTAGCGGTGGGCATTCGGGGGGCTGAACGCCATCAGCGGCAAGCGGCTTGGATGCCGACCTCAGCAGTAACGGCCGTTATTACCCCTGAACAGTTGGTGGCTAAGGTTTTAAGTCTGGAGCTGGAGGAGCCTGCCCTGCAATTGCTTCAGCAGCTCAACCCGCTGATGGAGGCATTAGGTCTGGCTTGGGGGGTAACCGGCGGAGCAGCCTATCAACTGGCTACTGGCATTAGGGTGCTGCATCCCGGCAGCGATTTAGATGTGCTGATTCGCACCCCTCAGCCGTTCAGTCGTCCTCAAGCCGCTACCCTGTGGGCGCGTCTGGAGCGTCTGACCTGCCGAGTGGATGTGCAGCTTGAAACTCCCGCCGGAGCCATTGCTTTGCGCGAATGGGCGGGTACGGGATCACAGGTGCTGCTCAAAGCACTAGAAGGGCCGCGTTTGGTCGCCAATCCTTGGCAATGGGAGGAACGGGTATGAGTACGCTGTTTGCCTTTCCCGGTCAGGGCGCACAACAACCGGGCATGTTGCACCAACTGCCGGATGCGCCAGAGGTTCGGGCCTGTTTGGACGTGGCGCGCGCCCAACTGGGTGATGAGCTGGACATCCTCGACACGCCTGAAGCCCTGCAATCGACCCGTGCGGTGCAACTCTGTTTGCTGTTGGCGGGAGTTGCTAGTGCGCGTCTGCTCATCGCGCGTAGGGCCAAGGTGGACTATGTGGCCGGTCTGTCCATCGGGGCCTATGCCGCTGCGGTGGTGGCCGAGGCGCTGAGTTTGGAGGATGCCCTGCATCTGGTGGCCTTGCGCGGCAGTCTGATGGAGCAAGCCTATCCGCAAGGCTACGGCATGACCGCCATCATGGGCTTAGAGCGACCACAGGTTGAAGCCTTGCTGGCAGAAGTGAACCGCCCAGCCCAGCCGGTGTACCTCGCCAACGTCAACGCCAGCAACCAACTGGTGATTGCCGGTAGTGAAACCGCGATGCAGGCCGTCGCTGAGCGCGCGCGGACGCTCGGTGCTGGAGCAGCGAAGCGGTTAGCGGTATCAGTGCCTTCCCACTGTGCGCTCTTGGCGGAGCCGGCAGCGGAATTGGCACAGGCTTTTGCCAAGGTGTCTATAGAGAGGCCACGTCTGCGTTACCTCAGCAGCAGCTCAGCGCGTCTGATCCTAGATCCAGAGCAGCTGCGTGAGGATTTGGCCTTCAATATGTGTCGGCTGGTGGACTGGCAGGGAACCCTACGCAATGCCTATGAGCGCGGCGTGCGTCTGCATCTGGAGTTAGCACCGGGCACGGTGTTAGCCGGGTTAGCACGCCGGGTGATGAAACAGGGACGGGTGCTGTCCTTTCAGGGCACGCGCTTGGACACGCTGGACGCGCTCTTGCGCGAGGAGGGTCATCCCCACTGAATGCTGAATAGCAGTCTTTCGTTGCACAACAAAAACAATATTCCGTACTAAGGACAACAAAAATGATTATTTACGGCGTGGCTTTACTGTCTATCTGTACCCTGACCGGTATGTTCATCGGTGACATGCTGGGGAAAATGCTGGGTTTAACCTCCAACGTGGGTGGTGTAGGCATCGCGATGATCCTGCTCATCTGGGGCGGAAGTTACCTGACCAAGCGTGGATTACTTTCTCCGAAAACGGGGCAGGGCATTGAGTTTTGGAATGCCATCTACATTCCCATCGTAGTGGCCATGGCGGCACAGCAGAACGTAGTGGGCGCATTAAGTGGTGGCCCAGCAGCTATTTTGGCGGGTCTGGCGGCAGTCAGTCTGGGCTTTGCGCTGGTGCCGGTATTAGATCGTCTAGGCGGGCGTTCAGAGCCTTTGCCGCCCAAGGAGTCGCCTAAAAGCGAATCCCAAGATCTGAATACTGCCTCCCTGTCTGTCTCTGCCCAAAGGTAAGCCGCTATGGTCATCGAATCCTTAACAAAAGTAGTCAATGGTTACGGTTTGGTCAGTGGTTTTGCCATCATCGGGGCGACCATGTGGCTCTCGTATTGGATGTCAGCGAAGTTCACTAAGGGCCGCTTACACGGTTCGGCTATAGCCATCCTGATTGGATTGGTGCTGTCGTATGTGGGCGGAGTCTACACCGGAGGCCAGAAGGGATTGGTGGATGTCCCCTTGCTGTCTGGTATTGGCATCTTAGGCGGCGCTATGTTGCGGGACTTTGCCATCATTGCGACTGGCTTTGGGGTTGATCCTAAAGAACTGCGCCGGGCCGGTATCAGTGGCGTGTTGGCATTACTGATTGGGGTGTTCGCCTCCTTCGCAGCCGGTGCAGGTGTGGCCTACGCCTTTGGCTATACCGATGCCGTGAGTTTAACCACCATCGGCGCTGGAGCGGCTACTTACATTGTCGGCCCGGTAACGGGTGCGGCCATTGGTGCGACTTCTGAGGTGATTGCGCTGTCCATCGCAGCCGGCTTAATCAAGGCCATTGTGGTGATGGTGGCAACGCCTTTCGTAGCCCCGATGATTGGCCTGAACAGCCCACGATCTGCGGTAATCTTCGGCGGCTTAATGGGAACCTCCAGCGGCGTAGCGGGTGGTCTGGCCGCCACGGATGAGCGCTTAGTGCCCTACGGTTGTCTGACTGCTGCCTTCTACACGGCTTTAGGTTGTCTGCTCGGCCCATCTTTGATGTTCTTCCTCTTCCGAGGCTTGTTCGGTTAATCTCGCCGAAGTCCTTGGTATCTGGGCTGCCTAGGTTGGGTGGCCCAACTCTTATGTAACAAAACACCTTTAAAGTCTTGGTTTTTCAAGCAGTTGGCGTGCTTTCTGCCTCCTGAATTGGGCTGTTTATTAAGAGAAATCACTATGAAGCGACTGTTATTCCGCCCTTGGAGCTGGCTAGTGCTATGGCTGTTGTCTCCGGCCGCCATGGCAGCCGATTTGGATGGCTCCACCTTGAGCCTACTTTGGACTGCGCCTTTTTTGGGCATTTTGCTGTCTATTGCCCTTTTTCCGGTCATGGCTCCGCAAGTGTGGCACCACCACTTCGGTAAGATCACGGCCGGATGGACGCTACTGTTTTTATTGCCTTTTGCTTTAGTCTATGGAATAGGTACGACCGGAGGGCTGGTATCCCATGCCTTGGTCACTGAGTACATCCCCTTCATTATTTTGCTGTTTGCCCTCTACACCATTTCCGGCGGTATTTTAATCACCGGAAACCTACACGGCTCGGCAGCCCTAAATACCAAAATCTTAGCCGTTGGTACGCTGTTGGCTTCGTTAATGGGTACTACGGGTGCAGCCATGCTGTTGATCCGTCCATTGTTGCGGGCTAACGATAACCGCCGCCATCAGGTGCATGTGGTGGTGTTCTTTATCTTCTTGGTGGCTAACGTGGGCGGCGGTTTAACCCCGCTGGGCGATCCACCGCTGTTCTTGGGCTTTCTCAAGGGTGTGGACTTTATGTGGACGGTGCAGCATATGGCCGTTCCGGTGTTCATGACTTCGGTGATTCTGCTGGGCCTGTTCTATCTGTTAGACCGGCACTTTTTTACCCGTGAAGAAGGCCATCTACTACGAGACCCAACCCCTGACACGGCAAGCTGGGGTATACAGGGAACCCGCAACTTTTGGCTGTTGGGCGGAGTAGTGGCGGCTGTGCTGCTGTCCGGCGTTTGGAAGCCAGGTATTAGCCTCAATCTACTGGGCACGCCGGTTGAGTTGCAAAACTTAGTGCGAGATAGCCTCTTGGTAGGTTTGGCGCTGATGTCGCTGGTCATGACTCCTAAACCTGTACGTCAAGGCAATGAGTTTGACTGGGGGCCCATCCTAGAAGTGGCTAAGCTGTTTGCAGGGATTTTCGTCACCATCGCCCCCGCAATTGCTATTTTGCGTGCAGGTGAAGCAGGCGCTTTAGCCTCAGTGGTACATACCGTATCAACCCCAGAGGGTGTGCCGATTAACCCGATGTACTTCTGGATGACCGGATTGCTGTCCAGTGTGCTGGATAATGCGCCAACCTATCTGGTGTTCTTCAATCTAGCGGCTGGTGATGCCCAAACTCTGATGCACCAATTGCCGGACACACTGTTGGCTATCTCTATGGGTGCGGTGTTTATGGGCGCAGTGACTTACGTGGGTAATGCGCCGAACTTTATGGTTAAAGCCATTGCGGAGCAGCGCGGTGTGCCGATGCCAAGCTTTTTCGGTTATCTGCTGTGGTCGCTGGCTTGCCTCTTACCTTTATTTGCCTTGCAGACGGTGATTTTTTTCACCTAGGTCTAAAAGTTAATAGAGGTTGAAGCTGGAAGAGATACCCGGTCATTGATCGGGTGTTTCATTTTTGGAGGGAGAAAGCGGAGGGAGCTCTGGTGGGGCCTCCCAGCGAGCGCACAGCAAAGAGGCTGCACGCACATTCTGGGTTACTGCAAATCGAGCTTAGAGCTCAGTGGCATCTTCGCTGTCATCAGGATAGTCCTGCTCACTAGCATGCCATTCGAGGATTTCTTCTTGGTAATCATCCATTGTGTTTACTCCTTGTTAGAGATTTTGTGATTATTAGCCTTTGTGTTGACCACCTCTGTAGTCTAAAAATTCCCAGTGAACCCTTGATGACAAAGACAAGAGCCGATAAGCGGTAGGTTTAAGCTAGGAAGCGCGGGCTCGTAACTGTCCGCAGCCTCCTTCTACCTCCTGACCTGCTGAGTGGCGCACCTTGGTCAACACGCCTCGGCTGTGCAGGTAATGCACCATGTGCCGAATGTGCTCTAGGGACGGCCGTTGGTATTGATCTTCGGGCATCGGGTTGTAGGGAATTAGGTTGAGAATAGCGTACTTTCCTTTGAAGAGCTTTAGCAGACTATCCATTTCATCCTGAGTATCATTAATACCTGATAGCAGCGTCCATTGGTACTGAATCGGATGGCCGGTCTTTTGGGCATAGTCTTCGCCCAGTGCCATAAGCTCAGCAGGATCAATGAGTTGGGCTTTTGGAAGTAGCTGTTGGCGTAGCTCAGGTTTGGTTGTATGTAAAGACAGCGCCAGCGCCGGTTTGACCGAGCCTTGGGTCAGGCGCTCAAAAATCCGTCGATCCCCAACGCTGGAGAACACGAGGTTTTTGTGCGCGAAGCCGCCTTCTGTACCGAGCCATTCAATGGCTGTAGCTACGCGCTCTAAGTTGTGGGCAGGTTCTCCCATACCCATAAAAACTACGCGCCGCACAGGTCGCAAGCGGCGGCCCAAAACGATCTGAGCTAGGATTTCACTGGTATCTAGTTGGCGTATCAGCCCACCACGGCCCGTCATGCAGAATAAGCAACCAACGGCACAACCCACTTGGGTAGACACACAAATACCGTCACGAGGTAGTAGGACGCTCTCAATTTTTTGCTGATCCTGCAATTTCAGTAAGAGGCGCACCGAGCCTACTGCATCAGGGTGTTGGGTTTCTAACTGAACTATCTGTTCTAAGCACTGTTGCAGTTCAGGCAAGGCGTGACGGACAGAGAGCGGTAGAAAGTGTTCTGCTGGCTGGTGACGTGGCCCGGCATCAAGGGATAGCCCGTGCAACCAAGCGCGTAGGATGCGTTGCTGGTGGAGGTTTTTAGCACCGCATTGGCTTAAATACTGTTGGATGTGTTCAAAGCGCATGAAAGCAGGAAGTCCTGTCAAAACAAAAGAGGCAGCCCAGATTTGCGAGTCTATCGTTGCTTATGGATACATAGACTGTCCATGCCCAGTCCCCGATAAAGTCGCAGCATGGTGTAGCCTAAGCACTTTTTAAACTTGTGTTGAGCATTTGGGAGGTGCGGATGCGTTATACCGGTTATCTGATGGTTGCTTCGATTTTGCTCGGGGGATGCAGTGCCTTATCCCTAGACTCCTCTCCTAAAGGCTTGGATGGTGTCGCTTGTGTAGGCTCGGTGCCTGCAAATTATCCCGGCTTAGTTCCAGATACTAATGCCGAGTTGCTGGCTGAGGCTCAGGAAGCCACGGGCGAAGCCGGTGTGTGCTCTGGGCAAATCTTTAAGGTAGTTGAGCCGATAAAAGTCTATCGTGTGTACGATCAAGACCGAGGGGCATCTTACGATGGCCGTTGGTGGGCACTCAGTGTTCCAGCAGGCTCCCGTGAGCAGTACCGTAAGGATTACGCCATTTGTCCTGAATGGAGCGACCTAGATGCCTTGGTCTCTTGTAAATTAACGCCCGGAGCCCAAGTAGTGATTGGCGTTACCCAAAGTGCGCGTTGCCAAACCGAGACCTATCCCAAAACGGATAAGTTGCAACTCTATGTAGCCAACAATGCGTGGACGGAAACCCTGTTCGTTGAGGATTGTACAGACGAAGGTGAGTGGCCACGTTGAAACTTAAGGGTAGGACTTAGGTCGAGTATAGGGTTAGGGAAAATAGTTGATAAAAATACTAGGAAATACCATACTGCCCATCAAGCAATTCGCGCAGGTGTCTACCGATGCGACTCACTACAAAAGGCCGTTATGCTGTGACCGCCATGTTGGACTTGGCCCTACATGCGCAAACGGGTCCCGTGTCTTTAGCCGATATTTCCAGCCGGCAGGGTATCTCGCTGTCTTATCTGGAGCAGTTATTTGCTCGGCTAAGGCGTAATGGATTAGTCACCAGTGTTCGAGGGCCAGGCGGTGGATATTGTCTGGCACTACCTAAAGACCGTATCCAGGTTGCACAGGTGATTGATGCGGTGGATGAGTCGGTAGATGCCACCCGATGCCAAGGTCGAGACGACTGCCATTTGGGTGATCCCTGCTTGACGCATTATCTGTGGCAGGATCTGAGCGCCCGTATCCATGAATTTTTAAGCAGCATCAGTTTGGCTGAGTTGGTGGCCCGTGCTGAGGTTCAGCAAGTAGCCTTACGCCAAGAACGCGAACTGGCCTGTAGCCCTAAACGTCCGGTGCTGGATAGGATTGAAGCGATTGCCCGCGATTGACCCCCAGCATAGACAGGAGATTCCGATGAAATTGCCCATCTATCTCGACTACTCCGCCACTACTCCAGTGGATCCGCGTGTAGCTGAGAAAATGATCCAATGCCTGACTATTGAAGGCAACTTTGGCAATCCGGCTTCCCGCTCCCATGTATTTGGTTGGCGGGCTGAGGAAGCCGTGGAGCAGGCTCGTCAGCAAGTGGCGGATCTGGTCAACGCAGACCCTAGGGAAATTGTGTGGACTTCAGGGGCCACAGAATCCGATAACTTGGCGATTAAAGGGGTGGCCCACTTCTATAACACCAAGGGCAAGCACATCATCACCAGCAAGATTGAGCATAAAGCGGTGTTGGATACCTGTCGCCAATTAGAGCGCGAAGGGTTTGAAGTCACCTACTTAGACCCCAGTGAGGATGGCTTGATTACGCCGGATAAAGTCGCCGCCGCGTTACGGGACGACACCATTCTGGTTTCCATCATGCACGTCAACAATGAGATCGGCACCATCAACGATATTGCCGCCATTGGCGAGCTGACGCGGGCGCGCAATATTCTGTTCCATGTGGATGCGGCCCAATCCACGGGTAAAGTAGCCATTGACCTAGAACAGCTTAAAGTGGATTTGATGTCCTTTTCTGCCCACAAAACCTATGGGCCTAAGGGGATTGGTGCTCTGTATGTTCGTCGTAAACCCCGGGTGCGTTTAGAGGCTCAAATGCACGGTGGTGGTCATGAGCGCGGCATGCGCTCCGGCACTTTGGCGACCCATCAGATTGTGGGGATGGGTGAGGCTTTTCGGGTTGCTAAAGAAGACATGGCCGCCGATGCCGAGCACGTTCGGACGTTGCGAGATCGCTTCTACGATAAAGTGGGGCATCTGGAAGAGCTCTATGTGAATGGCAGCATGGAGGCTCGGGTGCCGCATAACCTGAACCTGAGTTTTAACTTTGTAGAGGGCGAATCCCTGATTATGGCCTTGAAGGATTTGGCCGTATCCTCAGGCTCAGCCTGTACTTCAGCTTCATTAGAGCCCTCTTATGTACTACGGGCTTTAGGACGCAATGATGAACTGGCCCATAGCTCTATTCGTTTTACCTTTGGGCGCTTCACCACAGAAGAAGAGATCGACTACGCAGCGGCTAAAGTCTGTGAGGCTGTTAGCAAACTGCGTGAATTATCGCCTCTGTGGGATATGTATAAAGACGGCATCGACCTATCCAAAATTGAATGGAAGGCGCACTGAGCGCTGATAACTTTGGCTCTGACTCCTAAGAGGATTGCATCATGGCCTACAGTGATAAAGTAATTGAGCATTACGAACACCCCCGCAATGTCGGCAAATTTGATGCCGAAGACCCTGACGTGGGAACGGGTATGGTAGGGGCTCCCGCTTGTGGTGATGTGATGCGCCTACAAATTAAGGTAAATGAGCAAGGCGTGATTGAAGATGCCAAGTTCAAAACCTACGGTTGTGGTTCAGCCATTGCTTCGAGCTCCTTAGCTACTGAATGGATGAAGGGCAAAACCCTAGAAGAAGCAGAAGCGATTAAAAATACTCAGTTGGCCGAAGAGTTAGCATTACCACCGGTAAAAATTCACTGCTCAGTGTTAGCCGAGGATGCGATCAAAGCGGCTGTGCGCGATTATCGTGAAAAGAAAGGTTTAGCGAAGGAGGACCACTAATGTCCATTAGCATGACACCCAAAGCGGCCCAGCATATCAAGCGCTCTTTGGAAGCCCGTGGTAAAGGTGTTGGGATTCGCTTAGGTGTACATACTTCCGGCTGTTCGGGTATGGCCTATGCCTTAGAGTTTGTAGATGATCTGGCCCCTGAAGATCAGGTTTTTGAGAGCGAAGGAATCAAGATCATCATTGATCCTAAGAGCCTCGTCTACCTAGAAGGCACCGAGCTAGACTTTACCCGTGAAGGGTTAAATGAAGGTTTCAAGTTCAACAACCCTAACGCCCGTACTGAGTGCGGTTGTGGCGAAAGCTTTAGCGTGTGAGGTCAATCGTGGCTCCTTCCAGCTATTTTGCGCTCTTTGACATTCCGCCAGCCTTTGACCTTGATTTGGCGGCCTTGGGAGATCGCTATCGGGCGTTAGCCAAGGACACACATCCTGATCGCTATGCAGATACCGACGATGCTACCCGCCGTCAAGCGGTGCAGCGTTCAGCCTCGTTGAATGAAGCCTATCAAGTGCTGAAAACTCCCGCATTGCGGGCTCATCACCTGCTAGCGTTGCAGGGTCGAGCTATGGATCTGGAGGCTACGATTCAAGATCCTGAGTTCTTGATGCAGCAGTTAGCCTGGCGTGAAGAGCTGGAGGCTTTACAAGAAGCTGTTGATTTATCAGGGATTAGTGCTTTTAAAAAGCGTCTGTACAACACCCAACAGGATTTAGCCGAGGCATTTTCAGCCTGTTGGCAAGATGCTGCACAGAGCGCTAAGGCTGAGCGACTCATACGGCGTATGCAGTTTTTAGACAAGCTGTCCCAACAAGTGCGCCAACTAGAAGAGCGTCTCGACGACTAGCCCTGTCGCCGCTCTGTAGCGGCTGGAGTACATACTATGGCCCTACTGCAAATTTCTGAGCCCGGTCAAAGTGCTCAGCCCCACCAACATCGGTTGGCTGTGGGGATTGACTTGGGAACCACCAACTCACTGGTTGCCACGGTGCGCAGTGGTGTACCCGAAACCCTAGCCGATGTTCAGGGTGAGGTTATTTTGCCCTCCGTAGTGCGCTATCTGCCTGAAGAGATTTGGGTGGGACAAGCAGCTAAAAACAGTGCTGCCCAAGATCCTCTAAATACCATTGTTTCGGTGAAGCGCCTGATGGGGCGCGGCTTAGCCGATGTCCAACAACTCGGTACCCAAATGCCCTACCACTTTGTGGCAGGTGGCTCGCAAATGCCCTTTATTGAAACTGTTCAAGGCCCGAAAAGTCCGGTTGAGGTATCTGCGGATATTTTGCGTGTCTTACGTCAGCGGGCGGAAGATGCGTTGGGGGGCAGTTTGACAGGCGCAGTGATCACCGTACCTGCGTATTTTGACGATGCCCAACGTCAGGCGACTAAAGATGCTGCCACCTTAGCTGGCTTGAATGTACTGCGCTTACTTAATGAGCCCACAGCCGCCGCGGTCGCCTACGGTTTGGATACTCAGGCTGAAGGTGTGATTGCTGTATACGATTTGGGGGGCGGCACCTTTGATATTTCCATTTTACGCCTCTCCAAAGGTGTGTTTGAGGTCATGGCTACCGGCGGTGACAGTGCTTTGGGCGGTGATGATTTCGACCATGCCATCGCGGATTGGGTAATCAAAAACTCAAGTATTTCGGCCAACTTATCGCCCGCTGAGCAACGCACCTTGCTGGATAGAGCTTGCCGCGCTAAAGAACAGCTCAGCCAAGAGCAGCAAGTTGTGTTGCAGTTTGGTGATTGGCGCGGAGACTTAACCCGTATCACCTTCGAAACCCTGATTGAGCCGCTGATTTCCCGTAGTTTAAAAGCCTGTCGTCGGGCTCTGCGCGATGCCGAAGTGGAGGCCCAAGAGGTTCAAGCCGTCGTGATGGTGGGTGGTTCAACCCGCGTGCCTAAAGTGCGCCAAGCGGTTGCCGAATTATTTGATACCGAACCGCTGACCAACATTGACCCCGATAAAGTAGTGGCCATTGGCGCAGCGATTCAAGCCGATGCCTTAGCCGGAAATCGTCAAGATGACGGCGATATGCTGTTGCTGGACGTTATTCCTCTGTCTTTAGGGCTAGAGACGATGGGCGGCTTGATGGAAAAAATCATCCCGCGCAACACCACTATTCCTGTGGCGCGTGCTCAAGAGTTCACCACCTATAAAGATGGCCAAACCGCCATGATGATTCATGTGCTGCAAGGTGAGCGCGATCTGATTTCCGACTGTCGCTCCCTAGCGCGTTTTGAATTACGCGGTATTCCTCCGATGGTGGCTGGTGCAGCTAAAATTCGCGTGACCTTTCAAGTAGATGCTGATGGCTTACTCAGTGTTTCGGCGCGAGAGCAAAGTTCTGGGGTCGAGGCCAGTATTCAGATTAAACCCTCATACGGCCTGACGGATGCTGAAATTGCCCGGATGCTGGAAGAATCCCTAACCCGTGCCACCGAAGATAAAAACGCTCGGACTTTGCGCGAGCAACAGGTGGACGCTTGGCGTTTGTTAGAGGCGGTAGATTCTGCGTTAACTACTGATGGTGAGCGGCTGCTCAATGCCAATGAACGGGAAAGTATTGAGGCCGCTATGCTGCGTTTACGAGCTGCCGTTGATGAACAGGATGCGGGCGTGATTGAACAGCGTATAAAACACCTAAGCCAAGTTACCGATGCTTTTGCGGCACGGCGAATGGATGATTCCATTCAAAAAGCTTTGGCTGGGAAAAATTTGGACGAAATCGAGACGTAACGATGCCCAAAGTCACCTTCTTACCCCATGCTGAACACTGTCCCGCCGGAGCCGTTATCGAAGCCCGCACCGGCGAGTCAGTCCTGGATGCAGCGCTGCGTAATGGCATTGAAATTGAACATGCCTGTGAAAAATCCTGTGCCTGCACAACCTGCCACGTCATTGTGCGTAAAGGTTTTGAGTCGCTGAAAGCCTCAGATGAGTTGGAGGATGATTTACTAGACCGCGCTTGGGGTTTGGAGCCCACGTCGCGTCTATCCTGTCAGGCTAAGGTGGGGGAGGCCGATTTATTGGTAGAAATTCCCCGCTACACCCTCAACCAAGTCTCAGAAGGACACTAGCTGATACAAGGGGAGCGTCGCTATGAGTCTAAAATGGACCGATGTACAGGAAATTGCCCTGCAACTGATGGAGCAAAAGCCAGATATAGATCCGCATTACCTGAATTTTGTGGATTTGCATCAGTGGGTATTGGCGCTCCCTGACTTTACCGATGCACCTGATCACGGTGGCGAAAAGGTGTTAGAGGCGATTCAAAGCGCTTGGATTGACGAAATGGATTGACCGGGAATAAGGGCGCTCACTGCTACGCATTTCCCCCTAATTTGCGTATACTCCGCAGGCTGTATTTCGTCCCAATCTTTTTCGCTTTGGAGCTTTTCATGGCTGTTGAACGCACTCTTTCCATTATCAAGCCGGACGCTGTCGCCAAGAACGTCGTCGGTGAAATCCTGTCCCGCTTCGAGAAGGCTGGCCTGCGCGTCGTCGCCGCGAAAATGGTACAGCTATCTGAGCGCGAAGCTGGCGGTTTCTATGCTGAGCACAAAGCGCGTCCTTTCTTTAAAGATCTGGTTTCCTTCATGACTTCTGGCCCTGTGCTGGTTCAAGTTCTGGAAGGTGAAGGCGCCATCGCTAAAAACCGTGAGCTGATGGGTGCTACCAACCCCAAAGACGCGGCTGCCGGCACCATCCGTGCTGATTTCGCCGTTTCCATCGACGAAAACGCCGTACACGGTTCTGATTCTGAAGCTTCTGCTGCGCGCGAAATTTCCTACTTCTTCGCCGCTACTGAAGTCTGCGAACGCATTCGCTAAGCACAGGATATTCCCGTGACAACACCGACCGGCAAAATCAATCTGTTGGGGCTGACGCAGCCGCAATTGGAGCAATTCTTCGAATCCATAGGAGAAAAGCGCTTTCGTGCCGGTCAGGTCATGAAGTGGATTCACCACTTCGGCGTGGATGATTTCGACGCTATGACCAATGTGGGCAAGGCTTTGCGCGAGAAGCTCAGAGCCTGTGCCGAAATTCGTGGGCCGGAAGTCGTCAGTCAGGATATTTCCAGCGATGGCACCCGTAAGTGGGTGATGCGTGTGGCTTCCGGCAGCTTGATTGAAACCGTGTATATCCCGCAAAACGGGCGCGGTACGCTGTGTGTGTCTTCCCAAGCGGGTTGTTCTTTGGATTGCAGCTTTTGCTCCACCGGCAAACAGGGCTTTAACAGCAACCTCACGGCGGCCGAAGTGATTGGGCAAGTCTGGGTGGCTAATAAATCCTTTGGCAGCGTTCCGGCCAAAATCGACCGTGCCATCACCAACGTGGTGATGATGGGCATGGGTGAGCCGCTGCTGAACTTCGATAATGTGGTCGCCGCCATGCAGATCATGATGGACGATCTGGGCTATGGTATTTCCAAACGTAAAGTGACGCTATCCACCTCCGGCGTAGTGCCCATGATTGAGGAGCTGGCTAAGGTGGTGGACGTATCACTGGCTTTGTCGCTGCATGCGCCCAATGATGAGCTGCGCGATCAGTTAGTACCCATCAACCGTAAATATCCTCTGGCTGTACTGCTGGATGCCTGTCAGCGCTACATCTCGCGCTTGGGTGAAAAGCGGGTGCTGACCATTGAGTACACGCTACTTAAAGGGATTAACGATCAACCCGAACATGCCCAGCAGATGGCCGCTTTATTGGCCAATATTCCCTGCAAAATCAATCTAATTCCCTTTAACCCATTCCCGCATTCTTCCTATGAGCGCCCGAGCAATAATGCCATCCGGCGTTTTCAGGAGCTGTTGCAACAGGCGGGGCATAACGTGACCATCCGCACCACACGCGGCGAAGACATTGATGCAGCCTGCGGTCAGTTGGTGGGTAAGGTGCTGGATCGTACTCGGCGTTCGGAGCGTTATCTGTCAGAGCGGCAAGCCTCGGATGTGCAGACCAACCAAGTTTTGGTGCAGTCCTCCTGAGGCAGCTTATGGGGATGCGCCAACTGAGTCTGATATTAGTATTCAGTAGTTTGCTGGGCTGTGTTTCCGAAGGGCCAACCCGACCTTTGGACACGGAGCAAGGTCGTCGTGAAGCGCGTGATGCTTACGTCAAGTTAGGGCTGGCCTATTTGCAGCAGGGCTCTACCTCCCGGGCTAAATTACCGCTCAGTAAGGCATTGGAATTAGATCCCAATAGTGCAGAAACCCATGCCGCCTTGGCTTTGGTGTTTCAAACCGAGCTGGAAACTAAGTTAGCTGACCAGCATTATCGGCAGGCTATTAGTGCCAATCCAACCGCTCGTATTCTGAATAATTATGGCAGTTTTCTTTACGATCAAGGGCGTTATGAGGAGGCCCTAGCACGTTTTCAGCAGGCCACTAATGACCCTCTGTATCAAGAGCGTGGGCGGGTTTTTGAAAACCTAGGGTTAACCTCCTTAAAATTGGGTCAAACCGAGCAAGCGCGTGAATATTTTAACCGGGCTTTACGTCTGGATAACCAGCAGCCTATGGTTTTGTTAGAGTTAGCTGCACTGTCGTATGACAGTAAGGATTACATAGTAGCCAAACGCTACTATGATCAGTACCGTGTTCAACAGACGAATCAACAAACACTGCCCGCACGGAGTCTGCTGTTGGGAATTCGTTTAGGGCGCGTTTTTCAAGATCAAAATCAGATCAAAATCCTGTCTATGCAGCTCCAGCGTTTCTATCCGGCCTCGCCGGAGTACAACACCTATCTTTCGGAGCAACAATGAACACGCCGCAATTTGATGCCTCGGCGTTGGCGAGTATGCCAAATCCGGGTGAGCTATTACGCGCGACCCGCGAGCAGCACGGACTGTCTCTGGCCGGCGTATCTTTGCAACTGAACTTACCCGAACGTACCTTGGCTCAAATTGAGGCCGGTGATTTTTCACACCTGCCCGGCCATACTTTCGCGCGGGGTTATGTACGCGCCTACGCTAAGTTATTAGATCTTGACCAAACTCAAGTGGTCGAGCTGTTTGATCGCTACACCGGCACCGATGCTAAAGGCAGCCAAGTCCAAAGCCTTGGACATATTGAGGAACCTACGCGCTTATCTTCGATTGGCCTGCGCTTGGTGAGTTTAGTGCTGCTGTTTTTATTGGCTACTCTTGGATTTTTCCTGTGGCAAGAAAACAATCTGACCTTGCAGGTATCCCAGATTACCAACTCATTGCGGCATGTTGAGGTAGAGGCAGCGGATGGTTCTGTTCAGGTGCATTCTTTAGAGGATACGCCAGAGCCTCCAACGCAGGCTACTGCACTCTCGGTAGGCACGGCCCACAGTATTCCCTTACCCTTAAATACGGGGCATACGATACCCGCTCCCGTCCGCGAGCCTGAATCTAAACCTCAGACAGCTAAGCCAGAGCTGGTTCAGCATACGCCTGCTACGCCGCTGTCTCAGCTTCAGCCTGTTCAGCAGCCCACCGAGCCTAAGCCAGAACAGCCGCACAGTCTGGCTCCTACGCCGCCTCAAGCGGATACAGGAGCGGTGGCTCAGCCACCTGCCGCCAGTTCAGAGCGCCCTTTAGTGCTGCATTTCAGCGCCGATTGCTGGAGTCGTGTTGTCGATGCTGATGGGCGTGTGTTGTTAAATGGCTTAATGAAAGCCGGTGTGACCCAAGCCCTACAAGGCAAAGAACCCTTTAGCGTGCAATTAGGCTTTGCACGCGGTGTTCAGGTAATCTACCGAGGCACTGAGGTTGATTTAGCCCCCCATACTCGGGGCTCGGTCGCCCGTTTTAAGCTGGGACAATAAAGCATGCACTCAGAATCTCCGATTAAGCGGCGTAAATCACGGCAAATCTTTGTTGGAAAGGTTGCTGTGGGGGGGGATGCCCCGATTAGCGTGCAAAGCATGACCAACACTAATACCTGTGACGTGGAGGCCACTGTGGCCCAAATTCGTCGTATGGAGCAGGCGGGTGTGGACATTGTGCGCATTTCCATCCCCAGCATGGAGGCCGCCGAAGCCTTTGGTCGTATCCGTCAGCAGATTGAGCTGCCCCTAGTGGCGGATATTCATTTCGATTATCAAATTGCCCTGCGGGTTGCTGAGTTAGGTGTGGATTGCCTGCGGATTAACCCTGGTAATATTGGCCGTGAAGATCGGGTCAAAGCCGTGGTAGAGGCGGCCCGTGATCGGGGTATTCCTATTCGTATTGGCGTGAACGCCGGTTCGCTGGAAAAAGACCTGCTCAAGCAATACGGTGAGCCCACCGCAGAGGCTTTGGTTGAGTCGGCCATGCGTAATGTGGAGCATTTAGACCGTCTAAATTTCCCGGATTTTAAAGTCAGCGTTAAGGCTTCCGATGTATTTATGGCGGTAAAAGCCTACCGACTGCTGGCGGAAAAAATCGAACAGCCGTTGCATTTAGGGATTACCGAAGCCGGTGGTCTGCGTTCGGGGACAGTAAAGTCCGCCGTGGGCCTAGGTATGTTATTGGCCGATGGCATTGGCGATACTCTGCGCGTTTCCTTAGCCGCGGATCCTGTTGAAGAAGTTAAGGTCGGTTTTGATATCCTTAAATCGCTGCGTTTGCGGTCACGCGGGATTAATTTTATCGCCTGTCCTAGCTGCTCGCGGCAAAACTTCGATGTAGTCAGTACCATGAATGAGCTGGAAAAGCGCCTCGAAGATCTGCTGGTTCCTATGGATGTAGCCGTGATTGGCTGTGTGGTCAACGGGCCGGGAGAGGCCAAAGAAGCTGTGGTTGGCCTAACCGGCGGCACACCCAATAATCTGGTGTACATTGATGGCAAGCCTGCGCTTAAGCTGAGCAATGACAATTTGGTCACTGAGCTAGAACAACTGATTCGTCAAAAAGCGGCTGAGAAACAACAGGCCGACGCAGCGGCTGCTGCGGAACACTAAGGAATTTCATGAGCAAGACCCTGCAAGCTATCCGTGGCATGAACGACATTCTGCCAGGACAAACCCCTGTGTGGCGCTATCTGGAAACCAGCTTCGCCCGATTGCTGGATCAATACGGCTACAGCGAAATCCGCTTGCCGATTCTTGAGTTCACAGAACTGTTTGCGCGAGGCATTGGTGAAGGTACCGATGTGGTGGATAAGGAAATGTACAGCTTCCTTGACCGCAACCAAGAGTCCCTAACTCTGCGTCCTGAAGGTACCGCGGGTTGTGTGCGTGCAGTGCTGGAGCATGGTTTGACCGGTGGCGGCCAAGTACAAAAACTCTGGTACGCAGGCCCGATGTTCCGCTACGAAAAGCCGCAAAAAGGCCGCTATCGTCAATTTCATCAAATGGGTGTAGAGGTGTTCAATCAGCCCGGCCCAGATATTGATGCTGAGTTGATTATCCTCACCGCGCGGCTGTGGAAAGCCTTAGGCGTATCTGAAGCGGTAAGTCTGCAACTGAACAGCCTCGGCTCCTCTGAAGCCCGTGCTCGGTATCGGGATGCGCTGGTGGCTTACCTGCAACAGCATTTTGACCAGTTGGATGAGGACAGCCAACGCCGTCTGACCAGCAATCCGCTGCGGATTTTAGACAGCAAAAACGCCCAAACCCAAAGCCTACTGGTAGAAGCCCCCACCCTGTTTGAGTATCTGGATGAAGAATCCAAAGCCCACTTTGAGGGCTTGAAAGCGCGTTTGGATGCCGTGGGTATTGCCTACGAGATCAACCCTAAACTGGTGCGTGGTCTGGACTACTATGGCCGCACCGTTTTTGAGTGGGTGACGGATAAACTAGGAGCCCAAGGAACCGTCTGTGCCGGTGGTCGCTACGATGGCTTGATCACCCAGTTCGGTGGTAAGCCCACTCCAGGCGTTGGTTTTGCCATGGGCGTAGAGCGTCTGGTATTACTGCTGGAAACCTTGGACTGTGTTCCTAAATCCCTAACACCTGCGCCCCACGCCTACCTGTGTGCCTTCGGTGAGCCCGCCGAGCAAGCAGCCCTTAAATTGGCTGAAGAGCTGCGTAATAGCCTTCCTAATGTGCGCTTGCTGGTCAACTTGGGTGGCGGAAGCTTTAAAAGCCAATTTAAAAAAGCCGATAAAAGTGGGGCTAACTACGCCCTGATTTTGGGCGAGGATGAATTGGCAAAACAGGTGATCGGCTTAAAACCGCTGCGCAATGATGAGCCACAACAGCTAGTTGCTTGGGCTGATTTAGCCCAGCAGATGGCCGATTATTTGAACTGAACTCAGATCGAACCTGCATGGAATGTGAGGAGTAGCAGTAGGTGAGCATAAGCGAAGACGAACAACTGGAGCAGTTAAAAGATTGGTGGCAGCGCAGCGGAAAGCCGTTATTAGCAGGCTGCCTCTTAGCCCTGATTGGGGTATTGGTTTGGCAATACTGGCAGCATCGCACCCTAGTACAGACCCAAAATGCTTCTATCCTGTACCAGCAACTGATGAATGCCACCCTAGGCGCAGAAACTCCCGATAAGGCCGAAGTAGCCCGCTTAGGAAATCTGTTAAAAAACGACTACGCCAACAGTCAGTATGCTCAGTACGCACGGTTGTTTTTAGCTAAGGTGGCCGTAGACGCAAAGCGCCTTGATGAAGCGGCTACCGAGTTAAGAGTATTGGTTGAGACTGCTAAAGATACGACCGTCAAAGAGATTGCCCGCGAGCGTTTGGCCAGAATTTGGATCGCCCAAAATGAGCCACAGCGCGCTTTGGATATGCTCTCTGGGACTACTGATCCTGTATTTGCGGCAACCCGAGAAGAACTGCGCGGGGATATCTTGGTGCAGTTGGGGCGTGTGGAAGAAGCTAAACAGGCCTATCTAAAGGCTCAGGCGGCACTGCCCGCCGAAGTTTCTCCTGTACTATTGCAAATGAAGCTCAACGATCTGGCTAAACCTGAGGATACTCCAAGCAATGCCTAACCGGATCTGCGCTCTGTTATGGATCATCCTAGCGAGCTTTTCTCTAGGAGGTTGTGGTCTGATTGAGACGGCCAGCGATACGGTGAATAGCCTGTTTAACTCTGATGCTAACGAGCCAGAACCCGCTCCGTTACCTGAGTTTAAGCCAGAGGTTGAGTTAGTAGACCGCTGGAGTGCGCGGGTTGGGGTGGGGCAAGGTAAAACCTACAATCAGTTGGTGCCTGCGGTATACGGCAACGAAATTTTTGCGGCTGATGTAGAAGGCTTTGTCATTGCTTTGGATCGTTTCAGCGGTGATGAAAAGTGGAGTCGCGAAACCCTGGAGCCTATTTCAGGCGGTGTGGGAGTTGGCTTTGGTTTGGTGCTCTTTGGTACCTTGAAAGGCGAAGTGGTAGCGCTGGATGTCGATAATGGCACTGAAAAGTGGCGTGCTAAAGTCGATGGCGAGGTGTTATCTCCGCCCTCCGTCAATGGGGACATTGTTCTGATTCAAACTCAGAACGATAATCTCGTTGCTCTGGATATAGATACGGGGCGTAAGCGTTGGAGCTATGAAAATACGCCTGCGGTTTTGACCCTACGCGGTACCAGTACCCCACTTTTAACTAATAGCTTTGCACTGGCGGGCTTATCCAGCGGCAAGATAATCGCCCTGGATACCCAGCGAGGGTTCCCTATTTGGGAGCAGCGGATTGCGATTCCCCAAGGGCGCTCAGAGTTAGAGCGGGTAGTGGATATTGATGGAGATATGCTGCTCTCAGCGGGTGTCTTGTATGCCGTGAGCTATCAGGGGCGTGTAGCGGCTATGGATGTACAGAGTGGGCGTATCCTTTGGCAAAAAGATGCCTCTAGTTACAGAGGAATCGCTAAAGGCTACGGCAGCTTGTATTTGAGTTTGGCCGATGGGCAAATCCAAAGTATTGATGAGCGCACCACTACGGTACTTTGGAGTAATAAGGCCTTAGAGCGTCGTCAGTTATCTGCGCCCGTAGTGTTTTCCAGCTACATTGCAGTTGGCGATAAAGAGGGATATCTGCATTTGCTCAGCCAGATTGATGGACGTTTTGTTGCACGTCTAGAAATCAACGAAAGTGGTTGGCAGTTTGTACCCACTTCTGGCGTGCGTGTAGCCCCTGTCGTCGATGGAGACTGGCTGTACTCCTACGGAAACGACGGTAGCTTGATTGCGTTAACCCTAAAATCCAAAGACGAATAGGGTTTAGGGCGCTTTTTCTAATTAAAAGCATCTATTAAGATTTTGGCCGCTGCTAACCAGCGGCCTTTGTATTTTCTGACTCAGACGCTGGAGAGCCGTATGGTTCCCGTAATTGCTTTGGTAGGTCGGCCCAATGTGGGCAAATCTACCCTGTTCAACCGCTTGACTAAAACCCGTGATGCCATCGTGGCCGAATATGCAGGGCTGACCCGCGATCGCCAATACGGTGAGGCTAGCTGGCAGGGACGCACCTACATTGCCATCGACACGGGCGGCCTGACCGGAGACGAAGAAGGTATTGATGCCAAAATGGCCGAGCAGTCGCTGTTAGCGATTGAAGAGGCTGATGTGGTGCTCTTTATCGTGGACTCGCGCGATGGCTTAACACCACCGGATTTAATGATTGCGGAGCATCTACGCAAACGGAATAAGCAAGCCTTACTGATCGCTAACAAGGTTGATACTCTAGATCCAGATATTGCCCGCGCTGAGTTCAGCCCCTTAGGTTTGGGGGATGCGATCCCCATCGCTGCGGCTCATGGACGCGGCATCCAAGCCATGCTAGAGGCCACCTTAGGCCGTTTCCCTCGCGATAATGCCGAAGAAGAGGCTGAGCCAGAGGTTGTTGCTGAAGGTCAGGAACCTAAACGTATTCCCGGCCCCAGCGAAAAAGACGGTATTAAGATCGCCATCATTGGCCGTCCTAACGTGGGCAAATCCACTCTGGTCAACCGAATGCTTGGTGAGGAGCGGGTGATTGTCTATGACCAAGCCGGTACGACTCGCGATAGTATCTACATTCCCTTCGTGCGTAATGACGACGAAAAATACACCCTGATTGATACTGCTGGGGTGCGTAAGCGCGGCAAGATTTTTGAGGCGGTCGAAAAGTTCTCGGTGGTTAAAACCCTGCAAGCCATTCAAGATGCCAACGTGGTGATCTTTGTGATGGATGCGCGAGAAGGCGTAGTAGAGCACGATCTCAACCTGCTGGGCTTTGTGCTGGAAACCGGCCGGGCGTTAGTGATTGCCCTGAATAAATGGGATGGCATGGAGCCCAGCCAGCGTGACTATGTAAAGGTCGAGCTGGAGCGGCGTTTGCTGTTTGCCAACTTTGCCGATATTCACTTTATCTCTGCGCTGCACGGTACGGGTGTTGGGCATCTGTATCGTTCGGTGCAGGAGGCGTTTAAATCCGCCGTAACCCGCTGGCCGACCCATCGCCTAACCCAGATTCTGGAAGATGCAGTGCAAGAACATCAGCCGCCCTTAGTCAATGGTCGGCGTATTAAACTGCGTTACGCCCACTTGGGGGGAGCCAACCCGCCTTTGGTGGTCATTCACGGCAATCAGGTAGAAGCCGTTCCTAAGTCCTATACCCGTTACTTGGAAAATACCTACCGCCGTGTGTTAAAACTGGTAGGAACGCCGATTCGGATTGAATATAAAGGCAGCGCAAACCCCTATGAAGGCAAGAAAAATACCCTGACGGAACGGCAAGTCAACAAAAAACGCCGTTTAATGAGCCACCATAAAAAAGCTGAGAAAAAACGCAAAGATAAGCGTTGATGTCATCAACTGAAACATGCCTACCGCATACGCATACATAGGAAACGCCCCATGAGCATCAAACCCGATAAATGGATTCGCCGCATGGCCCTAGAGCACGGGATGATCGAGCCCTTTGTGGAAAATCAGGTGCGGATGCGGGGGGATGAGCGGCTGATTTCTTACGGCGTTTCCAGCTACGGCTATGATGTGCGCTGCGCCGACGAGTTTAAGGTGTTTACCAATATTCACTCCGCCACTGTTGACCCTAAAAACTTTGACGAAAAAAGTTTTGTGGATGTTAAAGGGCCGGTGTGCATTATTCCCCCCAACTCCTTCGCACTGGCTCGCACGGTGGAGTACTTCCGTATTCCACGTAATGTGCTGACTATTTGTTTGGGGAAATCGACTTATGCCCGTTGTTTTCGAGGGGATACGCGCGTTGCCTTGGTGGATGGAACCGCACCAACCCTAGAGGAAATGGCCCGTCGAGCAGAGCAAGGTGAGCTTTTTTGGGGTTATAGCATCGGTGAGAACGGTCGCCTTATCGTAACCCAACTTCAGGCTCCTCGTTATATTGGGCGAGATAATCTAGTTGAAGTCATACTGGATAACGACCGTAGTATTTTCGCTACACCGGATCATCTCTTTATGCTGCGCGATGGCCGTTGGAAGGCAGCGGCTGAACTCGAACCCAATATGTCCCTGATGCCGTTGTATCGGCAGTTAGTCCGGGGTTATGAGTCCGTGTATCAACCCATGACGGGGTACTTTATTCCGAAGAAAAATCTCGTTAACGAGTGGGGAGGTAAAGCAAACTTGACGGATAAACAGACTATTAATTTTTCCGGCAACCTAACATTGCCCCCTCTAACAACAGCTAGTGTTCAGCACTCTTCTTATCTTAACCATAAAGTTAAATCGGTACGCTCGGTGGCCGGTGAGCATGATGTTTACTGTTTGACCGTACCAGAAGCCGGAAACTTTGCTTTGGAGGACGGCGTGTTTGTGCATAATTGCGGCATTATCGTAAACGTAACGCCCCTAGAGCCTGAGTGGGAAGGGCATGTAACCTTAGAATTCTCCAACACGACCACCTTGCCTGCAAAGATCTACGCTCATGAGGGGGTGGCTCAAATGCTGTTTTTAGAGTCCACGGAAGAGTGCGAAGTATCCTACCGTGATCGTGGTGGAAAATATCAAGGACAGCTTGGGGTGACTTTGCCGAAGGCTTAGCTTTTGCCCTTCCTGCGACAGGCTCAGGGCAGGGGCAGGCTACCTATTTTGAGCAAGCCCCACACTGAGCTCGTCGAAGGAGGGGCAAGGGAGAGTCAAAGTGTTAAAGGCTCCGGCCAATCTCCCTGAATATTCAAGCTGTGGCTTAAGCTCAGGTTAATCGCATTGTAGGTGTCAATAAAGTGCGGAATAAGCTGCCGTGCTGCATAGAGCGCTTGGATTAAATCCTCGGCGGCTGGTTGATATTCATGCACCATCCGGTTGCGGAGTGTGCGCGCTGCTAACCAGTCTTGAGTAGACCAAAGTAACCCAAGTTTTTCGGCACGGTTAAGGTTATCCAGAGCACTCCCTGTGCGTTCGGCTAAAGCTCTAAGACAGGCGGGAATTAACTTATCGCCTAGGTTATCTTGCAGTCGGGTAAAGCGGGATACGAACGCTTCTAAAGTTTCTGAGGCCGCATCATTTTGTTCTAATCCGCTGAACCAATCAGAGTTAAGTTCGTAGGCGAATAAGCGTTTTTCGGCACGTTGTAACCAAGAGGCTTCGCGGCGTACCACTTCCATAAGGTTCAGTAAACGTAAGTGCTCTGGATTATAGGGCGAGGTCAGCTCAATACCCTGTGTTTTAGCGATGCGGTGTATAGGGCTCAGTTGGGTATTGGGGTCAACCACTAAAATATCGAATTTTTGTTCGCCGAGCGCTATTTGTAAGGCTGCATCCAAACGGGCTGCGGCCAATATGCGATTTTCTAGGGCCTGATCCGTTTCGATCAAGAGGTCAATATCGCCCCCTCGTTGCTGATTGTTGACTCGCGAGCCAAACAGCCAAATCCGAACACTTGGCCCTAGTTCTTGACGGGTTAGGGCGATAATGGTTTCTTGTTGGGAATCTGTGAGGCGCATGGACATTGTGATCGTATCCATTAATGACTAGCAGATTTACTGCATATTGATATTTATTGGTATGACACTAAAGCTTAGTAAGTTTTTAGAGATTTATTTGGCTTTATTGGGTATTTTCAATGATTCTTTTATTCTTTGGAATAAGCTTGATTTAAGTTTTTGTGGTGGAGTTTTGCTATAAGTTCCATCCAGTTGCTTAACGGGGTAAACTAACTCTGTTTTTCCTACCACATGGCGTTTTCCAAGTTCGTTAAGCTCGCGCTTCTGACGAGTAATAATACACATTGAGTTGATAAACTCTATTGAATGTATTTCTGACAATATGGACTCATCTAATGTATCTGGGATATCAAAATCGGCTAATAGTTGTCTGCGTGTATATTTCAATCCCCAGTGCTCAAAATTTAGTATATCTACCAATGCCTTAAAAAAACTGATGGAGGACTTTTTATAAAAAAGGCCACCTTGGTAGTTTTTCCAATAGCTGCAATGTAAATCTTCAGCTATAAAAATCCCACCTGACTTTAAGTGTGGGAATAACGTACAAAAAGTTTTGACTATATCGTTGCTTGTGTGGGAGCCATCATCAATGATTATGTCAAAACTGGGAGCAATGGAAAGCAGTTCTTCAAGCGTTTTAGAGTTTGTAATGTCACCAATAACCAGATGGACTTTGGGAGTGTCGAACTTTATTTTTCCACAATCAGAATTTATATCACATCCTAAGATTTTGTCAGCATTAGGAAAGTATTTTTCCCATATTTCTAATGAGCCCCCATTTTGGACACCGATTTCGAGTAGGTTTATAGCAACTTGTTTTTTAGGGAAAAATATATGCTCATATTTAGATAAATATATGTTCCATTTATCAGAAATGAGTCCGTTGTGCTCTTTGCAAATACTCTGTAGTGTATGTTTTTGCATTAGGATACTCCTTTACATAAGAACTAGTTTTTAACTAGCTGCGGGTGCTTTTAGCGAGCATTCCCGCAGGAGCCTGGTTGGATGCCTGTTAATCAATGATTTTGAGTAACTAAACGGCTGATAACATGGCGAGCACGGTTTAGGGTTTGTTGTGATGAGCCTAAATGAGTTTGTATAAACTGATTGAATTGATCGTATTGTTGTATTTTTGCATTAAGCTGCTCCACTTGTTGTAGCAGTTGCTGCTTTTCTTGTTGAAGTGCACTGTGCTTTTTATCCAGTATTTCTAATTGTTGTTTAATTTCTTGCTGGTTATTTTGGGAGGATGCTCGTTCTTGTTGTAACTGAGTAATCACTAAGCGTGCTTGATTAAAGGTTTGTTGCGAGTCTTTAAGCTGTTCCAGCATAAAGTTATTAGCTTGGCGGTACTGTTCTAATTCAGATATTGATTGGTGATTTTTGTGTATTTCCTGTTCTAATTGCTCTATGTGGCTTTGTTTTTGTTCTACTTGGTTTCGCAGTTTTATGATGGTAGTGGTAGCTTGAGTCAGGATTTGATGAGAGGCTTTAAGCTGCTCATCTATATTGGTATGGGCTTGCTGATATTGTTTAAGCTCTAAACTTAATTGATTGATTTTTTGAGTATCTAGCTCAATTTTAGAACTCTGTTGGGTATTTTGAAGCTTATATTGTTCTAGCGCTTTATTTAAGCGTAATACTACAGAGCTAGCAGAGGATAGGGTTTGCTGAGTATCGCTCAAGTGTTCTTGTAAATGAGGGTTAGCCAGATAGTAGCGCTCTAGTTCTTCTTGAGTTTGGTGTAGTTGTTCAAGTATTAGCTCATTTTCTGAGGTCAATGCTTGTATATCAGCCTCATTTTTTTGTTGGCTGTGTTTTAGTTGCTCTAGCTCGTGTTGGGATTGTTTTAACTGTGTCGATTGATTATTTAGTTCGGTTTCTTTTTGTGCTAGATTCTGTTGCAGATGTTCTATGGTGACTAATTTTTGTTTGTTATCAAGGTAGTAGTTTTCAAGCTCTTCCTGTATTTGATGTAGCTGTGCAATGATTAGCTCATTTTCAGCCGTTATAGATTGCAACTGAGCAGAGTCTTGTTGAGCGTGTTGCAATTGGTTTTGAAGTTCTTTTATCCTTTGCTCTTGTTGAGTTAGGATTTCGGCATGATTTTTAGATAGCTGAGCGTTGGTTTGTTGTTGTTTTTTGAGTTCGTCTTGAGTTTGTTGTAATTGGGTATTTAGTTGCTGGTTCTGATTTTGTAAGGATTGTTTTTCCTTAACTATAGTAGTTTTGTTGTATTCTAATTGAGCTTGAAGTTCTTTTAGTTTTTGTCCCTGATGGGTTGATGCTTCGGTATGGTTTTTAGATAGCTGAGCATTAGCTTGTTGTTGTTTTTTGAGCTCATCCTGAGTTTCTTGTAAAAGAGTATTTAATTGCTGGCTTTTGGTATTAAAAAGCGCTTGCTCTTGGGTAAGTTTGGATAATTTTTTTTGAGTATCATCTAAATCCTTGGATAGTTTTTTACTGATAACTTTCTCCTGTTCTAATGCCAGTGATGTTTCAGATAGCTGTTGTTTTTGTTTAGCATACTGGAGCTGTATATCTTCAACTTCACTGTGCTTTTTTTGCAGTTGGGTGAGCTGATTTTCTAAAATGACTAGCTGACCTGTTTCTTGAACCAGCTTGGCAGCAGTGAATAAATTGGTTTTAGAAAGTGGTGGATAGATATTATTTTCTTGTGGCTTTTGCTTGTTGGGAGTCCAACTGGAGGCTTCTAAGTTTTTTAATAGAGTCCATTGTTTTTTAGCGGTATGGCGGAATAGGGCGGCCAATAAAACTTGGTATTCATTAGATGTATTGGGTTCTTTGGTAGGGAATACTGATAGTTCTAAACCAAGCTTTGAGGCCAGTTGAGCGGGTGTGACCGCCTCGATATTGATTAGCAACAAGCGTTCGCCAAGAGCGCGGCGCAGTAAAAGTATGGCTTGCTGCTGCTGTTGCCATACATCAAGCGCTTCATCTGCTGTTTTTGGATCTATTAAGATATTCCAAGGTGTACGGTAGAGCCATACACCCAATGTATTTTGGTTTTGTTCAACATATTGTTGAAGGTTTTTAATGAAATCCTCTGACTTCTGCCAATTTAAATCAATGGGTGATTCAGATGTAGGACTCCAGTAACTATGAAAATCTTGTTCGGACAACCCGGACAGGGTGATATTCATATGAGTGTGCTCCATAAAATAGGATTGCCTCATTTAAGCTGATCTATGCTAGTTTAATCCAAACCAAAAAGATCTCTAGTATATACTTTATCGGTAACATCAGTGATTTCACTGGTCATGCGATTGGCAACAATAACGTCAGATATGGTCTTAAATTCATTAAGATCTTGGATAACCCGTGAATGAAAAAACTGTTCCTCAGTTAATACGGGTTCGTAAACTACTACCTCTATACCCTTGGCTTTAACGCGCTTCATGATTCCCTGAATGGAGGACGCTCTAAAGTTATCGGAACCTGATTTCATAATTAGGCGATAAATGCCCACTATTTTAGGTTTGCGCTTAAGGATAGAGTCAGCAATAAAGTCTTTACGAGTTCGATTAGCTTCTACAATGGCTTGAATTAAATTATTGGGAACATCATTATAATTAGCCAATAGCTGCTTAGTGTCTTTTGGTAGGCAATAGCCACCATAGCCAAAAGAGGGGTTGTTATAGTGGTTGCCGATACGAGGATCCAGTCCTACTCCTTGAATAATTTGCCGGGTGTCTAATCCATGTATTTCGGCATAGGTGTCTAGCTCGTTAAAATAAGCAACCCGCATGGCTAAGTAAGTATTAGAAAATAGCTTTATGGCTTCGGCCTCCGTGCTGTTGGTAAAGAGCACGGGTACATCTTTTTTAATAGCTCCTTCGAGTAATAAATCAGCAAATTTATGGGCTTGCTCAGAGTTATCGCCGATAATAATTCGTGAGGGATAAAGATTGTCGTAAAGAGCCCGTCCTTCGCGTAAAAATTCAGGAGAGAAAATAATTTGATCTGTTTTGAACAGTTGACGCATCCGTTGAGTAAAGCCAACGGGAACTGTGGATTTAATAATTAAAGTAGCTGCTGGGTTAATAGATAAAACATCTTGTATTACAGACTCTACAGAGCTGGTATCGAAATAGTTTGTTTCTGGGTCGTAGTTGGTTGGTGTGGCAATCACTACAAAATCAGCATTTGTATAAGCTTCTAGCTTATCCAGAGTCGCTTGCAGTTGAAGGGGCTTTTTCTGTAGGAATTCTTCAAGCTCTAGGTCGATAATAGGAGACTGATGATGGTTGAGTAATTTTACTTTTTGAGGGTCAACGTCTAAAGCTACTACTTCGTAATGTTGGGCGAGTAGCACTGCATTAGAGAGACCGACATAGCCGGTTCCTGCAATAGTAATTTTCATAAAATTTATACTCAACTTTGTTTAAGAGGAGTGGAGTAGGGTAACTGAAGATCAAGGGATTTTAGCTTTTCTTCGAAAGAGGGGATATATTCACAATCCCACTGTGCAAATTGTTGGAAATATTCTTTTTCTGATTGAATTAAGTATTGTGTTAAATGGTGTCCTGAGCCCTTGTATGACTTTAAAGTATCATGCTCGTAATTATCTAAAGTGCTATTATTATCCAGCTTCTTTTTTGCATGGTATTGCATTGTATCTAAGGTGTTTCTATAGTGAAAGTGAAAGTAAACAATATTCGTTTGGAGAGTAACTCCAGTCTTTGTTATTCCATGATGGAAACCATGATCAAGTTTTTGACAGCTACCTTGCGCAAAGAAAAACTTTCTTTGATTAGCTACATTTCTATAGAAAGAAGGCTTTACCGGATTACTCGTTGGGCAGCCGCCAATTTTTAATTGATCAGGGGATCTTTCATATATAGATAATGCCTCAGATATTTCTTCCAATGTATATACGTAGTTTCCATTTAGCTTTGCGGACAAGAACTCATCACAATCAAGTGGAAAGTAAAAGTCATATGGATTATTTTTATCCAGTTCTTTTATTAAAGCTGCAAAAATATCCCCTTTGTTTTTAAAGTCTTCAGGAGAGCATTTATCAAAAATGCAGTTTGCACCTAAGTTTTTTGCAAAAGATAATGTAGACAATGTTTGCTTATCATCAGAGCCATTATCGTAGATAAACAAGTTTGTGTATCCAAAAATAGAACCATGGTATTTTACCCATGGTAAAATTAGATCAGCTTCATTTTTCAGCATCATGATTATGCAAATTTTGTATTTTTTCATGGCTTTCTTTATTCCTGATTTTAAATGGTAATGTGTAGTTGAATTTTAAATTAATCCAGTTTTTTATAGGAGGGCTCTGTATTTTTAGTTAAACTCATCCTATTTTCGGCATACTCATGATGTTTCCTAATGTGAGTGCCAGTAGGGCAAGCTTATTGTTAACTATTAATTCCATAATAATTACGATACCATTCAATAAATTTTTTAATTCCAATATTTATGTTTGTTTTTGGTTTGTATCCAGAGAGTTTGTGTAACTGGTTAATGTCAGCAAATGTTTCTAACACATCACCATCTTGTAATGGCATAAATATTTTGTTCGCTTTACAGTTTAAATTTTCTTCTATTTTTTTTATGAATTCAAGTAAGTTGATTGGGCTATTATTTCCGATATTGAGAACTTGGAACGGTACATTACTTATGTGAGGGAGGGGGTTCTTGGGAGTAAAACTTGGTGTCGGTTTTGCTGGATTATCTATACAATAAATAATTCCATCAACTATATCATCTATGTATGTGAAATCACGCTGCATTTCTCCATTATTATAAACATTTATAGGCTTTCCATCTAAAATAGCTTTAGTAAAAAGAAATAAGGCCATGTCTGGTCGTCCCCAAGGACCATAAACAGTAAAAAAACGTAACCCAGTTGTAGGTATATCGTATAAATGACTATATGTATGAGCCATTAGCTCGTTGGACTTTTTTGTCGCTGCATATAAACTGATCGGATGATCGACATTATCTTCTTCTGAAAATGGAGTTTTTGTATTACTACCATATACGCTAGAGCTTGATGCATACACTAAGTTTTTTATTTTATGCGTTCTACAACCCTCTAAAATATTTAGGAAGCCGTTGATATTACTATCAATGTATGAGTAAGGGTTTTTTATTGAGTATCGAACACCAGCTTGTGCAGCTAAATTAAGAACGCAATCAAATTTTTCTTTTAGAAATAGTTCTTGGATTGCTTTGCGGTCGGCAATATCTATTTTGGAAAAGTGAAAATTTTTGAAGTTTCTATGTTGTTTGATAACATCAAGCCTAGAGTGCTTTAAATTTACATCGTAATAATCATTTAGGTTATCAATTCCAACTACCATATCACCGCGCTGTAGCAGACTTATACACGTATGCATTCCTATAAATCCAGCTACACCTGTAAGAAGAATTTTTTGCATGATATCTTTGCTTTGGTTAGGAGACTAGCTGTTGTTTAGAAGTTCTTAATTATTTTATCGAATTCATTTATTATATGATCCATAGACGACCTTAGTTTTATTTCATTCATTATTTCCGATGCATAATTCCAATTGCTTTTATTGTAGTCTGACTTTGCATTATCTATTACAGAAAGTATTTCTTCTTCGGTAGGAGTATTTGATACCAAATATGGATAGTCTGATCCCAAGTAGTATTCTGCATCTCCTTCATTTGCTTGTATTATTATAATGGAATTTGAAGCGGCAGCAGTAAATCCTTTTAAGAATGGTTTAAATCCGTCAATCCCTCGTTTTTGACGAACTGCATAGTGACAATTAAATTTGGGTATTAAGTCGATCCATGAGTCATCTTGGATACTGGTGTCAACATTGATAAATTTTACAAACTTTTCTATAGATTCTGTTTTTTGAGTATTGAGTAGTTCCCCAAAATATCCAATTTCACATGAGTTAAACTCTAACTTAGTGGGTTTAATTTTATTTATTACTCTTGGGTCTACATGGTGTGTTAAGTGGAAAGACGGTATTTGGGGGATATTTAGCATGTAATGCTTGTACCCAAGTATTGAAGATGCAATTAAGGCATCAGCAAAGTCAATTTTATTTTTGTCTGGTATGTCATCTACAAAATCGTAAAGTAGAATATTATTGTGTGATTTTAGTTTTTCTAAATCTTGTACAGATGAGTCTTTTAAGAAGCCTTTAGTAATAAAAATAATGCAATTTTTTAATTGATTGGAATCACTTGTATAGGTGACATTTTTACCTCTTTCTATATAGTGGTTTTTAATTAGCTTAGAGAGTTGCTCGCCTCTCATTACTGTAGAGCCGGATTTTGCATACTTTTCAGAGTACAAAAATACAATATTCCTATTTTGTTTTATTGTATTAGTTATTTGTTGTTTTTGGGGGGCCTCAAAATTATGTGGAACTTTTACAAAAAAACAATTGTCTCGAGACGAGCCAAGCCTTTCTGAGAATACATGAGGTTTAAGATTTGTGCTCCACATCAAATACCCAAGACTGACTTGGTCACGATATGATCCATTAAGTATTTCAGTCCACCAGTCATCCATAAAATTACATACTTCTTTATTAATATGTGATCTCCAAATGAAAGAGCCTTCCGTTAGCCCTGTATTATTTGGTAGTCCTAGCTGATCATATTTTTTTATTTGTGCTAATAACTTCACAGGCTCGTGGCGCTTACTAGTTACTATGGCAATATATTCTTTAAAAATATCCCTTCTAAATGGATGACGCCACATCACAAAATCATTGGCATTTAGACATAAATTTATTAGTAAATTTATTCTGCCTAAAAATAAAGTATTTGCATCTACAAAGAGAGAATATTTATATTCTTTTAGATATTTATGTGGAAGTATTTTGTATATTTTTGCACTTAAATTACTTGATTTAAACTCCGGTGATACAAGTCTGATATTCCATCCCATAGATGGCCTATCTCTGTCGGTGAAGCAGATAAAATCTATGTCATGCTTTAGTGGGATAATTGGAAGTAAATCATCTATATCTCCGAATAATGTCGTGTATATACAGATAGATTTTCTTTCTTCGCTTTTTATTGTTTTTCTGAAGCCTGAATTATTTATTATTTGGAAGTCTTCATTGTTTTCATCTGTTGGTCTATCAATTCTTAATATTGTTTTTTTACATCTTTCTGGAATTCCTTGCTTTGAGTTAATTAGTTTCCAGTAATTTATCCATAATTTTTCAGCATTATTCCAATTTTTTAATAAAATTTCACAACTTGCTAAAATTTCTAGTGATGCTCTAGTTACCCCATAATTTTCTTTTATAGTTGTAGCAATATCTTTAGATTTTTCTATATCCTGATTCAACCATGTACGCTCAAGTAAGTCGTAGTTCTCTAATTCTCTTTGGTATACGCCATTTAAATATTCATGTACTACATCAATACTTGATTTTGTTTTTGCTGATTTTATAAGTTTTGGAATTTTATATGGATTAAAATTTTTTGAAAAAACGTTTTCTAAATTTTCCTTAGATATTGGTTTTTTTAATAATTCAATTAAGTCGCTAGGATTTTCTTTCCATTTTGTATTTAGTAGATTCTCTATAAAAGCCAGCTCGATCCAATGTTCATTTTCTGGTAAGCCAATACGCCCTTCGCGTTTACCATGGTTGATAAAGTGAATTAAAGCTGGTTCTCTACTTCTCGCAATGTCTTTATATCTTGTGAGATAATATATAGAGTTAAACTTTTCAGATGGATTTGCAAGAAACAAGTCACCATGCATTAAATAATGGGTAATAGAGTCTTGATCACTTGGTATAGTATTTATTGGTAATTGATTTCTGTAGTATTCATCGTTAAATAAATCTGATTTTTTTATTGCTGCTGTCCAATACTGTTGGTTTTGAATATTTTTATATCGAATGATATGGGTTCCGCTTCCTGTTCTATATATTGGATTTTCATTTATTGAAAAATTATCTATAACTCTCAAAGAGTAGTTTGATGTATCTTCCGTTTGTTGATAGGTGACGGCTATCTCAAGATTCTCTATGGCTGGTAGTGCCCCGAAAAATCTTTCCATTGCATGAGCATATGTGCCATCTCCACCAGTTTTAGCTTCTTTCGAGCTTGAAAGTAGCTCATAAATAGTGTGGAATTTTTCATCAAAAATTTTTAAGAGGCTGCCTTTAATCCAAAAAATTGTTCCAGCAATAAATCCAAACTCACTTTCTGGCTCTGGAAGATTTAAGCATTTTAAAATGTTCCTAAATGCTTCTCTATTATTATACATTAATAAGTCAGCGGATCGAAAAAATATCTCAGCTCCAATTAGTCCAACATCATTATGTTGTATTGATCTAATCGCTTTTGAAGCAATTTCTGTAGAGCCAATTACGCTATCTAATAAAGCTTTCCCGTGGATTGCTTTTTCTTCGGTTTTATCATTTTTAGTATGTAGTTTTAATACTGAACTATATTCCCACAGTCTGGCTTTTTTAGTGGCAATAATGAATGGAAGTACATCCATTCCCTCGTTTTCAACTATAAATACTATGGCTGAATTGTAGTCATTAGTTATTTTTTTTGAAATGGAGTCAAACAGAACTTCCGTAGTCGTTACAATTAAATCAAAATCTATATCTAGGTTTTTTAAATATGTATTAATTCTATCCCACAAATGCTCATAAAACACATGTACAACTATGGCGGTGGTCTTTATTGGATTCCTTCTTTCTAGTATTTTTTTTTCTGCTAAATTTATGTTGAAATTTATGATATGTCCAAGTTTGGTGTTATTTTTTAGAGCTAAGCTGTATAGATAAATAGATTTCTCGAATTTTTTAGCTCTAAAGCTATTGTTTGCTTGTGTTAGATAGTTAATTTGCATTTTTGGTTACTTTAAAATTTTTATTGACAGTTATGTTAATGTCTGGCTGATAAATTTTAATGAGCTTAAGTACTGAGGCTTTATTAAGTGTTTTTGTTGACTTTATTAGATTTTTGCGACTTTTGGGATGTTACGTCGAAATCCTCTATAGTAAACTCTAATATGCATTGGGCTTTAATGAAAGCTTGAAGTTGAGATAGTCCAAGTAAGTTAGGATCGAATTTTATGTTTTTTTTGCTTATGAGTACATTGCCTAAAAGCTCGAAGGCTAACTTATGTTCTGGATTGTCTAACAGTAGAGGTTTTAGAATAGAAATGGCTTCTTCATATTTTTTAGCAGCAGTCAGTTTTTCAATACGAATCGGTAATCCAATTTCTTGTACCTGCTCTAAACGAGTTTTTAACGAAACACTTTCAGGATTTGTTTTTAAAGCCTCCTGCAAACTCTGCTCTGCCTCGTCATACTTTTTAAGTAACCGCTGGGCATTAGCTTTACCCAGTAAAGCCCAGTGTAGTTTTGAATCTAAAGTGTAAGCTTTTTGAAAAGCATTAATAGCTTGCTCATACTTCTTAGCCAGTAAATGAGTCTCACCTAACTTGTAATGGCACAGGCTATTCTCACCCAATTCTTTTGCAAGGTTACTCCAAGTTTTTTCGGCTTCCTCTAATCGTCCAGTTTCTTGAGCTAAGGTTGCTTGTTTATTGAGTGCTTTAATTTCTTCTGGTTTTTTAGCTACTTTATTAAATGCAGGTTGCTTTAGTAGATTGTCTAGTAGGGCTTCACCTTCTGCGCGGCTAATTAGGTCAAAGTCATAGGGGCTTTTTGCAGGTTTTAGTTGAAAGGTGCCAAAGACAATCCCTGTTTCTGCATCGCGAGCACTGAGAGTGTGGGGTTTTCCATCCAATATCTCGTAAGAGAGGTTTAATAGAAAGCGGTGGTGCCCATCACCGATTTTGGCTTTGGCTAAGTCGGGGCGGAATTGATCTGCTAAGCCATAGGCTACAACACGGTTTTCGCTAACAATCTCAACCATCAAGCGTTTTTTAGGGGTATCGGCATTATAGGCCCAACCTACGGCTTGATTATTGGGCGCACCATCTAAAGAGCCTCGAATTTGGGCTTTGGCTTTTGCTGTTGTTTTAGGGGCAGGAGTGGTTGCAGCAGGGGTTGAAGCGGGTTGTTTATTAGCGGTGCTCATGGCGATTAGTCTGCTTAAAAGTAGTTGTTGATTGCCACACAGGAAGCGGGGCAGGGGTTTTTTTGAGGGCTTGGAAAAAGGGTTTGGCAGATCATCCTTAAACTAAAATTCCTTAAAAGAAGGCTCTACTGAATAAGGCAAAGCGTACAAGCATTACTCAAGTATTATGAATGCTAATCTATTGCTGGCGTTCCAATATCTTGAAAGCCTGTACTTGTCGGATTTGTTAGCCCTTTAAGAGCAGCCAGTAACCATAACTAAAGTATAAATCTAATACAATATGGGTTGATTAAAGTTACCCCCGTAAAGGAGTTCTCTGTGTCTGAAAATGACCTATATTTCAAATTACTGAACGAGACAGCCAGCATCACTTGGCCAGAATTAGAACCTTTTTTTGCGCGTGGAGTTTTGCTCTGGGTAGCGGCTTCTATGGATTTGGTAGCAGCCGCTCAAGCCTTGGCTGAGGATAACAAATCTCAGGTAGCCTTATGGATTGACCAGCAGCAATTGATGCCGATTTCTGTAGACCAAGCGCAAGATTGGCAAGCCTGCAATTCAGAGCTTTGGGCGGTTGTGGTAGCTCCTTGGGTGTTGGTGCAGGAGCGTCCTTCGACCCTTCGGTAAACTCAGGGCTCAGGACGGGTTTCGGTGGGTTTTGGCTGGTTATTTGTTGGCGAAATCCCACATAACCAGCGCCCTTAGTCTTTTGATTATTTAGGTATTAGGCGAATTTCAAGCTCACAGCCCACAGCGGCTGCGTATTTGCGTAATGTTGATAGAGAGGGAGAATGTTTACCTCCTGCTTCAAGGCGTGCAATTGCAGGAGCTTTGGTGTGCATTTTCTCTGCAACTTCGGCTTGGGTAAGGCCTGCTTGTTCGCGTGCATGAAGAAGCTCATAAGCTAGTGCATATTCTTCTGCTAAGGCATCATAGTTTTCTTTGACCTTTGGGTTGGATAGTGCGCGTTGTTTTAGTTCAGCGTGAGTGAGCATTTTTGACCTCCTGCATGCGAGTCAATGCAATATTCAATTCACGATTGGGTGTTTCTTGGGTCTTCTTCACAAAGCTATGAAGCACCATGATCTGCTCTCCGACCTGAAAGCAGTAAAAAACACGTCCGATACCTTCGCGCCCTTTTGGACGTAACTCGAAAAGCCCATTTCCCATAGCGCGAGAGTGAGGCATACGCAGTGATGGGCCAAATACCTCAAGCATATCGGCCAAACGAAGGTAGCTGGCTAGAATGCTGGGCGGCAAAGTGAGTACATCATGTTGGACGGACTCGGAGTAGTAGGTGATTGTGTAAGGCATGCCGAAAAGTAACAAATTTGTTATCTATTGGGCAAGTGGTATACACCGAGTGTCTAGCTAAAACTTTGCCTAGAGCTTTTCTTGAGCCTATCGAAAGAGTGAAGGAAGGAGAAGACGACATAAAAAAGCCGACTTGTGGTCGGCTTCACGGGGTAGGGCGTTGCTTACTTCTGGTAGGCTGCCACTGCCTTAGTGATTTCTGCGCGGGCAGCTTCTGCGTTGCCCCAGCCATCAACCTTCACCCATTTGCCGGGTTCGAGGTCTTTGTAATTTTCGAAGAAGTGCTTGATTTGCTCCAGCAGCAGGGCTGGTAGATCAGTGTATTCTTTGACTTCTTTGTAGAGTACGGTGAGTTTGTCGTGGGGAACAGCGATTAGCTTAGCATCGCCGCCGCCTTCGTCGCTCATAAAGAGTACACCTACAGGGCGGGCACGGATTACGGCACCCGGAGTTACGGGGTAGGGCGTTACCACTAACACATCCAGCGGGTCGCCATCATCGGCTAGGGTATTGGGGATATAGCCGTAGTTGGCTGGGTAGAACATCGGGGTGGCCATAAAACGATCTACAAACAGGCAATCGCTGTCTTTGTCGATTTCGTATTTGATGGGCGCGTGGTTGGCCGGGATTTCGATGGCAACGTAAATGTCGTTCGGCAGGTCCTTGCCAGCCGGAATCTTGCTATAACTCATAAGCGTTGGCTCCATGACCGGCGCAGGGGCCGGAGGCTCGTATCATGGGCGGCGATTATAGGCGTATTTATTTAATTTTGGCCATGCTGTCGTAGCCTTTCCTTGTTATAAGTCTTGCGCGAAAAACCCCGTACTTTAGTGTGGGGATAGATAGCACTGGAGGCGTAGCCTCCCCAAAGTGGCCTTAATTCAGTTCAGTTAGCAGTGACCTATGAAGCAGACCAAGACCCTCAAGGTTCGGGTTCGAGATAAGCATGTTCCGCTCTTGCAACAGATGGCTCGGAGTGTGAACTGTGTCTGGAACTATCTGAACGAACTCAGCACTCGATCCATTCGAGAGCGGGGTCGGTTTTTGTCTGCTTTTGACCTGCATCCTTACACCAAGGGCGCGAACAAAGAATTGGGATTGCACTCTCAAACTTTACAAGAAATCGCCCGCGAATACGTCACGCGCCGTAAGCAGTTTAAAAAGTCCCGCCTGAACTGGCGTAAATCAGGTGGTGTTCGGCGTTCACTGGGCTGGATACCCATCAATACCGGCGCGGCACGCTGGAAGAATGGACAGCTTTACCATAATGGCCATTACTTTAACGTGTGGGACAGCTACGGCTTGAGCCAATATGCATTCCGCTCCGGCAGCTTTAACGAAGATGCCCGTGGGCGCTGGTATTTCAATGTAGTGGTTGAAGTGGATGCTGAGATTTCAGCCGGTCAAGACAAGATCGGCATCGACTTAGGCTTAAAAGATATCGCCACCTGCTCCGATGGTGTAAAACTGGAAGCGGGGCGTTTCTATCGTGATTTAGAGCCCAAACTGGCCATTGCTCAACGCGCCAGAAATAAAAAGCGCGTGAAGGCGATCCACGCCAAAATCGCCAACCGACGCAAAGACGCGCTGCACCAATTCACCCGTAAGCTGGTAAAGCGTGCCGGTGCAATCTACGTTGGTAATGTGAAACCTTCCTCACTCACTCAAACCAAGCTGGCCAAATCTGTACTGGATGCGGGTTGGGGTATGTTGAAAACAATGTTGGAATACAAGTGCGCGGGCGCAGGCATTGTTTTTAAAGCAGTGAACGAGGCGTACACCACCCAAACCTGCTCGAATTGCGGCGCATTGCCCGATTCAAGGCCAAAAGGTATCGCAGGACTTGGAATAAGAGAATGGACATGCAGTGCCTGTGGTGTCAGGCACGACCGCGATATCAACGCGGCTAAAAACATGCTCGCGGTCGGGCATGGCCGTCCAGCAGTGGGAATCCCCGTCCTTTAGGGCGGGGAGGATGTCAAAAGGCGAGATGTACTGATTTTTGAGGGTTTTCAATGTTGTGGCTGCATGCGTTGACCGTATTTATGGGCTTTTTTGCCATCATGAATCCCATTGCTAATGTGCCTATTTTCCTGAGTTTGACTGCGGACAACTCAGCACGGGAGGTACGCTCCATCGCCCGCCGGTCTTTGCTGTTGGCCTTTGGCATTGTGTTGATATTTGCGGTAGCAGGAAATCTGATTTTTCAAGTATTCGGCATCAGCCTAAACGCCTTTCGCATTACCGGTGGTTTATTGGTGTTTCTGATTGGTTTCCATATGCTGCAAGGCAGCCCGTCCCGGGTACAGAATGTTAAAAACGCAGATAACCCTGTAGATCAGGATGCAGCATTGAGTGTGGCCATTACCCCTTTGGCGATGCCGATTTTAGCCGGCCCCGGCACCATTGCTACGACGATGAACTTTGCTGCGACCGGAGGCTGGTTGGAGCTACTGATTACTGTGGCAATTTTTGCGCTCCTGTGCTTTATCACCTACGGGCTATTTTTATTTGGCCGTTCCTTTGTGGAGTTTATTGGCCAAGAAGCGCTGGCGGTGATTACTCGGATGATGGGTTTGATTTTGGCGGTAATGGGCACTCAGATGCTGATTGAAGGCATAGGGGCCACTTGGGAGGACTATCAAAAGGCCAATAACCCAGTGCTGGCTCCGGTTCCGATGCAGGTTTGTTGGCCGGGATCAGGCTCTGCTTGAGTTAGGGCAGGAGAAAATTCTTGTGGTGGCCAGAGGTGCTTAATTGAGGCAGTTGAGTGTCATCCTTTAGGGTTACTCCAGAGCATTGGCGGCGATCCGCTTCGCGTATCAGACCTAATAAACGGTGTACTGTTAGCGGATAGCTTAGGCCGTCTTGTCGGATATTGGAGATGCAATTGCGTTGCGCATCAGTGCATCCGATTTGGGGGTTATAGGTGAAATACAGTCCTAAGCTGTCTGGGCTGCTGAGTCCAGGTCGCTCACCCAATAAAATCACCGACATGCGTGCTTTTAAGCGCTGGCCGATATCGTCCGCAATGGCTACGCGGCCCTGTTCTACTAAGGCAATGGGGGACAAGCTCCAGCCTTCTGAACCACAGCGTTCTTGAATCAGTTTGAGTACGGGTAGGGCATGGCGTTCTACTGCGAGGGCGGATAAACCGTCAGCAATGACGAGGGCCAGATCGTAGTTTTGGTTGGTATGCTGCTGTGCATAGTGTTCTAGCTGTTGCGCGGAGGCTGCATCCAGTTGGCGGCCTAAATCAGGGCGTTGTAGATAGCTTTGTCGATCGCTGGCGGCACTGTGCAGTTGCAACAGCGGTAATCCTAAAGCGCGAATCTGTTTGGCCAGCAGTTCAATGGCCAAACTTTGGTGTACCGCGTCGCGGGCGGCGGCGTGGGCGAGTTGAAATTCAAGCTGGGCCTGAGTAGGTAAGCTAGTCCCAGCGCGTCCCAAGGCAATGCGGGCAGAGGTCAATTGGCGTAGAGCTTGCCAAGGATTTTTCGTCACTGGGGAAGAGACAGAGAGGGGAATCTCGGGATGCTGTGCCATAGGAGCTGTCCTCAGTGGTTGAGGGCTGGAGCAAAGAGTTTAGGTAGACTCTGGGAAAGAGTGAGCCTCTGACCTTGTTGCTGCAAAATCTCTTGCTGGGCCAACCAATCGGCAAATTCAGGTGCTGGGGCTAGTCCTAATAACTGGCGCAAATACAAGGCATCGTGGAAGGAGGTGCTTTGGTAGTTGAGCATAATGTCGTCGGCCCCCGGTACGCCCATGATGAAATTCACGCCCGCTGTGCCTAGCAGAGTCAATAGCGTGTCCATGTCGTCTTGATCGGCTTCGGCGTGGTTGGTGTAGCAAATATCGCAGCCCATGGGTACGCCGAGCAATTTGGCGCAGAAGTGGTCTTCCAGTCCGGCGCGGATAATTTGTTTGCCGTTGTACAGATATTCCGGGCCGATGAATCCGACTACGCTGTTCACCAACAGCGGCTTGAACTGGCGCGCTACGGCATAGGCGCGGGCTTCGCAGCTTTGTTGGTCTAGGCCGTGGTGTGCGTTGGCGGATAGAGCGCTGCCTTGGCCGGTTTCAAAGTACATCAGGTTTTGGCCGAGGGTGCCGCGTTTTAAGCTCAATCCGGCTTCGTAGCCTTCCTGCAACAGCGCCAAATTAACCCCAAAACTGGCATTAGCTGCTTCCGTACCGGCAATGGATTGGAACACCAAATCTACCGGCGCACCCTGTTCAATGGCCTGTAGAGTGGTGGTGATATGGGTCAACACGCAGCTTTGGGTGGGAATTTGGTAGCGCTGACGGATGGCATCCAGCATGTCCAGTAAATCGCGGATGGCACTGGGGTTGTCGGTGGCGGGGTTGATGCCAATTACCGCATCGCCATTCCCGTACAGCAGGCCATCCAACAGACTGGCCGCGATTCCAGCGGGATCATCCGTTGGGTGATTGGGTTGTAGGCGGGTAGCCAGATGCCCGCGTAAGCCTAGCGTATTGCGAAATTGGGTAACAACACGGATTTTTTGCGCTACTAAAACTAAATCCTGTACCCGCATCAGCTTGGAAACGGCAGCCACCATTTCTGGAGTTAATCCCGAGGCGAGGGCTTTGAGGCTGGCTTCGTCGGCCTGTTCGCAGAGCAGCCAGTTGCGGAAATCTCCGACGGTTAAATGGCTGACGGGGGCAAAGGCGGCGGCATTGTGGGTATCCAGAATCAGCCGTGTCACCTCATCTTGCTCATAGGGGATCAGCGCCTGATGCAAGAAAGTGTTAAGCGGCAGTTCGGCGAGGGTCATTTGCGCGGCGACTCGCTCGACATCGGTTTGAGCAGCGATGCCTGCGAGTTGATCTCCAGAACGGAGGGGGCTGGCTTTGGCCATCACCTCTTTAAGGTCTTTGAAGTGCCAACGCTGTCCTGCAAGGGTTTGGGTGTAACCAGACATAAGCCGCTCCATGCCATCAGGAATATCCGCAGCATAGACCAGCGATTGACAGAATGGGAGCTTAGAAGAGCTAAGCCGCCAGAGGGATTCTGGCGGAAGCTCGGTTCAAAGCCGCAATGCACAGGGGGAGGGCGCTGTGGCACTGAACCAAAAGACCCAGACGTGGGTGGGAGCACGTCTGGGTGGGGGATTAGAAGGCCGCGAGGAAGATGCCTTCGATTTCAGCTTGGTTGGCAGGACGTGGGTTGGTCAGGCCGCACGCATCTTTGAGGGCGTTAGTAGCCAGTGTGGGGATGTCTTCTTTCTTGGCACCCAGTTCAGCCAGACCGCTGGGGATGTTGATGTCTTTGGACAGGGTGCGGATGGCCGCCAGAGCGGCTTTAGCGCCTTCTTCAGCCGACAGGCCAGTTACATTGACACCCATAGCTTTAGCGATATCGCGCAGGCGGTCAGGGCATACGCTGGCGTTAAAGCTTTCCACATGAGGCAAGAGTACCGCGTTACACACACCATGCGGCAGGTCGTAGAAGCCGCCCAGTTGGTGGGCCATGGCGTGTACATAACCCAGTGAGGCGTTGTTGAAGGCCATACCGGCTAGGAACTGAGCGTAAGCCATGTTTTCACGGGCAGTGATGTCGCTGCCGTTGGCTACGGCGTTGCGCAGGTTGGTGGCAATCAGCTCCACGGCTTTCAGAGCGCAGGCATCGGTGATGGGCGTAGCGGCGGTGGATACATAAGCCTCAACCGCGTGGGTTAGGGCGTCCATACCGGTAGCAGCGGTCAATCCCTTGGGTTTGGCAACCATCAGGCCTGGATCGTTGACCGACAGCAGCGGAGTTACGTTGCGGTCTACGATGGCCATTTTTACATGGCGGCTTTCGTCAGTGATGATGCAGAAGCGGGTCATTTCACTGGCGGTACCCGCTGTGGTGTTGATGGAGATCAGCGGCAGTTGAGGCTTGCCAGACTGGTCTACACCTTCGTAATCAGCGATTTTGCCGCCGTTAGCTGCAACCAGAGCAATGCCCTTGGCGCAGTCGTGGGAGGAGCCACCACCCAGAGAAATCACAAAGTCACAGTTGCTGCTTTTCAGCAGTTCCAGCCCCTTCTCCACGTTACCCACCGTGGGGTTGGGTTGAGCGCCATCAAAAACGACGGCAGCGATATCTTGTTGACCGAGTAGATCGACGATCTTGGCGGCAACACCGAACTTGGCTAGGCCAGCATCAGTCACGATCAGGGCTTTTTTGAAGCCGTAGTTACGGATGGCAACCATAGCCTCTTCCAGACTGCCTGCGCCCATCATGTTTACGGCTGGGATGAAAAAAGTGCTGCTCATGGGTGATTTCCTCAGTTTATTGTTTTTACACAACCTATGGGCGTACTGCATGATGCAGGGCCGAAGGCTAATTGCTCTAAGTTGTGGTTTTGTTTACTGATCGAGCCTTGTGGGTTCGATCTTCCTTTCTCGGTTTGGGTGAGGCTGGAGATCTGTGCAGGATCTCCAGACCATCGGGGTTTAGAAGAAGCCCAACGGATTGATGTCGTAGCTGACCAGCAGGTTTTTGGTTTGCTGATAGTGGTCGAGCATCATTTTGTGGGTTTCGCGGCCTACGCCGGACTTTTTGTAGCCACCGAAGGCGGCGTGAGCGGGATACAGGTGGTAGCAGTTAGTCCAGACGCGACCAGCTTTGATGCCACGGCCCATGCGGTAGGCGCGGTTCATGTCGCGCGTCCACACACCAGCACCCAGACCAAACTCGGTGTCGTTGGCGATGGCCAGTGCTTCGGCTTCGTCTTTGAAGGTGGTCACACCGACTACGGGCCCGAAGATTTCTTCTTGGAACACGCGCATCTTGTTGTGGCCTTTAATCAGAGTCGGCTGGATGTAGTAGCCGTTGGCCAAGCTGCCTTGTAGCTGTTCTGCCGCGCCGCCGGTGAGAATTTCAGCCCCTTCTTCGCGGGCAATGTCCATGTAGGACAGGATTTTCTCAAACTGCTGCTGGGAAGCCTGAGCACCGACCATAGTGTCGGTATCCAGCGGATTACCGCGCTTGATGGCCTTAATTTTTTTCATTACCTCGGCCATAAACGGCTGGTAGATGGATTCTTGTATCAGGGCGCGGGAGGGGCAGGTACAAACTTCGCCTTGGTTGAAAAAAGCCAGCACCAGACCTTCGGCGGCTTTTTCGATGAAGGCGGGTTCAGCCTTCATGATGTCCTCAAAGTAGATGTTGGGGGACTTGCCGCCCAGCTCTACGGTGCTGGGGATGATATTTTCTGCCGCACACTTGAGGATGTGGGAGCCGACGGGAGTAGAGCCGGTGAAGGCGATTTTGGCAATGCGTTTGCTGGTGGCTAAAGCTTCACCGGCTTCGCGGCCAAAGCCGTGTACTAGGTTTAAAACACCAGCGGGCAGCAGATCGCCGATCAATTCCAGCAGTACGGTGACAGACAGCGGAGTTTGCTCGGCTGGCTTCATCACAATGCAGTTACCAGCGGCTAAGGCGGGAGCTAGTTTCCAAGCGGCCATCAGCAACGGGAAGTTCCAAGGGATGATTTGACCGACCACGCCCAGCGGCTCGTGGAAGTGGTAAGCCACGGTGTTTTCGTTGATTTCACCGACGCTACCTTCTTGAGCACGGATGCAACCGGCGTAGTAGCGGAAGTGATCAGCAGAGAGAGGTACGTCAGCGTTCAGGGTTTCACGAACGGCTTTACCGTTGTCCCAAGTTTCAGTAACAGCCAGCAGCTCTAGGTTTTGCTCAATGCGGTCGGCAATTTTCAGCAGGATCAGGGCGCGATCTTGGACCGAGGTACGGCCCCAAGCATCGGCAGCGGCATGGGCTGCATCCAGTGCTTTCTCCACGTCTTCAGCGGTGGAGCGTGGGAATTCGGCGATGACTTCGCTGTTTACCGGAGAGGTGTTGGTAAAGTACTGACCTTTAACCGGGGCGACGAATTCACCACCGATGTAGTTGCCATAACGCGGCTTGAAGGTAACGATGGAGCCGCTGGTTCCGGGTTGGGCGTAGATCATGTGGGTGGCCTCTCTGAGTGTTAAGTCCGGCCCGCATGGGCCTGTTGATGGATCACATCTTTGCAGCCAGCTCCCTTGAGGGGTATGCCCCGATGGGACTGTAAGTATGGTGCTTTGGTAGTAAAAAACCTCAGTCGTATAAGGTGCATATCAGATGGGTGGTTAGGGATACCTGAACCTAAGGTGTGGTGTTACCCTGCACCCCAGTTGTACGGGGCTTTTCCCGAGTTAGAGGTCATACATGCATATTCATATTCTGGGCATCTGCGGCACCTTTATGGGCTCGTTAGCGGTGCTGGCTAAGGCGCTGGGCCATCAGGTAACCGGCTCAGATGCCAACGTCTATCCCCCGATGAGCACTCAGTTGGAGGCTCAGGGCATTGGCTTGATGCAAGGCTATCTGCCCGAGCATCTGGAGCCGGTGCCCGATCTGGTAGTGATTGGCAATGCCTTATCGCGGGGGAACCCAGCGGTAGAGTATGTGCTGAATAAAGGCTTGCCCTATGTCTCTGGCCCGCAATGGTTGGCTGACCATGTGCTGCAAGGCCGTTGGGTGCTGGGCGTGGCCGGAACTCACGGTAAAACTACTACTACTAGTATGCTGGCGTGGGTGTTGGAGCATGCAGGTATGAGTCCGGGTTTTTTAATCGGTGGTGTACCGCAGAACTTTGGCGTTTCCGCGCGTTTGGGCGATACGCCCTTCTTTGTGGTCGAGGCTGATGAGTACGACAGTGCCTTCTTCGATAAACGCTCTAAGTTTGTGCACTACCATCCGCGCACCGTGATTTTGAATAACCTTGAGTTTGATCACGCAGACATTTTCCCCGATCTTCCGGCCATTGAGCGCCAGTTCCATCATCTGGTACGCACGGTTCCCAGTGAGGGGTTGATCATTCATCCTGAGTCCGAAGAGGCCCTCAAGCGTGTGCTGACGATGGGCTGCTGGACACCGGTGCAAACCACGGGTGGTGAAGGTCAATGGCAAGCGCGATTGCTGACGGAGGATGCTTCACGCTTTGAAGTGCTGTTCGACGGTGAAGTGCAAGGTGTGGTGGATTGGTCACTAACCGGCCAGCACAATTTGGCCAACGCTTTGGCAACATTGGCTGCTGCGCGCCATGTGGGCGTTACTCCAGCTCAGGGTATTGCCGCCTTGGCCGCTTTTAAAGGCGTTAAGCGGCGTATGGAAAAGGTCGCTGAACCCAATGGCATCAGCATTTACGACGACTTTGCCCACCATCCCACCGCCATTGCTACTACGCTGGATGGCTTGCGTAAGCGCGTGGGAGATGCACCGATTATTGCCATCATTGAGCCCCGTTCCAACTCCATGAAATTGGGTGCACACCGCGATGGGTTGCCAGATTCGGTTGCCCAAGCTGATCAGGTGCTTTGGTACGCGCCGCCGAATTTGGGCTGGGATATTGCAGCCACCGCAGCGGCCTGCCCGGTTTCCGCTCAAGTCTGCACTACCTTGGAGGCCATCATCGAACAGGTGAAGGCACAGGCAAAGCCCGGCACTCAGGTGGTGATTATGAGCAACGGCGGCTTTGGTGGTCTGCACGGCAAACTGGCTGAGGCTTTAAAATGAGTGGCCCGGAGCGCATCACCTTAGCCATGACCGGCGCTTCTGGCGTTCAGTACGGTCTGCGTTTGCTGGATTGTTTAGTGCGTGAAGATCGGGAAGTGCACTTCCTGATCTCTAAGGCTGCGCAATTGGTGGTGGCAACCGAAACTGATGTGCGCTTACCCGCCAATCCCCAAGCCTTGCAAAGCTTTCTCACCGAATACACGGGCGCAGTCTCGGGACAGATTCGGGTGTTTGGCAAAGAGGATTGGATGGCTCCGCCCGCATCCGGTTCGAGCGCACCCTCGGCTATGGTGGTGGTACCTTGTTCGACGGGAACCCTGTCCGCCATTGCCACAGGAGCCTGCAATAATTTGATTGAGCGCGCCGCTGATGTGGCCCTAAAGGAGCGGCGCAAACTGATTTTAGTACCTCGGGAAGCACCTTACTCCAGCATTCATTTAGAGCACATGCTCAAGCTATCTAACTTGGGTGCAGTGATTCTGCCAGCTTCACCGGGCTTTTATCATCAGCCGCAGACCTTGGATGATTTGGTGGACTTTATTGTCGCCCGCATCCTCAATCAGTTGGAAATTCCCCAAGACCTGTTGCCACGTTGGGGAGAGCATCATCTGATTACGGGTGAGGGGGATGATTAACCAGCGTGCATTCGTTGCCTTGCTGGTGCTGCTGTACGCTCTGTCAGGCTGCGCCAGCTTCCGCACCTTAGATGCCGCCAAACCAGGTAAGCCCCTGATTTATTCGGGTACTCGATTGGACTGGTACCATCTGAATGGCGGCTGTTGCCCTATGGATCGCTTTGGGGCTGAACCACCGACTTACGCCTTATTGGATTTACCCTTCAGTTTTGTGGCGGATACGCTGGCCCTTCCGGCAACTATTTGCGCTGAGTTAGGGCTAGGTTTGAACGTCAGCGGTGGCCTCTGAGGAAGTCTCCCCAATATGCAGAGCCAGCCAGATTGTGGGCTCATCGGGGCTGGTAAAAGCCACCCGATGACGCAATCGCGCAGGGATCAGCAGATGATCCCCTGCTAGCAGCCGCACAGGTTCTGAGCGATCTTCCAGTTGCAATAGGGCTTCACCGCTTAATACCAGCACCCACTCGTCCCACGATTGGTCGTACCAAAAATCGGCTGGGCTGGTTTGGCCAAAGGACACAATACGTTCCACCCGACAACCGGGCACTTTGAGGATGTCCTCAAAGCGCTCGGCATCTTGAGTGTTGGGTAAGGAGTTAAGCAAGTTGGCGATCATTTGGCCGGGCCGCTCCAGATTAACGACTTCACGTCATAACCTTGCTCAGTGGCCACCTTGAGCAGTATGTCGCGATCCGCTTGGGATAATTGGGGTTCACGGGCCAGCAGCCAAAGGAATTTATGGTCTGGGCTGCCTACCAAAGACATTTTGTATTCAGGATCTAAGTACAGCACCCAATAGTGGCCGCGTGTCATCCAAGGCAAGAGGTAGCTAATGAGGTTATGGAAACGCACCCAAAAACGGCTGGTTTGGCCTTCTTCTTGTGGCCAAGCAGTGCCTTCGGCTTCTTGGATGAGCCCTTTATCCGTGCGGCAGCGGTTGATAACGGATAGCTCATCTTTGCCTATCACCTGATACTGGGCTTCCGATTGCAGGCAATCGCGTTGGTACACCATAGGCAAACGAGCGATCTCATACCAAGTGCCTTGGTAACGGTTGAGATCCACGGAATCAACGGTTTTAGGGGGATTAGGGCCATAATCTGGGTTGCAGCCCGTTAATATGATCATCATCAATAAGCTAAGCAGCAGGCGCATGATGGAAACCTCTTGGCATAGGATTTTGTCCTCGTTATAGGCAGTGCCTCTAGGTGCGTCAACCAAGCCTTGGGCTTTAACTCGGCTCGCACGCTGAAGAACAGAGTTTTTAATATTCTTTATATTTATATATAATGAATAAATAGTTATTTTTTTGGAATAAAAGACAGGCGTAAAGTGCGGTTATTCCATTTGGGGAGACGCTACAAATGCCTGCTGTCGCTCAAGCCACTACGGCTGTTATTCAAGACGTCCGGCGCCCCACCGATTTGCGTGGTGTGCTGGAAACCGATCCTAAAATTCTTTTAGACCGCGCCTATGCACGCGGGCGTGCTCAAGGACTGAATTACGCCGGAAGCCTGTATCCACCGGAGGCTTGGAAACTGGTGCAATCTGGTTTGGCGGTACTCTTGGACGTACGCACCCTTGAGGAGCTTAAATTCGTAGGTCATGTTCCTGATACTCAACACCTTGCTTGGCAAACTGGCCCCAGCATGCTGAAAAACCCGCGTTTTTTACGGGAGTTCAAGGCACGTTTTAAACCCGATCAAATCATCGTTTTACTGTGCCGCAGTGGTAAGCGCTCGGCAGCGGCAGCACAAGCCGTCAGCGCGGCGGGTTATACGCAGGTGTTTAATGTACTGGAGGGCTTTGAGGGTGACCTTGATCTTCAGCAGCAACGTGGAGAACAGGGAGGGTGGCGGCATTGGGAATTACCCTGGATTCAAGACTGATGAGCCGCTACATAGAGCACAAAATCTCAGATAAGAATTTTTTCTAAAACTAATCGATATTACCAAAAGTAAGCACCTTAGATTAGGATGATCTAACAGTGCAGGCCAAACTTTGCCCCGTATTGTGCTGAGTTTTGGGGTGAGTCTGTTAGGAACGCTGGTACTCACCTCGCTTAGCGTATCAGGATGCCCGCAATGACCGATGCCTCACATACTGATTTACCTCGTCCGGTTAACTGGCAGTTAGGCCGGATTGTGGATGAGTTAAAAGCCGCTCGTACGGATTGGCGCACCCAAAGCGGTCGCCCGCTGGAGTTGGGGATTCGAGAGTTACCGGCTCGGGCTGCGATTAGGGAAATTATTGAACAGCTGATTGGTGCGCTGTTCCCCATGCGCCTCGGGCCAGTGGATTTACGCAAGGAAAGTGAGGATTTTTACGTAGGGCACACCCTAGATCGAGCCTTGGATGCCTTACTCGGCCAAGTGCGTTTAGAGTTGCGCTACTTCGCCCGTCAACGGGGTGAAACCAACGGTGAGTTAGCCTTGCAGGAACAGGCCACAGCCATTGTGCAGGATTTTGCCAATGCCTTACCCGGGCTGCGGCGTTTGCTGGATACCGACGTACTGGCCGCTTACCAAGGTGACCCAGCGGCGCGCAGTGTGGATGAGGTGTTGTTGTGTTACCCCGGCATTTTGGCCGTGATTCATCACCGATTGGCGAATCATCTGTATAAAGCCGGTCTGCCGTTGTTGGCGCGGATTGGTTCGGAAATCGCCCACTCGGCCACCGGAATTGATATTCATCCGGGGGCGGAAATCGGGCACAGTTTCTTCATCGACCACGGTACTGGGGTGGTGATTGGAGAGACAGCCGTTATTGGCGACCGAGTCCGCATTTATCAAGCGGTGACTCTGGGCGCGAAGCGGTTTGAGGTGGACGACAGCGGGCAACTGGTTAAAGGCCAGCCGCGTCATCCGATTATTGAAGACGATGTTGTGATCTACGCTGGGGCTACTATCCTCGGGCGCATCACCATCGGTAAGGGCTCCACCATTGGTGGAAACGTTTGGGTGACCCGCAGCGTGCCAGAAGGCAGCAATATCACCCAAGCGACCCTACAGCAACATGCGCCAGGCAACGAGCGGTAGTCTTTGACGAACCGGCCGGTCCTCTGCATTCACCCGACTGTTTTGGAGTGATTCATGAGTGATCAACAGGATGTACGTCTGGCCCTTGGCGACAGTGCTGCGCGCCAGTTAGCCAATGCCACTAAGACCGTACCTCAGCTTTCCACCATCAGCCCCCGCTGGTTGGTGCACCTGCTGCAATGGACGCCGGTAGAGGCGGGTATTTTTCGTCTGAACAAGGTGAAAAACCCGCTCAACGTTCAAGTCGCCTGTTCTCAGCGCGACGAGGCCGTATTACCGCAAACCTTTGTGGATTATGAAGATCAACCTCGTGAATATTTCCTGAATGCGGTTACCACCATTCTGGATGTGCACACCCGTGTTTCCGATCTGTACAGCAGCCCGCACGACCAAATCCGTGAGCAACTGCGCCTGACCATCGAAACCATCAAAGAGCGTCAGGAAAACGAGCTGATCAACAACCCCGAATACGGTTTGTTGGCCAGTGTCGATCCGGCTCAGCGTATTTCCACCCTGACCGGTGCGCCTACCCCTGATGATCTGGATGAGTTGATCACCAAGGTGTGGAAAGAGCCCGCTTTCTTCCTCGCCCATCCGCTGGCTATTGCGGCCTTTGGTCGTGAGTGCACCCGCCGTGGTGTGCCGCCACCCACCGTCAGCCTGTTTGGTTCCCAGTTCCTGACCTGGCGCGGTCTGCCTTTGATTCCGTCGGACAAGGTACCGGTAGATGAGGAAGGCAAAACCAAGATTCTGCTGCTGCGTGTGGGCGATCAGCGTCAGGGCGTAATCGGTCTGTATCAGCCCGGTGTGGCCGGTGAGCAAAGTCCGGGGCTGTCGGTGCGCTTCATGGGCATCAACCGCAACGCCATCGCCTCCTACCTGATTTCTCTGTACTGCTCGCTGGCGGTACTGACGGAAGATGCGTTGGCCGTGCTCGATGACGTGGAGGTCGGAAAGTACCATGCCTACCCAGACACCTACCAATAATCTGCCCCCTGTGCCCGAAGCACAGGTTCCGGCGGGTTTACCTGACCTTGGCGCGCTGACGCAGCTGGCTAACCAGCTGTTCTCCAGCCTGCCGGGTGGGGGTGGGGTGACGGCGTTGCATGCGCCTTCTATTCCCACCAGCGCGCCGCCGCCCGCTGAGGCAGCAGCGGTGCAGACTCCGCAGGAGTTGCAACCGGCGGGTGTGGCGGATGGCTTGGATTTGGGTACCCCAGCCGCCTATACGGCAGCGATTCCGGTGGTATTCCCCACGGCGGGCGGGCTTGCGCCCTCCGCCAGTGGTGCGCCTATTCCGGGCAGCCCTACACCCTATTACTTTTTAGGTTCGCCTGAGACTCAGGGCGCTGCGCGGGGAACGGAGGTTCCGGCCGCCAGCCCGCAGCCTTACGCCAGCACTTCGGACGATTTGGCGGCGGTTTTTGAGTCGGTGCTGAAGTCGCCAGAGCCTGCGGCCCGTTCAGAGCGCAGCTCAGCGGCAGCGGCTCCGACAGCTTCCCGCTCCAGCGGTCACGGCTTCTATTTTTTAGAGCCGGGATTGGCGCGGCGGGATAAAGCGCCGGACAGCCGTCACCAACCCTCAGCGCAAAAGCCCTTTGATGTGCAGGCGGTGCGGCGGGATTTTCCGATCCTGTCGGAGCGGGTGAATGGTAAGCCGTTAGTCTGGTTCGATAACGCCGCCACCACGCAAAAGTCGCGTTCGGTGATTGAGCGGGTCAGCTACTTTTACGAGCACGAAAACTCCAACATCCACCGTGCTGCCCATGAGCTGGCGGCCCGTGCCACGGATGCCTACGAAAATGCCCGCAACATTGTGGCGCGTTTTATTGGTGCCTCGGCGCAGGAAATCATCTTCGTGCGTGGCACCACGGAAGGCATCAACCTGTTGGCCAATACCTTCGGCCAGCAGGAGATCGGTGAGGGTGACGAGATCATCGTTTCCCATTTGGAGCACCACGCCAACATTGTGCCTTGGCAGTTACTGGCCAAGCGCAAAGGCGCCAAGCTGCGGGTAATTCCCGTGGATGACAGCGGGCAAATCCGTCTGGACGAGCTTGCCAAACTGCTTAATCCGCGTACCAAGCTGGTATCCATCACCCAGGTTTCCAACGCGCTGGGCACGGTCACGCCGGTGGCGGAGGTGATTGCGCTGGCCCACGCGGCGGGCGTTAAGGTGCTGGTGGATGGGGCGCAATCTATTGCCCACATTAAGGTCGATGTGCGGGCCTTGGATGCGGACTTCTTTGTGTTCTCAGGACACAAGATTTTCGGTCCTACCGGTATTGGTGTGGTGTACGGCAAGAAGGCACTGCTGGATCAGCTACCGCCGTGGCAGGGTGGCGGCAATATGATCGCGGACGTGACCTTCGAGCACACGGTATTCCAAGAGGCTCCGGCGCGTTTTGAGGCCGGTACCGGCAATATCGCCGATGCCGTGGGTTTGGGTGCGGCACTGGAGTACGTGGAACGGGTCGGGCTGGATAACATTGCCCGTTACGAGCACGACCTGTTGGAGTACGCCACTCATGGTCTGTCCCGCATTCCCGGCTTACGCCTGATTGGCACGGCGGCTCACAAGGCTAGCGTGGCGTCCTTTGTCTTGGAAGGCTACCGCACCGAAGAGGTGGGCGCGGCGTTGAACAAGGAAGGTATTGCAGTGCGCTCCGGTCATCATTGCGCGCAGCCGATTTTGCGGCGTTTTGGGGTTGAGGCCACGGTGCGGCCGTCCTTTGCCTTTTACAACACGCTGGATGAAATCGATTTGCTGGTGCGCACGGTGCGCAAACTAGCTAAGCGTTAAGGTTGCTCGTGTGAAGGAAACGAATCCCCGGTGGCTCCGTAGCGACCGGGGATTTTTTATCCTTGGAGTTTCTCAGCGGCGAATATAGCCCCAACGGTTGTCCCGATCCCGATCCCGATCCCGATCCCGATCCCGATCCCGATCCCGATCCCGATCCCGATCCCGATCCCAGTGATGGTTGCGTTGGTGTTCGTAGTGGTGGCGGTAAGCTTCTTTATGTTTCCAATAGGCGCGTGGAGGCTCAGCGCGGTGGTAATGATGATGGTGGTCGTAACGCTCTTGGTGGCGGTAGTAACTTGGGCCTCCTCGTTCATAACCACGATGGTCATCATGGGAATAAGCGATGCTTGCGATAGCACAGCTGGCCACAATCAACATCAGCTTAGTGAATAGGCGCATGAAATCAGTCTCCTACGGAACGATCCGTTACTGATTAGGCAGCGAGGCACGCAAAAAGTTGTGGCTGTTATTGCACCGGTAAAAAATTGATAAACAATAGGCTGTGGGCGTAATTAACCCCTATACGCCGGTTTTGTTCTTCCAAAACCTGCACCATCAGATCCAGACGAGCGACGATTTTTCCAAACTCCACGGCAAAGCTTAGGTTACGCCCGTCTTCGGATATTTCGTTGGAGAGCAGCAGCGGTTGCCCTTGAACATCTTTGCGTTGGGACAGCAGCCAAGCTGCCTTCTCCATATTCCGCGCTGCATTGTGTATGTATTGAGCCTCTACCTTGTCGGTTAGGTAGAACTCAGTGCGGCCGCCGTGGGCGGTAATCAGCATAGTGGCAATGGCGTAAATAAAACCGCCGACCCGATCACCGTTAAAGTGGGGGCTTAGCACATAGCTTAAAGCCTGTACTTCTTTGAGCCCTTGCAGTGCGGGTAAGGCTTGGTTGTGTTCAATGGCATGGCGAATCTTTTGTTCTGCAATATCTATATTGGGGTAACCGCTTTTATGCAGTTCGCGCGGATTGCGTTGATAAAGCTTATGCATCAAGCGGTACAGACTATTGAGGTTATCCCGCATGGCCAGCGTGGACATCCGATCGAAAGGGCTCTGAAACACCTCACTAGCCCGAGCAGGGGCTACTTGATGGGTAACTGGCGCTGTAGTTCCACCACAGGCACAGAGCGTTAGGCTAAGTCCAGCGATCAGGTTTATAGAAATACAACGCGCACAGTGTTGCCAGACTTGTGATGTGGTCAAAGGAAAGGGCTCCTTGCCATGCTCAGAGAACTCCAAGGAAAAAGAAGCCCTATATATTAAGGGCTTTAAGAGAAAATGACGATTTATGTGGGAGTATTAGCGAACTGAAAGGTTCAATTTAAATCGTTAGTCTAAAAATGTTATTGATTGCTCAATTCGGTATGAGCTTTTTGGCGATGAAATATATAAGAGCCGTAGGCAATAAAAATATAACCCAGTAACTCCAAGCCTTCTTGTAAGGCTGCTTTATAGTCGTAAGAGTATTCAGCGATCATAATATGCTTCCAGATCATACGGCCACTTCCGAAAATACGGCTGAATACTAAAACGATGAGTACTCCAAAAATAATATGGTAGTAAGCCTTGGTATCAATAAAATAAGCCATAGGTCTTAATACGGATTTTTTACCCAAGGTACTGGCATATAAGATACAAACCGTGGATAAAAGCATTGCCGGCCAGAACCAAAAGCCGTGATACACATAGTCAAATAAGCCATCCTGCTCGCGAATCAGCATACAGCTGAAAAAGCCAGCGACTAGCACGCAAAACCCTCGATATTCTGGGAATTTCCAGGCGTGAAGCCAGAAAATAAAGGAGCTAGCGAAGAGTAGTAGGGTTTGACTGACTTGAGTTACTGATAATTCTCCTACCGTTTTTAAATTCAACATATCAAATAAAACAGCGGCAGGTACAAAGGTTACCAATAAAGCTAGAGTTATAAACTCGCTTATGGCTTTAGTTATAATTGATTTAGGTTTCGACAGCATAATAGTTTAATTCCAGTTATTGAGTTAGTGCATTGGTGTAATTGGTTGAGTGTTTGATGCCTCCTGAAGAGTTAGTGTGAAATTAAAAATATATAAAATGCTGATAAATAAATTTTCTCAGCTGCTTAATGTTTATTTTTATTGGTTTGACAGTATTAGATAGGGTTGAGCTGGAGTAGTTGCCGAGTTATGTGTGCAACCTACAGGGTTATAGTAAAGGGGTTAAGGGCGGCTCAGCCATTGACTGATTGTTTGATGAATGGGCCGCCCTTAATCTTAACCTTCCAGCTTTTGCTTCAGCAGCTCGTTGACTTGGCCGGGGTTGGCCTTGCCTTTAGAGGCTTTCATGGCTTGGCCGACGAAGAAGCCGAACATCTTGGCCCGCTTGGCTTCGTCGCTGGCACGGTACTGCTCCACTTGCGCGGCATTGGCAGCCAGTACTTCGTCCAGCATGGACTCAATGGCGCCCGAGTCGGTGACTTGCTTCAAGCCTTCCTTCTCAATCACCTCATCAGCGGTGGCGCCTTTGCCGGCGGCCAACGCTTCAAACACGGTCTTGGCGATCTTGCCGGAGATGGTGTTGTCCTTGATGCGCAGAATCAGGCCGCCCAGTTGCTCAGCAGAAACGAGGGATTGCTCGATCTCCAGCCCATCCTTGTTTAGCAGGCTAGACAGCTCGCCCATCACCCAGTTGGCGGCCAATTTGGCATCGCCACAGGCTTGCTGTACTTGCTCGAAGTATTCGGCCATTTCCCGGCTGGCAGAAAGCACGCTGGCATCGTAAACGGACAAACCAAACTGGCTTTGGAAACGGTCGCGTTTTTGCGTTGGTAGCTCGGGCAAGCTTTGACGCACGGCGTCGAGGAAATCTTCCTCTAAACGCACTGGCAGCAGATCGGGGCAGGGGAAGTAACGGTAGTCGTTGGCTTCCTCTTTACCGCGCATGGAGCGGGTTTCGTCCTTGCTCGGATCGTAGAGGCGGGTTTCCTGCACCACTTTGCCGCCGTCTTCGATCAGGTCGATTTGGCGCTGAATCTCGTGGTTGATGGCCTTTTCGATGAAACGGAAGGAGTTAACGTTCTTAATCTCCGCCCGCGTACCGAAAGCCTCTTGGCCTTTAGGGCGCACCGAAACGTTGCAGTCGCAGCGCAGCGAGCCTTCGGCCATGTTGCCGTCGCAAATGCCCAAATAACGCACCAGAGCGTGAATGGCTTTCACATAAGCCACGGCTTCTTTGGCGCTGCGCATGTCGGGCTCGGAGACGATTTCCAGCAGCGGCGTTCCGGCACGGTTGAGGTCGATACCGGACATGCCGTGGAAGTCTTCGTGCAGACTTTTGCCTGCATCCTCTTCCAAGTGGGCGCGGGTGATGCCAACGCGCTTGATGGTGCCGTCTTCGAGGCTGATGTCCAGATGGCCTTTGCCCACCACTGGATGATCCATCTGGCTGGTTTGGTAGCCTTTGGGCAGGTCGGGGTAGAAGTAGTTTTTGCGCGCGAAGACGTTGGTGCGGCCAATTTCGGCCTCAATGGCCAGACCGAACTTCACCGCCATGCGCACGGCTTCTTGGTTCAGCACCGGCAGGGTGCCGGGCATGGCCAAATCGACCAAGCTGGCTTGGGTGTTGGGTTCAGCACCAAAGGTGGTGGCACTGCCGGAAAAAATCTTCGACTGGGTGCTGAGTTGGGCATGGATTTCCAGCCCGATCACGGTTTCCCATTGCATCTGTGTATTCCTCAGAATCCGCTCGGGGCTTGGGTGTGCCAGTCAGTCACCTGCTGGTATTGGTGGGCAACGTTGAGCAGGCGACCTTCTTGGAAGTAGGGTGCCAACAATTGCACACCGACCGGCAAGCCATCGACAAAGCCCGCAGGCATGGACAGGCCCGGAATGCCAGCCAAGTTGGCGGTGATGGTGTAGATGTCTTCCAAATAGGCCGCGACCGGATCGCTGCTTTTCTCGCCCAGTTTCCACGCGGGGTTTGGCGTGGTCGGGCCGAGGATGACGTCCACTTCGTTGAAGGCGCTGACGAAGTCATTTTTGATCAGGCGGCGGATTTTCTGCGCCTTGATGTAGTAGGCATCGTAGTAGCCTGCCGACAGGGCATAGGTGCCGACCATAATTCGGCGTTTAACTTCCGCACCAAAACCTTCCGCCCGCGAGCGCTTGTACAGGTCTTCAAGGTTCACAGGGCTGTCGCAACGGTGGCCATAACGCACACCATCAAAGCGCGACAGGTTGGAGCTGGCCTCGGCGGGGGCGATCACATAGTAAGCGGGAATGGCGTGTTGCAGATTGGGCAGGCTGATGTCTTTGACGGTCGCACCGAGTTTTTTCAACTCTTCTACGACGGCCAAGATGGCAGCACCGATGCGGCTGTCCAGTCCGGCCCCGAAGTACTCTTTGGGCAGACCGACGCGCAAACCGCTGAGTGGCTGATTCAGGCTGGCCAGATAATCATCGACGGGCTGATCGACGCTGGTGGAGTCTTTGGGATCGAATCCCGCCATGCTGCCCAATAACAGGGCACAGTCTTCGGCGGTGCGCGCCAGTGGGCCACCTTGGTCAAGACTGGAGGCGTAGGCAATCATGCCCCAACGCGAGACGCGGCCATAGGTGGGCTTGAGGCCAGTCAGGTTGGTCAGAGCCGCCGGTTGGCGAATAGAGCCGCCAGTATCACTGCCCGTTGCGGCCGGAATTAAGCGTGCGGCAATGGCGGCGGCTGAGCCACCGGAGGAACCACCGGGAACGCGGGTTAAATCCCAAGGGTTTTTCACTGGGCCGTAGTGGCTGGATTCGTTGGCCGAGCCCATGGCGAACTCGTCCATGTTCAGTTTGCCGAGGCTCACACAGCCCACAGCGGCCAGTTTTTCTACCACGGTGGCGTTATAGGGCGCGATGAAGTTATCCAGCATCTTAGAGGCGCAAGAAGTGCGCACACCCTGGGTGCAGAACAAATCTTTGTGGGCGATGGGTGCGCCTAAAAGCGCCCCAGTTTCACCGGCAGCACGGCGCGCATCGGCGGCTTTGGCTTGGGCCAGTGCTTGCGCTTCAGTAACGGTGATAAAGCTATTCAGCTGTGGGTCGAGTTGCTGAATGCGACCCAGCAGGCTGCGGGTCAGCTCTTCAGCAGAAAAGGTTTTTTCCGCAAGGGCGCGGGCGATGTCGCTCAGAGTCAGGTTGTGCATGCTCATTCTTACTCAATCACCTTGGGCACCAAATAGAGGCCGTTTTCCACTGCTGGAGCAATAGCTTGATAGGCGGCGCGCTGATTGGTTTCCGTTACGGCATCGGCGCGTAAACGTTGTACGGCTTCCAGCGGATGGGCCAAGGGCTCAATGCCGTCGGTATTCACGGCCTGCATCTGATCGATCAGACCCAAAATGGAATTCAGGGTGGCGGTAGTGTGGGGCAGTTCAGCCTCATCCAGACCCAAGCGGGCCAGATGGGCGATCTTCTCCACTTCGGAGCGTTCAAGCGCCATGAAAATGCTCTCCGTAGGGGCGTGGAATAGGAACGAAAATAAGCTGCTACTTTATTGTGCGTGATTATGGGGGAAAAGCTCAAAGTCTGTGCAGGCTTAAGTGATCTTTAGACAGCCAATTGAGTGAGGCAAAAGCGCTGTGTGGGCTGTATAGGGCGCTCGTTCGGTATTTGTAAGGAATTTAAGAGGTCTCTAAACAAATTGGCATTGTCATTGCTTGATCTATATCAAGAGTTAAGACAGGCTTTAGCAATATTGAAGCAGGTATTACTCAACTGAAGCTGCTTCGACGTTTGTTCTGTTGCGCTTTATGAGTAAAAAGCTTGAATTTGATTGATCAAGATTACTTGACTTAACAATTTCACATTGACGTTTTAAGTTAGATGGTATGGAGATGTTTATGAAACGCAGCGCTCGCTTGTTGACCTTAGTAGTTTTGGCCGCTTCTTTACACGGTTGCTCTCTGTGGTATTTCGACCACGATTACGATGCCGCCCAACACTCTGCCCAGTTGACTGAAAAAGCGACTAAAGAGCGTACTTTAGCGGCGCTGTAAAACCGGGGAAGCCTCGTGCGACGGGTGCGAGGCAGGTATCCCCCAATTGTGTGAAATGCTCGTATCTAATTCGTCCCTTCTGCTGTTTTGCTCCGCATGTTGAACTCAGGGCTGTTTAGTGAGTCCCACTAAGCTAGGCTGAGTTATTCTGTAGTGAGTCGTTGCTATTTATCTGTGTTGAGTGTTTGGTTACTCGCGCTAAAAGAGATAGCATTGATACCCTTTAGCTAGCCCTATACTCTAGTGAATGTACCTTGCCCAATGGCAGTGCCGTTGTTAGAGTTTCCCGCAATTTTTCTACGCTTTTGCCTCAGGCCTTTTTCATGTTCAAAAAACTGCGTGGCATGTTTTCCAGTGATTTATCCATTGATCTGGGGACGGCCAATACCCTTATATATGTCCGTGATCGGGGCATCGTTCTGGATGAGCCTTCAGTGGTTGCCATTCGAACCCACGGCAACCAGAAAACGGTGGTTGCGGTAGGTACTGAGGCTAAACGGATGCTGGGAAAAACCCCCAGTAACATCAATGCCATCCGCCCGATGAAGGACGGTGTGATCGCTGACTTCAGTGTCTGCGAAAAAATGTTGCAATACTTCATTAATAAGGTGCACGAGAACAGCTTCTTACAGCCTAGCCCTCGGGTGCTGATCTGTGTTCCCTGCAAATCCACTCAGGTGGAGCGCCGTGCGATCCGTGAGTCTGCTTTAGGCGCTGGTGCCCGTGAAGTCTTTTTGATCGAAGAGCCCATGGCTGCGGCTATTGGTGCAGGTCTTCCGGTTGAAGAGGCTCGCGGTTCCATGGTGGTGGACATCGGCGGTGGTACTACCGAGATTGCCCTGATTTCCCTGAACGGCGTGGTATATGCCGAGTCCGTGCGCGTGGGTGGTGATCGTTTCGATGAGGCTATCGTCACCTATGTACGCCGTAACTACGGCAGCTTGATCGGTGAGGCCACCGCCGAGCGTATCAAGCACGAAATTGGTACCGCTTATCCCAGTGAAGAACTGCGCGAAATAGACGTGCGGGGCCGTAACTTGGCGGAGGGCGTTCCGCGCAGCTTTACCCTGAACTCTGCTGAAGTGTTGGAGGCTTTACAGGAATCCTTAGCCAGCATCGTACAGGCGGTACACAGTGCCTTAGAGCAATCACCGCCTGAACTGGCATCGGATATTGCGGAGCGGGGCTTGGTGCTGACCGGCGGTGGGGCTTTACTGCGGGATATTGATAAGCTGTTATCCCAAGAAACCGGTTTACCCGTTATCGTGGCTGAAAATCCTCTGACCTGCGTAGCGCGGGGCGGTGGTCGTGCCCTTGAGATGATGGACGGCCATGCGATGGACTTACTCTCTACTGAATAAAACCTGAGCCTGTGCAACCTGCCGGTATGGAGAGACCACCATCAAACTGCTATTTGCCAAAGGGCCTTCTTTGGGGGTGCGTCTTTTAGTTTTTACGGGACTGTCAATCAGTTTGATGGTCACGGATGCTCGCCTTGATACGCTAAAGCCTTTACGGGCCCAAATGAGTTTAATTGTAGCGCCTCTGTACTGGTTGGCCGGAGTACCGGGGCGCGCTTGGGATGCGGCTACTGAGCAATTTAGTAGTCGCAGCGAGTTGCTGGCGGAAAATGAAAAGCTCAAAGCTGAAATGCTGTTGCTGCAACGCCGTTTGCAGAAACTCGCTGCCTTGACCGAGCAAAATGTGCGCCTACGCGAACTCTTGAACTCTGCGGCCTTAGTGGATGACAAGGTATTAGTCGCTGAGTTAATCGGCGTTGATCCCAATCCTTACACGCACCGCCTAGTGATCGACAAAGGTGAGCAAGACGGTGTTTTTCTCGGGCAGCCGGTATTGGATGCACGGGGTTTAATGGGGCAGGTGGTTGAGGTGATGCCCTATACCGCTCGTGTACTGTTGCTGACGGATACAACCCACAGTATTCCCGTGCAGGTCAATCGGAACGGTTTGCGGGCTATTGCCAGCGGTACAGGTTATCCCGACCGTTTAGAGCTGCGCTATGTGGCTGATACCGCCGACATCCGAGAGGGTGATTTACTGGTGAGCTCTGGATTAGGCCAGCGTTTTCCGGCGGGTTATCCCGTGGCTACAGTGACAGAAGTCATTCGCGATACAGGGCAGCCTTTTGCGGTGGTACGTGCTATACCAACGGCTGCTTTAAACCGTAGTCGCTACCTATTACTGGTCTTTTCTGATCGCAGAACGCCAGAAGAGCGCGCAACGGATTCTGCTTTAGCACAAAAGCATGTAGATCATCAGCAAACGGCGGCACCCGTTACAGAGGTTAAGCCCTCCACTGAGAAAAAAACCGAACCTCGGCGGAAGCCCGTGGAATGACAATACATAAAAGAAGTAATACCGAGCTGATTTGGCTGTCTTTATTTTTGGGATTGATCCTAAGTGTTATTCCTATGCCCGCGTTTTTAGAGCTAGGACGACCTTTGTGGCTGGCTCTATTGCTGAGTTATTGGACGCTCTATTTACCCCATCGCGTTGGCATGACCAGTGCCTGGTTGTGTGGATTAGCGTTGGACGTATTGCAAGGAAGTGTGCTTGGGCAGAATGCTTTAGTGCTGGTATTGGTGAGTTTCTTAGTGCAACTATTACAGCAACGGCTCCGGGTATTTCCGATTTGGCAGCAGTGTTTGGTGTTGCTGGTTGTTTTAGGTTTAGCTCAGTTGGTGCAGCTTTGGTTGTACGTATTAGCTGGGAATCATCCACCCCCGATCTTGATTTATTTATTGCCTGTGCTGGTTAGCGCCTTGCTTTGGCCATGGCTGTTTGCCATCTTACGAGGCGTGCGTATTTACGGGCGAGTTACCTGATTGATAACCGGGCTGATCCTGCAATGGGTGAGGCTCATTAGGGAAGTATTTATGCTAGGGCTGTATCTTGCATCAACCTCGCCACGTCGTGCTGAGTTGCTGCGGCAAATCGGAGTGGAGTTTCAGCCGCTGGCCGTTTCTGTTGATGAGTCGGTTAAGCCGGGAGAGCCGCCAGAGGTTTATGTGGAGCGTTTAGCCCGGGCGAAAGCTCAAGCCGCTCAGCCGATGTTGACTGAGCTTATGCCTTACGCTCTTGGTGCGGATACCACCGTAGTATTAGAGGGGCAGATTTTAGGTAAGCCTAATGATCGAGAGCACGGCCTTGATATGTTGCGCGCCTTATCAGGGCGGACACATCGGGTATTAACGGCGATTGCCCTGAGCAGTCAGCAGCAGTGTTTGTCGCAGTGGGTTGCTACAGAAGTCACCTTTCGCCGTCTATCCGAGGCGGAAATTATGGCGTATTGGAATACAGGCGAGCCCCGTGATAAAGCGGGTGCTTATGGTATACAAGGATTGGGTGCGGTCTTCGTGCAGCATATTCAAGGCAGTTATTCTGCGGTAGTGGGATTACCCCTGTGTGAAACAGCCCAATTACTCAATAGCCTCGGTATTCCCTGTTGGGAAAAAGCAACCTACTGATGTGGCATTGGCTTTATAAACAGAATAAGCGTTGAGATTGGGCAATGAGTGAAGAAATCCTAATTAATATTACTCCAATGGAATCACGGGTTGCCTTGGTGGAAAACGGCGTACTGCAAGAGTTGTACGTTGAGCGAACTCAAAAGCGCGGCATTGTTGGCAATATTTATAAAGGTAAGGTGGTACGCGTATTACCGGGTATGCAGGCTGCCTTTGTGGATATCGGTTTGGATCGAGCGGCCTTTATCCACGCCTCAGAAATTTCAACCCGTGAAGGGGCTGCGGTTGAACCGATTAGTGCGCTGGTACATGAAGGACAAGCCCTTGTGGTGCAGGTTACTAAAGACCCCATCGCCAAAAAAGGCGCACGTTTAACCACCCATTTATCTATTCCTTCACGTTATTTGGTGTATATGCCCAATACCAGCCATGTTGGGATCTCACTCAAGATTGAAGATGAAGAGGAGCGCGAGCGCCTTAAGCAAATTGTGGCCAATGCCATGAGTGTGGAAGGTATCGTAACGGGAGGTTTCATCTTACGCACGGCAGCGGAAGGGGTGCGCGCGGAAGAGATTTTAGCCGATGTACGTTATCTCAGCCGTTTATGGGAGCAAATTGCGGGGCAAATGAATACGGCTCCGGCTCCTTCCGTCATTTACGAAGATTTAGTGCTGGCCTTACGCACCCTACGCGATCTGGTATCGCTGCGTACTGAAAAAATACGCATTGATTCGCGAGAAAGCTTTGTGCGGGCCAGCCAGTTTGTATCTGAGTTAATGCCGGAGTTGATTGATCATCTGGAACATTATCCGGGTGAGCGTCCTGTATTTGATCTGTATGGTGTAGAGGATGAAATTCAAAAAGCTTTAGAGCGCAAGGTAGCGCTTAAATCAGGCGGCTACCTCATTCTCGATCCTGCCGAGGCGATGACCACCATTGATGTGAACACTGGAGCTTTTGTTGGGCATCGTACGCTGGAAGAAACCATCTTCAAGACCAACTTAGAAGCTGCTACAGCCATCGCTCGACAACTACGATTACGTAACATTGGCGGCATTATCATCATTGATTTTATTGACATGCAGGATGAGGAACATCGCCGCCAAGTATTGCGCACCTTAGAAAAGCAACTAGAACGAGACCATGCCAAAACCAACATCATCGGAATTACCGAGTTAGGCTTGGTGCAAATGACCCGCAAGCGAACTCGGGAGAGCCTTGAGCAAATCCTGTGTGAGTCCTGCCCTAGTTGCCAGGGGCGCGGTAAGCTGAAAACCCCGGAAACTGTCTGCTACGAAATATTTCGGGAGATTTTGCGTGAAGCGCGAGCCTATCAGGCCGAAGGATATTTAGTGTTGGCGAATCAGAAAGTCGTGGATCGTTTATTGGACGAAGAGTCGGGGAATGTCGCTGATTTGGAGAGTTTTATTGGTCGTCCTATCCGCTTTCAGGTAGAAATTAACTATTCTCAGGAACAATATGACGTGGTACTGCTCTGAGCGTGGCAGAACATAAAGATAGCCCCGGACTGTATCGGAGCCCGTGCGGATGATGAATTACTCCAGAGGACTGCCGCGCGGTGTGCTGTGGGCTCTGTCTATTGTATTGATTGTGCTGGCGTTGCTGATCAGTTTAGGGCGGCAGCTATTTCCTATTATTGCTGAGTACCGTGAAGACATTGCAGTACAGGTGCAGTCGGTCTTAGGCGTACCTGTTTATATTGGACAGTTGGAAGGTTCTTGGGTTGGTTTTTTACCGCGTTTGGTCGCTCAAGAGGTACGCCTTGGCACTGAAGGCCAAGAGCTGCGCTTGGGAGAGGTAGAGGCTACTTTAGACATCATCGCTAGCCTCAAGGCGCGGAAACTGCTACTTGGACAAGTAAACTTCAGTAAGTTAAAGCTGGGATTGCAAGAGGATGAGCAGGGTGCTTGGTACGTCCAAGGCATGTCACGGGATGCACCACCCACACCTGTGGCGGATGTGCTACGCATACTCCAACACCTTCCTAGCATCAGCCTGCGAGACAGCCAACTGAGCCTCCAAGCTTTTGGGGAGCCTGAGCGTGTTCTGGATCAGATGGAGCTTAGCCTGATGGCTGAGCCTGGGCAGGAAGGGTGGCAGCTTCAAGCCACAGGCCTGGTAGCCGTAGGCCAACCTCTATCTTTAAACGTCACTTTGCATACTACGCCAGATACTTGGCCACAGGCGCGTTTAAAAGCTTATCTCAAGCTGCCTAGTTACGATTGGGCTTCTTGGATACCTAAGCGCTTGACCGGCGCTTGGAAGTTGCAGCATATACAAGCTGGAGCCGAGCTTTGGGTTGAGGGACAGCTACAACAGCAGATGCAGGCAGCTTTGCGTGTGCAGGCTCCCTCCATAGCCGTGAGTTATGCTGAGGGGGCTACCACTGTATTTAAGAATGTGAGCACAACCCTGCACTGGAAGCAGACAGAGGGTCAACAAAATCAAATTTTGCTGGATCAGTTGCGATTGACTCAAGGCACTCAGGTTTGGAAACCGATGCAACTGGGCGCTGAGTCATTTCCTGTGGGTTCAGGACAGCAAGGATGGCGTGTTCAGCTTGATACCTTGGAGGTGAATGCCTTAGCCGGTTTGCTGGAGCAGCTAGTACCGCTGTCTGTAGATCAGCAGCAGTTACTCAAGGATCTGCATCCCAAGGGTTTAGTGCGTCACCTGAATCTGTTGGTGGATCCCTCTCAGCCCGAAGCTAAACACCTACAGTACGCAGCGAATTTGGAGCGAGTGAGCTTTTCCCACCACGGTTGGATACCAGCGGCTGGAAATGTGTCTGGCAGTATTCGTGGGGATGCCGCACAAGGAGCCCTGAGTTTTGATAGCCCAGAATTTAGTCTGCACCTTAGTGAACTCTTTCCACAGGCTTGGCATTATCGACAAGCTAAAGGGCGCTTAGAATGGAAGATTGATGATCAAGCCGTAACCTTGATTGCGCCCCTAATTCAGCTAGAGGGTGAGGAGGGTAAGATTGCGGGTGATTTCCTCATTCGCCTCTACGATGATCCTAAAGCAGAAAGCTATATGGATTTGCGCGTAGGGATGCATGATGGGGATAGCCGTTTTGCCGGGCGTTATTTACCCACCCAGTCGCCTGCTTTATCTAAAGATTTGGTGGATTGGTTAAATACTGCCATCAAGGGTGGGCGTATCCATCAAGGCTACTTTCAATATCAAGGCTCTCTAAACAGCGATAGTCCCGATATTGCTCATACCCTAAGCCTTTACTTTGACCTCTCCGAAATTGACTTGGACTATCAGAAAGGGTGGCCACGCTTGCAGGCGGGGCGCGGCGAGGTTTTTGTGGAGGATAAGGGAACCTTCGTGCGTTTACCCGAAGGGCGCATACTCAACAGCAAGGTGCGAGATGCTACGGCTTGGATCGCTCAGACCTCCGATCAGCCCATCCATTTGATCATTAAAGGTCAAGTACAGGGTCGCGTGGCAGATGCCTTAAGTATTTTGCGCGCCGCCCCTTTAGAGGCTGAGGACATCTTTAATACCTGGCAGGGCGATGGATTGTTAGATGCCCAATTAGACTTGGATATTCCTTTAACAGGCCAAGCAGAGCCTTGGGTGGTAGTGGACTTTTCAACCCAAGGCGCTACCTTGGTCATGGCGCAGCCCAACTTACGCCTAGAACAGCTCTCTGGAAAATTCCGCTACGACAGCAATAAGGGCGTGAGTGCTTCTGCGATGGAGGCAAAAGTTCTGGGAGGGCGCGTCAATGCTCGCTTGATTGAGGCAGGACATGCCGGTGATCCTATCGGGCGCATTGAGGCTTGGGGCGATGTGTCTGCCCAAGAGCTGAGTAAATGGTTGGGGTTAGGGCAAAGTCTTCCGGTACGCGGGCAGTTTCCGTTTCAATTAACGCTGACCTTAGCCGATCAAGACAGCCAACTTCTGATTGACTCCTCCCTAGAAGGGTTGGCCTTGGATTTGCCTGCGCCCTTTGGTAAGACGGCTCGAAGCCGTCGTGATACCAGTCTGCGTATGACCTTACATGGACGTGAGCGCCGTTATTGGGTGCAGTACGCTGATTTAGCTTCTTTGTCTTTTGCGGCACCGCCCGATAGTTTGGATCGTGGGCGGGGCGAGCTGCGTTTGGGCGCAGGCTCAGCGCGCTTACCTCCTACGGCTGGGTTACAGGTTCAGGGGACTTTGGCCACCTTAGATGTGGATGACTGGCAGCGTTGGTTAAAACGTTTTGGCGTGACTGATCAACTGATGCAAGCCTCTAATGCGGCCTCATCAGGTGCAGATCAGAATGTCTTACTCAATAGCGTCACCGTTAAAGTCGGGCGATTTACTGGCTTTGGGATGGATATTGATAATTTAGGGGTAAGCCTGAAGCGCCAGACCCAAGCTTGGCAGTTAGGGGTGAGCAGTGATCAAATTACAGGACAGTTGCTACGGCCTGATGCCAAGGGGCAACCTCTGAACCTGAATGTTCAATATGTTCGCTTACCGGCAACAACAGCTCCCGTCATAACGACCTCCTCTCGTGATCCCTTGGCAGATTTCGACCCTAAAGTTATTCCTGCGGTAGATATTCAGATTCAAGAGGTTTGGCAGGGCCAAGATTCACTGGGGCGTTGGGCGCTAAAATTACGCCCAACTGAACAAGGAGTAAACTTCAATGACGTATCCGTCAACCTTAAAGGCTTAAAGGTTGAGGGGAACGGCGGTTGGAATACAGGGCGTAGCTGGTATCAAGGGCGAGTACAGGGCAAAAATTTAGCCGATGTGCTTAAGGCTTGGGGATTTGCTCCTTCTGCCAGTAGTGAGCACTTTCAGGTAGATATTGATGGTCATTGGCCTGGCTCACCCGCAGCCTTAGAGGCAAAAAATTTTTCTGGGCTCTTCCGGGCTCATCTGCAAAAAGGACAGTTTGCTGAGTTAGATACCCAAGCATTGCGGGTCTTTGGTCTGTTGAACTTTGAGGCCATTGGGCGACGTTTGCGCTTAGATTTTACCGACTTAGTGGGTAAGGGTCTCAGTTACGATGAAGTGAAGGGGCAGCTAACGGCGACTAATGGCGTATATCGAACCAGTCGACCTGTCACCCTGAAAGGGCCGTCTACAGACATTGAGCTAGACGGAATCTTAGATCTGGCCCATGAGCGTATTGATGCCCGTTTGATGGTTACTTTGCCGGTAACGGGTAATTTACCCTTAGCCGCCGTTATTGTGGGAGCACCCGTAGTGGGCGGAGCCGTTTGGGCCGTGGATAAGCTGCTAGGGAATCGAGTTTCTCGGTTAGCCACGGTGCAGTATCGTGTGAAAGGGCCTTGGCTTGAACCAGATATTACCTTTGATAAACCCTTCACCAAGCCACGCTCTTAAGAATGTCCTACTACCCGTTGTCCGCTTGAGGTGTCCGCATGTCTTTAGCCGTCATCCAAATGGTGAGTCAGGATCAGATTAGCGAAAATCTGAATATGGCCCATCGTTTGCTGGAGTCTGCCGCTCAGCAGGGGGCGCAGTTGGCGGTATTGCCAGAAAACTTTGCTGCTATGGGGCATCCGGATCTGCGCGCCTTAGGGCGTGCAGAGGCTATGGGGGCTGGGCCTATTCTGCCTTGGCTATCCCAAACAGCTCGGGATTTAGGGCTTTGGATTGTAGCAGGGACTATACCTTTGCCTCCAGAAGGCCAACCCGATGCTAAGCCCTGTGCCTGCTCGTTGTTGATCGATGCCCAAGGACAGCACGTAGCACGGTATGACAAGCTGCACCTGTTCGATGTTGACGTAGCTGATCGCCAAGGGAGCTATCGTGAGTCCGACAATTACACCCAAGGACAGCAGATTGTTGTAGCCGATACTCCTTTAGGTCGATTGGGGCTAACGGTGTGCTACGACCTGCGCTTTCCACAACAGTATCTTGCTTTACGGCAGGCAGGGGCCGAGTTGATTACTGCACCCTCAGCCTTTACCGCCGTCACCGGAGCTGCACACTGGCATACCTTAATTTGTGCACGGGCCTTGGATAGCCAATGCTATATCTTGGCTCCGGGACAAGCAGGGCTGCATCCCGGTGGTCGTCAAACTTATGGCCATTCCGCTATCGTAGATCCTTGGGGACAGGTACTCTGTGAACATGCACAGGGCGAAGCGGTATTACTGACTCAAGGAAATCCCCTTGAGCAAACAGCCATCCGTCAGCGTATGCCGCTTTTGAACCACAGTCGTTTTGCCGTGCCACGCCTCGCCGGGGCGGACACTCCGGAGTGAATATGACCAATTTGCTGTTACCGGCTGCCGAGCGTTTATTGACGCCAGGCAGCCTGAGTATTGAATCCTTACCTAGCCTGTTGAGCGAGCTGCATACCCCCGGTATTGATGCGGCGGATCTCTACTTTCAAGACCGTGTCAGCGAGTCTTGGGTGTTAGAAGACGGGATTGTGAAGGAAGGCAGTTTCCACTGGGAGCAAGGGGTTGGCGTGCGCGCCCTATCCGGTGAAAAGACCGGCTTTGCCTACAGTAATGCAGTGAACGCACAGGCTTTACGTCAGGCGGCCCAAGCCGCGCGCTCCATTGCCCGCGCTGGACAGCAGGGGCATATGGCTGTGCAAAGCCCCGTGGCTATGCAGCCTTTGTATATACAGGGAAACCCTTTAGATGACCTCACACGGGCTGAAAAAGTCGCCTTGTTGCAACGCATTGATCAGGCCACCCGCGCTCTTGACTCGCGTATTCAGCAAGTGAGCGTCAGTCTGGCCGGGGTTTGGGATCATGTACTGGTGGCGGCTATGGACGGCAGCTTAGCGGCAGACATCCGCCCGCTGGTGCGCTTTAGCGTCAGTGTGATTGTGGAGCAAGGCGGTCGGCGTGAACGAGGCAGTCATGGTGGCGGCGGTCGTACCGGTTATCGTTACTTCCTCGACCAAGATCGGGCAATGGACTATGCCCGCGAAGCCGTGCGTCAGGCTCTGGTGAATTTGGAGGCCATAGCTGCTCCGGCCGGTAGCATGCCCGTGGTGTTAGGCCCGGGTTGGTCGGGCGTATTGCTGCACGAGGCCGTAGGGCATGGACTGGAGGGCGATTTTAACCGTAAAGGCAGTTCAGCCTATAGCGGACGGCTGGGACAGCAGGTGGCCTCTAGTCTGTGTACCATTGTGGACGATGGCACCTTAGCGGATCGGCGCGGTTCTTTGACCGTGGATGATGAGGGGACGACCACTCAATGCACCGTATTGATTGAGAACGGCATCCTAAAAGGCTACATGCAAGACAAGCTGAATGCTCGGCTAATGGGCGTGGCACCTACGGGTAACGGACGGCGCGAATCTTATTCCAGCTTGCCCATGCCGCGGATGACCAATACCTATATGTTGGCCGGTGAGTCCGATCCGCAGGAAATTATCGCCTCGGTGAAAAAGGGGATTTACTGCGCCAGTTTAGGTGGTGGTCAGGTGGACATTACCAGCGGCAAATTTGTGTTCTCTACCAGTGAGGCCTACTTGATTGAGGACGGGAAAATCACCGCGCCCGTTAAAGGCGCAACCCTGATCGGTAATGGCCCTGAGGTGATGACCCGCGTGTCTATGTTGGGTAATGATTTATCTTTAGACAGCGGCGTGGGAACCTGCGGTAAAGATGGCCAATCGGTTCCGGTGGGCGTGGGTCAGCCCACCTTGAAACTGGATGCCATCACCGTTGGAGGAACCGGCAGTTAGCGCAAACCACGCTGAAGCTCATCCAACTCACGGATGTATTTGAATACCTTGCGTGAGGCCGCCGGAGGTTTATTGTGGGCGGCTTCATGTTGGGCTTGGCGAATCAATCCCCGTAAGTGTTGACGCTCGGTTTCAGGATACTGTGTGACAAAGGTTTCAAACACGGCATCGCCTTCAGCGATTAAGCGGTCACGCCAGCGTTCTAAAGCGTGAAAACGTTCGTTGTACTCGCGGCTGGAGGAGTCAAGCTGATTGATCAAGGCCATAATGGCTTCAATGTCTTGATCGCGCATGAGCTTGCCGATGTACTGGATATGGCGTTTGCGCGCAATGTGGGCTTTGTGCTTGGGTGCTTCATCCAAAGCCTTGCGTAGAGGTGGCGACAGAGGCAGTTTGTCTAATAGGTCAGCTTTGAATGTGGTAAGACGTTCACCCAAGTCTTGTAGCGCCAGTAACTCGCGTTTGATTTGGGTTTTGCTTTTTTCGCCAAAGGCATCGTTATCGAAAGAATCAGACATGGGAAGGATCCATCAAAGAATCCGCCCATGATAACAGCAGCCGCAGAAGCCGTGCGCCTCGACGTACCCTGAGCTCTGTACAAGATTGGGAGTAGTTATGACTGAAGTAGCGGGTGTAGGCCCAGCCGATTTAGACGGGCTGCGTGCTAAAGTGCAGCAGATTATTGAGGAAGCCAAACGCCAAGGGGCTACTGCCAGCGAGGTTTCGGTTTCGATGGAGCAAGGGCTTTCAGTCTCGGTGCGCCAACGGGAAGTAGAAACGGTAGAGTTTAATCGTGATCAAGGCTTTGGTATTACTCTGTACTTGGGGCAGCGTAAAGGCTCAGCCAGTACCACCTCTAGCGGTGAGGATGCAATCCGGGAAACCGTAGCCGCTGCCCTTGCCATTGCACGGCATGCGTCAGAAGACAGCTACGCCGGTTTGGCTGAGGCCGAATTAATGGCAAATAATGTCCCAGACTTGGACTTATTCCATCCCTGGGCCATTAATCCCGAGCAGGCCATTGAGCAGGCATTAAGCTGTGAAGCCGCAGCTTTTGACACCGATTCGCGGATTCGTAATGCGGATGGTACTAGCCTAAGTACCCATCAGGGTTGTCGAGCTTACGGCAATAGCCATGGTTTTATCGGAGCCTATGCCAGCACCCGACACAGCCTAAGTTGCGTCATGATTGCTGAGCAAGAAGGCCAGATGCAGCGAGATTACTACTACGATGTCAATCGGCGTGGTGAGGCTTTATTAGATCCTAAATTGATTGGTCAGCGGGCGGCTGAGCGTGCAGTACGTCGTTTAGGCGCTCGCCCAATACCTACCTGTGAAGTCCCTGTACTCTTCGCCCCTGATATAGCGGCTGGCCTGTTGGGGCATCTGTTGAGTGCTATTTCAGGAGGCAATCTGTACCGAAAAGCCTCTTTTTTAGAGGGCTCTTTGGGTCAATCGCTTTTTCCAGACTGGTTTACTTTGGACGAGCATCCCCATCTTTTGGGGGCTCTAGGCAGTGCTGCCTTTGATGGTGATGGGTTGGCGACCTACGCTAAGCCTTTTGTAGAGCAGGGTCGGTTAGTGTCCTATGTGTTAGGTACTTACTCAGGGCGCAAATTGGGTATGCCCAGTACGGCAAACTCAGGGGGTGTACACAATGTGCAAGTGACTCATGGTGACGAAAGCCAAGCTGATCTTATTCGTCGTATGGGACGAGGATTACTGGTCACAGAGTTAATGGGGCAAGGACTAAACTTAGTAACAGGGGACTACTCGCGGGGGGCCGGTGGTTTTTGGGTCGAGCAGGGAGAGATTCAATTTCCGGTACAAGAAATTACCATCGCCGGTAACTTGCGCGATATGTTCCTAAATATCCAAGCCATTGGTAACGACTTGGAAACACGGGGTAATTTAAAAACCGGCTCGGTGTTGATTGAAAAGATGATGGTGGCGGGACAGTAAAAGCCTTGCTAAAACGAGGTTAGGAGGTGTGATATGCAACGTGCTCTAGTGACCGGATGCTTGGTTTTGTTGGGGTTATTAGCTTTGGCTGCATGCCAGAGTGACCTCCAACTCAGCCGAGATTACGATCCTCAGCGAAACTTTGCGGCTTATCACACTTGGGCTTGGCGAGAGCCCGGACTGCAATACAGGCCGGATGATCCTCGGATTAAAAGTGATCTTACCGAGCAGCGGATCAGAGAGGCACTGGGCGAGCAATTGGTTGGGCAGCTCAATTTACAGCCAGTTAAAACCGGTACTAAGCCGGATCTTTGGGTGCAGGTTTGGTTGATTGTCGATGATCGTCAAAACTTAGTGACCACCAATTACGGTGGTTATTGGGGGGGATACTGGCGAAATTATCGGGGTGCTTCAGGTTATACGGAAACCCAAGTCATGGATTACAAAGTAGGTACGATACAGGTGGATTTCTTTGACGGAACAGATGGAAAACTGGTTTGGCGAGGACAAGCTGAGCAGACGTTACGCCGTTTACCACCAAGTATTGAGGAGCGCACCCACGCTATTCATGAGGCCGTTGCTAAAGTATTGTCCCAATATCCTCCTCGTTAAACAGACGAGATTTTATTCCCCTTCCTCAAAATAGTTGTCAATCAGCGCGACCAAGGCCTGTAAGGCTTGGTGTTCATCTTCGCCTTCTGTGCGCAGATGCAGGGCTGTGCCCTGATTGGCAGCCAACATAATCACCGCCATAATATTTTTGCCATTAACCAAGGTATTGGGGCAGCGGCCTACTTGTACGCTGCATTGAAATTGGCTGGCTGTGGTTACAAATTTAGCTGCTGCTCGTGCATGCAACCCTAATTTATTCACAATGATGGTTTGGCAGGTGAGCATGTTCAGCTTAACTCCCGATGACGTACTTGGATGTTTTTTAGGCTCTTTTTCAGGGCCTGACCCAAGCGCTCAGCCAGATAGACTGAGCGATGTTGTCCTCCTGTGCAACCTATAGCCACAGTAACATAAGCTCGGTTGTTGGCTGCAAAGCGAGGTAACCATTTTTCCAGATAGCTGAGGGTATCTTGGTAGAGTTCCTCAACCTCGGGTTGAGCCGTTAAGTAATCAATAACAGGGCGGTCTAAACCAGAGTATTCGCGTAAGTCCAGCCGCCAATAGGGATTGGGTAGGCAACGCACATCAAATACTAAGTCAGCCTCAACGGGAACACCCCGCTTAAATCCAAAGGACTCGATAAGAAAGGCTGTACCTGGCTCGGTACGATTCAATAATCGTAGCCGCAGCATATCCCGTAACTGATGTAAATTCAGTTTCGAGGTATCAATGCGTAAGTCTGCTAAATCCGCCAGTGGCTTGAGTAACAGGGCTTCATCTTGGATGGCCTCAGCTAATGCACGGATCTCGGAGGTGAGGGGATGACGGCGGCGGGTTTCGGAAAAACGCTTAAGCAGCGTCAGCTCATCGGCATCTAAATAAAGCACATCCGTATGAAGGTTGGGATCTTGGCGGATGCCCTGTAGTAGCTCTGGAAAGCGTTCCAGTTGACAGGGTAGGTTACGGGCATCTATGGAAACGGCGAGCGAGGATTTTCCTAAATGCTGGCTGGCTTGCTCTAATAAGCTGGGCAAGAGCCCAGCAGGTAGGTTGTCAATGCAGTAAAAACCATTGTCTTCGAGTACGCCTAAGGCTGTACTCTTGCCGGAGCCGGAGCGACCACTGACAATAATTAGGCGCATGACACATCCTAACGGGTATTTTGAGCGTCAATCACCGTCTGATACAGGCTTTCGTTTGTTGGAGCCTGGCGTAAGCCTAGGCGTACCTCCTCGCGATCCAACATACTGGCAATTTGGCGCAAGAGTTCAAGGTGCTGATCCGTGGCTTCTTGAGGAACCAGCAGCACAAAAAGCAGATCAACCGGTGCTCCATCAATAGCATCGAAGTCTACAGGAGCATCCAACCGTAGCACAGCACTTAAGGGCGCTGTGCAGCCTATGAGGCGACAGTGGGGAATGGCAATACCATTGCCAAACCCCGTTGATCCTAGCTTTTCACGTGCCACTAGACTCTCGAAAATCTCTTGAGCATCAAGGTCAGGCAGATCACTGGCTACAAGCTTTGCGATTTGCTCCAGTACGCGCTTTTTGCTGCCCGCCTGAACGCCGATGAGGGTTCGTTCAGGAGTCAGAATATCTTCGAGTCGAATCATAGTGGGATATTAGTCGTTAGGCACCTTGATGACGGTCGAGCTGCTTTTCTTTATGCTTGATCAACTGGCGATCCAGCTTATCGACCAGGAGGTCGATGGCAGCATACATATCTTCATGCTCGGCGTTGGCTACCAGTTCTCCACCCGCTACATGCAGTGTAGCTTCAGCTTTTTGAGCTAGCTTTTCTACCTGTAGAATGACTTGGGCACTGATGATGCGGTCGAAATGACGCTCCAATCGGCTGAATTTTTCATCAATGTATTGACGTAGAGCGTCGGTTACATCTAGGTGATGGCCGCTGATGTTGACTTGCATACTGCTTCTCCTTATTCAGAGAGCACATTGATGCTCTCCCTATAATCTGGTGCCCCTTCAAACCAAGCGCTTGCGTTCACTGGAGGGTGCAATTCCAAGCGATTCTCGATACTTGGCTACGGTACGTCGGGCTACCTGAATACCTTGCTCTTCCAGTAAACCAGCGATCTTGCTATCACTCAATGGCTTTTTAGGATTTTCTGCGGCAATAAGTTTTTTCAAGATGGCACGGATAGCTGTTGAGGAGCATTCACCCCCCTCTGAAGTGCTGACGTGACTGGAAAAGAAATATTTCAGCTCGTAAATGCCGCGGGGGGTGTGCATGTATTTTTGAGTGGTCACCCGGGAGATGGTGGACTCATGCATACCAACAGCCTCGGCGATATCGTGCAACACCAGAGGTTTCATAGCTTCTTCACCGTATTCTAAGAAGCCTTGCTGATGCTCAACAATTTGGCTGGCAACTTTCATCAGGGTTTCGTTACGGCTTTGTAAGCTTTTAATAAACCAGCGCGCTTCCTGTAGTTGATTGCGCATAAAGGTATTATCGGCGCTGGAGTCAGCACGGCGTACTAAGTTAGCGTAGTGCGCGTTGACTCGTAGGCGAGGCATAGCTTCCTGATTAAGCTCTACCAGCCAGCGCCCTGTGTATTTGCGTACGATGACATCAGGAACAATGTACTCAGGCTCTGTCTGTTCAATCTGAGATCCGGGGCGAGGGTTTAGGCTTTGGATAAGCTCAATGACCGCTCGTAGCTGATCTTCCCGAAGCTTCATGCGGCGCATCAATAGACTGTAATCCCGGTTGCCTAAGGCTTCAAGGTAGCTTTTGACCAGCTGTTGAGCCTCGTTCAACCAGGGGGTGTCAGCGGGCAGTTGGCGTAACTGTAATTGAAGACATTCTTGAAGATTTCGAGCGCCAATGCCTGCTGGCTCAAACTGCTGGATGCGGTGCAACACCATCTCGACTTCATCCAGATCAATGTCCAGCTCAGGATCTAGCCCAGCGTGAATTTCCACCAGCGTATCTTCCAGATAGCCTTGGCTGTTGATGCTATCAATCAGGGTAATAGCAATCAGGCGATCGGTATCGCTCATCGGTGTGACGTTTAATTGCCACAGCAGATGCGTTTGTAGGTTTTCCCCCGCTGAGGCTTTGGCGGTGAAATCCCAATCCTCTTCATCATTGCTTGGGAGGTTACTGGCACTGGTTTGATAAATATCTTCCCAAGCAGTATCCACAGGCAATTCGCTGGGAATACGGTCTGCCCAATCGTTGTCACCCTCTCCAAAGGCTTCTTCTGAGGGGGTAGCCGATTCATAGTGCGAGTCTTGGGTAAGGTTGTCTGTCCTAAATTCTGAATCAGGCCCCTGATGTTCTGAGGAGTCGGCCATAGTATCTTGGCCAAAGTCCTCGCCGTCGTCTTGACGCTCAAGCATGGGATTGGCTTCGAGCGCTTCTTGGATCTCTTGTTGCAAATCTAAGGTAGACAGCTGGAGCAATCGAATAGCCTGTTGCAACTGCGGGGTCATCGTCAGTTGCTGGCCCATCTTCAAGACTAGCGTTGGTTTCATGGCAAAGGCGGCTTGTTGTGCTGGAGTTCGGCGTGAACGCCCGTTCGACCATCAGAGCCAAAGGCTCTCTTTAAAGCAAATTATGTGCCTAATTATAGACCATTTACCCGATAGCGGACACCGATATTGCACATCAAAGACGGAATTCATGACCTAGGTAAACGTCTTTTACCTGTTGGTTGCTCAGGATGGTTTGGGCATCGCCTTCAGCAATAATGTGTCCATTACTGACAATATAGGCGGTTTCACAGATATCCAAGGTCTCACGCACATTATGATCAGTAATTAAAACGCCAATACCCTTACTTTTAAGATGGTGGATGATCTGTTTGATGTCTCCCACAGAGATGGGGTCGACCCCGGCAAAGGGTTCGTCCAACAGAATAAACTTAGGGTCTGTAGCCAATGCCCGAGCGATTTCAATCCGGCGGCGCTCACCCCCTGAAAGGCTCATGCCTAGGCTTTGTCTTAGGTGGGTGACATGAAATTCTTGCAGTAGGCTTTCTAAGGTCTCTAAGCGCTGGGCTCGTGTTAGGTCTTTGCGGGTTTCCAAAATCGCCATGATGTTATCGGCTACGCTGAGCTTGCGGAAAATAGAGGCTTCCTGCGGAAGATAGCCAATGCCTGCACGCGCCCTGCCGTGCATGGGCCGGAACGTAATGTCTTGATCGTCTATGAGGATATTGCCCTGATCAGCGCGCACCAGACCTACAATCATGTAGAAACAGGTGGTTTTGCCTGCTCCGTTTGGGCCCAGTAATCCAACGATTTGGCCGCTTTCAATCGAGAGACTGATATCACGAACAACGGGCCGACTTTTATAGCTTTTAGCAAGGTGTAGGGCTTTGAGGGTAGCCATTAGGGCGTTTGTCCTTGGGGGCTGCTGCTCTTGGGTTGAATGACCATATCAATACGTGGGCGAGGCGCTGTTACTGGTGTATTTCCAGCGCGCCCTGCGTTGACGATTTGCCGCTGGGTATCGTAGACGATTTTTTCACCTTGGAAGGTGCTGCCTTCTTGAACGATTTTGGCTTGGTCGATCAGAACAATACGGTTATTGGCCACAAAGTACTGAAGCGTTAGTGCATAGGCTTGAACAATGGATTTGTTCACCGCCGGTTTTTGCTCGTAATAGGCTGGAGTGCCTAGGGCGGTGAATACATTGAGCTCACCACTTGGGGTGCGTGTAATGGTGACAGTATGTCCTGTCACCTTCATCGTGCCTTGGGTGATGATGACGTTTCCACGGTACACCGCAATACCATTACGGTCATCTAACTCAGCAGAGTCAGCCTGCACATGAATGGGCTGGTTGCGATCTTCGGGCAAGGCCAGTACCTGCGAAGTGCAAGAAAGTGATAGCAGCGCAAGTAAAATAAGTCGGTTAGCGAAGCTCATACTGGCCTCTTACATGGGATAACAAGTGCATCTTGCCTACATCTAAGTAGGCTTTCATACCGACAGCAGTAGTCACGCCATTGGTGGTATCAATTTTAACTGGTTGTTGGGTTTGAGCGTATTGCTTATCGGGAAATACCGTCATCCGCGTACTGGTGAGAATAATGGGCTGATTTCGAGCGTCAGTGCGTTCAACCCGCACTTGATCAATCAGCTCAATTTCAGTGCCGTTGGGAGAGACCTCTCCACGAGCGCTGCGAATACGCCAAGGAATATCCATGCCACGGTATAAGTGCATATCGGGTTGCGTGAGTAGACTGATGTCCGTGGATTTTAAGTGCTCAAATTTCTCAGAAACCAGATCGTACTGACGTTTTCCATCTGCTCGATATTGGATGGTGCGTGAATTGAGGGCAAAAAAATCTACATCGTTATCGGTGATGGAGTAGGGCTTTTTTTGAAAGCTATCCGGGCCGATATTCCAGTAACCAACGGCAGCCAGCAGCAGGATAGAAGGAATCCACAGTAATAGGGTTTGCACACTGGGCATACGCATAGACCGACTTCCTCTCCTATCTTAGAGGTAGGCCGCTTGGGCTGCATTCAGAGTACCTTGAGCGCGCATAATCAGCTCACAGTACTCTCGTGCGGCTCCTTCACCACCGCGTGCTTGGGTCACTCCGTGGGCGTGTTGACGGACGAAAGCATCCGCATTGGCCACGGCTATCCCCAAACCCACACGGCGGATGATGGGTAAGTCAGGTAGATCATCACCTAGGTGGGCTACTTGTTCAGGACTCAGTTGAAGTTTATGCAGCAGTTCATCAAGTACAATGAGCTTATCTTCGTGCCCTAAGTACAGATGATGAATGCCCAGTGCAGTCGCCCGTTGTGCCACTGCTGTGCTGTGGCGACCACTGATAATGGCCGTGGTCACTCCTGAGCGAATCAGCATTTTGATGCCTTGGCCGTCTAGGGTGTGAAAAGTTTTGAACTCACTACCGTCGGGTAACAGATAAAGTCGGCCATCGGTCAATACACCATCTACATCAAAAATAGCCAAACGAATGGCTTTGGCGCGGGTGAGAAGGTCGATTGTATCCATTAAATAACTCCGGCGCGTAATAAGTCGTGCATATTTAGAGCACCGATAGGACGGTTTTGCTCATCAACCACAATCAGCGCACTGATTTTATGTTCTTCCATGATATTCAACGCTTGGGCAGCGAGTATATCGGGAGTCGCGGTTTGCCCTTTGGGGGTCATGACTTCTTGTATCTGGGTATGACGAACATCTATGCCACGATCAAGGGCACGTCGTAGGTCGCCGTCGGTAAAAATTCCAGCTAATTGACCTTCGGAGGTTTCAACTACAGTCATACCTAGCCCCTTACGGCTCATCTCTACCAAGGCATCGCGCAAGGAAGTGCCCACTGAGACTCGCGGTAATTCAGTCCCTTGGTGCATCACATGCTCGACTTTAAGCAGCAAACGGCGACCTAGGGCTCCTCCAGGGTGGGAGAAGGCAAAATCCTCAGCCGTAAAGCCACGGGCTTCAAGGAGTGCAATGGCTAAGGCATCTCCCAAGACCAGCGTTGCTGTTGTAGAGGAGGTGGGGGCTAGGTTAAGCGGGCAAGCTTCTTGGGTCACTTGGGCGTCCAAGTTCACTGAGGCGGCTAAAGCTAGGGTGGAATCCTTATTGCCTGTAATACTGATCAGGGTATTGCCCTGACGTTTGATGAGTGGCAGTAAGGTCAGAATTTCGGAGGTGGTACCTGAGTTTGATAGAGCCAGAACCAAATCATCACGGGTAATCATACCCATGTCGCCGTGGCAGGCTTCGGCCGGATGCACAAAAAATGCGGCTGTTCCGGTACTGGCCAATGTGGCTGCGATTTTGCGCCCGATATGACCTGATTTGCCAATCCCTACTACCACTACGCGCCCGGAACAAGCAAGAATTAGCTCACAGGCGGTTGCAAATGGGGTTCCAATGCGACTTTTTAACTGCGTAATGGCCTTAAGTTCTAGGCTGATGGTACGCACAGCAGATTGAATCAGTGCAGAGTGTTGGGTCATGGATAAAAGGCAGGCGACAAAAACAGGGCTCAAGTATACCGATAAACCCGGTTAATATGGCGCAAAATTGACAAGGATGTGGCTATCTCAGATAGAGTTTATGTGAAAAAAACGTGAAAAAAAGGCTGTTCTAGGTAGGTTGGATTCGACGTATGTGTTATTGGCTATTCTTGGGTCGTTGGGCGCTCGGTGCTATAGTGCCGTCCCTGATAGCCCTGCGCCCCTGTCTTCCATACTGGAGCAGGTTGTAATAGACGTGCCTTGAATAGAACCAAGCAGGCTACAGAAGGAGATCGGATGAGTTCCGTCAACGCGAATGCTGTTGAGCTAAAAGGCGTGACCTTCAAGCGCGGCAGACGAAGCATTTTTAAAAATGTCGACATTACCATTCCTCGTGGAAAGGTAACGGCCATCATGGGGCCATCAGGATGCGGCAAGACAACTTTGTTGCGTCTGATTGCGGCTCAATTGATGCCACATCGAGGTGAAATCTGGGTGGCGGGACGTAACCTACCTGATCTGTCGCGTACGGAGCTGTTCGATATGCGTAAACAGATGGGGGTTTTGTTCCAAAGTGGTGCTTTGTTCACAGATCTTGATGTGTTTGAGAACGTAGCTTTTCCACTGCGCGTGCACACCAAACTACCGGATGACATGATTCGTGACATTGTCTTAATGAAGCTGCAAGCCGTAGGGCTGCGCGGTGCCATTGAGTTGATGCCCGATGAGCTTTCTGGTGGGATGAAGCGGCGTGTCGCTTTGGCTCGAGCCATTGCCCTTGACCCCCAAATCCTCATGTATGATGAGCCCTTTGCTGGACAAGACCCCATTGCCATGGGTGTTTTAGTTCGGTTGATTCGCTCACTGAATGACGCTTTGGGTATTACCAGTATTGTGGTATCCCATGACTTGGCCGAAACAGCCAGTATTGCTGACTACATTTATGTAGTGGGTGATAGTCAGGTGTTGGGACATGGTGTCCCTAGTGAGCTGATGGAGTCGGATAATCCGCAGATTCGTCAGTTTATGAAAGGGTTGGCTGATGGCCCCGTACCCTTCCATTTTCCTGCGCGGGATTATCGTTGTGACCTGTTGGGAGAAGCTTGATGCGTAAAACCCCTCTGATCGAGCGTGTACGTCTGTTTGGGCGTGCAGGTTTCGATGTGGTTGAGGCTATAGGCCGCTCAGTGCTGTTTTTGTTCCACGCTATTTTGGGACGCAGTACGGCGGGCAAAGGTTTTCAGCTATTGGTTCAACAACTGTATTCAGTGGGTGTGTTGTCCTTAGCGATTATCGTAGTTTCCGGCATGTTTATTGGCATGGTGTTGGCCTTACAAGGCTACAACATTCTGGTGAGCTATGGTTCGGAGGAGGCTGTTGGGCAGATGGTTGCCTTAACCCTACTGCGTGAGCTAGGGCCAGTGGTTACTGGGTTGTTGTTTGCAGGCCGTGCCGGTTCCGCCCTAACTGCTGAAATCGGCAATATGAAATCCACAGAGCAATTATCCAGTCTTGAAGTGATTGGAGTTGATCCTTTGAAATACATCATCTTGCCGCGTCTTTGGGCTGGATTTATTTCAATGCCTCTATTAGGTGCCATCTTTACCGTAGTCGGTATCTGGGGTGGTGCTGTGGTGGCTGTGGATTGGCTAGGTGTGTACGAAGGCTCCTACTGGGGCAACATGCAGAACAATGTGGACTTTCACAGCGATGTTCTGAACGGTGTCATCAAAAGTGTGGTCTTTGCCATAGTCATCACTTGGATTGCGGTATTCCAAGGCTATGATTGTGAGCCCACTTCTGAAGGCATCAGCCGTGCAACCACCTGTACCGTTGTTTACGCCTCGTTGGCAGTTCTCGGTCTTGACTTCATCCTGACCGCCCTGATGTTTGGAGATCTTTGATGCAAACCCGTTCCCTGGAAATCGGTGTTGGCCTGTTCCTATTGGCTGGTCTTTTTGCGCTGGTGCTGCTGGCTTTGCGTGTCAGTGGCCTGTCTATGACCGACAGTGAAGGTACCTATCGTGTCTACGCCTACTTTGACAATGCTGCCGGTATTGGCCCAAGAGCCAAGGTTGCATTAGCGGGCGTTACCATTGGTAAAGTTGTATCGGTTGACATTGACCATGAAACCTTTAAAGGTCGTGTCACCATGGATATCAACAATACCATCAATTACTTGCCGCTTGACTCTACCGCGTCCATCTTGACCGCTGGACTTTTGGGCGAGCGCTACATTGGTATCGGAGTGGGTGGAGAGCCTGATCTACTCAAGGATGGAAGCACCATCCATGATACGCAATCTGCGATGGTACTTGAGGATCTTATTGGTAAATTCCTACTCAATACTGTGAATAAATCTGATAGCAACTCAGAGAAGTAACAAAAGAGGGCTGTTCTTATGTTGTTAAATGCCTTGCGCCGCGGTTTGCTGATTGCTTTAGCCTGCTTGCCCCTATTTTCCCATGCGAATGCTTCTTCACCTAATGAAGTGATTCAAAGCACAACCACACAGCTTTTGGATAACCTGAAAGCCAATAAAGAGCGTTACCGTAAAGACTCCAGCGCTTTTTACAGCTTCCTTGATGGCTTGTTAGGGCCTGTGGTGGATGCTGAGGGTATTTCTCGTAGCATCATGACGGTTAAGTATTCTCGTGGTGCTTCGCCTGAGCAAATAAAGCGCTTCGAAGAGAACTTTAAGCGCAGTCTGTTCCAGTTTTATGGCAATGCTTTGCTGGAGTACAACAACGAAGAAATTCGTGTACTACCACCTAGTGGCAAGCAACCAGAACCTGATCGTGCCAGCGTCAGAATGGAAGTAGTAGGTAAGCACGGTGAGATCTATCCGGTTGAGTACACTATGGTTAAACAAGACCAATGGCGTGTGCGCAACGTGATCATCAACGGTATCAACATCGGTAAACTCTTCCGTGATCAGTTTGAAGATGCTATGAACCGTAACGGTGGTAATTTGGATAAGACCATCAATGGCTGGGGCGATGTTGTTGCTAAAGCTAAAGATGTTGCCGAAGCTGAGCAAAAGGCAGCGGGCAAATGACTGAGGGCCAAGTGACCTTAGATACGGCTGCGGGTGTTCTTTCCTTATCAGGAGAGATTAACTACCGCAATGGCCCCGCCTTACGTCAATCTGGCTTGGCTTTGATGCGTCAAGCCCCGGCTGAGATGCCTTTGGTGATTGACTGTGGCGGTGTTGATAAGTCAAGCAGTGTTGGAATTGCTTTATTGCTGTCCTTTATGCGCGATGCTAAAGCGCGAGGTATCAGTCTAAGCATCGCCAACCTACCTGAAGACATGCGGCATATTGCTGACGTTTCAGGTTTGTTGGATATTCTGCCACTGGCCGCCTGACTAGACCGGGCTTCGCAGCCAGCATGCTTTTTTGTATGATGGCTGCTCCCGGTATTCGGGTAATGATTGAGGTGGAACATGCGGGCTGAAGTAAAAAGCCTTCTGGAGCAAAATATTCCAGGAGCCTATGTAGTGGTCGAGGGTGAAGGTTGTGATTTTTTACTGAGTGTTGTGAGCGACGAACTAGCAGCACTGAGTCCTATCAAACGCCAGCAAAAAATCTATCAGCATTTAAATCCTTGGATTGCTGACGGCCGTATTCATGCGGTGACTATGAAGTTTTTCTCTCAGGCTGAATGGGCTGCGCGTACCTAACTCAAGCCTGAGTGTGTATCCCTTCTTAACAATGGTCTGGATTTGCAGGCCATTTGTCTTGCTCAATCCTATCGTGCTTTGGCGGTAGACACGGACAATTTATGGACAAACTGATCATTACCGGCGGTGTGCGCCTGAATGGTGAAATTCGTATTTCCGGGGCTAAGAATGCGGCTCTGCCCATTTTGGCGGCTACCTTATTGTCGGATTGCCCTGTAACCGTGCGTAATTTGCCCCATTTGCACGACATTACCACCATGATTGAGCTGTTTGGCCGCATGGGGGTGCAACCCGTAGTCGATGAAAAGCTGGGCGTGGAAATTGATGCTACAGCCATTCAATCCTTGGTTGCGCCCTACGAGCTGGTGAAAACCATGCGCGCCTCTATTTTGGTATTGGGGCCTATGGTGGCACGTTTTGGTGAGGCTGAGGTTGCTTTGCCCGGCGGCTGTGCCATTGGTTCGCGTCCTGTAGACCTGCACATTCGTGGTTTAGAAGCCATGGGCGCAGAGATTATCGTCGATGAAGGCTACATCAAGGCTAAAGCTCCAGCGGGTGGTCTGCGGGGAGCCCATTTCTTTTTTGATACCGTGAGTGTAACCGGTACAGAAAACGTGATGATGGCTGCGGCCTTGGCACAAGGTCGTAGCGTACTGGAAAATGCCGCCCGTGAGCCAGAAGTGGTGGATTTGGCAAACTTTCTAAACTCAATGGGAGCCAAGATCACAGGGGCAGGCACAGACACCATCACCATTGAAGGCGTTAAACGCTTGGGAGGCGGTAGCTACAGCGTGATGCCTGATCGAATTGAAACCGGAACTTACTTAGTGGCTGCTGCCGCTACACGCGGGAATATTCGTTTAAAGGATACCGACCCCGGCATTTTGGATTCCGTTTTGATTAAATTGCAGGAAGCCGGAGCTCGGATTGAGACCGGAAGTAACTGGATTGAACTGGATATGCAAGGGCGCAGACCCAAAGCGGTAAGCATCCGTACTGCTCCTTATCCAGCCTTTCCAACGGATATGCAGGCCCAGTTTATTTCCCTGAATGCTATTGCTGAGGGAACCGGCACCGTCATTGAGACGATTTTTGAAAATCGTTTTATGCATGTGTATGAAATGGGTCGCATGGGGGCTCAGATTCAGGTCGAAGGTAACACGGCCATTGTTACCGGCGTTGAGCGCTTAAAGGGTGCTCCAGTCATGGCCACGGATTTACGGGCATCGGCCAGCTTGGTGATTGCTGGCTTGGTGGCAGAAGGGGATACTCTGATCGACCGTATCTACCACATTGACCGTGGTTACGAGTGCATCGAAGAGAAATTGCAGTTGCTTGGGGCGAAAATTCGCCGCGTTCCGGGTTAAAGGATATGTCCATGCTGACCATCGCCTTATCCAAAGGCCGGATTCTTGACGATACGCTGCCCCTGTTGGCAGAGGCGGGGATTGTGCCCACCGAGTCGCCGGACAAGAGTCGCAAGCTCATCATCCCTACGACCCAAGAGGATGTGCGCCTGTTAATCGTGCGTGCTACCGATGTGCCGACCTATGTGGAAAATGGCGCTGCGGACTTGGGTGTGGCGGGTAAAGACGTATTGATGGAGTTCGGTGGCCAAGGTTTATACGAGCCGCTGGACTTAAAAATTGCCAACTGCAAGCTAATGACGGCGGGTAAAGTTGGCGCGCCCGAGCCCAAGGGTCGCCTGCGGGTAGCGACAAAATTCGTCAATGTGGCGAAGCGTTACTATGCGGCTCAGGGTCGTCAGGTGGACATTATCAAGCTCTACGGTTCGATGGAGCTGGCTCCTCTGGTGGGTTTGGCGGATAAAATCATCGACGTGGTAGATACCGGAAATACTCTGCGCGCCAATGGACTGGAGCCACAGGAGCTGATTGCGCCCGTCAGCTCCCGCCTGATCGTCAATAAAGCCTCCATGAAGATGCAACACGCGCGCATTCAAGCCCTAATCGATGTGTTAGCGCGTGCGGTTGAAGCCCGACACCGGAACTGAATCAGGCCATTAGGCCATGCGCCTTCCGTGTTGATGACTATTTCTCGGGTGCCCGCACGGTAGGCTTGTTAGTCTAGCGGCTCCGAGACCCTGTCATAACACGAGGCATTGCCATGACTGCTCCCATCGCCCTTCGTCGTCTCAACGCTGCTGATCCAGACTTTGCCCGCCATCTGGATCATCTGTTGAGCTGGGAAAGTGTTTCGGATGACGCGGTAAACCAGCGGGTACTGGAGATCATTCAAGGCATTCGTAGCCGAGGTGATGCCGCACTCTTGGAATACACTCAGCGTTTTGACGGTGTGACCGCTACGAGTATGGCTGAGCTGATTCTGCCCCGTGCGCGTCTGGAACAAGCCTTTGGACGTATTCCCGAAGCTCAACGCCAAGCTTTAGCCGTATCGGCAGAGCGGATTCGCCTGTACCACGAGCGTCAAAAGCAATCCTCTTGGACGTACACCGAAGCCGATGGCACGGTATTAGGCCAGCAAGTTACGCCCTTAGATCGCGCAGGACTTTATGTTCCGGGCGGGAAAGCGGCTTATCCTTCCTCGGTATTGATGAATGCCATTCCAGCTAAAGTTGCGGGTGTGGCTGAAGTGGTCATGGTGGTGCCGACGCCGCGTGGAGAGCTCAACGAGCTGGTACTCGCCGCTGCCTATGTGGCCGGTGTGGATCGTGTGTTTACCGTAGGCGGTGCTCAAGCGGTAGCGGCTCTGGCTTACGGTACAGAAAGCGTGCCGCAGGTGGATAAAATCGTCGGCCCCGGCAACATTTATGTGGCTACCGCCAAGCGCCATGTATTTGGCCAAGTGGGCATTGACATGATCGCGGGCCCGTCAGAAATTCTGGTGGTTTGCGACGGCCAAACGAATCCCGATTGGATTGCCATGGATCTGTTCTCCCAAGCCGAACACGATGAGGATGCTCAGTCCATCTTGGTATGCCCGGATGCTGCTTTTTTAGACGCGGTGGAAGCCAGCATCAATAAGCTGCTGCCGACTATGGAGCGGGCACCCATCATCCGTGCCTCCTTGGAGGGGCGTGGCGCTCTGGTTCAGGTCTCGGACATGAACCAAGCCATGACCGTTGCCAACCGCATTGCGCCGGAGCACTTGGAGCTGTCAGTGGCTGATCCTCAGCAGTGGTTGCCACAGATTCGCCACGCCGGGGCCATCTTCATGGGTCGCTATACCGCCGAGGCTTTGGGCGACTACTGTGCGGGCCCTAACCATGTTTTGCCGACTTCGGGCACCGCGCGTTTTTCTTCGCCGTTGGGGGTGTATGACTTCCAGAAACGCTCGTCGCTGATTTTCTGTTCCGCTGAGGGCGCTTCAGAGTTGGGCAAAACCGCCTCCGTTATGGCGCGTGGTGAATCGCTCACGGCCCACGCCCGCAGTGCGGAATACCGTATTCAGGACTGATCCCTTTTATTGTGCGACCCGGCCTTAGGCTGGGTCTGTGAGGAGTATGGGCCATGAGCAAATTCTGGAGCCCCTTTGTAAAAGATTTGGTGCCCTATGTACCGGGTGAGCAGCCGAAAATGACTCGGCTGGTGAAGCTCAATACCAACGAAAACCCCTATCCGCCATCGCCTAAAGCCCTAGCAGCGATACAGGCGGAGTTGAATGATTTGCTGCGCCTTTATCCTGATCCCAATAGCGACCGTTTAAAGCAAGCGGTGGCCAGCTATTACGGTATCCAAACCAATCAAGTCTTTGTGGGGAATGGTTCTGACGAGGTGCTAGGGCATGCTTTTCTCGGACTATTCCAACAGGCTGAACCGCTGCTGTTCCCCGACATTACCTACAGTTTTTATCCTGTGTACTGCGGTCTGTATGGCATCCGTTTTGAAACCCTAGCGCTGGATGAGCAGTTCCAAATTCAGGTTGAGGATTTCAAGCGGCCTAATGGCGGCATTATTTTCCCCAATCCGAATGCACCTACAGGTCGTCTGTTGCCCCTAGAGGCCATTGAGCGCCTGTTACAATTCAATACCGAGTCCGTAGTAGTGGTGGATGAAGCCTACATTGATTTTGGTGGGCAGACGGCCATTGCGCTGGTGGATCGTTACCCGAATCTGTTGGTGATTCAAACGCTGTCTAAATCGCGCTCTTTGGCCGGACTGCGGGTCGGTTTTGCCGTAGGGAATCCCGATTTGATTGAGGCGTTGGAGCGGGTTAAAAACAGTTTTAACTCCTACCCACTGGATCGCTTGGCTATTGTCGGGGCAGCGGCTGCTTTTGAAGACAGAGAGCACTTTGAGCAAACCCGCCAAGCCGTGATCCAAAGCCGCGAGCTGTTGACCGCAGAACTACAGGCGAGGGGCTTTGAGGTATTGCCCTCGGCGGCTAACTTTATTTTTGCCCGTCATCCACAGCAGGATGCGGCACAAATCGCTGCAAAGCTCAGGGAGCAGGGCGTGATTGTGCGCCACTTTAAAACGGCGCGTATTGAGCAATTCCTGCGTATTACCGTCGGTACTCCAGAGCAAAACCAAGCGCTTTTGGATGCACTCTGAGGTTATTGCGTTTGCAAGGGTGGGCGTATGCCCACCTCTGCATTCAGTTGTAGGCGATTATTGCCGCGCAATACTTCTAGTTGCAGCATGTCGCCGGGGCGAGCACGGGCGACTTGATTCATCGCTATGCGTCCATCAATGCTAGGGATGTGGTCAATGGCCAATAAAATATCCCCTCGGCGCAGTCCGGCACGTTCCGCCGGGCCTTGTTCGTACACGCTGCCGATTAAAATGCCCCCCTGTAGCTGATTTTTCTTCAGTTGAGCTTCTAAAGCGGGTGTTAAGGCTTGAACCTCAACCCCTAACCAACCTCGGATCACCTGTCCGTGTTGGATGATAGATTGCATCACCTCTAAGGCTTGTGCGGTAGGAATGGCAAAACCAATGCCTTGAGAACCACCGGAGCCCGATAGAATCATAGCGGCGTTAATACCGATCAAATTCCCTAGGGCATCCACTAAAGCGCCCCCTGAGTTGCCTCGATTGATAGCCGCATCGGTTTGGATAAAATCCTCGTAGGTGTTGAGCCCCAGATGGTTGCGTCCGGTAGCACTGATGATTCCAAGGGTTACTGTTTGCCCAACCCCAAAGGGATTGCCGATGGCCAGAGCAATATCGCCGGTGCGAGCCTCTTCAGAGCGACCAATGCGGATGACGGGTAGCTGAGGCAAGTCTATTTTCAGTACCGCTAGATCAGTTTCAGGGTCGTTACCAATCAGGCGTGCTTGGGTTTCGCGGCCATCTTTTAGGGCCACAATAATTTGCTCAGCATTAGCAATCACATGATTGTTGGTCAGGATATGACCTTCCGCCGTCATGATGACCCCAGAGCCCAAACTAGACTCCATGCGTTGTTGGCGGCTTAAATCTCCCGAACCTTGGCGTGTGGGAGGAGTAGTGTTGTTCAGGTTGCGTTTTAGGGTATAGAGGTTCACCACCGCTGGCATGGCCCGCTCAACGGCATCAGCATAGGAATACACTTTTGGAGTGGACAGTAACGAAAAGCGCTCTGGCAACCCTACCCATTGAGGATAGCGTTCGATTAACAGCAAAGCCGCCAGTAAGCCAGTCACTATGGGCCAGCCAAAAAAGCGTAATGTTTTGAGCATCGAGCGTTTATCCTGCGGGTTGCGGGGTGGGTGTTGTGGCCCTAAGGCGCTGCATTATACGGATGCCCATGCAGAAAACACTGATGGCACATAGAGGAGTGTTCCATGCCGGTTACCCTAAAAAAACTAACTGATGAAGCCAGTCGCTACTTAAACGCACATAAGATTTCTGATTATTGTCCTAATGGCTTGCAAGTTGAGGGTAGGCCACAGGTTCAGCGTTTAATTACGGGTGTGACAGCTAGCCAAGCCTTGCTGGATGCAGCGGTGGAGGCCAAAGCGGATGCCGTACTGGTGCATCATGGCTATTTTTGGAAAAACGAAGCGCCCTGTGTGGTAGGGATCAAGCAGCGCCGCCTTAAAACTCTGTTGGTCAATGACATCAGCTTGTTGGCGTACCACCTGCCTTTGGATGTACATCCTGAAGTCGGCAATAACGCCCGCTTAGCGCAGTTACTGGGCATTGAGGTGGAATCCAGTTTAGAGCCCGATAATCCGCGCTCCGTAGGTTTGATCGGGCGTTTGCCTGAGCCTCTGCCAGCAGTGGCTTTTGCCCAACGTATTACCGAGGTATTGGGCCGCGAGCCCTTGATGGTGGCCGGTCAAGGCCTCATTCAGCGCATTGGCTGGTGCAGTGGCGGTGCGCCCGGTTACATCGAGCAAGCCATTGCTGCCGGTGTGGATGCCTATTTGACCGGCGAAGCCTCAGAGCCAGCGGTACATCTGGCGCGTGAGAGTGGCTTGAGCTTCTTTGCAGCAGGGCATCACGCAACGGAGCGCTGTGGTGTGCAGGCGCTGGGCGACTATCTGGCACGCACCTTTGGCATTGAGCATCAGTTTATTGATTGCCCTAACCCGGTGTAATTCAGAGTGAATCTAAAAAATCGGGCATATGTTTAGACTGTTATGGTCTATACATATCCCTGATTAGAATATCGGGCCATGTTAAGATGGGTCATTTCCCGACCTTTGGGTCGTCAACTGCCTTTCGTGAGTAGCCATGGTCGATAAACTGACGCATCTCAAGCAGCTGGAAGCGGAAAGCATTCACATCATCCGTGAAGTCGCCGCTGAATTCGATAACCCGGTGATGCTGTATTCCATCGGCAAAGACTCCGCCGTGATGCTGCATCTGGCCCGTAAAGCCTTCTTCCCCGGCAAACTGCCGTTTCCGGTGATGCACGTGGATACCCGTTGGAAGTTCCAAGAAATGTACTCCTTCCGCGACAAGATGGTAGCGGAGATGGGCTTGGATCTGATCACCCACGTGAACCCCGAGGGCATCGCGCAGGACATCAACCCCTTCACCCACGGCAGCGCTAAGCACACCGACGTGATGAAGACCGAAGGCTTAAAACAGGCCTTGGATAAGTACGGTTTTGATGCGGCCTTTGGTGGTGCTCGCCGTGATGAGGAGAAGTCCCGTGCTAAAGAGCGCGTCTACTCCTTCCGTGACAGCAAACACCGTTGGGACCCGAAAAACCAGCGTCCTGAACTGTGGAATGTCTACAACGGCAAAGTGACCAAGGGCGAGTCCATTCGCGTGTTCCCGCTGTCCAACTGGACGGAGCTGGACATCTGGCAATACATCTATCTGGAAGGCATCCCGATTGTGCCGCTGTACTTTGCCGCTGAGCGCAAGGTGATCGAGAAAAACGGCACCCTGATCATGATTGATGACGACCGCATCCTTGAGCACCTGAGCGACGAGGAAAAGGCACGCATCCAGACCAAAATGGTGCGCTTCCGTACCCTAGGTTGCTATCCCTTGACCGGTGCGGTGGAGTCTACCGCGACCACGCTGCCGGAGATCATTCAGGAAATGCTGCTGACCCGCACTTCCGAGCGCCAAGGCCGCGTCATCGACCATGACCAAGCCGGCTCGATGGAAGAGAAAAAGCGTCAAGGCTACTTTTGATTTTGGCAAACAACGCTTAAGGCTGGAGGCTGAACGAAATGGATTTCGAGCGGCTGGATGTATGGAAACTCTCAGCAAGGCTTTCAGTAGATGTTTATCGCGGTTTAGCAGGCTGTCGTGACTTTGGCTTTAAAGATCAAATGACGCGCTCAGCCCTTTCTGTACCCAGCAACATTGCCGAAGGCATGACGCGGGACGGCGATAAAGAAAAGCGTTATTTCTTGAGTATGGCCAAGGGTTCCTGCTCCGAACTACGGACGCAAGTTTATATAGGGGTTGAAGTCGGTTTTATTTCCAAAGAGCTGGGGCAGGATTGGATTCAGCGTTGTAAGCGCATCGCCGCCATGCTTTCGGGATTATTGAGACGGTTTCAACAGCCATAGATTCGAGGCAGTTTGGAGTGCTTTTGCGTTAAGCCTCCAGCTTTAAGCCTCCAGCGATTAGAGAACGTATATGTCCCACCAATCCGATTTGATCGCCGAAGATATTCTCGCCTATCTGGCCCAGCATGAGCGCAAAGAGCTGCTGCGTTTTCTCACCTGTGGCAACGTGGACGACGGCAAAAGTACCCTGATTGGCCGTCTGTTGCACGACTCCAAGATGATCTATGAAGACCATCTGGAAGCCATCACCAAAGACTCGAAAAAAGTCGGCACTACTGGCGATGAAGTGGATTTGGCGCTGCTGGTCGATGGTCTGCAAGCCGAGCGCGAGCAGGGCATCACCATTGATGTAGCCTACCGCTACTTCTCCACCGCCAAGCGCAAATTCATCATTGCCGACACCCCCGGCCATGAGCAGTACACCCGTAACATGGCCACCGGCGCGTCCACCTGTGATCTGGCCATCATCCTGATTGATGCCCGTTACGGCGTGCAAACTCAGACCCGCCGCCACAGCTACATTGCTTCTCTGTTGGGTATTCGCCACATCGTCGTCGCGATCAACAAGATGGACTTGCTGGGCTTCGATCAAGGCGTGTTTGAGAAGATCAAAGCCGACTATCTGGCCTTTGCCGATCAAATCGGCCTCAAACCCAGCAGCCTGTTCTTTGTGCCCATGTCCGCTCTGAAAGGCGACAACGTAGTCAACCGCAGCGAGCAAGCGCCTTGGTACGATGGCCAGTCGCTGATGGAAATTTTGGAAACCGTTGAGATTTCCGGCGATCGCAACCTGAGCGACATGCGCTTCCCCGTACAGTACGTTAACCGTCCGAACCTGAACTTCCGTGGCTTTGCCGGTACGCTGGCCAGCGGTATCGTGCGTAAAGGCGACGAAGTGGTGGCTCTGCCGTCCGGGAAGGGCAGCAAGATCAAGTCCATCGTTACCTATGAGGGTGAACTGGAGCAAGCAGGCCCTGGTGAAGCCGTTACCCTGACGCTGGAAGACGAAATTGACGTCTCCCGTGGCGATATGCTGGTGCATGCTGACAACCGTCCGCAAGTGACGGAAAACTTCGAAGCCATGCTGGTGTGGATGGCCGAAGAGCCCATGCTGCCGGGCAAAAAATACGACATCAAACGCGCCACCAGCTATGTGCCGGGCTCTATCCCCAGCATTCTGCACCGCGTGGATGTGAACACACTGGAGCAAACTGCGGCCAGCGCCCTGCAACTGAACGAAATTGCGCGCGTGAAGGTCAGTTTGGATGCGCCCATTGCGCTGGACGGCTACGAATACAACCGTACCACCGGCGCTTTTATCGTCATCGATCGTATGACCAATGGCACTGTGGGCGCGGGCATGATCATCGCCGCTCCGGTCGTGGGTCAGAATGCCAGCGTTCACCACGGAGCTTTGGCTCATGTGGCGACTGAGGAGCGTGCCGCGCGCTTTGGTCAGCAGCCCGCGACTGTGCTGTTCACCGGCCTGTCCGGTGCGGGTAAAAGCACCTTGGCTTACGCCTTGGAGCGCAAGCTGTTTGATGCCGGCCGTGCGGTCTATGTGTTGGACGGCCAAAATCTGCGCCATGACCTGAACAAAGGTCTGTCTCCCGACCGCGCCGGACGTACCGAAAACTGGCGGCGTGCGGCCCATGTGGCCAAGCAGTTCAACGAAGCCGGTTTGATTGCCCTGGCCGCTTTCGTAGCCCCGGATGCCGAAGGCCGCGAACAAGCCAAAGCCCTGATCGGGGCTGAACGCCTGATTACAGTGCATGTGCAGGCCTCGTTAGCGGCGTGCCGTACCCGCGATCCTCAGGGGCTGTATGCGGCGGGTGGAGATAACATTCCCGGCGAATCCTTCCCTTATGATCTGCCAGTTGATGCGGACTTGGTGATTGACACTGAGCAAACTTCGGTTGAGCAGGGCGTTAAAGAGGTATTGGCTCTGTTGCGCCAACGGGGTCTGATCTAAACCCATCCATTCTTCCAGCCTTATCCTATGTCTATGGGGTAAGGCTGGTGCCTGTTTAAAATTCCCGAATCAAACGAATTCCTAATTCCGGTTGGGCAGATTCGCCGCGCTCTCGATTCAGCCCCACGCCCAGTTGTAGGTTCATATTATGGGTGAGCTTTTGGTGTAGTTGAGGCATTAGTAATAAGTGACCATCACGACCACCTAAATAATTAACCTCAAGTCCCAAGGTGGTACTTTGAGTGGCCTCGTAAAACAGTGCATGGTTCAGAATCGGATTATTGCGGTCGTTGGACGATAGGCTCAAATCAGAAACACCCAGCATACTCATACTGCTCCAGCGCTGGTTAAAACGATGGCCGAGGGTGTACACAAAGCTGTTGGAGTATCTGTGTTGATGGCGGTCATAAATGCCTAAATACTGAGCACCATGTACTGAGCGCCCGCCATTAAAAGTGCCAAAGGTCGCTTGCAATCCCAGCTTAAACTCGGCTAATCGGCTGTTTTCGGCAGGAAACTCGAACTCAATGGCTAAACCATCGGCAAAGGTGTATTCCACTTCAGGTGCCCAATGAGTATTACCATCTTTGCCTGACCAAGGGGTGGTGGTTAATACGTTGGCCTCTAACTCTCCCTGTTTGGCTCCTAGAGGGCGCATCATGTCGAACACCATAGGTTCGGGGATATGCGGATAAGCTGTGCTGGCATCGGGGGATGCCAGAGTTGTAGTTGCCAACAAGCATCCCGCTATCACTAAGTTGGAGCGTATTAAATTCAATCTATTCATCATCTTTTGAGTGAGCAGGTATTTCTGACTGAAATCCCAAACATTGTCGGATATTCAGCCGGAGTTAGCCGCTATCTTAGAAGCTGAATGAAGTGTGAATAAGCGGGAATAAGTACACAAAATCTGGCAATTTAGTGCGTTAACTAAGGCTTAAAACTAAGGAATGGTTAAGGATATTATGATTGAGGTGTGTCGCCAGCCGCTAAAAGCTGGTGTCCTATCCTTAGCTCAGGCATCCTTGCAAAAATATTACCTGATCCATCTGGCCATGTACGGCATGGCATTTGAGGCGAGGATTTTTCATGTCCCTAGACCCCTGTGCCGAACCGGCATTACTGAATGTCAGTGCCTTGCAACAAAAGTTGCTGGAGTCTCTATCACCGCTACCCATTGAAATCCGTCGCCTAACCGATAGTCTCGGTATGGTATTGGCTGAGTCTATTTGGGCTCAGGTGGCCAACCCTCGTTTTGATAATGCGGCTATGGATGGCTTTGCCTTGGGAGCCGATGCGGTTGCCCATGCCCCCGGTGTGTTCCCTCTATCAGGGCTGCGTTTGGCCGGCAGTGATAACAGTACTGCCTTAGCCCCCAACGCAGCGATGCGGATTACTACCGGAGCACGAGTGCCACAAGGCACAGTCTCTGTGGTGATGCAAGAACACTGTTCAGCCACCGAGAACGAAGTCACCGTGCTGCAAGGTGTTAAGTCTGGCCAAAATATTCGCTGGCAAGGGGAGGACATTCAGCCCGGTCAGTGCCTATTGGAGGCCGGAACCCGTATTCAGGCCCGCCACATCATGCTACTGGCCAGCCAAGGCTTAGCTGAGGTGCGGGTGCATCGCCAGCCGGTGGTGGCCGTAATTTCTACGGGTGATGAGCTGCGCGCACCGGGCATGGCCTTGGGGGAGAGCAGTATTTTCGACAGCAATCGCCCCTATCTGCTGGCCCGTTTGCATCAGGCCGGTGTGCGGGTGATTGATTTGGGCATTATTCCCGATGATCCGCACAAAATCCGCGAAGCCTTAAACGAAGCCGCCCATCAGGCGGATTTAATTGTCAGTTCGGGCGGGGTTTCTGTGGGCCAAGCCGACTGGTTAAAGCGCTGCATTGAGGAGCTGGGCGAGCTGCTGCACTGGAAGGTCAAACTCAAACCCGGCAAGCCCGTCGCTTGGGGAAAGGTGAAAGGTACACCTTTTTTGGGATTACCGGGCAATCCAGTCTCCACGCTGGTATGTGGGGAGCTGTTTTTAATCACTGCCCTCAATCAATTGGAGGGCTCCCGTCAACCCTTGCCGCGTTTTGTACGTTTGCCCATTGCCCGCGACTACAAACGCAAACCGGGGCGAGATGAGTTTTTGCGCGCTGCCTTGGTCTACAACACCGAACCTTCGCAGGTGGAAATTCTCAGTGATCAGGGCTCAGCATCCCTCGCGGGTTTAGCCCGAACCGATGCTTTACTGCACATAGCCGCAGACGTGGCCGAGATTAAAGGTGGAACGCTGGTGGATGTGTTGTTGCTGTAATAAAGCGGGCTATAGGTAAGAGGTTTTAGGCGGAAGGCGGGTAGATTGCCCATCGGCGAATCCACCCTACAGGTTAAGGGTTTGTACCCGCAGCACCCTTAATCCTGACGGCTGGTCACTTCGAGCAAGTGATAACCGAACTGGGTTTTTACCGGGCCTTGCACGACATTGAGCGGCGCGCTGAATACCACGACGTCAAACTCTTTCACCATTTGGCCGGGGCCAAAAGAGCCGAGGTTGCCGCCGTCACGACCGGAAGGGCAGCCGGAGTGCTGGCGGGCGATCTCAGCGAAATCAGCACCACCTTCGATGGCTGCTTTCAGCTCATTGCACTGGGCTTCGGTGTTGACGAGGATGTGACGGGCGGTTGCTTTCTTGGCCATGGGGGACACTCTGTTTAGGTTAAGGCGCTGAGCTTATGAGATAGTTATGACCTATTGCTCTAGCTTCAACGGGCACTCGTCGGGTTAGCGGGCATGATACAATTTATTAGCTCGATATGATGGTAGATTGTCTATTGGCGAATCCACCTTACGAGGTGCTGAGACACTTGATAATGTGTTAAGCACTAAAGTAGGAGTTTATAATTTCTGATGCTTCTTGTGCATGGACTTCGTTATTGATTTCATAAGTAACTCCTTTTTTTTGCAGAATTTTTTGAATGACTTTAGTTTGCGAGCTTGTAGGCTTACAGTCTAAAATCATTTTGTCATTGATATTTATCGGCATGTTTGGAGACTCAGATGTGTAAAGTTTTTTTACCACGTCAAGGTTTGATTTGGTAAAACTACTTTCTGATAAAGTTAAATAAATAGCATATTTCTCAATGCGTTCTCTATACTCTAAATTTTCAAACATGGTTGGTTTTGCTAGTAAGATTGCAATTGCATACTCCAAAAATGTGACTTGACCAATATCAAGCAACCCTTCTTCATTCATCCACTCAACGATTTCAAGAAATTTATTTCCTTGTTTTTCCCAGCACCCAAACCAAAAGCTAGAACCTCGCGCTAACATGGATTGCTTAGATATGGCAGGTATAGTGTTTTTCTCAAGTAAGTTTGCGATTTCAAAAATACGTATAATTCTAGCTAAGTTTTCAAACTTGCCATTATCCTTGTACTCTAAAAAATTAAAGACTCCATGTCGTTCATGAGAAGTTGACTTTATTTCACTACTAAGATAATCAGATAGACCATCTTTATGTTTTTTATCTTCAAAGGATTGCGCATTGATTAAGTCAAATAAGGTTAATTTTTTTCCCGTGGTATTCACCTTCTCAAATACTCGTATAACTATGCCAAGCTCTGATTCGCCATCAATTTTCATGGCGGGAATCTTATACTCTCCTATGACGCCAAGAACAGATGTTACATAGTTTTTATAGTCAAAGAATTTGGTTTTATTTTTTGATTTAAAACCATCAAACCATTGTTCAAAAAAGTCATCAATAACTTCACTGTATCTTTTTTCTATTACGCTCTCTCCAGAAATGAATCTATTATAGTGGCGTGTCAGTTGCTTTCCTTTTCCCTTGCCAACACTGAATGCCCGGCAAAGCTCCATGTAATTATCCGTAATAACTCCTGATAGTTCTGTGAGTTTTTTTACACTGGGGATTTCAAGTATTTTATCTTCGGGAAACTTATCTAATAAAAGTGCCAGTAAGTCGAAGTAAAACTCATCATCCCCATTATTCTTTGGTAGGAATAATTTTGCTATTGATGTCAGTCTTTGTTGTCCGTCTAGTATATAATATTTTGGCTCATTATTTTCTTCTTGGTTGTATTCTTTCTTAATGTTTTCGATTAGCGAGTGTGCACTGACTTTCAAATTTCCATTTTCTGGCATAATCAACAAAGATGAGATTGGATAGCCTCGAATAATAGAGTCTCCGAGCTCTTCAATAGCTTTCCTTTTCCAAACAAAATCTCTCTGAAATTTAGGAATTAGATAGATGTTTTTATCTATATTTTTAACAATTGCCTGTAAGCTAACGTCTATGTTTTGAATACTACTCATAAAAATTCCTTCTTAAAGAAATAAAGCTCTAATCAGTTGAATAGCACGATCTAAGCATTATTTGCTGTCTGAGAGTGGCCTGTACTATTCTGGAAACTGGCTTTAAACCCTATCTGATTTCTCTTTGACTCGTCTACGGCATTTTACTATCACACCTACCGCTCCGCCCTCTGCGCATCACTGCCTTTCGCCTCTACCCACTCACTACGCCCGTCGTGGTAATGCACCTTTTTCCACAGTGGAATGCGGGATTTCAGGGCGTCCATTAAAAACTCGCAGGCGGCAAAGGCTTCGGCGCGGTGGGCACTGGTCACGCCGACCCAGACAATGGGCTGGCCCAGTTCAATGCGGCCCACGCGGTGAATCAGCAGTACCTTGGCCAGTGTCCAGCGCTGCTCGGCTTCGGCAACCAACTGCTGCATGGCTAGTTCGGTCATGGCGGGGTAGTGGTCGAGTTCAAGGGCGATCACCTGTCCATCGTCGCGCACCGTGCCGCAGAAGGTCACGGCGGCTCCGGTTTCCCCGTTCGGGCTTTCCAGTTGGGCGTTGAGGGCGTTGAGGTCGAGGGGCTCGCGTTGTAGGGCGATCATCCTAGCCTCCGGTGACGCGGGGGAAAAAGGCGACTTCCTGCACATCGGCCAAGGGCGTGCTGTCGGGGCTAAGGCTTTGATCCACCGCCGCCATCTGCGCATAACGGCTAAAAGCCTGCTGCCATTCCGGTGACTGGGCCATGAGCTGCTGGCGCAGTTCGCCCAGCGTGGCGGCGGGGGTGGGCCAGTCCAGTTGCTCCACACCGAGCTGTTCTTTCAGCGCGGCAAAAAACAGAACTTTCATGGGCTGCACTCCGGATGTTGCCAATGGCCGGTTTTGCCGCCGGTTTTTTCCCGCACCCGTAGGTGTTCGATGGTCATGGCCGGATCGACGGCTTTGCACATGTCGTACAGGGTCAAGGCAGCGACAGAGGCGGCGGTGAGGGCTTCCATCTCCACGCCGGTTTTACCGTCTAAACGGCAGCGGGCTTCGATGTGGACGCGCTGTTGTTCGGGTTCGGCAGTCAGTTCGACCTGTACTTTACTCAGCATCAGCGGATGGCAGAGGGGAATCAGTTCGGCGGTGCGCTTGGCGGCTTGAATGCCCGCAATCCGCGCCACGCCGAACACATCGCCCTTGTCGAAACCGCCCTCAAGGATGCGCTGCAAGGTGCTGGGGTGCATGTGCACCCAAACTTCGGCCACGGCTTCGCGGCGGCTGATGGCTTTGTCGCCCACGTCCACCATGCTGGCGCGGCCTTGGGCATCCAAGTGGGTCAGTTCCATGCTTAGGCTCCGTGGTGGTGATGGCCGCCGATGAGGTGCGGAACAAAGTTGCAGGGCTTGGTGCGGGCGTCCAGTTGGTTGGCGATGATTTCATCCCAACCGGTGCGGCAAGCGTTGTTGCTGCCGGGCAAGCAGAAAATCAGGGTGTTGTTGGCGAATCCCGCCAAGGCGCGGCTTTGCAGGGTGGAGGGGCCAACCTGAGCGATGGAGACTTGGCGGAACAGTTCGCCAAAGCCTTGGATGTGCTTGTCGAACAGTACGCCCAAGGCTTCGGGGGTGCTGTCGCGGCCTGAGAAGCCGGTGCCGCCAGTGGTCAGAATCACTTGGATGCTCGGATCGGCGATCCACTCGGAAACACGAGCGCGCAGGCGGTAGATGTCGTCTTTTTCAATCGCGCGGGTGATCAGCTTATGGCCTGCATGGGTCAAGCATTCGACCAGCAGATTGCCGGAGGTGTCGGTTTCCGGCGTGCGGGTGTCGGACACGGTGAGCACGGCAATGGACAGGGGCACAAAAGCGGCTTCGGCGTGGTGGTGGGCAGACATAAAAACTCCTCAGGCAGTGGTTTAAGCCGCAACAATGAACAGCTACATACTAGCTTTAGCCACCGATGGCGGCGAAGTGTCTATTACCGCCGCTTTGTTCCAACAGCAGCGGGTGTTGCTCGGCTTTGAGGTGCAGCAGTTGCTGTAGGCGTTGTTGCAGTTGCGGCAATTGTTCCGGCGATTGCAGCAGGTCGCGCAGGCTGTGGCCTTGTTCGGTGAACAGGCACAGGTGCAAATCCCCGCGTGCCGATACCCGCAGCCGGTTGCAACTGGCACAAAAGCTGGGGGCGTAGGGCAGGATAAAGCCGATACGCCCGGCGTAATTCGGGTGCCAAAACTCACGGGCTGGGCCAGAGTCCTCTGAACGCGGTAGTTCTTGCCAGCCTTGTTGCATCAATTGCTGCATCCAGACTGCGCCGCGCAGGTGGTGCTGTTGGTAGTAGTCAGCGTTGTCGTTGGTGCGCATTAACTCGATAAAGCGCAGGGTCAGCGGACGATCGCGCAGCCAATTCAGAAAGGCGGGCAGTTCGCGGTCGTTTTGGCCGCGCAGTAATACGGCATTGACCTTGAGTGTCCACTGATCGGCCAGTGCCTGGTCAATATCACCCAGCAGTTGGCTCAGACGGTCGTGGCCGGTAATCAGGGCAAAGCTGTCGGCAGTCAGGCTGTCCACTGAGATGTTGATTTGATCCAGTCCGGCGGCTTTCCAGTCATCTAAAAGGCGGGCGAGTTTAAGGCCATTGGTGGTTACAGCGACTTGGGTAATGCCGGACGTGGCTTTGCAGTCTTCAATAATCTGCGGCAAATCCTGACGTAACGAGGGCTCGCCTCCGGTTAAGCGGATTTTGCGCGTACCAAGGCGGGCAAAGGCACGGACGATGTTTGTCACTTCTGCACTGGTTAAAAACTGCTCGTTGTGGGTGCGCTGGTAGCCGTCGGGCAAACAGTAAGTGCAGCGCATGTTGCACACATCGGTCAGAGACAGACGCAGGTAGCGGAACTGACGACCCCAAGAATCTTGTAGCGAGTTCGGTTGATTGAGGGTGTCCGTTGGAGCCTTTCCATGTGCATTTTGGTCACTAATATTGATTTTTGTCATGGATAAGTTGCTCTAAATAGGATACGCACTGAAAACACGCTAATGGGCTCTGAGGGGCCTGTCCAATCGCTGATACTGATTTAATCATTGATGGCCTCTATAGCGTAGGCATAACGAATTAGGCTGTTGAGGCTGGAGTGTGTTGACCCAATGCTCTGCCTGCTGCATTAGTGTGCGGGTAAGGGAGTTGTTTTCCGTTGCACGGCAAATCAGTCCTAGAGGCATGGGGTTGAGGTGTACGGCTAAAGTATGTACCCGCAACGACTCAAGACGGGGCGAGATGGATACCCCCAAAGGCATCAGGCTGCAACAGAGGCCAACATTCACGCACTCAATTAAGTGGTCTACAGAGTCGGACTCAATCACCGGCTGTAAGGTAACGCCTTGACCAGCCGCGCTGCTGTCTAATCCTTGACGAAAGCGCATAGCGGTACTGAGTAGCCCCAAAGGTAAGGCGGCGATTTCATCCCAACTCAGGGGTGGGCGATCCTCTAGGTCAAACCAGTCGGGGTGATAGAGCAGACCAATGGATGGATTCCCTAAAGGCAGCGTGCGGTAGCGTTCAATGCCGGTTTGCTGCAAGTAGCTGAGGCCGATGTCTAGGGCATTGTGCTCTAACTGCTCCAAAATAGCCCCTGAGCTCAAAGAATGCAGTTGGAAACGCACCATAGGCGCTTGTTGCCGAAGATGTCTGAGTAGAGGTAACAGGCACACATGGCTTAGAGGCACCATACCAATGCGCAAGGTTCCGACTAAGGCTCCTCGCAGGCGGCTGGCTTCAGTTTTCATGCCCTCGTAGGCGCTGACCACCTGTTTGGCCCAAGCCAGCAGGCGCTCACCCTCAGGGGTAAAGCCCTCAAAGCGTTGGTTACGGATGACCAAAGGCACACCCAGTTCATCTTCAAGGCGTTTTAGGCGCATGGATAAGGTAGGTTGGGTGACATGGCAGGCATCGGCGGCCTGACTGAAGTGCTCGTACTGATCTAAAGCACAAAGAAACTGTAATTGCTTAATATCCATCCGGCCTCTCCCCTGAACGGCTGTGGCGGGCAGAGCATTGTGAGCTGTTCCGACTGCCACGGCTAAGCCCCGGCAGTCGGTAAGCGGATTAGCTAAACAAAGCCATGGCCTTCTTTAATGTTTGGAATATGCCCCAAGCCAGTGGGATGCTGACATAAGCCCAAAACAGAATGGCTAGTACCTTCTGACTATTATCGCCGGAGGTACTGGTGGTGGTATCAATTAGGGTAGAAGAAGTAGTCATCAGCATATTCCTCGCAGGACTATTAAGCAGGGCTTAAGCCTTTGTTGGGTTCTTCGTCGTTCATGTGGTGTTTTTCATGCACCGGATGCATCAGGGCATTGATGGCAAAGCCCAGCACCAACAGACCGGCCATGATGTACATGGTGATGGTGTAAGCGTCGGCTTTAGGCACACCCTGAGCAATTTGGTATTCGCGTAGGTAGTTGACCAACACCGGGCCTAATACCCCCGCCGTAGCCCAAGCGGTCAGCAGACGACCGTGAATACCACCCACATAACGGGTACCAAACACATCCGCTAGATAAGCCGGAATGGTGGAGAAGCCCCCGCCGTACATGCTCATAATCAAGGCGTAGCAAGCGATAAACAGCACAATGTTGCCGCTCTGACCCAGCGTTGGCACTAAGGCGTACAGCAGTGCCCCGGCGAAGAAGAACAGGGTATAGGTCATCTTACGGCCAATGTAATCTGAGACCGAAGCCCAGATAAAACGGCCACCCATGTTAAAGATACTCAGCAGTCCCACAAAACCAGCAGCGGCTAAAGCAGTGACTGTGCCTTGGAACATCTCCTGAATCATCACTGAAGCCTGTCCCAATACGCCAATACCGGCGGTGACGTTCAGGCACAGAATCAGCCACAGCATGTAGAACTGCGGGGTTTTCAGCGCTTGGTCAATGTGTACATGGTTACTAGTGACCATGCGGGATTGAGTCACCGGAGGCGTCCAACCTTCAGGTTTCCAACCCTCGCGGGGAATGCGAATAGTCAGAGCGCCTAGCATCATGGAGATAAAGTACACCACCCCCATGACTAAGAAGGTTTCGGTCAAGCCTGTTGAGGTAGCGGTTTTGAAGTAGTCCATTAAGGCGACTGAGGCGGGCGCTCCGATGAGCGCACCCCCACCAAAGCCCATAATGGCCATGCCGGTGGCCATACCGCGCCGATCCGGGAACCACTTCAGCAAGGTAGATACCGGCGACACATAACCGAGCCCTAACCCAATACCGCCGATTACCCCGTAACCGAGGTAGATCAGCCAGATTTGATGCAGCCAAATACCCAGTGCCGATACCAAAAAGCCGCCACCGAAGCAGCAAGCCGAAGCAAACATAGTGGTGCGGGGGCCGACTTTTTCCAGCCATTTACCACCAAAAGCTGCTGAGATGCCGAGGAATACAATGGCCAGACTGAAAATCCAGCCCACTGATGTTAGTTTCCAATCGTCGGGGGTGGATTGGGTCACGCCCACAATACGGGTCAAAGGTTCGTTGAATACGCTGAAGGCATAGGCCTGCCCAATACATAGGTGTACGGATAGGGCAGCCGGTGGAATCAACCAGCGGTTGTAACCGGGAGACGCAATAATGCGCTCCTTAGAGAAAAATCCGGGATCGCTCATGGGCGTGAAGTCCTCTGATTGTTGGGGCACACAGCTAGGGGTTAATGCAGGAATGCCTCGACAAAGAACCGCGCTGTTCTTTGTCGAGCCTACGGGTACATCAGATAATTCGCGTGCTTTGGTTAGGCTCCAGCACTACCGCAATACTCTTGGAGGTTGGGGTATGGCTGTAATCGCCTACGCTGCTCAGGGGGACTAAGGGATTAGTCTCTGGGTAATAGGCCGCCACGTTGCCAGCGGGGATGCTGTAGGGCACCAGTTTAAAGCCATCGACCCGCCGTTCGCGGCCATCATTCCATAGGGAGCGAATGCTGACTTCTTGGCCTTCGGTAAAACCTAAGCGTTGCAAATCGGCAGGGTTGATAAACACCACTTTGCGCTCGCCGGTAATACCCCGGTAACGGTCGTTTAGGCCATAGATGGTGGTATTGTACTGATCGTGGGAGCGCAGAGTCTGCATAATCAGCGTGTTATGGGTGATCAGATCCGCTGCAGCACTGTGCAGAATATGCTCAGGTAAACCATGAGTGTGGACGATGGCTTTACCGGCTGGTGTATTCCAACGATGCTCGCGGGCGCTGTTGCCCAGATAAAAGCCGCCGGGCGCGGCGATCTTGTGGTTAAAGTCGCTGAAACCGGGGATCACATCTTGGATGAGATCGCGGATACGGTCGTAGTCTTCCACCACCGACAGCCAGTCAATCGGGAAGCTACCCAAGGTGGCCTGAGCCATGCCCGCAATAATGGCTGGTTCAGAACGCATCTCTGTACTAAGTGGCTGAAGCACACCCGCTGAGGCATGCACCATGCTGAACGAGTCTTCTACCGTTACCCGTTGTGGGCCGGTTTTTTGGATGTCCTGATCGGTACGTCCGAGGCAGGGCAGAATCAGGGCTTCTTTACCCGTTACCAGATGGGAGCGGTTGAGCTTGGTGCTGATTTGCACCGTCAATTCGCAGTTACGCAGGGCTTGCTCGGTGACTTCAGTATCGGGTGTAGCGGCAGCAAAGTTACCGCCCAAGCTGATAAAGACGCGGCTGTCTTTGTTCAGCATAGCCTGAATAGCTTCCACCACGTTGTGCCCTGGCAAGCTTGGAGCCTCAAACTCAAAGCGTTGGCTGAGCTTATCCAGTAGGAGTTTTGCGGGCTTTTCGTTAATGCCCATCGTCCGGTCGCCCTGCACGTTGCTGTGGCCGCGCACTGGGCAGGCTCCTGCCCCCGGCTTACCGATGTTACCGCGCAACAGCAGCAGGTTGACGATTTCGTGGATGCTGGGCACTGAGTGCTTGTGCTGGGTGATGCCCATCGCCCAAGTGCAGATCACGCGCTCGGAGCGGGCGTATACCTGCGCAGCGTGGGTGATTTCTTCACGGGTTAAACCGGACTGATCAAGGATTTTCTCCCAAGGTGTGGCTTCTACCTGCTTCAGGTAGTCGTCCATGCCTTGGGTGTGCTCGGCGATAAAGGCGTGATCAAATAGGGCCTCGCCTCGGGCTTGGGCCTCGGCTTCCATCTCGATCAGCACTTTGACCATACCGCGTACCGCTGCCATATCGCCGCCCAATTTGGGGATGAAATAAGCGGTATTCAGTGGAGTGAAGCCATTGGTGAGCATTTCCACCGGATTTTGTGGATGCTGAAAGCGCTCTAAACCGCGCTCTTTCAAGGTATTAAAGCACAGCACCTGTTTGCCGTTTTTGATTACTTCACGCAGGGTATCCAGCATGCGCGGGTGATTGGTGCCGGGATTTTGACCGAATACAAAGACCGCATCGGCGTGCTCGAAATCGTCGATTTCTACTGTGCCTTTGCCGATGCCGATACTGCTGATCAAGCCGTAACCGCTGGCCTCGTGGCACATATTGGAGCAGTCAGGGAAGTTGTTGGTGCCATATGCACGGGCGAACAGCTGGTACAGGAATGCCGCTTCGTTGCTGGCACGGCCGGAGGTGTAAAACTCTACGCGATCGGGGGTGTCTTGGCGTTTGAGCACCTCCGCAATCAGAGCAAAGGCATCATCCCAACTGATGGGCTCGTAATGATCCGTGGTTGGGTTGTAGCGCATTGGCTCGGTCAGACGGCCTTGGAACTCCAAGAAGTAATCCGTTTGCGCATACAGAGCACTGACACTGTGTTGAGCAAAAAAAGCGGATCCAACAGTGCGGCTGGTGGCTTCCCAGTTCACGGCTTTAGCGCCGTTCTCGCAGAAACGTACCATACCCGGTTTATGCTGCTCACCCCATGCGCAGCCGGGGCAGTCAAAACCTTGGGATTGGTTAGTTTTGAGCAGGGTACGCAGGTTGCGGGTAGCGTTTTTGCTTTGCAGCCAGTGGTGTTGGGTAGAGATGAGCGCCCCCCAGCCACCGGCCGGGCCGTGGTAGGGCTTGTAATAGGCATCGGTTGCGTGTTTGTCGCTCATAGAGTCTCCGGGAGCCGCATTGAGGGGCCGGCGTAGAGACGCGGGCCGCTGTGTCTGGGTAGGTGGATAAGGTTTAGGCCGTAATGGCGGGCTAGCTGTACCGCCAAATCACTGGGGGAAGCCAAGTGAATGAGAGTGGATAGCCCTGCGCGTACCGCTTTTTGAATCAACTCAGTGCTGCAACGGCTGCTCATCAAAGCCGCATGTCCTTGCAGAGAGCGCCGAGTGCGCAGGCTGTGGCCAATCAGCTTGTCCAGTGCGTTGTGGCGGCCAATATCTTCGCGGCAGAACAGGGCTTCGCCTTCGGGGGATAACAGGAGCGCAGCATGAATAGCCCCCGCTTGACGACCCAGTATTTGCCATTGGCCAAAATGGTCACGCCAATGCAGCAATTGTTTGGCATCAGGCAGCGGTGCATTGGAAAGTTTAGGTAGCTCGGGCAGAGCAAGGCTCAGGGATTCAGTGCCACAAATTCCGCATCCTGTGGCACCGCGCCGGAATTGGCGCTCCTGTTTAAACTGGGCCAATTGACGTGCGCTTAATTGCACATCGGCATTTAGTGCGGAGCGGCCATCGGTCAGTATGTGCGGTTCTAAGTGCCAATCCAGTAGGTCGCTGGCGTGTTGAATAATGCCTTCACTGAGGGAAAAGCCGAATAAAAAATCTTCTAAGTCCTGCGGTGTCACCATCATTACTGCATGGGCTAAGCCATTGTAGTTGATGGCCAGAGGTAACTCGGTGATTAGCTGGGTATGCCGAGCCGCGTGATCAGTTAAGTCCAGATAGCCCATACTAGACAGCCCGGCGGGTAAGGCAGCAGGACAAGTCGTCGCTGTGGCAAAGGGATCTATCTTGACTGAGATCATAGATTTATGTCGCTGGATAGGATAGTCGGTATAAAAAAAGCTAAATCGGTACGAAATATTCGTCCAATTGCCAATGTCGATGTCCTAGTAGATGCGGTCTATGAGCGCAGGGGCTTGTCAGGCGTTAAGCTATCTGCTTATCCGCTCCTATTTGAATGGAAGCCCCGATCTATGCGTGAAACTTCATATCCCATTACGGTGGCTGTGCTGGCCGGTGGTCAAGGCAGTCGAATGGGGGGACTAGACAAAGGTATGATGTCTTTTCAAGGTTTGCCTTTGGTGCAGCAGGTTTTGGAACGCTTAAAAGCCCAAACAAATGCCCCCATATTCATCAGTGCTAATCGTTCTTTGGCGCAATATCGGGCTTTGGGTTATCCCGTTGTCGAAGACATTGCTTCAGGTTTTCAGGGGCCGCTGATGGGGCTATTGTCAGTCTTGCGCGTCAGTTCCACTCCTTGGACGCTGTGTGTGCCCTGTGATACGCCTTTTTTACCCGCTGATTTGCTGGTGCGTTTTGAACAGGCTCTGGTTGAGCAACACCCGGAAAATCCTTGGGATATTTTGATAGCGGCTGATCCTAGACAAACTCATCCGGTAATAGCCCTGATCCGCACCGCTTTGGCGGATGACCTTGCAGCATTTTTGGCTTCTGGAGAACGGCGAATGATGGCTTGGTATCGGCGGCATTCGTGGCAAATACTGGAATTTGCACAGACTCAGGCTTTTCAAAACCTTAATACTTTGGAGGACTTAGCCGCCGCAATTGAGGGCAAAAATAATGGACTTTGACCACAGTCGCTATGATTTACCCTTGTTGGGTATTGTTGCTTACAGTGGCACCGGAAAAACCACCTTGATTGAGGCCTTGTTGCCGATGTTATCCGCGCAGGGTATACGGACAGCAGTGATTAAACATGCCCACCACGATGTAGATGTGGATACCCCCGGCAAGGATACGCACCGCTTTCGTATGGCGGGAGCCATGCCGGTAGTTCTGGCTACAGCAAAGCGTTTTGCCGTGATGATGGAAACACCCGATCAAATGGATGATCTGGATTTGCCCTTATTGCTGGATTATGTCCTGATATCCAAGCCTGATCTGGTATTGATCGAAGGCTTTAAACACTGGCCTTTACCTAAGTTGGAACTACATCGTCCCGAATTAGGAAGGCCTATTCAGGCTTGGAATGATCCTTGGATTAAAGCCGTAGCCAGTAGTGAGGTAATATCGGTACCAAGCGGAGTTGAGGTTTTACCCCTGAATGATGTGATGACAATTGCAGCTTGGATCAGCACTTGGGCCCTTAGGTGAGCGATTTTTCTTGTGCTGGTATCGCTCGGATTAAGGCCTGTGTACTAGAGGGTTAATACAGGTATTCAAGGATTTGTGCTGCATATACAGCATCAAGTTCTGGGTGTGAGCCTTCGTTAAAATGCTTAGCTTCGCTGACATCTTTACCCGGAATAGGTACTTTTTCCGTGGCTTGTTGCAGAAACCATTCATACTCGATATCTAAGTGTCCGATGTCGATGGCTTGATAACCGAGATTGCTCAGATCATAAGCCAGTACGGTAGCTGTTGGGCCTAATGCAATCAGTACTAACTCATCTTTTTGAATCAGTTGCGTGCAGCGGTGCAGTAACTGATCGTAAACATCATAGGCATCTTTACTCTTAGTAATTATGCGGCGAATGGTGGTAGTTTCTGCTAATAGGTCATTACCAACGCCTATTTTCGAAGCAGCACCCTCTACGATAAAAATACGTCTATTTTTGAATAACTCTTTGAACTTTTGGAATAAAAGATCCTGAGTTTTGTTTTTTTGGTAGTCGATATAGGGTCTAGTGACGTTGGTGTTGGCATAGATTTTATTGATATCTATGTAGTTTAAGTAAATGGAAAAGTACTTGTTAAACATATTTTTCCAGAATACTGAAGCTTTTTTATTAAGATTGTTTTGTTCAATTAAGGGCTTAGGTAGTGCAATTAGACAGTTATCCTTGGACGTAGTGAGAATAGCTTTTAACCGATCGGCAAGAGATTGGTCAAAGCGCTGAAATCTGAGTGAGCGCCCATGCAACAGATTGAGCTCTCCATCCCCAAATCGGGCGATGGATTTTTTATGCTGGATGATTTCATCAAGGGTTTGGTTAGAGTCTTGTATCACAGGAATTTTATTACAGTACTTATAGTAAGTGAACTTTATTAAATACAGTAAATTGATTTTTATCTTTCTTGACTTTTTCATGGGTTTGGGCGTGTTTTAAAGCACGTTCTTTTTGAGGTAAGTGTATTTTTCGTATCATAGGTCTTATGTAGGATAGTTTATAGCAAAAGTTATGTCATTTTAATGTGAAGATGGATATTAAACCAAAGGCAATTTGGATTATATATTGGTTTACATTAACATGCCGACATGTATAACTTCAGCTAAATATGAGCATAAGCTTATAGTGCTGTAGCTAAACTATTAAACGTAGCGAATGTTTCCTTATGGCGCTGCCCTGTTCATTTGAATTGAAATAGGCCGCGCCTGCACAGATGGGGTTATCAGCCTTAGCCTCGACGGGCCGCTAAACTGATGGATACGGATTCAGCAAAACGTAAGGCATGGGGCTTATCGACTTCGACTTGGGCATAAAGCACGGTATCGTAGGTCATAACTAAATCGAGTATTTCTTGTGTTAGGCGTTCCAGTAAGGCAAACCTATTGTTTTCCACATGCTGAATAACGGCTTTAGTGATGGTGCGGTAGTTCAGCGCATGTTGAATGTCGTTAACCTGTACCGCATCACTGGCCGGATATACGATGCTCAGATTAATAATGACATCCTGTTTATTGAGAATTTCTTCCTCCTTAATACCTATGTAGGTGCGCAAGCTCAGATTCTTGATGCGGATGCGCGCCATTCCCGGTTCCAACTGTGGCATATAACTCTCCATAGGGCTTAAATCAGATGGCGACCCCCATTGAGGCTGAGGGTAGTGCCAGTTAAGTAGGGATTATCCAGCAGATAACGCAGGCTTTGATAGACTACCTCCGGGCCGGGTTCAATATGCAGGGCCGACTTTGCTAGGGCTGCCTGTCGGTATGCCTCATCATCATTTGAGTTAAAACTAATCAAGGCTGGAGCAATACCATTGACCTTGACTTTGGGGGCTAACAAAGCTGCAAAGGAGAGGGTAAGGCTTTCTAATCCGGCTTTACTGGCCGTATAAGCGATGCGTTTGGCACTGCCTTTGCGCGTGACATCATCACTGATGTGGACGATATCGGCAGGACTCTGTTGTTGCAGCAAATCCGCGCAACCCAGATTAATAAGGTATGGAGCCAGCATATGTACGCAAAATAAGCGCTGGAATATTGCGGCCTCTTGCCCGGAGGTATCCGCCGACCATTCAGAGGCATTATGGATAATAGCGCGCAGCGCGTTAGTCTGTGTTTTAAGGTTTTGGATAAAACTTTGAATTCCCATCTCAGAAGAAAAGTCAGCCGCCAGTGTGATGACTCCGCGTTGGCGTAGCTCTTCGAGCACAGGTCGTTCACGGCGGTAGCTAATGATCAACGAATGCCCATCATCCAGTAAGCGATGAGCACAGTGGAGGCCAATTCGCTGTGCTGCACCGGTGATCAAAATGGGGGCAGAGGCGTTAGGCATATTCTCGTTCCTTGGTGGAGGCGACAGGCGGCTAGGCTCAGGTTACTCTGAATGCCCAAACCTTCGCGAGGGAGCTATTGTGAATATTGCCATTATATCGGGATCGGTGTTTGGTACAGCAGAACGCGTGGCGCGCCATGCACAGGCGATGTTGGAGCAAGCAGGGTTCAAAGTCTGGTATGAGCCACAGACAAGTTTAACGGCCGTACAGCAGTTTGCACCTCAAGCCTTGCTGTTTGTAACCTCGACCACAGGACATGGTGAATTACCCAACAACTTGCTGCCTTTAGCCTTAGAGGTGCGAGATACCTTACCGGCCAGTTGGCGAGGCTTACCTGGCGGAATTATTGCCTTGGGCGATAGCAATTATCGCAAGACTTTTTGTCAGGGGGGCGAGCAGATTCGAGAGTTGTTTTCTGAGCTGGGTGTGCGCGAAGTGCAGGATATGCTGCGCTTAGATGCTAGCGAAACGGTCGATCAGGAAACGGATGCTGAGCCTTGGATTGAATCTTTTCAGCAAGCCTTGGCTTAGTTAGCAAGGTATTGTGAGCGCCTGAAGTATCAAGGCGCTCACTGAGCAGTGGGTAGATTCGACTCTGGATTAATTTTAAATAGTTAATAGGGCACAGTTCAGAGTCGTTGGATCAAATCAGTCTTCACGCAAGATCAACACGTACACACATCTTATTATTGGGCTGTAACCCTTTTGCTACCCTGAGCGGCTTGCCGACCTGCTTGATACAGCCGTTCAAGCGTGGGGCGGTAGGCATTCCATTCATCGTCCCAATCCAGATGGTTTTTACGGTAGCCTGCGTTAAAAGCAGCCTGTTCAGCTTCTTCACGTGTTGCGTGGGCATAAATAATGGTAGTTGCAGTCATGTTTACCTCCTGTATTGAACAACAAGGTTTTAGCCTGTATTCACTGTGCTTTGACCAAGCATCAGCGCTATAATTCGACAGAAAATGTGTAAGCAATTTTTTTGCCACATAATGATTGATGCAGACTTTATAACCTGAGTTAGCGCAGCTTTTCGCAATTTTGGGTGTGTTAGTTCAGAAATGTAACGCGTAGATACATCTCAAGCCCCAAGGTTTGCACCTTCTTGGCTCGAACTATGCTCAAGGATTGATCATCCGCTCTACCGCACGGATCAGGGCAATATTCACTTAAAGGTAAAATATTCGACACTGTGCAATCTTGTTAGGATTGATCACTAACTCAAACGAGCTATTAGAGATATCCCATGAGTCAGTCAGAGAATACGCTGTTTTACCATGTGGCTCCTAAGGGTCTTGTGAGTGGCAGTATTATTAAACCGGGTGCTTGGGGACAATTAATTAAAGCTCAGGATAGTTTTGGCCCTATATCTATTTTAGAGTATTTATTAGAGGAAATACGATTAACTCAATACTCCGATAAGCCCAGTCGTTTGGAGTCAGTATTTGCTCTTGAAACACTCCAAGAGGCTGAGTATTACCGAGCTAATTATGCTCCCTTGAGTAGTATCTATCAGGTTACAGTAGATACAACGGATTTACCTCTACATCGAGGTAATTATGATTTTGGTCATCCCTCTGGGCCTAAGTTTATTGAACAACTGCATCAAACAGCAGCATTGTATTGGATACAATCTGATGTTCAGCATGTGGAGATACTCATTCCTGCTGCTGTGAAGGTAGTACAGCGGATCAGTTAGTATACTCAGAGCGCCATTAGGTGAGTGGCCCGTGTTTCTGTAAACGGGCCTTAATGCATTAAACGCTATTCCTGTTTATTTTGGATGGAGGTGTTTCCTTTACGGGCGATGTACCAAAAAATTAACCGGATGAATCCTAAAGAAATTAAAAAAACAGAAAATGCATAAATAATATTAGCTTCAGCTTTATGCTCAAAAAGAGCAATCATGATTTCGCGTACTATAAAGATGATTGCTGCATCAATAAGAAATGAAATACGTATTTCATGGGTTTCATGGTAATCCACTAGGGATTTGGACAGCTCAATGAGTACATAGAGTGTTAAAACTCCAGTAATTAGCTCAGTGTAGTTTCTGGTTATTTCCTTAAACTCGAATAAATTCCAGACGGTAGTGATTAGTTGTAGAGTGCCAATAATTATGCCTAAAATTATAAAAACTAAAATGATGCAAAATACACCACTGACTACCTTATCGTAGACGGATTTAATTCTTTCATTGAGTAGGTTCATATTGGTTGAGTACTCGCAATGGCTATTTTTATCAAGCAATTGTTCATGTCTGCTTGGGCCATGCTTATTTTACTCTTAATGTTACAGATTGTGTTTTAAGCTTCGGTGGCTGTTGGCTTAGGGGTTTTAACAGCGTTGATATTGACTTGAAAACATCGGTCGTCCCTGCTTTATGAGGTAGGCCACTACAACCTTGGTCTAGGAGCGCTAAGATTTTTGGCGGATAGTACGCTTTGGGTATACTTGACTAAATCTGTAAGTCTTTTCTGAACCCCTTGGCTGGCGTACACTGGCCAAAAATCATCAGGAGTTGCCATGAGTGCTATTGCAATTACCGAAGCCGCCCAAGAGTATCTGGCAGGCCTGTTAGCCAAACAAAGTGCCAAAGATATGGGGATTCGTATTTTCATCAGCCATCCGGGCACGCCCCATGCGGAAAGCTGCTTAGCGTACTGCCGTTTTGGTGAGCAGCAGCCGGACGATATCGCCATCTCACTGAAGGACTTTATGGTCTGGATTGATGGAGTGAGCGAGCCCTTCTTAGAAGATGCGCTGGTGGATTACGCAACGGATGCTTTGGGTGGTCAACTGACCATCAAGGCGCCTAATGCCAAAATTCCCATGATTGATGACAGCAGCCCTCTACCCGAACGTATCAACTACTACCTGCAAACTGAGATCAACCCCGGTTTAGCCAGCCACGGCGGGCAGGTCAGCTTGGTTGAAATTGTAGAGGATGGGGTTGCTATCATGCGTTTTGGGGGTGGTTGCCAAGGGTGCAGCATGGTGGATGCGACCTTAAAAGAAGGGGTTGAGAAAACCCTGATGGAGCGCATTCCTGACCTAAAAGGCGTGCGTGATATCACCGATCACACCAATAGAGAAAACGCCTTCCTATAAGGCGTGTATGAAAAGGCGACATCGGAAGTCGCCTTTGATAGAGCCTCAATCCCCGCCGGTATATTCGCAGCCGCTGGTGCAGGTTTCATGAATACGGATGCGCGATAGCTCAGGCAGAATGGGTTTTAGCCGCTGCCAAATCCACTTGGCAATATTCTCACTGGTTGGATTTTCCAAACCGGGGATTTCGTTCAGATAGTGGTGATCCAGTTGTTCATAGATGGGCTTAAAAATTTCTTTTAGCTCACCGAAGTCACGGATCCATCCTGTGGCTGGATTGACCTCGCCCTTGATGTAAATGGCTACTCGAAAGGAGTGCCCGTGCAAGCGCCCACATTTATGCCCTAAGGGAACAAAGGGCAGGCGATGGGCTGATTCAAAGGTGAATTCCTTAAAAATTTCCACGTCAATAGAGCTCACAGGCGGAAGAAAGTGGGTTTGGGATTATCCGCTGTTGAGGGAGGGGGCGCAAAGGTCAAAGGTTGTGGGAGTGCCCCGTTTTATTGTTAGACGAGTATTTATCCAAGGTGGGTAGTAGTAGCCGGCTAGCGTATTTTTTATCACCCCATGTGAAGGCGAATGTTTCGCTGACCTCATGCCAGTTTCCACTTGGATGCCCTGATCCATGATTGGCTCCCATACATGAACACTCACAATGCAGGCCTAATGCATTCCAACAAGCGGGGGCACACTTTTGTTGTTCACGATATAACTGAATTAGGTAAACACCGCTAAAATGGCTGAGTAAGTGATGTGCAAGATCGTCATACCAAGCAACAGGTGTTTCCCAGCATTTAAATTGCTTATTCCACTTTGGTTTGTGTCTTTTATTATTGCGGATGATGTCAAAGTTATTGAGGTGATTATCACCAGGTAGCTTTACAAGTAGCGGTTCTCCTGATTTTCTTTTGAAGATCACAGGCGGGTTAGCCTTGTGCCAAATCTCCCTAAGTTTTTCATCCTTTATCTGCATTGCAATTACTTCTCCAATATTCCTCTAATATTTAACTTTGGATTATCCATTTCGATAGAGTTATTGGTTATCTATCTTGTTGTACTCTAAGGCTGCTTAATTAATTGTGTTGGTAATGATGGCATTTTGGTTTTTGTCAGGCAAGAAATTAGGCTGCTTCTATCTGAACCGTTTTCCATAATAAAAAACCCAGCACAAGGCTGGGTTTTTTATTAAGCAGATGTAGCTCGTTATAAACCAGCCAATCCCGTATGTTGCACCAGATCCAACAGCGGTTGTGGATACAGACCGAGGATCAGGGTTAAGGCGGCAACCAACATCAGCATAATACCGCCTGCTTGTTGGCCCCAGCCGGTAGGTGCATCGTGGTGGTGCATACCCGGTTCGCGCAGGAACAGAGTAATCATCACCCGCAGGTAGTAGAACACGCCAATGGCGCTACCTAAGACCATCGCACCCATCAGCCACCACAGCTTGGCATCCACGCCAGTGGCCAGAATGTAGAACTTACCGATAAAGCCCGCCGTGAGCGGAATACCCGCCAGCGACAGCATCATCACCGTCAGTACCGCAGTCAGATAAGGCCGACGCCAGAACAGGCCACGGTAGTCGTACAGTGCATCGGCATCGCGCTCTTTAAAGGGCGTAGAAACCAGCGTCACCACACCGAATGCGCCCAAGCTGGTCAGCACATAGGCCGTCAGATAGACACTAATGGCTTCCATACCCATGCCGTTGCTGGCAATCAGAGCCACCAGCAGATAGCCAAAGTGAGCAATGGAAGAGTAGCTGAGCAGACGCTTGAGGTTGTTTTGCAACAGCGCCAGCAAGTTACCCACCAGAATGGAGGCAATGGCGATCAGGGTCAGCAGGGTATTTAACCAACCTTCGGCGGTCGCAGGAGACAGCTCCAGCAAACGCACCAACACCGCAAACACACCGACCTTGCTGGCCGTAGCCAAGAACGCACCCACCGGAGCCGGAGCGCCTTGATAAACGTCGGGTGTCCACAGGTGGAAGGGAACCAACGACAGTTTAAAGGCCAGACCCACCAGCATCAGGCCAATGCCCATGCGAGTCAGATCAGTAACCGCGTTTTGGCCGATGACCGAGAACACCAGACTGCCGGTTTCACCGTACAGCAGCGCCATACCAAACAGCAGGAAAGCCGAGCCGGTGGCAGACAGCACCATGTACTTGATGGCTGCTTCCAGTGAGTGACGGTTGAAGAAGGCATAGCCCACCATACCGTACAGCGGCACTGACATCAGCTCCAGACCAATGAACAGACCTGCCAGATGCTGAGTGCTAACCAGCACGATGCCGCCGGTAGCCGACAGCAACATCAGCAGATACAGCTCCTCACGGTTGCCCGGAAAGCCCGCTTGCTCAGTCTTACCCATATAAGCATGGGTCAGCGTTAAGCAGGCTAAGGTGGAGACCAAAATCAGCGCGGTATAAAACAGGCTGAAGTTGTCGACCTGTAGCAGCGGCGTTACCGCAGTGGGTGCAGCGTTTAAGGCGGGAATGATGGACAGTAACGCCAGATTCAAACCCACTGTAGAGATGATAAAGCTCAGTTGATGACAACGTCGCCAAGCGATACCCAGCATCACAGCGATGGCGGTAGCGCCTACTACCAGCAAAGGCAGTAGGGCGACGAAATGGGATAAAGTCAGTTGCATAGTGGAAGTATCCATTGTACGACTACCGCACCAGTTGGTTCAGGGCAATGCCCAGCCATTGCTGAACACCGTTCATGGTCGCAGCGGAAGCATCCAGCACCGGTTGCGGATAAACACCCAGCAGGATCAACAGCACCGCCAACAGCAGTACCATGCTCAGCTCACGGCAGTTCAGACCCGGCAACGGCTCTTCAGAGCGGGCGGGGCCAAAGTAGGCGCGATGAATCATGATCAGCGAGTACACCGAGCCCACCACCAAGCCGAAGGTACCAATCACGATCACCCAAGGCGCCGTGGCAAAGGTACCCATCAGCACCAAGAATTCACCGACAAAGTTACCCGTACCCGGTAAACCCAAAGAGGCTGCTGCAAAGAACAGGCTGATCGCTGGTAACCAAGGCAGACGCGCCCACAGGCCGCCCATTTCACGCATATCACGGGTATGCAGACGCTCGTACAACTGGCCACTGAGAATAAACAGCGCCGAAGCCGACAGACCGTGCGCCACCATCAACACCACTGCACCTTGCAGCGCTTGGATGTTGCCGGAGTAAATACCAATCAGCACAAAGCCCATGTGCGACACGCTGGAATAGGCAATCAAGCGCTTCATGTCGGTTTGGGCGAAGGCCACAAAGGCACCGTAGAACACACCGATCAGCGCCAAGGTCATGGCGATGGGCGCGAATTCAGCGGAAGCCTCAGGGAACAGCGGAATGGCAAAGCGCATCAGACCGTAAGCGGCGGTTTTCAGCAGAATACCCGCTAAGTCCACCGAACCGGCGGTGGGCGCTTGGGTATGAGCATCAGGCAGCCAAGAGTGTACGGGAACCACTGGCATTTTCACCGCGAAAGCGACGAAGAAGCCCAGCATCAGCACATAGTCCACGCCTTCAGGCAGTTTGGCTTTCAGCAGGGTCGCGTAATCAAAAGTGAGTACGCCGGTAGCCTGATAATTGACAAACACCAGTCCCAGAATGGACAGCAGCATGATCAGACCGCTGGCCTGAGTGAAGATGAAGAACTTAGTCGCGGCACTGATACGGCTGTTGCCTGCACTTCCACTATGACCCCAGAGGGCGATCAGGAAGTACATGGGAACCAGCATCATCTCCCAGAAGAAGAAGAACAGGAACAGGTCGATGGCCAAGAACACACCCACCACGCCGCCTAAAATCCACAGCAGGTTGAGGTGGAAGAAGCCGACCCGATGCTGGATCTCTTTCCAAGAGCAGAACACCGAGAGCACACCCAGCAAGCCAGTGAGCACGATCATCAGCATGGACAGGCCATCGAGGGCCAGATGAACGCTAATACCAAAGCGCTCAATCCAAGGCTGCTTAAACTCTAAAGTCCAAGCAATGCCGGTGCTGGGCGTGGGAGCCAGTTGGTAGTTCCCTGTGGCCCAAAGCCAGAGGCTCAGGAGCAGGAGTAAGCTCACGCTGATTAAAGCAATCCAGCGCGGTAGATTTTTGTCGAAGCGCTCGGTGAACCAGCACAGGAGGCCGCCGACAAAGGGGATAAGGATAAGCCAGGGCAGAATCATGACGAATTCGAGTCCTTGCACAAATCAGAGCAGAATGATGCCGAGCAACAGCACGCCACCCGCCACGAGGGAGAGGGCATACCAGCGCAACTGGCCGTTTTCGGTGCGAACCGTCAGAGCATTGCCTTGGCGGACTAAATAGGGCAGCACACCAATACCTTGATCTACAGGGTCTTTGCCCAACGCGCGGCAGACCAGCAGATAGGGCTTGACGAATAGCAAGTCATACAGCCAATCGAAGCCCCACGCGGCATACCACAGCGCACTGAGCTTGCGGCCCACAGTGGTTTGCGCCAGCTTAGTCACCAGCGTGCGTTTGCCTAGGAACAACAGCGCAGCGATCAAAATACCGGCAACCGCAATACCACCCGATACGAATTCCAAGGTGTGTTTGGCATCGCCACCGGCATGGCCTACGCTTTCGGGCAGAACGCCGTGCAGTGGAGGCGTGATCCAAGCACCGACTGCGGTAGACAGCACAATCAGAACCAGCAAAGGCAGGTGATGGGACAGACCGTGACCGCTATGGGCATCCGTCTTAGCTTCACCGTGGAAGGTGATAAAGATTAGGCGGAAGGTGTAGATGGAGGTTAAGAACGCACCCAACAGACCGGCAATCAACAGCAGGTTATGGCCGCTGGCTAAGGCTTCCCACAGGATTTCATCCTTAGAGTAGAAACCGGCAGTGACCAAAGGCAGAGCCGCCAGCGCCGAACCACCGACCAAGAAGCTGAGGTACGCCAGCGGAATCTTCTTCCACAGACCGCCCATCTTGAAGATGTTCTGCTCGTGGTGGCAGGCCAGAATCACCGAACCGGAAGCAAGGAACAGCAGCGCCTTGAAGAAGGCATGGGTCATCAGGTGGAAAATCGCCGCGTCCCAAGCCCCCACGCCTAACGCCAAGAACATATAACCGATCTGGCTCATGGTGGAGTACGCGAGGATACGTTTGATGTCGGTTTGTACCAGCGCGGCAAAACCGGCCAGCACCAGCGTTACACCGCCGACGATGCCCACCAGTTCCAGAATGTCTGGAGCCAACAGGAACAGACCGTGCGTCCGGGCGATCAGATACACACCGGCAGTCACCATGGTGGCGGCGTGGATCAGGGCCGAAACTGGCGTTGGGCCTGCCATCGCGTCGGCCAACCAAGTTTGCAGCGGCAATTGAGCGGATTTACCGACCGCACCACCCAGCAGGGCCAGAGCGGCCAATGTGACCCACAAGTCACCTTGGGCAAACTTCTGAGGCGCGAGGGTCAAGACTTCCTGAATATTCAGGGTGCCTAACTGCACAAACAGAATGAACAGACCAAAAGCCATAAACACGTCACCCACGCGGGTCACGATAAAGGCTTTCAGTGCGGCATTGCCGTTGTTGCGATCTGAGTAGTAGAAGCCGATCAGCAGGTAGGAGCACAGACCCACGCCTTCCCAACCGAAGTACAGGAACAGCAGGTTATCGCCCAGCACCAAGAACAACATGCTAGCGATAAACAGGTTGGTGTAGGCAAAGAAGCGGGAGTAGCCCACTTCACCGCGCATGTACCAAGAGGCGAACAGGTGGATAAAGAAACCCACCCCCGTCACCACGCCAAGCATGGTTACGGACAGTCCGTCCAGATACAGAGCGAGGTCGGCGGAGAAGCCGGGAACGGCCATCCACTGCCACAATAGCTGATGGTAAACGCCACCTGAGGGTGGGTTGCTCAGAAAGTCCGCGATCACCCACGCACTGGTCAAAGCCGACAGAGCCACCGAGCCCACGCCGATCAGCGCTGACTTATTCTCCGACCAGCGGCCGCGTGAAAAAGACAGCAGACAAAAGCCGATCAGCGGAAATACAAAGGTTAGGAATAAAAGGTTCATCCGCGCATCTCACTGGCTGCATCAATGTCCAGGGTGTTGAAGCGGCGATGCAATTGCAGCAGGATCGCCAATCCAATGCTGGCCTCAGCAGCCGCCAGCGTAATCACCAGGATGTACATGATTTGTCCGTCGGCTTGAATCCAGCGCGCGCCTGCGACCACAAAGGCCAGCGCCGCAGCGTTCATCATCACTTCTAGACTCATCAGCACGAACAAAATATTGCGCCGTACCATCAGCCCCAGCAGGCCAATACTGAACAGCACTGCGGCCAAGGCGAGGCCGTGCTCCATGGGAATACCGTTCATGACAGCTCCTTGGCTTCTGGACGACCTAAGTGGAAAGCCGCTACCAATGCAGCCAACAGCAGCATGGATGCCAGCTCTACCGCCAACAGGTAAGGCCCGAATAAATGAACACCAACCGCTTTAGCATCGACGCTTTCGCCGGTAATGGTGGCCGTGACATCGCTGCTAAACAGCACATACAGCAGCTCAATCAGCAGAACCAAAGACAAAGCAGCGGGGCCAAACCAAATGCCGGGCTTCAACCATTGACGCTCCTGCGCCATGGTGGAGCTGCCGAGGTTGAGCATCATCACCACGAACACGAACAGCACCATGATGGCACCGGCGTAAACGATGATTTCCAAAATCCCCGCAAAGGGCGCGCCCAGCGAGAAGAAGCACATGGCCACAGCCAGCAGCGAGATGATGAAGTACAGCAAGGCATGTACCGGATTGGTATGCGTCACCACCCTGAGGGTCGCGAGCACGGCAATACCGGCGGAAAAGTAAAAAGCAAATTCCATCGTCATGTCCTCAGGGCAGCAAGCCTTTCACGTTGATTGGAGCTGCCTCGTTCTGAGCCGCACCCTTAGGCTTGCCGGTGATGGACAAACCAGAAACGCGGTAGAAGTTGTACTCCGGATACTTACCGGGGCCAGAGATCAGCAGGTCTTCTTTCTCATACACCAGATCCTGACGACGGAAGTCCGCCATCTCGAAGTCTGGAGTGAGCTGAATCGCCGTGGTGGGGCACGCCTCTTCGCACATGCCGCAGAAAATGCAGCGCGAGAAGTTAATGCGGAAGAACTCGGGATACCAACGACCGTCCTCAGCCTCAGTTTTCTGCAAGGAGATGCAGGAAGCGGGGCAGGCGACAGCGCAGAGGTTGCATGCCACGCAACGTTCTTGGCCATCGGGATCGCGGGTCAGAACAATGCGGCCACGATAGCGTGGAGGCAGATAGACCGCCTCTTCCGGATATTGCAGGGTGTCACGCTTGCGGAAGGCATGGGAGAACACCATGACCAAGCTGCGCAGTTGCGTGTAGGTACCGTGCAGAATGTGAATTATGGATCGAATCATCGGACAGTCCTCACTGGGCGGCCAAAACGAGCGCGCCGGTCACCAGCAGGTTAATCAGGGTCAGAGGCAGGCAGACCTTCCAGCCAAAGGCCATCACTTGGTCATAACGCGGACGCGGTAAAGAAGCGCGCAGCAGGATGAACAGCATGATGAAGAAGCCGGTTTTCAGGGCAAACCACAGGAAGGGCACTTCCGGTAGCAGACCGAAGGGGCCATGCCAACCACCGAAGAACAGAGTCACCAACAGAGCCGACACCATCACGATGCCGATGTACTCACCCACGAAGAACATGCCCCATTTCATACCGGCATATTCAATGTGGTAACCGTCGGCGATTTCCTGCTCCGCTTCGGGCTGGTCAAAGGGATGACGGTGGGTGACTGCCACGCCAGCGATGAAGAAGGTCGCAAAGCCCAGAATCTGCGGGATGATGAACCAGACATTTTGCGCCTGATAGTCCACGATATCGCGCATATTGAACGAACCGACCTGCGCCACAATCCCCATCAGCGAGAGTCCTAAGAACACCTCGTAAGACAGGGTTTGTGCTGAAGCGCGCAAAGCACCGATCAGGGCAAATTTGTTGTTACTCGACCAACCGGCAAACAGCACCGCGTACACGGCCAAGCCCGCCATGGCGAAGAAGAACAACAGACCGATGTTCAGATCCGCAACGCCCCACGTCGGAGTGACAGGGATCACCACAAAGGCGATCAGCAAGGCACTCATAGCGACCACAGGGGCGAGGGTGAAGATCAGTTTATCCACGAAGGGTGGATTCCAGTCTTCTTTGAAGAACATCTTCACCATGTCCGCGCCGAGCTGGAAGGCACCAAAGGGGCCAACTCGGTTCGGGCCATAGCGGTCTTGCCACAGGCCCAGCAGACGACGCTCTACCCAACTGAGCAGCGCACCGCACACCACCACCGCCAGCATGATGACCAGCGACTTCAGGATTTGAATGACGATGTCCGCCATTTCCGGAGACAGCCAGCTCATTGCACGCACTCCTCAATCGCGTCGATGACCAGTCCTGCTTTAACAGGGATGGCGGAAATACCTACTGGCAGTCCGATCAGGCCCGGTTGCAATTGCGTGCTGAGGTTCAGGGTGACGGTCAGCGATTGCGTGTCACTGCGCAGTTGAACCTGTGCGCCATCTTTCAAGCCCAAACGCTCGGCATCTTCGCTGGAAACCACAGCATAAGGCGCTGGAATGCGGCTTTGCATGACGGGTGTCAGGGCAGACATCTCACCGCTGCCAAAAATGTGGTGCACCGGTACGCTGATAAAACGTCCAGCTTCCGGTTGGTAGGCTGCACACACGCTGAACCAGTGGCTGTCTGCACCGCTAGGCTCAATCAAACGCACGCCGGGATCACCCGCGCGCAGATGGCCGCCCACTTCGTCTTGGAATTTGTTCCACGCCGAAGGCGAGTTCCAACCCGGAGCCCAAGCAAAGGGAATTTGCTGCCGCAGTTCTTGAGTACCGGAATAACCTTCCATGGAGAAGGCAAAGGCGGTGTCTTGATCCTGCGGAATGCGGGGCTCGTGGACGTTGATCTTAGCGCGCATGGCAGTACGGCCACTGTAACGGAGCGGCTCGCGCGCCAGCTTCAGACCTTTAATCCGGAATGAGGCTTTGGGCGCTGCATCACGAATACCGGCCAAGGCGGGCACCGCAGCGGCGCAGGCTTCGGTGGCGTGATCCAATAATGTCCAGTCGATGGCTTGGCCTTTCAGCGCTGAGCTGAGGCCATGCAACCAACGCCAGCTTTCGCGTACTTGATCGCCGGGCTTGTAGAACGTGGGATCAAAGACTTGGAAGAAGCGTTGGGCGCGACCTTCTTGGCTGACCAGTGTACCGTCGGCTTCCGCGAAGGTAGCGGCGGGCAACACAAACTGAGCTTTCTTCAAGGTCTCCGTTTGCTGATGATCCAGCACCACCAAGGTGGACACTTTGCTCAGTGCCTCGTCAACCCGTTGGGCATCCAGACGGCGGTAGAGATCATTTTCCAGCACGAACAGCGCATCAGCGGTGCTCAGGTCAAGAACGCTTTCTAACGGCTTACCGCCCAGCAGCGCCAGACCCAGACTGTTGGCTTCAGGAACCACCAAGCTGATCGAGGCCGCTTTTTCACGGTTTTTCAGCGCTTTGGCGATGTTGGCTGCGGCTTCCAGAATGGCGCGAGAACCCAAGGAGCTACCCGCTACCAACAACGGACGACGGGCGGCCAACAGGGACAGAGCCAAGCTTTGGGCTTGGGCCAGAACCTCATTGCTCAAACCTGTGACGACAGGCGCGGTGTTGTCGATGAAGTGCGCGACGGCAAAACCAAAGCGCGCCAGATCGGCTGGGGCAGCGTGCAGCGTGTCGGCTACGTCATCCAAGCGCGTTTCTTGGGTGCTGGCAATAAACACGGGATACAGCGCATTTTGGGCGACGTTTTTCACCGCCAAAGCGTGCCAATCCTGAATCTTCATACCGGCAGCGATTTCAGTCGCTTTGCCTTTAGCGGCTTGACGCACAGCCAAAGCAATCCGAGGCGCGGTTTGGGTCAGGTCTTCACCCAATACAAACACTGCGTCATGGGCTTCGACATCGCGCAGGGTAGAGGTGGGCAGCGGGCCGTTTTGCAGGATATCCAGCGTCAGCTCCAGCAGCTCTTGCTCAGATTGAGTCAAGCCGGTGGAGAAGTTCTCTGCGCCGACCAGCTCTTTAAGGGCATGGTTGCTTTCTAAGCTGGCACGCGGCGAGCCGATACCGACCAAACGGCGAGCTTTCAGGCGATCCGATAACCGAGCAAAGGCGGTATCAATGCTGAGGGCTTGGCCGTCCAACAGCACTTGGCGAGGACGATCTGTGCGGTTGACGTAGCCATAACCAAAGCGGCCACGGTCGCACAGGAAGTACTGGTTGACCTCACCGTTGAAGCGGTTTTCGATCCGACGCAGTTCGCCGTAGCGCTCACCGGGGCTGATGTTACAGCCGGTGGAGCAGCCGTGGCAGATGCTCGGCGCAAACTGCATGTCCCACTTGCGGTTGTAGCGCTCGGAGTGGGTTTTGTCGGTGAAGACACCGGTGGGGCAGACTTCGGTCAGGTTGCCGGAGAATTCGCTTTCCAGCACGCCGTCTTCAACGCGGCCAAAGTACACGTTGTCGTGAGCGCCATATACGCCCAGATCCGTGCCGCCGGCATAGTCTTTGTAGTAACGCACGCAGCGGTAGCAGGCGATGCAGCGGTTCATCTCATGGGCGACGAACGGGCCGAGCTCCTGATTTTGGTGGGTACGTTTGGTGAAGCGATAACGGCGCTTGTTGTGGCCGGTCATCACCGTCATATCTTGCAGATGGCAGTGACCGCCTTCTTCGCAGACTGGGCAGTCGTGCGGGTGGTTGGTCATCAACCATTCAACAACACTGGCACGGAACTTCTTGGCTTCTTCGTCTTCGACGGAGATCCACATGTTGTCCTGTACCGGCGCCATGCAAGACATGACCAAGCGGCCGCGCTTGTCGTTTTCATCGTTGTACTGGGTAACAGCACATTGGCGGCACGAGCCGACACTGCCCAGCGAGGGGTGCCAGCAGAAGTAAGGCACATCGAGCCCGAGGGATAGACAAGCCTGTAACAGGTTGTCTGACCCATCGACCTCATAGGTTTTGCCGTCTATGTGAATAGTGGCCATGAGCGTCTCTTCCTACCCGCCGAAACGGGAATGGCTATATAAAAAGCGTTACCGGCCCGATGGACTACTGCCTCGGGCCTAAACCGAATCAGGCGAGGCCCGCCTCAAACTCGGCTCGGAAGTACTTGATCGCGCTGCCTAAAGGCTCGACCGCACCGGGTGCGTGGGCACAGAAGGTTTTGCCCGGGCCGCAGCTGCGTACTAAGTGTTCCAGTAGCTCGATGTCTCCTGGTTCGCCTTGGCCTTTTTCTAGGGCACGCAATATTTTTACGTTCCAAGGCAGACCGTCACGGCAAGGCGTACACCAGCCGCAAGACTCACGGGCGAAGAACTCTTCCATGTTGCGCAGCAGGGAAACCATATTGATGCTGGTATCTACGGCTAGGGCGAGGCCTGTACCCATACGGGTGCCGACTTTGCCAATGCCACCGGCATACATGCTGGCTTCCAGATGTTCGGGCAGTAAGAAGCCTGTACCTGCGCCACCGGGCTGCCAGCACTTCAGGGTGTAGCCATCGCGCATACCACCGGCGAAATCTTCAAAGAGTTCGCGGGCGCTGATGCCGAAGGGTACTTCCCAGATGCCGGGGGTTTTCACCTTGCCGGAGAAGCCCATGAGCTTGGTGCCCATGTCTTCACTGCCGGGACGGGCCAGCGACTTGTACCAATCCACGCCGTTGAGGACGATGGCGGGCACGTTGTTCAGGGTTTCCACGTTGTTGACGCAGGTGGGTTTACCCCAAACACCGGCGGCGGCTGGGAACGGTGGCTTGGCGCGTGGGTTAGCACGGCGGCCTTCCAGCGAGTTAATCAGCGCAGTTTCTTCACCGCAGATGTAACGGCCAGCACCGGTGTGCACGAACAGCTCAAAGTCGAAGCCAGTGCCGAGAATGTTTTTCCCCAACAGGCCAGCGGCCTTGGCTTCATCGATGGCGCGGTTCAGGTTACGCGCTGCGTCGACGTATTCACCGCGCAGGAAGATGTAACCCCGGTAGGTTTTCAGCGCGCGCGCACTGATCAGCATGCCTTCAATCAATTGATGGGGCAGTTGCTCCATCAGCATGCGATCTTTCCAGGTGTTGGGCTCCATCTCATCCGCGTTACACAGCAGGTAACGGGTGGTGATGCTGTCATCGGCAGGCATCAGACCCCATTTCACGCCGGTGGGGAAGCCCGCACCGCCGCGACCTTTGAGGCCGGAGTCTTTCACTTGCTGCACGATGTCCGCTTGGGCCATTTCCAGCAAGGCTTTGCGGGCGGCAGCGTAACCGTTCTTCTGGCGGTATTCGTCCAGCCAAACGGGTTCGCCATCTGCGCGCAAGCGCCACGTCAGCGGATGGGTTTGCTCCTGACGGGCAGAGCTATTGATCGGGCCGAAGGATGCGAGTGTCATGGATATTGCTCCAGCAGGGCGGCCATCCCTTCGGGCGTAGCATTGCCGAAGGTGTCCTCGTCGATCATCAGGGCTGGGGCTTTGTCGCAGTTACCCAAGCAGCACACGGGCAGCAGGGTAAAGCGGCCATCGGCGGTGGTTTGACCCAAGCCAATGCCCAGCGCGTTCTGAACGCTTTCCAGCAGGGTTTCATGGCCGCCGATGTAGCAGGTCATGCTGTCGCACACACGGATGATGTGGCGACCCACTGGACTGCGGAAGATCTGGCTGTAGAAGGTTGCAACGCCTTCCACATCGCTGCCGGGAATGCCGAGGATGTCCGCAATGGCCGGAATAGCACCATCGGGAACCCAGCCCCGTGCTTTTTGCACGATCTTCAGCGCCTCAATAGAGGCCGCGCGTGGATCTTCGTAGTGGTGCATTTCGTGCTCGATGGCCGAGCGCTCGGTTTCGCTTAACACGAAACGGTCAGTCTGAATCAGTTCTGTCGGGCTCATGATCAGCGGTCCACGTCAGCCATGACGAAGTCGATACTGCCCAAATAGGCAATCAGGTCAGGGATCATGCTGCCGCGAATCACCGCCGGAATCTGTTGCAGGTGTGCAAAGCTCGGCGTGCGAATACGGGTGCGGTAGCTCATGGTGCCGCCATCACTGGTTAGGTAATAGCTGTTGATCCCTTTGGTGGCTTCGATCATTTGGAAACTTTCGTTAGCCGGCATCACCGGGCCCCAAGACACTTGCAGGAAGTGGGTAATCAGGGTCTCGATGTGTTGCAGGGTACGTTCTTTCGGTGGTGGCGTCGTCAGCGGGTGATCCGCTTTGTACGGGCCTTCGGGCATGTTTTTCAGGCACTGCTCAATGATGCGCAGGCTCTGACGCATTTCGCCCATTTTGACCATGCAGCGGTCGTAGGCATCGCCATTGGCCGCCAGCGGAACTTCGAACTCGAAGTTTTCGTAGCCGGAGTACGGACGGGCTTTACGCAGGTCAAAATCCACGCCGGTGGCACGCAGGCCAGCACCGGTAATACCCCACTCCAGCGCTTCTTTGCTGTTATACGCGGCAACGCCTTGGGTACGGCCTTTGAGGATGCTGTTTTGCAGCGCGGCTTTTTCGTACTCGTCGAGGCGCTTGGGCATCCAGTCAATGAATTCTTTGACCAGTTTGTCCCAGCCGCGTGGCAGGTCGTGGGCGACGCCACCGATGCGGTACCAAGCCGGATGCAGACGGAAACCGGTGATGGCTTCGACCACTTTATAGGCGCGTTGACGGTCGGTGAAGGTGAAGAACACCGGAGTCATCGCGCCCACGTCCTGAATGTACGTACCCAGATACAGCAGGTGGTTCAGGATGCGGAAGAACTCAGCCATCATGATACGGATCACATCGACCCGCGCCGGAACGGTAATACCGGCCAGCTTCTCAACCGAAAGCACGTACGGCAGGTTGTTCATCACCCCGCCCAGATAGTCGATCCGGTCGGTGTAGGGGATGAAACTGTGCCAGCTTTGACGCTCGGCCATCTTCTCAGCACCACGGTGGTGGTAGCCGATTTCAGGCACGCAGTCGACGATCTCTTCACCGTCCAGTTGCAGCACAATCCGGAAAGCACCGTGGGCCGAAGGGTGGTTCGGGCCCAAGTTCAGGAACATGAAGTCTTCGTGTTCCTTGTGCTGCTTCATGCCCCATTTAGAAGGCTCAAAGCGCAGGGCTTCCTGCTCTTGATCTTGCTTGGCAGCGGTCAGAGTGTAGGGATCGAACTCGGTGGCACGGGCTGGGTAGTCTTTACGCAGCGGGTGACCTTCCCAGGTTGGCGGCATCAGCAGACGAGTCAGGTGCGGATGGCCATCGAAGGTGATGCCGTACATGTCCCAGACTTCACGCTCGTACCAGTTGGCGTTGGGCCAAATGTTGGAGGCGGTCGGCAGGTTCATTTGCCCTTCAGAGAGCGCTACCTTGATCATCACGTCGCTGTTACGCTCCAGTGACATCAGATGGTAGAACACGCTGAAGTCAGCAGCCGGCAGTCCCTGACGATGGGTACGCAGCCGCTCATCCACACCATGCAGGTCATACAGCATGACGTAGGGGCGGGGCAGTCCACGCAGGAAGCTCAGCACTTCGATCAGTTTTTCACGGGGTACCCAAACTACCGGCATGCCGGTGCGGGTTCCTTGTAGGGTGAGCGTCTGCTCGCCGAAGCGGGCAGTCAGCTCGCCAACAACATCCGGGTCATCGGCCTTGTACGGCGGGATGTACAGCGCCTGTTCTGCGGTCATGATTCAAATCACTATGGTCAAGGGGTAAATGCCTTTGTCAGTCAGGGCGGATTAGACTTCGTCCGGACTGCGCAAATTGGTGACTTGGATACGCTGCTCGCGGCGCACTTCACGCTGCGAAGGCATCTCAGCCCGATATACGCCCTGATCGCCCACTACCCAAGACAGCGGACGGCGCTCTTGGCCGATGGAGTCTTGCAACAGCATTAAGGCTTGCAGGAAGGCCTCGGGGCGGGGTGGGCAGCCGGGTACGTACACGTCTACGGGTAAGAATTTGTCGACACCCTGTACTACGGAGTAGATGTCGTACATGCCACCGGAGTTGGCGCAGGCACCCATGGAAATCACCCACTTGGGTTCGAGCATTTGCTCGTACAGGCGCTGAATCACCGGAGCCATTTTGATAAAGGGCGTTCCGGCAACCACCATGAAGTCAGCTTGGCGCGGTGAGGCTCGGATTACTTCGGCCCCGAAGCGGGCGATATCGTGGGGCGCGGTAAAGGCTGTGGTCATTTCCACATAGCAGCAAGACAGACCGAAGTTGTAAGGCCACAGGGAGTTTTTGCGTCCCCAGTTGACCGCCTTCTTCATCACATCTTCCAGTTTACCCATGAAGACGTTGCGATGAACCTGTTCTAAGGGATCATCAACCAATTGGCGTTCCCCGATGGGGTAGTGCGTATTGGTCGCATTGGGGTCTATTCGAGTTAGTTTATACTGCATGACAAGGCCTCTTTACTTTTGCTGTTCTTGTCGTGCTTTGCGGCTAGCAGGGGACCAATCTAGAGCCCCTACACGGCAAAGATAAACAAGGCCAGCCAGTAGAATTGCGATAAAAATAGCTACCTCAATAAATCCAGCCCAGCCGCTTTCGCGTACTGAGACAGACCAGGCGAATAGGTAAAGAGCCTCGACGTCGAAGATAACGAACAACATCGCGACTAAGTAGAACTTGGCGGAGAGGCGAAGGCGGGCTGAGCCGGTGGAAACAATCCCTGATTCAAAGGGTTCGTTCTTGCTGCGTCCCCAGGCTTTGCTACCGAGGAGGCTGGATACACCTAGCATGAACAAACATAGGGCACAGACACCCAATAAAAAGATACCCAAGCCCCAGTTATGGGCAAGGGAAGAACCTGCATCAGGCATGTTGAACTCCAAGAAGAGGGAACTTGTTATTAAATTGGCACGTTAAAAGTAATTTAACGCAATAGAAAACTGCGCAAATTTTAGTGCCTATTTATAAGCCTCTTCAAGGAACTTATTTAGTCTTGCTGGGACATTAATTTCGTATTGCTTTGAGTGTGTCTCGTTGTAAATTCTAATATTCTTGTGTTTGTTCATTGATTTATATCAATGAACATTAATTTATTGATTCATATTTAATCTTTTTTAGAGCTAAAAAGATTTTTGAGCATTTTTTATATTTTCATGTGTTATATGAAAATATATAGGATCTTTCGTTTTAATACTAAGGTACTGTTATTTGTTGATAATTATTATCATGTGTTAATTATTGATTTTTGTCGTGAGGTATTGATATTTTAAGCAAAAAAAATACCAATACCCGGACTAAGCTTATATTAATGGTCGATTGTTAGTACGGTTAATTACTAAAGTGGCTGAGCGCGGACGTTTGTCTTCACCCGAGGGCCAGTGACTGGTAAATCGTTTTGAGGTAGAGCCTTCGCCGGGATGTTGGATATTAATAAACAAAGTACGAAAGTCCGGTGTGGCCGTAATACCTGTAACTTCTGCACCGATTGGGGCTACTAAAAAGCGTTTGGTTTCGCCAGTCGTGGGGTCGGAAACCAACATTTGGTTGTTACCAAAGGGGCCAGAACTGAGTTGATCACCACTCATATCGGTTTGAATCCACAAGCGGCCTGCTGGATCGAACCACAGACCATCGGGACTGGCCAAAATATTCTCTGCTTGTAAGAATTGCTCTTGTATTTGACCTTCTTGTTCAGGGCCGGCTAGCAGATAAATACTCCAATTAAAATGGGTACCTGAATAATCTGGGCTGCTTTCCTGCCAGCGAATGATGTGTCCATAAGGATTAGGACTGCGCGGATTAGCAGCATCTGCGGTTTTGCGTGCACTGTTATTGGTCAGGGTAAAGTACACTTCTCCCGAGATTGGGTTGATGGCTCCCCATTCAGGGCGATCCATTTTGGTGGCTCCGGCAACATCAGCCGCCAGTCGAGTATTGATCAGTACCTCGCCTTGGTCACTGAACTGAACGCCCTTGGCGGTGCAGGCTTTTTGAAAGTCGGGATCTCTAAGATCCAGAGCCAGCCAATCACCCGTACCGTCTGCATTGAAGCGAGCTACGTACAGGATACCCTCATCCAGTAAACGGCTATTGTCTGAGCGCGGACGATAGGGGTTACGGCTGACGTATTTATAGATGTACTCGTTGGCTGAGTCATCGCCGGAATAGCACACCAGCCTTTGCCCTGGCTCAGTGGGGGCGAAAATAATGCCTTCGTGAGCAAAACGCCCTAATGCAGTGTGCTTGATAGGGGTAGCGTCAGGATTAAAAGGATCAATCTCTACTACCCAACCAAAGGTGTTGGGCTCATTGCGGTAGTCTTTCAATGGACTGTCCGCTTGTTGGCTGGCATCGAAGCGCTGGAATTCATCCCCGGTTAGGGTTTCCCAGCCATAGCGGGTGGTTTTTTGAATCCCGTAGCGGCTGTGTTCGCGAGGTGGTTCTGCATCTTGGTTAGAGAAATAACCCGCCCAATTTTCTTCACAGGTCAGGTACGTGCCCCAAGGAGTGTGGCCGCTGGCACAGTTGTTTAAGGTGCCTCGGCTGGTAGTTCCGCTGGGGCTGTAGCGCGTTTGCATGAGCGCGTGGCCTCGGGCTGGGCCTTCAATGCGCATGGGGGTAACGCCGGTAATACGTCGATTACGGGTTGAGGGCAACACAGACCAACGTCCTCGGCTATCGCGTTGGATTTCTACCACCGAAACTCCGTGGGCGTTGATTTCTTTGCGCACTTCATCGGCGTTGGTGCGTTCACCCACTGTTGATAGGGTTGGGCCATTGGGATGCAGTAATTGCGGGTCAATGTACTCGTGATTGACTACCAGTAACCCGTGATCGCTGCGCTTGCCTGCTCCGACCTGAGCATCAATGGGGAAAAAGTGCATGCCATCATGGTGCATGCCCGTTTGCTCCGCCTGATCTTGGGCCGTGTTGCTGGCGTCTTCCAAAAAGCTGGGGTAACGCCCCGTAATGGGTGTTCCCCAAGGAATAAAAGCTTCGCCACTAAAGCCTTCAGGAAGTTGAATGCTGTCTGCGCGGCTGATGGGAATAGCCTCAAACGGGAGGCGGGTGATTGGACTGGGTGTTGTTTCGGTCTCTGCCGATTCTGCCCGTGCTTTAGGTATAAGACTTACCCCCATAAAGCTAAGGGCGCATAAAGCAGCACTGCCTTTAATCAGTTGGCGGCGGCTTTGGGCTAATACGTCATTGAGGTGCAAGTTGTTTGAGCTATTGGCAGGCGGTTCACGGTGCTGTGCGTTGATGGCGGTCATCTTGTCGTGATTCATAGATCTCATTTTCGATCTTTGTGCTGTTTTATTGGGGAGCACTCCGACGCTAACGAGGAAATAAGACAGTCCGATGACAGTTTGAGGTGAGTGCTGAAATATTTGATACGCGGTAAGGCATAAAAAAAGCCCCGTATTGCTACGGGGCCATCAGTTGCAGCGCTAGAACCTAGAGAGGGCAGATTCTAGCTATGCTCGGGTTGAACTGTTCCGATTAGTGGAACTGGTTCATGGTGTTGTCTTTACCACCAGCCTTCAGAGCCGCTTCACCAGCGAAGTACTCTTTATGGTTGTCGCCGATGTCGGAGCCAGCCATGTTCTGGTGTTTAACGCAGGCGATGCCTTGGCGAATCTCTTGACGCTGAACACCTTTAACGTAGGCCAGCATGCCTTCTTCAGCGAAGTAGCCTTTGGCCAGGTTATCAGTGGACAGAGCCGCGGTGTGGTAGGTTGGCAGCGTGATCAGGTGGTGGAAGATGCCAGCCTGAGCAGAGCCGTCGCGTTGGAAGGTACGGATCTTCTCGTCGGCGATCTGAGCCAGTTCGGTGGCGTCGTATTCGGCGCTCATCAGTTTGGCACGGTCGTAGGCGGAAACATCTTTGCCTTCGGCTTGCAGGGTATCGAATACTTGCTGACGGAAGTTCAGAGTCCAGTTGAAGGACGGGCTGTTGTTGTAAACCAGCTTGGCGTTGGGGATGACCTTACGGATTTCATCCATCATGCCTTTGATCTGGCCAACGTGGGGCTTCTCAGTCTCGATCCACAGCAGGTCAGCACCGTTTTGCAGCGAGGTGATGCTGTCCAGAACGCAACGCGCTTCACCGGTTCCTTTACGGAATTGGAACAGGTTGGAAGGCAGACGCTTCGGACGCAGCAGCTTGCCTTCGCGCTTGATAACTACATCGCCATTGCCCAGCTCGGCTGCGGAGATTTCTTCGCAATCCAAGAAGGAGTTGTACAGATCGCCCAGATCGCCTGGCTCGTTGGTCACGGCGATTTGCTTGGTCAGGCCAGCACCCAAGGAGTCAGTACGGGCAACGATGACGCCATCGTCAACACCCAGTTCCAGGAAGGCATAGCGAACGGCGTTGATTTTGGCCAGGAAGTCAGCATGCGGAACGGTTACTTTACCGTCTTGGTGACCGCACTGCTTCTCATCCGATACTTGGTTCTCGATCTGGATGCAGCAGGCACCGGCTTCGATCATTTTCTTGGCCAGCAGGTAGGTAGCCTCTGGGTTACCAAAGCCAGCGTCAATGTCAGCGATGATCGGTACGATGTGGGTTTCGTAGTTGTCGATCTGAGCTTGGATTGCGTCCGCCTTGGCTTTGTCGCCCGCAGCACGAGCTTCGTCTTGAGCGGTGAACAGCAGATCCAGTTCACGGCTGTCGGCTTGGCGCAAGAAGGTGTACAGCTCTTCGATCAGACCAGAAACCGCAGTCTTTTCGTGCATGGACTGGTCAGGCAGTGGGCCGAAGTCAGAGCGCAGGGCGGCAACCATCCAGCCAGACAGGTACAGGTACTTTTTGTTGGTGGTTTTCAGGTGTTTCTTAATGGAGATCAGCTTTTGCTGACCGATGAAGCCGTGCCAGCAGCCCAGAGATTGGGTGTACAGGCCGCTGTTGGCATCGTACTCAGCCATGTCTTTACGCATGATGGCTGCGGTGTATTTGGCGATATCCAGACCGGTTTTAAAGCGGTTTTGGGCGCGCATACGAGCAACGGATTCGGGGTTGATCGCGTTCCAGCTGCTACCGAATTTTTCTTTCAGGGCTGCAACGGCCTTGATGTCATTTTGATAAGCGGACATGTTCAATCCTTTAAAAAATTGGGTGTGGTTGAGCATCTATAAGTGTTTTCAACCTGGAACTTGCGTGCCACGCTGTTTTGCCACAGCCAGCAACACGCCACAGAGTGTCGAGCGGTAGACTACTTAAGCTTAGGCTACGTCATCGGATTTTAGGGGGAGCGCCCAGAGGTTGTTGTAATCGCTCTAGTACACTACATTTCAAAACCCTTATTTTTCGTAGTCCTGCCCATTGGTAACTACCTAGTCTCATACGCTCTGCCTTGTAGGCAGTGCGCTGCGGAATGGCCCAGCGGATGGCTGGAGCTCACTCCGAAGACCCTTTTACCAGGTCCCCTGTTTAGCGGGAGCGAGCCCATGATGCTTGGTTAGAGAAGGTTCGTCAATGGTTTTGTAGTGGATTTTTTTACTCACTACATATCGACTTTCGGAGGATTTAATCCAGCAGCTCAACCCTGATACGCAAAGATTGGTTCTGGCTACCTTGGGTGGAGTAGTGGCGCAAAATGCCGTCCCTCTGGCTGCTGGCGTTTTCGTCGATACCGCTGACAGGAATCCATTCGCCCAAACGACCACTGACACGAGTCTCAGTGCTTTGTAGGTCTAGGACTTCGGGGCGATTGTGGTTAACGCGGTCGCGCTGGGTACTTAGGTTGATCTGTACCCAATCCCCATTGATCGTGGCCGTGGCGTAAAAGCCGCGCATCACATTGTGGTATTCGGTATTTTGGTAAGGATCGCCGTAGCGATCCGTATTGGTATTAGTCAGCGGAACCCGCTGCCCAACTTCTAATAGGGCCGGATAGCCTTCGGTGGCTTGAACCTGCTGTATACCACCATCACGGCTGCTGGTGTTGCGGCGGATGATACGCACCTGATTGCGCTCACTGTGGCCAGACTGAACACTCACTTCGCCGGTGTTGATGGAGCCATCGACTTGATACCCCTGTCCTCGATTGTTGGAGAAGTCTTGAGTATCGACGCTGATCAGCAGTCGGCGTGGGACTCGATCCAGTTCTTGCAGGGTTTGGCGCAGCTCTTGGATAACCTCAGAAGGGGCAGTGACCACCAGTTGATTACCCTGAGCGGCTAAGCGCCCTTGTCCTCCAACGACGGATTGGGCTATGGGGAGTAACTCGTCTGCACTACGGTAGTTTAGGCTTATGACCTCCGTAGCAGCCTGCACCGATGAGGCTAATAGGCTTAAACCCAGTACCCACGCCAGTAAGCGCAATCCCATAGATCAGACCTCCGATGGTCAGAGCCCAGTGAGCTACCGGACTAAGGGCGAATCATATCTACATGAGGAATGCCCGCATCCATAAAGGGTGGGCTGATAACGCGAAAACCTAAACGCTGATAAAAGTACACGGTACGGGCTTGAGCGGCTAGACGTTGTGGGTGCACGCCACGGCGCTCCGCTTCGCTGATGACCGCGCGCATCAAATTAGCCCCCAGATGGCGACCCCGCCACGGGCTGAGGACGGCTAAGCGTCCGATTTGCCCATTGGTCAGTAAACGCGCTGTACCTATGGCTTGTTGGTCGATCATCATCAAAAAATGGGTAGCGTCTTCATCCTCGGCATCCCACTCCAGATCTTCTGGAACCGACTGTTCTTGAATAAACACCTGTTCGCGGATGTGGCGTAGGGCCGCTTGATCCTGTTGCCAGTTCGTCAGGCGGACTTCAATTTCGGTACTCATGTTCATCGTCCTCCGCTTCAGAGAAGCTCAGTGAACCTTGTTTTAATAATTCCACTAACAGCTGAATAGCTTCTGAGTCGTCCAGCCAAGGCGCTAAGTTATCGGCATAGAGTGCTTCAGCCTGACACAGTAGGCGGGTCAGCTCGCTAAGATGACCGGAGAGCAAACGGCTCTGACCGCTGGCAAACAACAGCGGGCCAAGGTCAATTTCAGCCCACGCCAGTCGTGCACAGGGATTGCGTACCAGCAGGGCACCTTGATGCAATGCGGCTACCAAATCAGCTTCGGTTATTTGCTCTGGGCCTGCAATCTGATCCGGATAACGGGGCTCAGTCATGAACTGGCCAAACCAGGTCATCAGTAAGCGATCGTCGCTTAGGTGTTCAGTGATCAGTGTTCTCAGGCGCACTAGCGTATCAGCTTGAATTTGGTAAGGATCAGAGACTGGACTAATGTCGGTATCGGTGTAGCGCTCGTCCTCGGAGGTAAATTGGGCTACAAAATCGGTAAAGTGGGTTAAGACTTCGCTCACGCTCGGCGCTCTAAAGCCGATGGAATAGGTCATACATTCATCCACAGCAATGCCATCGTGGGCGATGCGCGGGGGGAGGTAGAGGATGTCGCCGGGCTCTAAAACCCATTCGTCGGTTTGGGGAAATTCGGCCAGAATTTTTAAATCTGGATGATCGGCCCTAGGGTTGCTTTCATCACAAAAATCCCCGATTCGCCAGCGGCGTTTGCCATAACCTTGCAGCAAGAAGACGTCGTAATTGTCGTAGTGAGGGCCAACGCCGCCGCCGGGTGCAGCGTAGCTGATCATCACATCGTCTACGCGCCAATCGGGTAAAAAGCGGAAGGGTTTGATCAGTTCTGCGACTTCGGGCACCCACTGGTCAACAGCTTGAACCAGTAATGTCCATTGGCGTTCGGGGAGGTTTTGATAGATGTCATCGTCGAAGGGGCCGTGGCGTAACTCCCAAGGATATGCGCCCTGTTCGATAACCAAGCGGGATTCTACTTCTTCTTCAAGGGATAAACCGGCCAGTTCGTCGGGGGACAGCGGGCTTTCAAAACCGGGAATGGCTTGGCGGATTAACAAAGGTTTTTTTTGCCAGTAGTCGCGCAAAAATTGGCGCGCCGTTAAACCACCCAGTAATTGCAAAGGCATATCCGGATTCATAGCCGTACCTGTTCGATAGTAAATTGAGTTAATCCTAAACGACAACGCCCGGACAAGCGCCGGGCGTTGGAGTCGCAGGGGAGACGTTAGACGCGTTTGGCTTGGGTCGTGGCGTTACCGATGTAGCGCGCTGGTGTCAGTTCACGCAGCTCTTGCTTGGCGGCATCGGGGATGTCTAGGGTATCAATAAAGACACGCAGACCTTCGGCTGTAATGCCTTTGCCGCGCGTCAGTTCTTTGAGCTTCTCGTAGGGGTTGGCTACGCCATAGCGGCGCATCACGGTTTGGATGGGCTCGGCCAGCACTTCCCAGCAGGCATCCAGATCTTCGGCCAGACGTTGGGCATTCAGCTCCAACTTGCCAATACCTTTCAGGCTGGCTTCGTAGGCGATTAGGCTGTGGGCAAAACCGACACCGAGGTTACGCAGCACGGTGGAGTCAGTTAAGTCACGTTGCCAGCGGGAAATCGGCAGCTTGGTTGCCAAGTGCTGGAAGATCGCGTTAGCAATGCCCAAGTTGCCTTCGGAGTTTTCGAAGTCAATCGGGTTGACCTTGTGCGGCATGGTGGAAGAACCAATCTCACCGGCTACGGTTTTTTGCTTGAAGTAACCCAGAGAAATGTAGCCCCACACATCGCGGTCGAAGTCGATCAGGATGGTGTTAAAGCGTGCTACCGCATCGAACAGCTCGGCGATGTAGTCATGCGGCTCGATTTGGGTGGTGTAGGGGTTCCAATTTAGGCCCAGATCGCCTTCGATAAATTCGCGGGCATTGGCTTCCCAATCCACATCCGGATAGGCGGAGATGTGGGCGTTGTAGTTACCCACGGCACCGTTAATTTTACCCAGCAGCGGAACGGCGGCGATTTGCGCCATTTGACGCTCTAAGCGGTACACCACGTTGGCCAGCTCTTTACCCAGCGTCGTGGGGGAAGCCGGTTGACCGTGGGTGCGCGACAGCATCGGCACATCCGCCAGATAGTGGGCCAGCGCACGGATGGCATCCGCTACTTGACGCATGGTGGGCAGCAATACGGTATCGCGGCCATCACGCAGCATCAGGGCGTAGGACAGGTTGTTGATGTCTTCCGAGGTGCAGGCAAAGTGAATGAATTCTTTCACCTGAGCCAGTTCCGGCAGTTTTTCCACCTGTTCTTTGAGCAGGTACTCCACTGCTTTCACGTCGTGGTTGGTGGTCAGCTCAAAGGCTTTAACGCGCTCGGCGTATTCAATGCGGAAGTCATCCACCAGTTGATTCAGCAATTGCTGAGCCTCGGCAGAAAAGGGTGCGACCTCGGGGATTCCAGCGTGGGCGGCCAGACGTTGCAGCCAGCGTACCTCGACCAGTACGCGGTAACGGATCAGACCGTATTCACTGAAGATGGGGCGCAGGGTGCTGGTTTTACCGGCGTAGCGGCCGTCAACGGGGGAGACCGCAGTGAGCGAGGTGAGCTGCATGGGCATTCTATCGAGTTGCTGAAAAAAGGCGCACAGGATACATGAAACCGCTTTACACCGTACCCTTAACTTTTGGGCTGTTAGTTTCAGGCACTGCGCCGTAATCTGGGGTAAGCGGCATCCAGCATCTTGCGACGGCTGAAAATCAGTTGCCAGCGATGACCGCCCAGTTGGCGCCATAAGCGGGCTGAGCGAATACCCGCTAGCAGCAGGGCGCGGACTAAGGCCGCAGTGTCGGGTTGTTGCAGGTAACGAATGTCCCCCTGCACTTGAATCCGGCGACGGAAGGTGCTGAGGGTATCCTGATAGAGCCCACCAAAGGCCGCGACCACGTTATCGTGGGTGATGCCAAAGTGTTCCACCTGTAGCTTGATTTGATCGAGGCGTTGGCCAATGCGCTCTAGCATATCGTCACGCCGATTCAGATGCCGCTCCAAACCGATCATAGCGAGGGCATAGCGCAGGGCATCCCGTTGCAGGATGTTGTTGTCCCGCTCTAGGGTACCGACTAACAAACGATAGCCTTCATGCAATAGCAGGTCATCACCGCCGTACACATCCAAGGTCGTTGCAGGGTTGCGTACCAATAGGCTGTTTAATAAGCAGGCCAGTGCTTGTGGGTTGGTTTGTCCAGTACGAGCGATCTGTTCTACTAAGGTGGCCGCTTGAAAGACGGCTCCTAAGGCAATGACCTGTTCTTGCAGTTTATTCATGCGCTGTGCTCCTCCGTCCAAGGCTGAGTAGCCTCAATGACTCCTCCGCCGAGACAGACTTCTCCCTCGTAAAATACTACCGATTGGCCCGGTGTAACGGCGCGCTGAGGCTGATCGAAAAACACCCAGTGGCCCTCTGTGGATCTAGGTTCCAGCCTACAGGCTTGGTCGTTTTGGCGGTAGCGTACTTTGGCGTTAAGACGGCGCGGGCTATGGAGCTCAACGGGATTAATCCAGTAAATCTGGGAGACCAAAAGCGCGCTGGAAAATAAGCGCGGGTGTTCGTTGCCTTGGCCTACGACCAACACGTTGCGCGCCATGTCTTTATCTAGGACGTACCAAGCCTCTTCAGTCGCTTCTTTTAGGCCACCGATACCCAGCCCTTGGCGCTGGCCCATGGTGTGGTACATCAAGCCATGATGCTGGCCGATGATCTTGCCATCTGTGGTTTCGATATTGCCGGGCTGGGCGGGTAAGTACTGTTTGAGAAAGTCTCGGAACCGGCGTTCACCAATAAAGCAAATGCCAGTTGAATCTTTTTTGCGGGCGGTGGCTAGTCCATGCTGTTCAGCGATGACACGGACTTGGGGTTTTTCCAGAGCACCGACGGGGAATAGACTCTGGGCGATTTGCGCGCCGCCCACTGCATGTAGGAAATAACTTTGGTCTTTGTTGGGATCAAGGCCTTTGAGCAGTTCGCTACGTCCTTCACAGTCACGACGACGCACATAATGGCCCGTGGCAATGGCCTTTGCACCGAGCATCAGTGCATAGTCGAGGAAGGCTTTAAACTTGATTTCTCGGTTGCACAGGATATCCGGGTTCGGCGTGCGTCCGGCTTTGTATTCGGCCAAAAAATGCTCAAAGACATTATCCCAGTATTCAGCGGCGAAGTTGGCCGTATGCAGCTTAATTCCCAGTTTGTTGCAGACTGCTTGGGCATCGGCTAAGTCTTCTTTGGCGGTGCAATAGTCCGTGCCATCGTCTTCTTCCCAATTTTTCATAAACAAACCCTCCACCTCATAGCCTTGTTGCTGGAGGAGAAGGGCTGAGACTGAGGAGTCTACGCCGCCGGACATACCGACGATGACGCGGGTCGCCTTCACATGAATATCCTGTGGTTAATCAAAAAATCAGGGATAGGGGATAACGGTGTCCCGCCAGATACTGTTCGATCACGGTGAGCACCATAGGGCTGCGTAGGCGATCACTGGCGGCTCGAATTTCGTCCATGGTCATCCAAACGGCACGAACAATACCGGTATCCAGTAGACGCTCAGGGTCGTGGCTTAGGGCACGCGCATGGAACGCAGTCCTGCAATAGGTGACACCATTGCGCGGTGAGGTATAAAGGCCTAGTCCTACTACTCCCTCAATTACTACCGTCCAGCCAGTTTCCTCAAGGGTTTCGCGGCAGGCGGCTTCAATCAGGCTTTCATTGGGCTCTAAGTGGCCAGCGGGTTGGTTCAGCACCAAAGCATCATTTTGTCGTTCTTCCACCAGCAAGAAGCGGCCATTGTCTTCGACAATGGTGGCTACCGTGACGTGAGCGTACCAATCCATAACTGATGTCCGCAGATGGGCTTGAGGTTGGTCATTATACGCCATATGAGCCTATTGGCTGATAGGCGGTAAAGAATGCAAAAACCCCAGCTAAAAAGCTGGGGTTTTTGTCTAGCTCCGTTGCTTATAGTGGACAAGGCCCACTACAGTCGTCGGATTAGAGGGCTGCCAGAGCGGCGTTCAGCGTAGCGCTGGGACGCATGGCGGCGCTGGCCTTGTCGAAATCGGGGTGGTAGTAACCGCCGATGTCGATGGCTTTGCCTTGAGCCTTGTTCAGCTCATCTACGATCTTGGCTTCGTTCTCGGTCAGCGCTTTGGCCAGAGGAGCGAACTGAGCTTGCAGTGCGCTGTCTTCGGTTTGAGCGGCCAGAGCCTGAGCCCAGTACAGAGCCAGATAGAAGTGGCTGCCACGGTTGTCCAGCTCGCCTACCTTACGGGAAGGAGACTTGTCGCTGTCCAAGAACTTGCCGTTGGCTTCGTCCAGAGTTTTGGCCAGAACCAGCGCTTTGGGGTTCTTGTACACAGTGCCCAGATGCTCCAGAGAAGCAGCCAGAGCCAAGAACTCGCCCAGAGAATCCCAACGCAGGTGGTTTTCTTCCAAGAACTGTTGAACGTGCTTCGGAGCAGAACCGCCCGCGCCGGTTTCGAACAGGCCGCCGCCACCCATCAGAGGTACTACAGACAGCATCTTGGCGCTGGTGCCCAGTTCCATGATCGGGAACAGGTCAGTCAGGTAGTCGCGCAGTACGTTACCGGTCACGGAGATGGTGTCCAGACCTTTACGGATACGATCCAGAGAGTACTGGGTAGCCGCTTCCGGAGACATGATTTCGATGGTCAGGCCGCTGGTGTCGTGGTCTTTCAGGTATTTCTTAACCTTCTCAGCCACTTGCATGTCGTGAGAACGGTTAGGATCCAGCCAGAAAATGGCAGGAGCACCGGTAGCACGAGCGCGGGTAACAGCCAGTTTCACCCAATCTTGGATTGGAGCGTCTTTGACTTGGCACATACGCCAGATGTCACCGGCTTCTACGGCGTTTTCCAGCAGCACAGCGCCGCTCTCGTCGGTTACACGCACCACACCGTCCGCAGGGATTTGGAAGGTTTTGTCGTGAGAGCCGTACTCTTCGGCTTGCTGAGCCATCAGGCCGACGTTAGGCACGCTGCCCATGGTCACAGGATCGAAGGCACCGTTCTTTTTGCAGTCTTCGATAGTGACTTGGTAGACACCGGCGTAGCAGCGATCAGGGATGATGGCTTTGGTGTCTTGCAGCTTGTTGTCGGCATTCCACATTTTGCCTGAGTCACGGATCATGGCAGGCATGGAAGCATCCACGATCACGTCGCTAGGAACGTGTAGGTTGGTGATGCCCTTATCGGAGTTCACCATCGCCATGGCTGGACGAGTAGCGTACAGCGCCTTGATATCGGCTTCGATTTCAGCTTGCTTGTCAGCGGGCAGCGTTTTGATGCGCGCGTACAGGTCGCCGATACCGTTGTTGGCGTTGAAACCGATTTCTTTCAGGGTTTCAGCGTGTTTTTCCAACACTTCTTTGTAGAAAGCGGTGGTGATGATACCGAACATGATGGGGTCGGAGACTTTCATCATGGTGGCTTTCAGGTGTACGGAGAAGAGTACGCCTTGAGCTTTGGCATCAGCAATTTGCGCTTCGATGAAGCTGGTCAGCGCCTTTTTGCTCATCACGGAAGAGTCGATGATTTCGGCATCTTTAACCGCTGTTTTTTCTTTCAGGACTTTAACGCTGCCGTCTTTGCCAACCAGTTCAATCTTGACGCTGCCGGCTTTGGCGATCAGAGCGGATTTTTCGCTGCCGTAGAAGTCACCGCTGGTCATGTGTGCCACGTGGGACTTGGAGTCAGCCGCCCAAGCGCCCATTTTGTGGGGGTGCTTGCGGGCGTAGTTTTTGACCGACAGAGGCGCGCGACGGTCGGAGTTACCTTCACGCAGAACCGGGTTTACGGCGCTGCCTTTGATTTTGTCGTAGCGGGATTTGATGCTCTTTTCGGCATCGGTAGTGGCTTCTTCTGGATAATCAGGAACTTTATAGCCTTGAGCTTGCAGTTCTTTGATGGCCGCTTTGAGCTGAGGCATCGAAGCACTGATGTTCGGCAGTTTGATGATGTTGGCTTCAGGCTTGGTGGCCAGTTGGCCCAGTTCGGCCAGATGGTCGGAGATTTTTTGCGCTTCGGTCAGGCTTTCAGGGAAGTTCGCAATGATTCGTCCAGCCAGGGAAATATCACGGGTTTCAACTTCGATATTCGAAGATCCGGTGAACGCTTTGACGATGGGCAGCAGGGAGTAAGTGGCCAGTGCTGGGGCTTCGTCGGTCAGCGTATAGATAATCTTGGACATGTTTTGCGTTGACTCCTCTCTATGGATTACTGCAACTGCACAATCTTGCGGGCACAGGGTAGGCGAACCTGCCCAAAGGTAGCAATGTGCGCAAGATAACGACCGAGGCTTTGGGAGGGTGTCTCCACAGGCTTCGGGACAGTTGGCGGGGGGTAAAGGTAAAAGGCGGGGAGGCCAGGAGTAGTCCGGTCTGCGAAAGGGGGGAAGGTGGCGGCAAACAGGGCGCTCATATTTCCAGCAGTGGCTCCGGGACGATACGAATGGGGGGATTATACACTCAGTCCTTCGTAGCGCTTATATTTCTAAAGTCGAGGGTCTTAAGGCGCATAGACGAAATATTAGCCCTTGGTAGGTTCGGTGTGTGGCTCCATCAGACGGATATTAACAGCATGCAGTCCCTTTGGCCCTTGAGTGATTTCAAAATGCACGGTTTGTCCTGCTTTGAGGGTGCGATAGCCGTCCATTTGAATGGCTGAGTAATGGGCAAATAAGTCCTCACTGCCTTCATCAGCCACAATGAATCCATAACCCTTGACATTGTTGAACCACTTGACTTTGCCGCACAGCATACTTTTTTCCTCTGCAAAAGACCCCATCTGGAGTAACATCCATTGCGAGTGATGAATGCTTGTGTTACCTCTTGACGCACACATCAACTCGTGGTTAGTGCTACAACCAAGTTGTTCGTTTGTATCACCCTTTTGCAGATAGTCAAGGCGCAGCGTTCTGCTTTGTGCAGGCGCTCTCTAAACAGGGGCTCTATGAGCCTGAAACCCTAACTAACCTGGTGCTTGCACTGTGCCGTTTCAACCCAAAATGGGCTCGGACCATCCGGCCCAGCATGAAGATGAAGAAGGCGGTTTAGCGCTTCAAGAGGCTAGGCCCCAACTTAAGGCTCCGTCCCTATATCGGGTGGTTATGCTTAATGATGACTACACACCGATGGACTTTGTGATAGAAGTGCTGGAAGGCTTCTTCAACCATAACAGGGAGTCAGCAACAAAGATCATGTTGACCGTTCACACTCAAGGCAAGGCAGTTTGTGGCGTGTTTACTCGTGATGTGGCAGAAACCAAAGCCACCCAAGTGAATGAATATGCGAGGGAGTGTCAGCACCCACTGCTGTGCCAGATAGAGAAAGACGGTTGACCCAACGTTTGGGTTAATTGAGGTGAAGGCTTATGTTGAATCGTGAACTTGAAGTCACTCTGAATCTGGCGTTCAAAGAAGCACGCAGTAAGCGCCATGAATTCATGACGGTAGAACACCTCCTGCTGGCGTTATTAGATAACGAAGCGGCCGCTTTGGTTTTGCGGGCTTGTGGTGCTCACATTGATAAGCTGCGTCATGATCTTCAGGAGTTTATTAACTCCACTACACCTCTGGTTCCGTCCCATGAAGAGGAGCGTGATACCCAACCGACCTTGGGCTTTCAGCGCGTATTGCAACGTGCGGTATTCCATGTACAAAGCTCTGGCAAGCAAGAAGTAACGGGCGCTAATGTTCTGGTGGCGATTTTCAGTGAGCAAGAAAGTCAAGCGGTGTTCATGCTCAAACACCAAAACATATCCCGCTTGGATGTGGTGAACTTCATTGCTCACGGTATTGCTAAGGTACCGGGCTATACGCCTCAACCAGAGTCTCCCGAAAGCGAAACTCATGACGAGGAAGCGGGCGAAGCAGCGGCTACCAGTCGTCCGCTCGAAGCCTATGCGTCAAACTTAAATGAGCTGGCACGCCAAGGCCGGATTGATCCCTTGGTAGGGCGCGATCAAGAAGTGGAGCGCGTTACCCAAATTTTGGCGCGGCGGCGTAAAAATAATCCGTTGCTGATCGGTGAGGCAGGGGTGGGTAAAACCGCGATTGCCGAGGGTTTAGCCAAGCGCATTGTGGATCGCAAAGTCCCCGATTTACTGCTGGAAAGCGTGGTCTATTCCCTCGATATGGGCGCTTTGCTGGCAGGTACTAAATATCGTGGTGACTTTGAGAAGCGCCTAAAGGCTCTGTTAGCCGAGCTGCGTAAGCGTCCCCACGCTATTTTATTCATCGACGAAATTCATACCATCATTGGTGCTGGCGCGGCTTCCGGCGGGGTGATGGATGCCTCGAACCTGCTCAAACCGCTGTTATCATCGGGTGAGATTCGCTGCATCGGCTCTACCACCTTCCAAGAGTATCGCGGGATCTTTGAAAAAGACCGCGCCTTGGCCCGTCGCTTCCAAAAAGTCGATGTGGTTGAACCCTCTGTAGAAGATACCATCGGTATCCTCAAAGGCTTGAAATCGCGCTTTGAAGAGCATCATCAAATCCAATACACCGATGAGGCTTTGCAGGTTGCGGCAGAGTTGGCTGCTCGTTACATCAACGACCGCCATATGCCGGATAAAGCTATTGATGTGATCGACGAGGCGGGCGCTTATCAACGGCTGTTGCCACCAGAACTGCGCGCTAAAGTGATTGATGTGCCCCATGTTGAAGACATTGTGGCCAAAATTGCGCGCATTCCGCCTAAGCACGTCAGTACCTCGGATAAAGAGCTGCTGCGTAACTTGGAGCGCGATCTGCGTTTGACCGTCTTTGGTCAGGACGATGCTATTGTTTCCCTGTCTACGGCCATCAAGCTGTCGCGAGCCGGGCTCAAAGCGCCGAATAAGCCTGTAGGCTCCTTCTTGTTCGCTGGCCCAACGGGTGTGGGTAAAACCGAAGCCGCGCGTCAATTGTCGCGGGCCTTGGGTGTCGAGCTGATCCGCTTTGATATGTCCGAATATATGGAGCGACATACCGTATCCCGTTTGATCGGTGCGCCTCCCGGCTATGTGGGCTTTGATCAGGGCGGTTTGTTGACCGAAGCCATCACCAAAACACCGCATTGCGTGTTGCTGTTGGATGAGATTGAGAAAGCCCATCCTGAAGTCTTTAACCTGCTGTTGCAGGTGATGGATAACGGAACCTTGACCGATAACAACGGACGTAAGGCGGATTTTCGCAACGTCATCTTGATTATGACTACCAACGCCGGTGCTGAAACCGCTGCACGGGCTTCGATGGGTTTTACCCATCAAGATCACACTACCGATGCCTTGGAGGTGATCAAGAAGAGCTTTACCCCAGAGTTTCGCAACCGTCTGGATGCCATTATCCAGTTTGGCCGCTTGAGTTTGGAAACTATCAAAAGCGTGGTGGACAAATTCTTGGTGGAATTACAGGCTCAATTGGAAGACAAGCATGTGATTCTGGAGGTTTCCGACGCGGCGCGGGGTTGGTTAGCTGAGCATGGCTATGATCCGATGATGGGCGCGCGGCCGATGGCGCGTTTGATTCAGGAAAAAATCAAACGGCCCTTGGCTGAGGAAATCCTGTTTGGTGAGCTATCTGAGCAAGGTGGGGTAGTACACATTGACCTCAAGGGCGAGGATTTAGTCTTTGAGTTTGAGACAGCTCAAGAAGAAGCAACCGCTTAGATTTAAGTTAAGTACAAAACACAAACGCCCAGCTCTGCTGGGCGTTTTGCTGTGGGTACCGGCCCCTATTAGCGGGCGCGGTAAGTGATGCGGCCTTTGCTGAGGTCGTAGGGAGTCAGTTCCACACGCACCTTATCGCCAGTTAGGATACGAATATAGTTCTTGCGCATCTTGCCAGAGATATGCGCGGTAACGACATGCCCGTTCTCCAACTCCACACGGAACATGGTGTTGGGCAGGGTGTCGACGACAGTACCTTCCATTTCGAAGCTGTCTTCTTTCGACATGCAGTATGATCCTCGGTGTTTAATAATAGCTCGGGATAGCCCGAAAAAATGCGGCATATTCTGCCTGATCTATCAGCTTACGCCAAGGTTTTCAGGTGAGACGTAACCAGCGGTGGTTAATACGCAGTTCAATAGGGCGGTACTCAGTCTTGTAATTCATCTTGCGACAGTCTTTGATCCAGTAGCCTAAATACAGTGCTTCTAGTTGTTGACGGGCGGTTTCTTGGATTTGCCATAAGATAGCGTAGCGGCCTAGGCTGCGGCGTTCTTCATTAGGGTCGTAAAAGGTGTATACCGCAGACAATCCACAGGGGAGTATGTCGGTAACGGCAACGGCTACCAACTGATTTTGAGCGCGAAATTCATAAAAACGGCTAAAAGGCCAGTCCGAAGCTAAAAAGCTTTCAAATTGCTCGGGGCTGGGAGGGTACATATCGCCGTCTGCATGGCGTGCCTCAATATAGCTTCGGTACAGTGCGTAGTATTCATCGGTAAAGCGTGGTAACGCCGGACTGACCGTAAGATCAGCATTACGTTTTAGGATGCGCTTTTGTTGTTTTGTGGGGCTAAAGTCGTTGACCGGAATGCGGGCAGGAATGCAGGCCGTGCAGCCTTCACAGTGTGGACGGTATAGGTGTTCGCCACTGCGTCGAAATCCCAGAATAGACAGCTCGCTGTATAAGTCGGTTTCTATGGGTTCATGGGGATCAAGAAAAAGGGTGGTAGCCTGTTGATTGGGCAGGTAGCTGCACTCGTGGGGTTGGGTGGCATAGAACTTGAGACGGGTCAAAGAGGTCATGATCCATACTCCAGACAACAGCTTATCAGGTCAGAGGCTACGGGTTGAGGTGGCCGCTAAACCACCCCAGTGGCTACGGCTGGGATCTTCTATATGTTCATGGAGCATCTGGGCAAACTGGGTTCTAGGAATGCTAGAGGCTCCAAAACTGGCTAAATATTGGGTGGGCATTTGGCAGTCGATGAGTATAAAGCCCCAGTCAATCAGTTGTTGCACTAAGGTTACAAAGCCTACTTTAGAGGCATTGGTAGTGCGGCTAAACATGGACTCTCCAAAGAATAGCCGCCCCATCGCTAATCCATAGAGTCCACCGACTAAGGTTTCCTGCTGCCATACTTCAACTGAGTGGGCGATGCCCTGCTGGTGCAGCATGTGGTAGGCGCGCTGCATCGGTTGGGTGATCCAGGTTTTATCGGTGTAGTCCCGTGGCTCTGAGCATCCCTGAATCACTTCAGAAAAGGCTTGATCAAAGGTCACTTCAAAGGGTTTTTGGCGCAGGGTTTTGGCCAGACTACGGGATATGTGCAGTTGGTCGGGATACAGCACTGTACGCGGATCGGGTGACCACCAGAGCAAAGGCTGGCCGTCCTGATACCAAGGGAAGCATCCATGCCGATAGGCGGCTAACAAACGCTGGGGCGACAGATCCCCCCCCACAGCCAGTAGGCCGTTGGGATCGCGCAATGCCCGCTCTAGGGGTGGAAACTCTAGGTTATCAGGACGTAACCAGTTCAGCATAAATGCCCCGTATGGATCAGTGGCCTTTCTCTAAATAGCGTTCGGTATCCAGAGCCGCCATACAGCCAGCACCGGCTGAGGTAATGGCTTGGCGGTAAATCGAATCGGCAACATCACCCGCAGCGAATACACCGGGAATGTTTGTGGCGGTGGCATTGCCCTCTTTACCCGCTTTGGTGATCAGATAGCCATTGTTCATGTCGAGCTGACCTTCAAACAATTGGGTATTGGGTTTATGGCCAATCGCGATAAACACACCCATCAGCGCTAACTCGCTGGTATCGCCGGTTTGCGCGTGTTTTAGACGCACGCCAGTAACGCCGGAGTTATCACCCAGAATTTCATCTACCGTCTGATTCCAGTGCAGACGAATATTGCCGCTACGGGACTTCTCCAGAATCTGATCTTGCAGGATTTTTTCCGAACGCAGGCTGTCACGGCGGTGAATCAGGTGTACTTCTTTGGCAATATTAGACAGGTAGAGTGCTTCTTCGACCGCCGTGTTACCGCCGCCCACTACCGCCACGACTTGGTTGCGGTAGAAAAAGCCATCACAGGTAGCGCAGGCAGATACACCGCGTCCGGCAAAGGCTTCTTCAGAGGGTAGGCCCAGATATTGCGCTGAGGCTCCGGTGGCGATGATCAGCGCATCACAGCTATAAGTGGCACTATCGCCTGCAAGAACAAAAGGCCGCTGTTGCAGATTCGCTGTATGGATATGATCATAGGCAATCTCGGTATCAAAACGCTCGGCGTGCCGCTGCATACGCTCCATCAATACTGGGCCGGTTAACCCCTCGACATCGCCGGGCCAGTTGTCTACCTCGGTGGTGGTGGTCAGTTGGCCACCGGGCTGGATGCCTGTAATGAGCAGGGGCTTTAAATTAGCGCGCGCCGCGTATACGGCTGCTGTGTAGCCAGCAGGGCCTGAGCCAAGGATGATCAATCGAGAATGCTTGACTTCACGCATGAAAAGCCCTCATAAGCCATTGTTTATAGTGGTAAGAACTGCCCAAGCAGAGCAGTGTAGGTCTAGGGTATGGTACACCGAACCTAAGCCAAGCCCTAGCCACAGGAACCCAATGGGCCAGGAGTTGATAGAATCCCATGTTTCAGCCACAGACTGAAGAAATGAATGCCCAAGAGCGTCGGAAGTTAAATCCCTTGAGAAAAACAGCTCCCTCATCACCCAAATTCAGCTTAGGCCAGCAGATTGTGTGGCGTTTTAGGGAGTTGTTAGCGCTAGCCTTGGTCGGCTTGTCCCTATTTTTATGGGTGGCTTTGCTGGATTACGATCAGGATGATCCAGGCTGGACTCATACCAGTCGCGCCGATCAAGTACATAACTCAGCAGGTGCAGCGGGTGCTTGGTTTGCAGACGTAAGTTTTACCGCCTTTGGTCTGGTGGCTTACCTGTTTCCGATTCTGTGTGCTTTTCTAGCTTTTCGGGTGTTTTATACCCGTCGTCAGGCTGGTTTAGGGGTACTAGCCTTTACAGCGCGCCTAGTCGGTATGGTGCTGCTGGTCTTAGCGAGCGCGGCCTTGGCAGAGATTCACTTTAATCCAGACCCGCATTTGCCCATCCAGTCGGCGGGGGGGGCTTTGGGTAAAAGTTTGGGGCAACTGATTGACAACAGCCTCAATACTCAAAGCAGTACCCTGATTTTCTTGGGTTTTTTCCTAGTCGGTATCTCGCTATTTGCCAATATTTCTTGGTTTGGCATCATGGATTTAATTGGCAAGATTGCCTTGGATTTTTTGGAGTTACTGTACGGTGGAATGGTTCGCCTGTTGGGATTAGACCGACCCAAGCCTAAAAGGCAAAAACCTGAAGTACCGGATTTGGCCGATGATCCAGACCCTAGAGAGCGCTTTGATCAAGATTATTTACCGATCTCAGAGCAGGATGAGCGCGATGCCGTACTGGCCCTAGAGCTGGATAACAGCATTGTGTTGGACGATCAGGATGAGGAAGACAGCAAAACCCCACTCCGCAAGCCGGTTCCTATTGACGCAGCGCCTGTGAGTTTGAGCAAAAACACTAAAGAGCCTGCACGTCCACAGAGCAATACACCAACGGCGGCTTGGCTTGATCCCAGTGCAGAAGAGCCTATGTCTGACTGGAAAGAAGAGCCACCGATTAAGCTCAAAGCCTTCACACGGCCTGCTTTTTTAAAACCGAGCATATCGCCTGAGCAAGAAGAGCCTAAAAAAGCAGCATCTTTAGACGCTACTTATGATTTGGCTGCTGAGGGTGAATCAGGCTCGGTATTTGAGCGCCAAGAGCCCAGCATTGGTTTAGAGCGGAGGGAGACTCGCCCTACAGATCCCATCCGTGCGAGTCGCGATGATGAGCCAGATTCTGGATTGCATGCAGAACCTGACGACTTAGATGACTTCTTTGACCTCAGCAATGATGAACCTAAGACTCAAGGGGGCCGCCAAGAGCCTGTGTTGAACTTGGATAAATCTGAAGCTCCCAGCAAAGAGTCTTTAGCATTGTTGGCTTCACGCTTAGTCGAATCGGATCGTCATGCCAAAATTGCTGAGCGTCGAGTAATACAAGGAGCAGGTTCATCCGAACTGCCGCCCGCTTCAGTGATGGCCAGTATGCCTGCTTCGGTGTTTAGTGCTAAAGCTCCATCTTTCTCTGCAACTTCTGCGGAAGATGAGCAGAATATTCCGACGCTTAAGACAAAGGATCAGTATCAGGAGGAAGAGGATTGGCGCGATGAAGATATTCCGCTTCTAAATCAGCCTATAGTGGAAAAAGATCCTTATCCTGTGGCTTCTTATCAGAGCCCACCGCCTAAGCATGAGCCCTTGATAGAGGACTCAGAAGAGGAGGAAGCCCTCGCTCCTTGGATGCAGCCTAAAACCAGTAGTGCAGATCGGCTAGCGCCAGTAGAGGTTGAGGATTGCTCAGACTCTGAGGATGCAGAAGAGGATGACTTCCAACCCCAGTATCAGGAAAAAGACTCTGTATGGGCGGGCAGTCTACCGCCAATTTCCTTGCTCGATCCGGCTCAGGAGCCTCAAAATCAATGCACGGAAGAGTCCTTAGAGGCAACTTCGCGTCTGTTAGAGATTCGCCTTAAAGAGTTTGGTGTTTCGGTGACGGTAGAGGCGGTGCATCCGGGGCCAGTGATTACTCGGTTTGAAATTCAGCCGGCTCCGGGCATCAAAAGCAGCCGTATCTCTAATTTGGCTAAGGATTTGGCCCGTTCATTGGCGGTACCTAGTGTGCGGGTGGTGGAAGTGATTCCGGGGCGTACTACGGTCGGGATTGAAATCCCCAACGAGCACCGGCAAATCGTCCGCTTGTCCGAGGTGCTGTTCTCTGAAGTCTATGAGCAAGCCAGCTCACCCGTACCCTTGGCTCTGGGGCATGACATCAGCGGTCATCCTGTGGTGACGGATCTGGCTCGTATGCCGCACTTACTGGTGGCTGGTACTACGGGCTCAGGCAAGTCGGTAGGGGTCAATGCCATGATCCTCTCCATTTTGCTTAAGTCCACGCCGGATGAGGCGCGTTTAATCATGATCGACCCCAAAATGCTGGAGTTGTCGATTTATGAAGGTATTCCCCATCTACTGTGTCCGGTAGTGACGGACATGAAAGAAGCCGCTAATGCGCTGCGTTGGAGTGTGGCTGAAATGGAGCGCCGCTATAAGCTGATGGCCGCAGTAGGGGTGCGTAATTTGGCGGGCTTTAACCGCAAGGTGAAGGAAGCCGAAGAAGCCGGTAAGCCGATGACCGATCCTCTGTTCCGTCGTGACAGCATGGACGATGTAGCTCCGCCGCTCCACAGTTTGCCGACTATTGTGGTGATTGTGGACGAGTTTGCCGACATGATGATGATTGTCGGTAAAAAGGTAGAGGAGCTTATTGCCCGTATTGCCCAAAAAGCGCGTGCAGCGGGAATTCATTTGATTTTGGCCACTCAAAGACCTTCGGTAGACGTGATTACGGGCTTGATTAAGGCCAATATTCCCACCCGTATTGCCTTCCAAGTGTCCAGCAAGATCGACTCACGCACGATTCTGGATCAAGGGGGCGCGGAGCAACTCTTGGGTCACGGTGACATGCTGTATCTGCCGCCGGGTACAGGGCAGCCGATTCGAGTGCATGGAGCCTTTGTCTCCGATGAAGAAGTGCACCGTATTGTAGATGCTTGGAAACAGCGCGGTCAGCCGGATTACATTGAAGAAATTCTAACCGGCGTTGAAGAAGCTGGTAGCGGTTTTGAGGGTAGTACGGGCAGTGGCGAAAGCAGCGAAGGTAGCGAAGAAGATCCGCTATACGATGATGCGGTGTATTTTGTGACCGAAAGCCGCCGCGCCTCGATTTCGGCCGTGCAGCGTAAGTTCAAAATCGGTTACAACCGCGCCGCCCGTATGATTGAAGCCATGGAAGAGGCGGGTGTCGTAAGTTCAATGAATACCAACGGTTCGCGCGAAGTGATTGCGCCGCCTCCAGTTCGTGATTGAGGAAGCTTAATGCCCATGGCAAAACACAGTTGGCTGTTGTTACGCGCTCTGCTGGTGCCTGTACTTGTGTGGATGGGTTTGGTTCATGCCCAAGCGGCAGCTCCGGCGAATACCTCGGTACAAAAGCTTTCAGAGTTACTCAGCCGTGCCCAAACCCTGAGCGGGCGTTTTTCGCAGCTCTCCTTAGACAGCAGCGGTACCCGCTTGCAAGAAAGCAAAGGCGAGATGAGTTTGAAACGCCCTGGTCAGTTTTATTGGCATACCGATCAGCCTATGGAGCAGGTACTGGTATCCAACGGGGAAAAAGTCTGGCTGTATGACCCTGATTTAGAGCAAGTCACCATTCGTAAGCTGGATAAGCGCCTGACCCATACACCTGCTTTGCTGTTGTCCGGTAGCTTGGCCAACATCAGCGAAAATTTTGATGTATCTCATCGTGAAACCGGCGAAATCGCAGACTTTACCCTCAAACCCAAGGGTAAAGACAGCATGTTCGATAGCCTGCGTCTGTCGTTTCGTAATGGGGTCATCAACGATATGCAGTTGGTGGACAACGTAGGCCAGCGCACCAATATCCAGTTTTCTGAGATCAAACTGAACCCTAATTTGCCTGCTAACCGGTTTGTGTTTGAAATTCCCAAAGGGGTGGATGTGATTTCGGAATAGTGCTCTCGTGGATTTATTTGAGCCCTCGGCCTCCTTTGATACACGCCCGCTGGCCGCACGGATGCGGCCCCAAGCTTTGGCAGACTATGTAGGGCAGGAGCATCTACTGGCCTCGGGTCGCCCTCTGCGAGAGGCCATAGAGCGCAACACTTTATATTCCATGCTGTTGTGGGGGCCACCGGGGGTTGGGAAAACCACCTTAGCCTCTTTGCTGGCTCAGCATTTGGGATTACATGCCATACTGCTGTCGGCAGTGACCGCCGGTGTACGTGAGGTGCGCCAAGCGGCTGAACAGGCGCGTCAGCAACAGCGTACAGGCCAACGAACGCTGTTGTTTTTGGATGAGGTACATCGCTTTACCAAAGCGCAGCAGGATATTTTGCTGCCTTATCTGGAGGATGGAACCCTGATTTTTATTGGGGCTACCACTGAAAATCCTTCCTTTGAATTGAATGCAGCGCTCTTGTCTCGATTGCGTGTGCATGTACTTAAGCCCTTGGATCAAACCGCCCTTATGTCACTGATTCAGCGGGCACTTAAAGAGCCGCAGGGAGTGCAACAGCCCTTAGCACTGTCTGACCCTCAGCAGCTTGCTTTATGCCATGCGGCCGATGGCGATGGGCGGCGTTTGTTAAATCTGCTGGAGGCTGCTGCTGATTTAGCCGATCCCCAAGGCAAACTCTCAGACGGCCTGTTGAGCGAAGTTTTAGCCCATCGCCCTCAGCGCTTTGATAAGCAAGGTGATGTGTTCTATGAGCAGATTTCAGCGCTGCATAAATCGGTACGCGGTTCAGCGCCTGATGCGGCCCTGTACTGGTATGCCCGTATGCTGGAAGGTGGCTGTGATCCTTTGTACATTGCGCGGCGCGTTGTGCGTATGGCCAGCGAAGACATTGGGAATGCAGACCCCAGAGCTCTAAGCCTGTGCTTGAGTGCGTGGGATGTACAGGAGCGTCTAGGTAGTCCAGAGGGGGAGTTAGCCATCGCACAAGCCATTGTATATCTAGCTTGCGCGCCCAAGAGCAACGCGGTGTATCTGGCCTTTAAACAGGCTCGTCAGGCGACAATGGGGCAGGAGTCCTTAGAGGTTCCATTACATCTGCGTAATGCCCCCAGCAGTCTGATGCAGCAGCTCGGCTACGCGGATGGCTACCGCTATGCCCACGATGAGCCAGAAGCTTATGCCGCTGGGGAAGATTATTTTCCTAAGACCATGTCACCCGCCCAATATTATCAGCCAGTTCCTCGTGGGTTAGAGCTAAAAATTCGTGAAAAACTGGAGCATCTGCGTCAATTGGATGCCCAAAGTCCGCTAAAGCGGCGTGAGGATTGAATATGCAGGCATTCTTTGCAGTAGCCATAGGTGGCATCTTAGGCTGCTCCGCCCGTTATGCTTTGGGGTTGTGGTTGGTTGAGCGTTACCCTAAATACTTTTTCTTGAGCACTTTATTGGTCAATTTGTTGGGCTGCTTAGCGATTGGTTATTTGTATGCACTGTTTCTGGCCCGCCCTGATTGGCCTGTAGTAGTGCGCACAGGGCTGATGGTTGGTCTTTTAGGCGGGTTTACCACTTTCTCCAGCTTTTCTCTGGATACCCTACGCCTAGTGGAGCAGGGCCAGCTACTAATGGCTTTAGGATATCTAAGCTTGAGTGTAGGTGGCGGTTTGTTAGCCACCAGCCTCGGCATACAGCTAGCCCGATGATGCTAACCGCAAGTTTTATAGGTATGTACTGATACTGAGGTGGTGAGCGCTGGTAACTGCTCTTTTAAAGCCAGTAGGTAGGCTTGTTGACTGTGTAGATCGAAAGCCGCTTGATCTTGAAAGTGCTCAATCATGGTAAAAAGTGCGGGGTTTTCTAGGGACTGATGTAGGTGATAACTCAAGCAGCCCGCTTCCGCCCGAGTGGGTTCTAGCATCCCCAATAAGGCACTTTTCAAAGCAGCTTCTTGCCCCGCGATGGCTACAAAGTGGGCGACACAGGTTAAAACCTTAGATTCAACCATCATAATGAACCCTTGTTTGCGTGGGTTTACAGGATTTAGACCACTACAGTACCCTGATGGTAGAGCATCTTCCAGCCTTGTTCAGTGTTTTGCCACAGCGTGGCGCGGCGTGATAGGCGCGTGGCCTGTTGTAGGCTGTAGGTGATAAGAAAATGCTGTGTTTCAATGGGACGAATCTGATAGTCAAAAGTATGCCAAGGCTCTTGAATGGGATTTTGTTGGCGCGCCTTAAGCACACTGAGTACAAAGGCTCGATCATAGATTTTTCCTGAGGCCCCTACTTCCCAAAAATCTTGCACTAAAAGCCGCTCGAAATGCTCAGAGCAGGCTCCTGAGTTAGCACAGTAAATCAGGGGCTCTAAGGCTTTGAGTTGTTCTAAAATCTGGGTTAGATCCGTAGGGATTGGCGTGTTATTAACCATATAGTAGAAGAACTCATTCCAAATGGCATAGAGGAGTGGAGAAAGAGAGATTGCTTTTAAATTCTTTACTTCATACTACATTATGAAAAAAATATCAAAAATCATTGAAGGTTGAATTCAGTCTGAGATGAGGCAGAGTTTATTTTTACCGATTTTTATAGGAGGCATTTTATTATAAAGGCGTTAGATTTTTACTAAAGTTAAGGATAGTAATTGTTTAAATAAAGGAGGAGGCATGCACAGTATTTTGGTTATCGAAGACAGTCCATTACTGCTGAAAATAATGGCGCACTTATTTAATCAACATAAAGAATGGCAGCCGGTATTTTGTGCCTCTTATCAAGAAGCAGAGTTACTACTTGAAACCTCAGCTAGCTTGTTTTTTGCGGCTTTTGTGGATCTTCATTTACCCGATGCCCCTAATGGAGAGACTATTGATTTAGTCATGGAGTATCATTTGCCCTGTATTGTGCTAACAGGTAGTTATAATGAGCGGCGGCGTGATGAGCTGCTGATGAAAGGTGTGGTTGACTATATCTTAAAAGAAAACTACCGCTCCTATGAGTATGCATTTAGGTTATTGCAGCGTTTAGAGCGCAATGCCTATGTAAAAATATTAATTGCAGAAGACTCAGAGGCCACACGTAAGTATATTAGAACAATACTTACGCCTCAGTGTTATCAGATTATTGATGTTTCAAGTGGCAACCAAGCGCTTGAGGTTTTAAAGAGCCAGCCCGATATTGATTTAATTATTATTGATCACAGTATGCCAGGGTTGACAGGAGTTGACTTGGTTAAGATTTTACGCCAAAAAATGTATTACAACGAAATCGTTATTATTGGTTTATCAGCGGACGTGCGTGGTTCACTCAGTGCTATGTTTATTAAGCACGGAGCGGATGATTTTCTGCGTAAACCCTTTTACCCCGAAGAGTTGACCTGTCGTATTATGTCCACCTTAGAGCGGCGTGATTTAGTACGAGCGCTGCGTAAAGCAGCACAGTTTGATAGCTTAACAGGGTTGAATAATCGGCGTAACTTTTATGACGAGGGTATAAAGCTTTTCCAAGAGGCGGGTCGCAATAAGCGCCAACTAAGCGTTGCTATGATGGACTTGGATTTCTTCAAAAAAATTAATGATAATTTCGGTCACGCTACGGGAGATGCTGTTTTAGTAATCTTTGCTAAGGCTTTAATAGCTTATTTTCCTACTGCCTTAATTGGACGCTTGGGGGGAGAAGAGTTCGCCATGATCATAGATGAACCTTTAGAGGCTATTATCCATATGCTGGAAAATTTAAGAGAGCATTGTGCAGAAGTTAAATATGCACTAGAGGCTCCACCTCTTTCGTTTAGTGCTGGGGTTTATCAGAATCATACAGGTAGTTTGGAGTTGTTTTTACAAGAGGCTGATAAATATTTATATCAGGCAAAGCACAGTGGGCGTGGGAAAACCTGTAGTATTCTTTCGCTCTGTATTTAATTAAATGTACAGTGAGTATTAATGATTATGGGTGGATAAAAACTATTAATAGTCGCCATCAGCGTCGTCGGGTATCTTCAACGGCATACACAAGGCGGTTGGTGTCATCAATACGGCGAGACCAAAAACCAGCGAGGTTCATTTTTAGTGGTTCGGGTTTTCCTATGCCTTCAAAAGGGGAGCGTTTAATCTCCTCAATCAGTTTGTTAATTCGTTTTAGAGTTTTCTTATCTTGATTTTGCCAATAAAGATAAGTGTTCAGTGTTCCAAGCTTCATCCGTCCAAGTAAGTAATCTACTCATCCAGCAGATCTCGCTCCTGAACTTGGGTGGTTCGGTATTGTTCAATGGACTTGGCTAAGTGTGTTGCATTGGCCGGTGATTTCAGTAGATGAACGGTCTCCATGAGGCTGTTGTAATATTCTAACGACATGACAACAGCATCTTCAGCATCACGGCGGGTAATATAGTACAGTCTGCATCGTTAACTACTTGATCTAATACAGATTTAAGATTGTTACGGGCTTCCGTAAAAGAAATGACTTGCATGGTAGTCTCCCCATGATCTGTGCAACTTAAAGTACAAGTATAATGCTTTTCCTGAGTTGTACAATTAGATGTACAGATTGCGGTCAGCTTTGGTACGTTTGGTTCTCAAAGCTGGCTGTTGAGGCAACCTGAGCTTTTGCACTCGCGGATACGGTCTTGCAGAAACTGTGAGCGTTGGATGGTGGTAGAAGTGGCACAACCAAGATTGACGTAGAAGCCGGTGGCATCTTTTCTGGAGCACTCAGCGTTTCGAGTGTTCAGCCAAGACAGTTGGCCACTCTTGAGCTTTGCCTTTCCGGTAGCGTCTAGCAGGGGAACAAGGGTTCTGTAGTTGGCATTTAGTTCGCGGTCTGCTTCTTGGTAAATTTTATTCAAGCAGTACAGCCCATCAAAATCATCTTTAGGGTTATCGCAGGCCTCATTGGCAAGGCTAAGGCCAGAAAATACAAGCGCGAAAATAGCAAAGGTCAGTTTCATGATGTCTCCGAATTTAGGGCTAATATTTATGTTCGATTGTTCGATTGTTCGATTGGCCGTCTTTGGTGTGGATGTTAACAAGAGTCAATGAAAAAGCGGGGTTTTAGCCCGCTCAGGTAAGCGAATGCAGGATTGCTACTTGCTAGGCGCTTTCGAATTTAACTGGCTCAGAGCCTGTGCTTACTTTTTTTATGACAACTGTCCCAGCTAATTTATCGTGCCATCCTTGTTTTCTTTTATCAAAAGCAACCCAGATAATTCCCAGAAAGAGTGGAATTATTGAAATAAGGTAAGCGAAATAACGGCCAATTAACTGAGCTGGGCTTGCAGGGTTTCCCGTTTTAGCGTCAACAATTTTTGCTGATACTGCCATTTTTCCTGGGGTAGCCTGCTTAAATATCCAGAAAATAATGACCGCTACGGTAGGAAAAACCCATGAAATTAGAATATCTGCAGGGCCAGCAAATATTCCGGAATTTTCATCTGTGTAGTAGCACCATCCGTATATATAAATAAGAGCGGGAGCTGTGATGAGAAATGTTAGTATCGTATCAATTATTGAGGCCCCCGCTCTTACCCAAAAACCGGCATATTCGTATTCATTAGTATCCATGTGTTTAACTCCTTGTTGGTTATAGAAAATAATTAGAATAACAACTGAAAAAGTACAGTTATTGATTTTTGAAAAGTGAGTATTCGTTGATACGGCGATAGGTACTTATCCAGGTTTTAACGGTGGCTCATGGTTTTTAGTATGGAGCCAATGGAGTATGTACTTTTGCTTAACCTATTTGCTTGCAGGGTTAAGCATTATTTAGCTTTTTCCCATATACCCTGTGCGTCGCGATAGTGAACCATATCGCCAAGTAATACTCGAAATGCGGTACCGTCATTTAGGCGACCCTCGCCAGAACCATTCACTAAATTCGTTCCTGTACGAAGAATAATAACCTCTCCATATCTTCCATCATTACAAGTTACTTTTGTTTTTAGCATGCGTGATTGTGTATATTGGTCGTATGTTCCGTCACAAGCAAGTCCATCTAAATTTGATACTTGAAATGTTCCGCTAATTATGGTTGCCACTGCTTCACCGAGTAAGGGTTTACTCCCATCGGATACTTCAACAAGGATTCCTGTGCGTACAGCGCAACTTGTTAATAATACAGTTGAGCATAGGATGAATAAATTGATCTTCTTCACAAATTATTCCTTTGAGTATGTTATTAACTCAGTTTTCATTTCATAACCAAACTACTGTTAGATCCCACTTGGTATGTAATGGTTCAAGTGGGTCTAGTGAGTAGTCTTCCTTGCTGATTAAGTGAAGCTTTTTTAAATTACATAGCTATTCACAAAGAAGCTTTTTTATCGTTGCAATTTACTTTTAAACCTCATACCCCAAATTTGGCGCTAACCATTTTTCGCTGGTCGCATCGGTTTGGGCTTTGCGCGCGCTGTAGCTTTGCACTTGGTCTTTGTCGATTTTGCCCACGGCGAAGTATTTGGCCTGCGGATGGGCAAAGTACCAACCGCTGACCGAGGCGGCGGGGAACATGGCGTAGTGCTCGGTTAGGCCTACGCCGCACTGTCCTTGTGGGTCGAGGATTTGGAACAGGGTGCCTTTTTCCGTGTGGTCGGGGCAGGCGGGGTAGCCGGGGGCGGGGCGAATGCCTTGGTAGTGCTCGCGGATCAAGCCTTCGCTGTCCAATTGCTCGGTGCTGGCGTAGCCCCAGAAGTCTTTGCGTACCCGCTCGTGCAGCCATTCGGCGCAGGCTTCGGCCAGTCGGTCGGCGAGGGCTTTGACCATGATGCTGTTGTAGTCGTCGCCTTGGTCTTGGTAGTGCTTAGCCAGTTCTTCCGCGCCGATGCCCGCCGTGACAATAAAGCCGCCGAGGTAGTCGGTTTTGCCGCTGCTTTGTGGGGCGATAAAGTCAGCTAAAGACAGGTTGGGTTGGCCATCAGGCTTGTGGGTTTGCTGGCGCAAATGGTGCAAAGTGGCCAGCGGGCTGCCATCGGTTTGGCTGAGGGCAATATCGTCCTCGTTGATTTGCTGCGCAGGCCAGAAGCCGAGCAGGGCTTTGGCGCGGATCAGTTGGCCGTCGATCAGCTTCTTCAGCAGGATTTGCGCGTCTTGATAGAGCGCCGTAGCCGCTTCACCGACGATTTCATCGCTCAAGATGCGCGGGAATTTTCCGGCCAAATCCCAAGCCATAAAGAACGGCGTCCAGTCGATGTAGGGCACCAGTTCGTTAAGGTCGATATTGTCCAGCGTTTGGCTGCCGGTGAACTTCGGCACGGGCGGCTGGTAGTTAGCCCAATCCAGTTGCAGCTTATTGGCCACGGCATCGCTGTAGCTCAGGCGCTCGGTGCGGGCTTGGCGTTGACCCATGCGCTCACGGATTTCGGCGTATTCGGTGCGGACTTTTTCCACATAAGCGGGCTTGAGTTCTTTGGACAGCAAGCTGGTGGCCACACCTACGGCGCGGGACGCATCGGTGACATACAGTACGGCGTCGTTGTGGTATTGCGGTTCGATCTTCACCGCCGTGTGCGCTTTGGACGTGGTCGCGCCGCCGATCATCAGCGGGATGCTCAGGCCTTGACGCTGCATTTCCTTGGCCACATGCACCATTTCATCCAGCGAGGGGGTAATCAAACCGGACAGGCCGATGATGTCGCATTTTTCGGCCACGGCGGTTTGCAGAATCTTCTCGCAGGGCACCATCACGCCCAAGTCAACAATGTCGTAGCCGTTACAGCCGAGCACCACGCCGACGATGTTTTTGCCGATGTCGTGTACGTCGCCTTTCACCGTCGCCATCAGGATTTTGCCCTTGGCTTCGGGTTTGTCGCCTTTTTCTTCCTCAATAAAGGGAATCAGGTGGGCCACGGCTTGCTTCATCACCCGCGCGGATTTCACCACTTGCGGCAGGAACATTTTGCCCGCGCCGAACAGGTCGCCAACCACGTTCATGCCGGACATCAGTGGGCCTTCGATCACCTCAATAGGCCGTTTGCATTGCTGGCGGCATTCCTCGGTGTCTTCGACGATGAAGGTGGTGATGCCTTTTACCAGCGCGTGTTCGAGGCGTTTGTCCACCGGCAGGCTGCGCCATTCTTCGGTTTCGGCTTCTTTCACGCTGCCGTCGCCCTTGTATTGATCGGCGATGGCGAGCAGGGCTTCGGTGGCGTTGGGGTGGCGATTCAGCACCACATCTTCAACTTTCTCGCGCAGCTCTTTGGGAATCTCGTCGTAGATTTCCAACTGACCGGCGTTGACGATGCCCATGCTCAGGCCGTTCTGGATGGCGTGGTAGAGGAAGACCGAGTGAATGGCCTCGCGCACCGGATTGTTGCCACGGAAGGAGAAGGAGACGTTGGACACGCCGCCGGAACTCAAAGCATAGGGCAGGTGGTCGCGGATGTAGGCGCAGGCGTTGATGAAGTCGACCGCGTAGTTGTTGTGTTCCTCAATACCGGTGGCCACAGCGAAGATGTTGGGATCGAAGATGATGTCTTGCGGTGGGAAGCCAACTTCGTTGACCAAAATATCGTAGCTGCGTTGGCAGATTTCTTTTTTGCGCGCTTCGGTGTCCGCTTGGCCGACTTCGTCGAAGGCCATCACCACTACCGCCGCGCCGTAGCGTTTACACAGCCGCGCGTGGTGTTTGAAGGGCTCGATGCCTTCTTTCATGGAGATGGAGTTGACGATGCCCTTGCCCTGAATGCACTTCAGGCCCGCTTCGATCACTTCCCATTTGGAGGAGTCGATCATGATCGGCACGCGGGAAATGTCCGGCTCGGAGGCGATCAGATTGAGGAAGGTGACCATGGCCGCCTTGGAATCCAACATGCCCTCGTCCATGTTGATGTCGATGACTTGGGCACCGGCTTCCACTTGCTGGCGGGCCACGTCGAGGGCTTCGGCGTAGTTTTCCTCGCGGATCAGGCGCGCGAACTTGGCCGATCCGGTGATGTTGGTGCGCTCACCGACGTTCACAAACAGCGAGTCGCGGCTGATGTTGAAGGGCTCTAAACCGGCCAAGCGGCAGGCTTTGGGAATTTCTGGAATGGCGCGCGGCGGGTATTTGGCCACGGCTTCGGCAATGGCTTTAATGTGCGCCGGAGTGGTACCGCAGCAGCCCCCGACGATGTTCAAAAAGCCCGAGGCGGCAAACTCGGCCACCACTTCGGCCATTTGCGCGGGGGTTTCGTCGTATTCACCAAAGGCATTGGGCAAACCGGCGTTGGGGTGGGCGGAAACGTAGGTGTTGGCCTTGGTAGCCAGTTCTTCCACGTAGGGACGCAGGTCTTTGGCCCCCAAGGCGCAGTTTAGGCCGACGGAAATAGGGTTGGCGTGGGCGATGGAGTTCCAAAACGCCTCGGTGGTCTGGCCGGACAGGGTACGGCCTGAAGCATCGGTGATGGTGCCGGAAATCATGATCGGCAGCTCGATGCCGTCTTCTTCAAACACTTGCTGCACAGCAAAGATGGCGGCCTTGGCGTTGAGGGTGTCGAAGATGGTTTCGATCAGGATTAAATCCGCGCCGCCCTCAATCAAACCACGGGTGGCTTCGGTGTAGTTCTCCACCAGCTCGTCAAAGGTGACGTTGCGGTAGCCGGGGTTGTTGACATCGGGGGAGATGGAGCAGGTACGGCTGGTTGGGCCAACCACACCGGCGACAAAGCGCGGACGATCCGGCGTTTCGAGGGTTTTGGCGTCGGCGACTTGGCGGGCTAAACGTGCGCCTTCGACGTTGATTTCATACACCAAATGCTCCATGCCATAGTCGGCTTGGGAGACTTGGGTAGCGTTGAAGGTGTTGGTTTCGAGGATGTCGGCACCGGCATCCAGATAAGCTTTTTCGATGGCTTGAATCACATCCGGACGGGTCAGGAGCAGCAGGTCGTTGTTGCCCTTCACATCCTGCGGCCAGTCGGCAAAGCGGGTGCCACGGTAGTCTTCCTCGGTCAGCTTGTAGGTTTGGATCATGGTACCCATGCCGCCGTCGAGCATGAGGATGCGTTCCTTGAGGGCGTTTTGGAGGGCCTGAAGGCGAGCGGCGCGGTCGGACATGGGGGATACCTAAAAAGCGTGGCTGAAAAACTGAGCATGATAGCAAAGTTGCTGAGTCTTCTGAGACTGGCCTGAGCTTTAGGGTATGAATCGGGACGGAAAGGTAAGCAGGGTAAACGTGGAGGATAAAACTGCTTAAATCCCTTGTCCTAAACAAGTTTCTTTAGATTTTTTCCAGACTGAAATGTTTATGTCATAAAGCTTTTCCAGAATGCCCCCAGACTTTTAATACAATAGATGGGGGATATCTCATGCTGAATCAGCAGGCCACGGGCACAATGCCGCGTTGGATGGTTCGGACGGTTAAATCGAAAAAGACTGTACTGGGTGGTCTGGGTTTAGCATTACTGACGCAACAAGTAGGTGCTGCTGGTTTTTTTGAGGACAGCAAAGCCGATTTAACATTGAAAAACTTCTACATCAACCAAGACCAACGTCATGGTGGTGGTGCACGTGCGGAGGAGTGGGGCCAAGGCTTCTTCCTGCGTTATCAATCCGGTTTCACCCAAGGCTTGGTTGGCTTTGGTCTGGACGCTGAGATGCTCTACGGTTTACGTTTAGACAGCGGTGGTCGTGCGGGTAAAGCAGGTATCACCCGTACTCCGGGTACCATGTTCCCCTTAGATCATGATGGTTCCGCTGAAAATGGCTTTGGGCGTTTGATTCCCACCGTTAAGATGCGTATTTCTGAAACCATCTTCCAATACGGTGGTTTGACGCCTAAGTTGCCGGTAGTCAACTCCAACGATGGCCGTCTGTTACCCCAAACTTTCTTGGGGGGGCAGGTCACTTCTAAAGAAATTAAAGATCTGACTATGGTCGCCGGTAAGCTGGAGCGCTCTTACGAGCGGAACTCCAGTAATAGCGAGCCGCTCTCCATTGGTGGTGGCTACAACAACTCGGCCAGCCTGAAAGATCGCTACAGCAACGAGTTCTACTACGCCGGCTTTGACTACAAGCCGATGAAAGACCTCACCGTGCGTTACTATTTTGGTCAGTTAAAAGATTTTTACGACCAGCACTTTGTGGGCTTGGTGCATAAGATGAGCCTGCCAGTAGGCTCTTTGACCACGGATCTGCGCTATTTTAATAACGATTCCGATGGCGAAAACTCCAGTAAATCGGGTCGTGCCGAGGGATGGCGCAGTGCCGGTTATTGGTCTGCGGGCGATCCCGATCAGTACGAGGTTGATAGCAGCCTGTGGAGTGCCATGTTTACCTATGCTCTGGGTGGACACTCAGCCAGCTTGGGCTTCCAGAAAATTACCGGTGACAGCGATTTCGTGTACTTGCTGAAAGGCCAAGGAAGTTCGCCGTTTATCATTACCGACATGCAATCCCAGAAGTTTACCAACGCCGGTCAGCAGACTTGGGTAGCTAAGTACGGCTATGACTTTGCATCCTTGGGGGTTCCTGGTTTGAAAGCCAGCGTTGCGCACGCTAAAGGTCGTGAAATTGACGCAGCAGATGGCAATAACAAAGAGTGGGAAACCGACTATCGGGTGGATTACGTGATTCAAAGTGGTTATCTGAAAGGCTTGGGCCTGACCGCTCGTCATGCAATGTTCCGCAGTAATGATACGACCGACCGCGATGAAACCCGCCTCTTGGTGAACTACACCATTCCGCTGCTGTAAGTCATTCCGCGCTTGGTTTGGAGTGGGTGACTGCTCTGTCTCCTGATCCCATCCCCTGAAGTTATCGCAGAGGATGGGATATCAGCCTAAAGCACTCAGTATCAGACGATAAAGTCTTCTGCCTCCAGAACGCTGGTGCCAGTCAGTGTCAGCATAAATTCAGCGTCTGAGTCTGCGTCAGTACTGCCGTACAGATAGCGGGCATTGTTGGCGATATCCACTTCGTAACGTAGTTGGCCCGTGGCATCAGCAGCTCCTTGAGATTGGGTAACTTCAGCCGGCTGGCTGGAAGGGAAAGAATAAGGTCGTTAGACCTTATTCTCTGATGTCATCAAACTATAAAATCATCTGCACTGACGGCACCTGTGCCGGTTAGTGTGATCACAAATTCTGCGTCTGAATCTGCATCGGTACTGCCATACAGATAGCGAGCGTTGTTGGCGGCATCCACCTCGTAGCGTAACTGGCCGGTGGCGTTACTGCTGAAGGCAGCGGTACCGATAAACGAAAAGGAGTCGTTGGCCGCTGTAGCACTGTTGGCATCTAATGCTGAAAGGTCGATGAGATCACCACGAGCAAAGTCCGTGATCAGATCGCTTTGTTCCTTAGTCAGGCCAAGGTCGGAGAGAGACTGAAAGACAAAACGGTCGTCACCCGCGCCGCCAGTGAGTTGATCCGCCCCGGTGCCACCGACCAGCACATCATTGCCACTCCCACCGAGCAAGTTATCTTGGCCCGTACCACCGTATAGGGTGTCATTACCTGCGCCACCGTTCAGGTTGTTGCCCAAAGCATTACCCAGTAACACGTTATTCAGGCCGTTACCAATACCGGTGATGGCACTGCCCGTCAGGGTTAGGTTTTCTAGGTTATCGCCTAGGGTATAGCTGACGCTGGAGATAACGCGATCAATGCCCTGATTAGCCGCCTCAACGATCAGGTTGGTAGCGGCATTACCCACAATATAGGTATCGTTCCCAGACCCCCCCTCCAGACGATCATTGCCGGTGCCACCTTCTAGGGTATCGTTGCCCTGACCACCGCGTAGGGTGTCGTTCCCGCCTTCACCACGCAGGTAGTTGTTGCCACTGTTGCCTACAATGAGGTTGTTTAGGGCGTTGCCGGTACCGTTGATGGAGGCATTACCGGTCAAGGTTAGGTTTTCAACATAGTTACCCAGCGCATAGTTGATGCTGGCCTGTACCGTATCAATCCCCCCAGCAGCAGAAGAAAGCTCAGTGACCACATCCCCAACGTTGTCTACGATGTAGGTGTCGTTACCAGAGCCTCCTTCCAGACGATCCGCTCCGGTGCCACCATCCAAGGTATCGTTGCCTTGGCCCCCGCGTAGGATATCGGCTCCAGCTCTACCCTTGAGTAAGTTTGCCGCACTGTTACCCACCAACAGGTTATCCAGATTATTGCCCGTACCGTTGATAGCGCGAGTACCGGTTAGGGTCAGATTTTCCAGATGATTGCCTAGGCTGTAGTCGACGCTGGATTGAACGGTATCAATCCCCTGATTAGCGACTTCGATAATTAGGTTGGTGGCTGCGTTACCAATAATATAGGTATCGTTGCCAGAGCCCCCTTCGAGACGATCAGTACCGGTACCGCCTTCTAGCGTATCGTTACCTTGACCACCGCGCAGGGTGTCGTTGCCGCCTTCACCGCGTAAATAGTTATTACCGCTGTTGCCGATAATCAGGTTATTTAGGGCATTGCCAGTACCGTTGATGGCTGCAGTTCCGGTTAGCGTCAGGTTTTCGACATAATTGCCCAAGGTATAGCTGATGCTAGCTTGTACCGTATCAATGCCTCCAGCGGTAGAAGCCAGCTCAGCCACCACGTCACCGACATTGTCTACGATGTAGGTGTCGTTGCCGGTGCCGCCCTCTAAGCGATCAGCCCCGGTACCGCCGTCCAAAGTGTCATTACCCTGTCCACCCCGTAGGACATCATTGCCGCCTTCACCGCGCAGGTAGTTGTTACCACTGTTGCCCACAATCAAGTTGTTTTGGGCATTACCCATCCCTCTGAGTGCGCCGTTGCCAGTCAGAGTTAGGTTTTCGACGTAGTTACTCAGGGTATAATGGACACTGGACAGCACGTTATCGATACCGCCTGCCGCTGAGCTTAACTCGACGATAACGTCCCCAATGTTGTCCACTATATAGGTATCGTTACCGGAGCCACCTTCCAGTCGATCTGCTCCGGGGCCACCGTTCAGGGTATCGTTCCCCTGACCACCGATCAGTCGGTCGCTGTCCGCGCCACCTTGCAAATAATCATTCCCTGCACCACCTGCTAGGGTGTCATTGCCAGCACCGCCATTGAGGAAGTCATTGCCGCTGCCGCCTTCCAAATTGTTGTTTCCATTACCTCCGAAGCGGGAATCTGCGGCTTTTTGGGCAATGGTTTCCAAACTCCAAGTGGTACCGTTGGGAAACTTAATTTGTTGAAGGTTGTTGTAGTTGTTTTTGGGATCATTCTCGTAAAAAAAGCGCTCTACGGTAACGGTTTCCGAGGTATCTATGATCTCAATGATCAGATTATTACCACTTTTATAGGTCGCAATATCAGACTCCGAAATGCCCGATTTAAACTGCAGAACGTTGAATTTTCCGGACGAATTACCGTTATAGGTCGTAGAGTCGTAAAAATCCGTTATGGTGTCGTGGCCATCCCCTCTACCGAACAGATAGGTATCGTTGCCGGTACTGCCGTTGAGAATGTCGTTTCCACCTCGACCATCCAAGACATCACCGTATGAGGTTCCTTGGAAGCGTTCATCGGCCTCAGTCCCAATAAAGGCTTTGGCTCGAATCTCGGCTAAATCCCATAGGGTGCCGTCCTGAAAAATGATTTGCTGTAAGTTGTTGTAGTTATTGACAGGGTTATTATTGTAGAAAAAATCCTCCACAGTAACGCTGTCAGAACTCCCCACTTTGATAATCAGATTATTATTATCACGGGAAGCTGTTACATCTGAGACACTGACATTGGCCTTAAATTGCAGGGTATTGAGTTTACCGGATGAGTTGCCGTTGTAAGCAGTGGAGTCGTAGAAATCCGTTATGGTGTCATGGCCATCGCCTTTGCCGAATAAATAAGTATCGTTACCGGCATCACCGTTAAGGGTATCGTTTCCACCTCGACCATCTAATACATCAGCGTATGAGGTGCCACGGAAACTTTCGTCAGCCTGAGTTCCAATAAAGGCTTTGGCGCGTATATCTGCTAAATCCCAAATAGTTCCATCTTGGAAGGTGATTTTTTGTAAATTGTTGTAATTGTTGTTTGGGTTGTTATTGTAGAAAAAGTCCTCCACGGTAATACTGTCAGCACTACCGACTTTGATGATCAAGTTATTGTTATCACGCTGGGCCGTTACATCCGAAACACTGACATTAGCCTTAAATTGCAGGGTATTGAGTTTACCGGATGAGTTGCCGTTGTAAGCGGTGGAGTCGTAGAAGTCCGTTATAGTGTCGTGGCCATCGCCCTTACCAAACAGATAAATATCGTTGCCGGTGCTGCCGTTGAGAATATCGTTGCCGCCCCGTCCATCCAGCACGTCTGAGTATAGGGTTCCCTGAAAGCTCTCATCCGCGTCAGTTCCAATAAAGGCTTTGGCGCGTATATCCGCTAAATCCCAAACCGTTCCATCTTGGAAGGTAATTTGTTGTAGGTTGTTGTAACTGTTGTTTGGATTGTTATTGTAGAAAAAATCCTCCACGGTGACGCGATCCGTAGCACTAACCTGAATAATCAGGTCATTGGTACTGCGATAAGCACTAATGTCAGAGGGGCTGATATTGCCTTTGAACTGTAAGGTGTTGAGTTTACCCGAGGAATTTCCGGTATATGCTGTGCTATCCCAAGAGTCGGTTATTGTATCTTGGCCATCGCCTCTGCTAAAAACATAGACATCATTTCCAGTGCCGCCGTTTAGAATATCATTGCCCGTAAGACCCTCCAGAGTGTCATTTCCAGCGTTCCCGTTAATTTGATCGTCAGAATTTGTTCCGCGAAGTAGGTCACTGGATGAGGTTCCATTAATTACGGCCATTAGGTGCTCCTTTAGTTGAGATGGCTGAGATGTATTAGTTTTTATACATATAACCTCTCCGAGTTTCAAAAATTTAATTAGTTTAATATCTCGTCTGGTATTACCAGAGTTGCTGTTTGATTCCGTAGTGATTGCAGCAAAAAGCAAGCTTGATATTTATTTAATATCAGTCTTTATTTAGAAGAATACTTGATGGAAAGTGCTTATTTATCAAAGGTACTGTTGTTCGGTAACAAGCAGAAGGCTAACATTTGGGCCATTTTTGGAGCCTGCGGGATAGGATCGTTTTGCCAAATGAAAACGAAGACATCTCTTCTGTTGTTATGGATCCTCATCTTCTGTGGAGGGAGTCTTAGCCTTGAGGCGCAATCCCTATCCTTTCAGCGCGATATTCAGCCGATTTTTGCTGCTAAGTGCGTTGCTTGCCATGCCTGCTACGATGCCCCTTGTCAGCTTAGTCTAGGCAGTGGATCTGGGCTATTGCGAGGGGCTACTAAGCTGCCTGTTTATGACGGGGTGCGTACACAAGACCAAGCCACCACGCGCCTATTTGTTGATGCTTCTGATGAGTTTGGCTGGCGGGAGAAAGGCTTTTATTCGGTTTTAAAGGCTGCCAATAACGGCTCATCGGCTGCACTTTTACAACGTATGTTGGAGTTAGGTCACAGCCAACAGTGGCCAGCCAATGCCCCTTTACCTAAGACCTTGGATATTGGTATTAACCGCCAAAATGTGTGTCCTTTACCGGCTGAATTTAATGAGTTTGCTCGTAAAAATCCCGTCTTGGGTATGCCATTTGCTGTTACGGGTTTGACTCAGGACGAGTACGCTACCCTACAAAACTGGTTGAAGCAGGGCGCGCCTATGGATGAACAACCCCCACAATCCACCGCCCTTGAGCAACGATATATTAATGATTGGGAACAGTTTTTTAATGCCCGCGATGAGGTTCGAAAGATACTGGTTAGCCGTTGGTTATACGAGCATCTGTTTTTAGCTCATCTGTATTTTGAGGGCAGTGAATCAGGACATTTTTTTGAGCTGGTACGTTCTAAAACGCCTTCTGGCCAGCCCATAGAACCCATTGCTACCCGCCGACCTAATGACGATCCGGGCGCTGAGTTTTACTATCGTTTGCGGCCGATACAGGGCGTTATTGTCCATAAAACACATATTACCTATGCCTTGAGCCCCCAAAAACTGGAGCGCATCCAAGCGTTATTTTTGGGCGAAGATTGGTCAACCCATTGGACTCCGAATTATGGAACCTATGAGCAGGCCAATCCCTTCCTAATTTTCGCAGCAATTCCCGCCCGTGCGCGTTATCAGTTTATGTTGGACGATGCCGAATACTTTGTGCGCACCTTTATCCTCGGCCCTGTGTGTCGTGGGCAGATCGCGACGGATGTGATCCGAGATAATTTTTGGGTGATGTTTCAAGATCCACAACAGGATCTGTTTGTCACCGATGCTCTGTTTCGTAGTCAGACAATGCCTTTATTGCAACTGCCGGGGCTGACGGGTTCTTTGGCCGAACTACCTTTGCTGTGGCAGTCCTTTCGCAGTAAACGCAACAGCTATGCACAGTTGCGTAGGGAGCGTTATGCCAAAGCCCCAGCACCGGATTGGTCGCATCTATGGCAGGCTAATGACAATGCGTTGTTGAGTATTTTTCGCCACCACGACAGCGCTTCAGTGCATAAAGGGTTAGTTGGTGGTGTGCCGCAGACACTTTGGTTAATAGATTTTCCGCTATTTGAGCGTATTTACTATCTATTGGTAGTGAACTTCGACGTATTTGGTAGCGTAGCCCATCAAGCACAGACTCGTTTGCACTTCGATCTACTGCGCAATGGGGCTGAGAAAAATTTCCTCCGCCTGATGCCGAAGGAGCAGCGACAAAGCTTACTGGATGATTGGTATCAGGGCAGTGGCCAGTTACGGGTATGGTTGGATTATCCAGCATTGGATGTAACGACTCCAACAGGACTCGCTTTATCAAAGGCTGATGCGCGTCAGGAGTTTGCCTTGCTTTTGTTAGAGCGCTTATCAGCGATTAATGCGGCTCCTGATCCCATCAACCGTTGTGTGCAAGGTAATTGTCATCGCCCCGACCTGCCTCCCGACTTGGCTAAGGCTGAGCAAGGGCTAGCCCGTCTATCAGACAAACCCGCCAGTCTGTTACCCGTGATTAAGTATCTACCAGAGGCCACTTTATTACGGGTGACTTTGCCTGATGGTCAGCGCGAGGTGTACAGCCTGTTACGCAATAGAGCGCATACCAATGTCGCTTTTATGCTAGGGGAGTCGTACCGTTATCAGCCAGACTTGGATACCCTGACGCTTTATCCGGGGGTGTTGAGCAGTTATCCTAACTTCATTTTTAGCCTGCCTGCGTCCGAGGCCGTTCAGTTTGTGGATACTTTGCAACAAGTACAGGATGAGGCGGCTTTTCTACAACTGGTAGCTCGTTGGGGGATTCGTCGTACTCACCCGGAGTTTTGGCATCACTTCCATGATTTAAAGGCCTATGTGAACGAACGAGACCCCATAGCAGTCGGAATATTGGATATGAACCGTTATCAGGATTTTTAATGTGATCTGTCTGACTGACTGTATTTCCATTATCTTGATAGGCCTGAACCTTTTAGCACTTTGAATTTGGATGGAACTCTATGGGCTTTTTTTCGTGGCTTTTTTCTAAGAAAAGTGTAGAAGCCAAACCCGCATCAGCTTCGTTACTACTGGATTTTGCAGCACAGAACTATCGTGCTGGAGCTTTTGGCTCAACGGATCTAAAGACTAAGGCTTTGGCTGAGCTGGTGACTTTAACGCGCGCATCTGGGGCGGGTCGCTACAACGCCCAAGGCTATTTTGAATGGCTGCCTGAGCAGACCCCTCGTTTGGATCATGATCCTGTTACTAAAGCCCCCTTGGGGTTGTTAATCGGCTCACAACGGGTGAACCGTAATGGGTTTTCGACGGCTTTTGATTCTTGGCAACCCAGTCAGATGGATGTATATCCCAACGCCCAACAAGGGTTGGACGGGCAACAGTCTGCTGTTCGCTTAGTCGCTAAGGCGGTCTTGGCCGGGCATAACATTGGTGCACCTATTGGTCCAGTAGTTGCTGGGCAAGAATATGTTGTGCGAGTACGGGCAAAATCCGATGGACTGCGTTATTTAGTCTTTAATAGCAACGCCAAGTTTTTTGGTACCCAAGATTCGGCTTGTTTTGATCTGGTTGATGGGGTGGTAACGCTGCAAAGCGCGAATAATCGTGCCAGTATTCGGGCTTTATCAGAGGGTTATTGGGAGTGTACTTCGGTATTGAAAGCCTTTGAGGAGGGTAAAGCCTCTGTTTATTGGGTAGTAAGTTCTGTACCTGAGCCTAAGGTTCGTCCTGATCGCTTTGTGGGGGATGAGGAGGCTGGACTCATCCTATGGGGGCCGGAGTGCTCAGAAGGTTCCTCAATGGATACAAGCTACATTCCCACGACTACGGCTGAACCCGTAACCCGACTGGCAGATGAGGCTCTATTACTCTTAGGTTCTTGGTTTAATGCGGAGACTGGAACTTTTATTCTGGAGCATGACGTACCTCTAGGAAAGGTGTTGTTGTCCAGTGGTGATCAAGTAGTGACCTCCGTAGGTGTAGGTCGAACCGCTCTGGCCTATGATGCTAAAGGTTATTACCTAAGCCATAATGCAGGTACTTACGGTACTCATAAGCCGATTAACTTTGTTGATGCCCTGCGCTTGCTGGCGAGTGCTACAGACTCAGCAGATGCTCATTTGAAAAAGCTGACCTACTACCCGCGTATTGTGACTCAAGCGGAGCTGGTTGCTTTAAGCTGAGATTAGCCAGCTACTCATGGCCCATCAGCCCATGTTGATGGGGCCATTCAGGAAGGCTCCACAAACCAAAGATAATGATGAGCAGGCCCGCCGCCCAGCGAAGCTTTTTTTGCTGCAACCAATACTTTAGGCGTTCTGCCGCAAATCCTGTCACCAAGAGCGCCGGGCAGGTTCCTAAACCAAAAGCCAGCATCAGCCAAAGACTGTACCGGCTATCACCTTGGCTGGCCGCCCAGAGTAGGCTGCTGTACACCAAGCCACAGGGTAGCCATCCCCAGAGCATTCCCGCTATAAAAGCTCGCGATAAGCTACGAATGGGTAAAACACGAGCAGCAAAGGGTTGTAAGTAACGCCATAACTTATGGCCTAGTTGTTCTAGGTACTTGAGGGGAACGCCCCATCCAGCCATATATAAGCCCATACCTATAAGCAGTAGGGCTGCTAAGGTTCGTAGCAAGAGTGCAGCGGGGCTGTTTGCGATTACCCAACCTAAACTCCCCATGAGCAAACCTGCTACGGCATAGCTGCAGATACGGCCTAGGTTATAGCTGAGTAAAAACAACAGGCGGTTCGGATGGGCTGCTGATTGGGTGCTGAGTGCTGCCATAAGCCCTCCACACATACCCAGACAATGCCCACTGCTTAACAAACCAAGCAATAAAGCTGAGATGAGCAGAGAAACTTCAGGCATCATGGGGCTCTTGGGCGGCTGAGGTTTGTTTTGGATTGAGTTGGCGTTTTTCCTCTTCGCCGTCGAATACAATCTGGTGTGCTGGGCTGTCTAAATCCTCATATTGACCGTTATCAATAGCCCAGAAAAACAGCCAAATAACGCCTATCAGGATGAGTACAGCGGCTGGAATCAAAACGTAGAGTGCGGTCATGGGCTACTCCTAGGGACATCAGGGAGGCGTGATAAACGCAAGGCATTGAGTACGACCAGCAAGGAGCTTAGGGACATCCCCAACGCGGCCCACAGTGGCGTAATCCAACCCAAGGCTGCGAAAGGAAGTACTACCGCATTGTAGGCACAGGCCCAGAGAATGTTTTCGATAATGATACGTCGGGTTTTTTGGGCAATCTTGAAAGCTTGAGGCAAGCGGCTCAGATGGTTAGATAGCAGTACCATATCAGCCGTGATTTTAGCTAAGTCGGCTCCAGAGCCCATTGCTACACTGATGTCGGCCGCTGCTAAAACGGGAGCATCATTCACGCCATCTCCCAGCATCAGAACCCTATGCCCTTGGGCTTGTAGCCTTTGCACATAGGCTAATTTAGCACTGGGCGGTAGATTGCCTTCTGCCTGTGTAATTCCAAGGCTTTGGGCAACCTCTTGAACCCTAGGCGAACGATCACCTGACAGCAGTATGGGGGTCCAACCCTGTTGCTTGCACTGATGTATTAGCTCGGAAGCCTCAGGTCGCAAAGAGTCTTCCAGCAAAAACCAAGCGAGTGGCCCTTGGGGGTTAGCCAATAGCAAATATAGACCCTGTTGGGTGGGGGGCTCGGGTGGATTCCTTCCATACAGTGCGGCCGCAAACTGGGGTTGACCGATACGCAGTACCTGATTGCCTGCCATGCCCTGCAATCCAAAGCCGGGGTAGCTCTGTACTTGGTGGGCTGCTTCATGGCTTTGTCCAAAGGCTCGGGCAATAGGGTGCTCGGAATGCTGTTCTAAGGCAGAGGCTAGGGCTAAACACTGAGCCTGATTTAAACCCGCTAAAGGTTGAATGGATTCTAGGGTTAAACGGCCTTCGGTTAGGGTTCCGGTTTTGTCCAGTACCAGCGTATCAATACGATTGAGCCCTTCCAGTACATGGCCTCGGGTAATCAGCAAGCCGAGGCGATGCAGTGTGCCGGTAGCGGTGGTTAGGGCCATAGGGGTTGCAAGGGATAACGCACAGGGGCAGGTGGCTACCAGCAGCGCTAATACGATCCACAGCACACGGGAAGAGTCTAGCTGCCACCAAATCAAGCCCACAATGGCCGCAATACACAGCATGCTGATCAGAAACCACTGAGCCACTCGGTCAGCTATTTCTGCCAGTTTGGGTTTTTCTGATTGGGCGCGCTCCAGCAGTTGTACGATGGCCGATAGACGGGTGTGATTGCCTAAAGCTTCCACATTCAGAGTGAGAGGGCTTTCGATGTTAAGGGTTCCAGCGGTTACGGAATCCCCCGCTTGACGCGCTAGGGGTAAGTATTCGCCGGTGAGTAGGGATTCATCGACGCACGACTGGCCTTGGATGATTCGCCCATCTACAGGAATGAGATTTCCCGGCGGCACTAAGATCCGATCGCCGACCTGTACCTCCGTCAGCAAAACCCGTTGCGTTAGCCCCTGTTCATCGAGTTTCAGGCAGGAAGCCGGCAATAATTTGACTAACTGAGTGGTTGCTTCAGCAGTACGCTCACGGGCACGGCGTTCTAAGTAGCGTCCTGTCAGTAACAACAGGGCAAACATGCCCACCGTATCGACATACAGTTCCCCCTGTCCGCTGATGCTAGACCAAAGCCCAGCTATATAGGCTCCGGCAATGGCTAAGGAGACGGAAACATCCATACTCAGATGGCTTGTACGCAGGTCGCGTACCGCCCCGCGAAAAAAATCCGCACAGCAATAAAAGACTATTGGGGTGGTTAAAATCAGCGCTGTCCAGCGCAAAATGCGATCCATACCTACCGATAAGTCCAGATTAAATTCAGGCCAAGTGGCCATGCTGGCCATCATGACTTGCATCCACAGCAAACCAGCTACCCCGATTTGACGTAAGGCGCGGCGGTTTTCGTAGGCCATGCGTTCGGTGGCTTGGTCGGGCTGGTAAGGGTAGGCCACATAACCAATGCGCCTTAATTCTGCGATTAGGTTGCTGAGGCTGTGCTGGTGCGGCTCCCAACGCAGATAGAGGCGATGGTTGGAGAGATTTAAACGTGCTTCATACACTCCGACTAATGAACGTAGATGGCGCTCAATTAGCCAACCACAGGCCGCACAGGTAATACCTTCTACCAATAGGCAGACGGAGAGGGCGCTTTCTTGACGTGCTACGAACTCTTGCTGTACATCAGGACGGTCGTAGAGGGCCAGTTCGTCCTCCAGTACCTTGGGCAGGGTATTGGGGTTGATGGCTTTATCACTGCGCTGTTGGTAGTAGCTGTTTAACCCGCTGGATACGATGGTTTCTGCTACCAATTGACAGCCTAAGCAGCAGAACGAGCGCAACTCACCCAAGACCTGAGCCTGAAAATGCACAGCCTGTCCGATGGGTAAACCACAGTGGTAGCAGGTGGTAAGTTCAGACATCAGGGCGTTAATTCCAAGGCTTGACCGGATTTAAGGTAATGCTCTGCATATAAGCGCCACTCTTGCCCCTGTTGTTGGCCCAAAAGCTCGATAAAGCGTCGTCCTCGTATGGAGTCGGTAGCTGATTCAGGCAGGTAGCCTTGATACTGGTTTTGCTCGGTGCGTTGTAGCACCAAACGGCGATCGCGCTCCGGTTGGGTGGGGGATATTAGGTTGAGCCGCAGTTGTTCCGGCAGGCTGTTACCACTGAGGCTAAGTTGGGCTCGGCCTTGCTGCTCATCCAATACTAACTGAGCACGGATGCCCAAACGCTGGGCTAGCTGTTCACGCTCCAAAGAGCGGTTAATTCCTTTGCCCACCTCGTAATAATTAGTGACCACTAAATGCTCTGGGTGAGTCAGGGCTAAGGTGAGTAAGGTGGTACCGGTTAGCACGGAGGTCGCCAAAATTCCGATCACAAACCAAGCCCAAAATTGAGTGTACCAACGTGAGCTCGTCTTGGAGTCAAAGGGCATAGGGTTACTCCTAGCAAAAATGGGCTCCTAGCGAAGCACAGGGCCGACAAAACGGCTGTCGGTTTCGTCTTGAATGGAAGCATCTTCAAGGGAGCGAATATGAAACCGGATAGTGTTGGCACTCGAAGGCAGGCGCTGTGGATCTAGGGATAATTCAACGGGAACCGTTAACACCTCACCGGCTTTAGCGGGAATGGGATTACGTCCTTGATAGTGCAAACCCTCAAGCCCTGACACTTCAACGATAAAGGTTTGGTCGTTTTGGGCTTTGTTCATGATGCGTAAGCTGTAGACGTTTTCGATCTGACCTTGATTATTTTCGCGAAATAACACCCGGTCTTTAAGAACATCCAGTTTGACCAACGGGCGATGGATGACCGCGTAGCTAAACAGCCCGATCATCAGGCTTAACACCAAGGCATATCCCACCAAACGTGGGCGTAGGATGTTTGTCTTAGCCCCTGAGAGTTGATGTTCGGTGGTGTAGCTGATCAGTCCCTTGGGATAGTTCATTTTATCCATCACCGAATCGCAGGCATCCACACAGGCTGCACAGCTAATACAGTCGATTTGCAGGCCATTTCGAATATCAATTCCCGTAGGGCAGACTTGCACACAAAGGGTACAGTCGATGCAATCTCCTAGCCCTTGGGCTTTGGGGTCGGAGCCTTTTTTACGGCTTCCGCGTGGCTCCCCGCGCTCTGGGTTGTAGGATACGATCAGGGTATCTTTATCGAACATCACACTTTGAAAGCGGGCGTAGGGGCACATATAAATGCACACCTGTTCGCGCAAAAAGCCCGCGCTGCCGTAGATGCCAGCAGTTAAGAATACCGTCCAAAATAACGGCCAGCCGCTCAGTTGTAGGCTGAATAACTCCGAGAGCAAGGTGCGAATGGGATAGAAATAGCCCACAAAGGTAGCTGCTAACACAAAGCTGATCAGCAGCCATAGACTGTGCTTGGCGATGCGTCGCCGCAGCTTATTCAGGGTCATGGGGGCATTATCGAGGCGAATGCGTTGGTTACGATCGCCTTCTGTAACCTTTTCGACCCACATAAACACCCAAGTAAACACGCTTTGCGGGCAGGCATAGCCGCACCAAACGCGGCCTGCAAAAACGGTGATAAAGAACAGGCCAAAGGCGCAAATAATCAGCAGCCATGACAGCAGCATAAAATCCTGTGGCCAAAAGGTAGCCCCGAAGATGTAGAACTTGCGTTCGGGAAGGTTCCACCAAACCGCTTGATGCCCATCCCAAGGAATCCAAAGAGTGATCAGAAAGAGTGCAAACAATAGAATGCCCGCTAATAAGCGGATGTTGCGAAAGCGTCCTGTAAATGCCCGGTGGTAGATTTTTTTATGGCTGATGTATAGGTCAACCGATTCAGGCTCTTTGTTATTGGAAGCATCGTTCTGAGTCATGGAGGTCACCACGGCGGAAGCTAAGGTCCGATCGATGCGTGCCGACCGGTATCCAGGGTGCGGGTTGGGTTCAGGCTTTGGGGTCGTTTGGATCGCGTTTGTGGGGATTGGGCTCGTCCGCAAAGGGCAGTTGAGCGGCTTCGTCAAAGTTTTTTTTGCGCTTACCACTGTACGCCCAAATGACTAAGGCGACAAAGGCCAGCATGATCAATAGGGTTCCCAGTCCGCGCAGGGTTCCAGTATCCACAGCATCTACTCCTGATCGGTTTGATGATGGGCAAACAGCCAAAGCCATTTGCCCTTATCCAGTGATTACTGATCCTTCACTGTGGGTTGGTGTGACAGGCTGTACACATAGGCAGCCAACAGGTGGACTTTGTCTTCTCCTAAGTAAGGCTGTTGGGCGGGCATCTGTCCATTGCGGCCATAGCGAATGGTTTGTTGGAGCTGGGCTAAACTAGAGCCATAAATCCAGCCACTGGGTTGGGTCAGATTGGGGGCTCCTAGTAAGGCCATGCCTTCGCCTTGGGCTCCGTGACAGACCACACAGGTGGTGCTGTAAATGGTTTTACCGGCTTCCAGATCCACTTGGGTGTTTTCCGGCAGCGGTAATCCCGCCAGACTGTGCCGCACATAGGCAGCCACGTTTTTAACACCAGGCTCACCCAAGGCGGCCAACCAAGGCGGCATAGCGGCTTTACGTCCGTGCAAAATGGTGGTTTTGATGGTGTCCGGGTCGCCGCCCCAGCGCCACAGGTTATCGGTTAAGTTGGGAAAGCCGTGGGCACCCTTGGCATCCGAGCCGTGGCAGATGGAGCAATAGCTGGCGTATAAGCTAGCTCCCATGCTTAACGCCGTGGGGTCTTGGCTGACTTCAGTAATGGGGAGGTTGGCGTATTTAGCAAACAGTGGCCCGTACTCTTTTTGAGCCTCGGCCATTTCTTTTTCCCACTCCTTAACCTGCGTCCAGCCGCCTTCGTATCCGGGCCAGAGGCCTTTCCAGTTACCCAATCCCGGGTACAGGATTAGGTAAACAATGCCAAACACCAGTGAGACCAAAAACAGGTTAAACCACCATTTGGGCAGAGGATTATCGTATTCCTCAATACCATCAAAAGCGTGGCCAAGGGTTTGGTTGGTTTTTGAGGCAGACTCTCCCTTGCGGGTGGCAAAAATCAGCCAAAATAAAGCGGCTAGGGTGCCTAGGGTTAGCAGGCTGATGAACCCACTCCAGAATGTGCTCATGCTGTACTCCTTTGGGGGCTCAACGCTTGGTGGTAATAGCAGTGCCCAATACCTGTAGATAGGCAATCAGTGCATCCATTTCAGTCTTGCCTTTGACGGCAGAGCGAGCGGCTGCAATGTCCTCATCGGTATAGGGAACGCCTAAAAACCGCAGGGCCGTCATTTTGCGTGCGGTGTCTTTGCCATCTAAGGTGTGTTCTACCAGCCAAGGATAAGCAGGCATTTTAGATTCAGGTACCACATTACGCGGGTTGTACAGGTGAGCACGGTGCCAATCGTCAGAGTAGCGTCCACCTACGCGGGCTAAGTCTGGGCCGGTGCGTTTGGAACCCCAGAGGAAGGGATGATCCCAAACGCTTTCTCCCGCCACTGAGTAATGGCCGTAGCGCTCCGTTTCAGCACGGAAGGGGCGAATCATCTGGGAGTGACAGCCGACGCAACCTTCACGGATGTAAATATCACGGCCTTCCAGTTGTAGGGCCGTGTAGGGTTTCATCCCCGATACGGGTTCATTGACCACATCTTGGAAGAACAAGGGGACTATTTGCGTCAAACCACCCACGCTGATCGCCAGCACCATAAAGAGCGCTAACAGACCGACGTTTTTCTCAAGTTTTTCATGCTGCTTCATTGTTATTATCCTCAGGCTATCTGCGTGGCTGCATCGTACTGAGCGGGTTTAGAAGCCATGACCGTGCGAGCGGTGTTATAGGCCATCAGCAACATGCCCAACAGGTAGATGATTCCCCCAAGCAGGCGTACTACAAAACCGGGATGACTGGCTTCTAGGGCCTCGACAAAGGAATAGGTCAGGGTGCCGTCATCATTGACTGCGCGCCACATCAGCCCTTGCATAATGCCGTTGACCCACATAGAGGTGATGTAAAGCACGATACCAATGGTGGCCAGCCAAAAGTGGGCGCTAATTAGGGAGACGCTGTACATCTGCTCACGGCCAAATACCCGTGGAATCAGATGGTATAACGAGCCAATGGAAATCATGGCCACCCAGCCGAGTGCTCCGGCGTGTACGTGCCCAATTGTCCAGTCGGTGTAGTGGGATAGGGCATTGACGCTCTTAATCGCCATCATCGGCCCTTCAAAGGTGGACATGCCGTAAAAGGCTAAGGACACCACTAAAAAGCGCAAAATGGGGTCGCTGCGCAGCTTATGCCAAGCACCGGACAGGGTCATCATGCCGTTGATCATGCCGCCCCAACTGGGAGCCAGCAGAATTAAGGACATCACCATGCCTAATGACTGAGCCCAATCAGGGAGTGCAGTGTAGTGCAGATGGTGCGGGCCCGCCCAAATGTACACGCAGATCAACGCCCAGAAGTGCACGATGGAGAGGCGATAGGAGTACACGGGGCGCTCGGCTTGCTTAGGCACGAAGTAGTACATCATGCCTAGAAAGCCTGTGGTCAGGAAAAATCCTACCGCGTTATGGCCGTACCACCACTGCACCATGGCATCGGTGGCTCCAGAATATAGGGAATAAGACTTCAGCCAGCCGACGGGAATTTCCAAGTTATTGACGACATGCAGCAGCGCCGTCACCAGAATAAAAGCCCCGAAAAACCAGTTACCCACATAAATATGCTTGACCTTGCGCTGCATGATGGTGCCGAAAAACACAATGGCATAGGAGATCCACACCACAGCGAGCAGAATATCTATGGGCCACTCTAATTCCGCGTACTCTTTGGACGAGGTATAGCCTAAAGGTAGGGTAATAGCTGCCAGTACAATCACCAGTTGCCAACCCCAAAATGTGAAGGCGGCAAGGCGTGGAGCAAACAAAGTGGTTTGACAGGTGCGCTGGACGGTGTAGTAGGAAGTGGCAAACAGCGCACAACCTCCAAATGCAAAAATCACCGCATTCGTGTGTAAGGGCCGTAAGCGTCCGAAGCTAGTCCAAGGAAGATCAAAGTTGAGGGCGGGCCAAACTAATTGCGCAGCGATGAGTACACCAAGCCCCATGCCAATGATTCCCCAAATCACCGTCATCAGGGCGAATTGGCGAACCACCTTATAGTTATAGGTGGTACTTATTGTTGTAGTGTTCATGTACGGGCTTCCATCCACGGTTGTAAGTGCTGTGCCAAGAAAGCGGGCGAAGCATGAAGAAAGCCTAGGTTCTTGGCATTGACTGGAGTCAGTATCAGTAAATTGCCGCAAAATCCAAGTAGAGATCTGATCAGCATCGGGCAAAAATTTCTTAATTAGGCTGTTTTGCCCGATGCTTAGGAGAAACGCTGCTTGGATTACACAGACACTTTCCTACGACGTAGCTGCCACTTCTCCAACTCTGAGCCTAGCAAAGTCAGAGAGCCTGCCAAAATGATTTGTAGCCAAGCCCAACCACTGAGGGCGGTAGATCCAAAAAGCTGTTGGAGCGTGGGGTGGTAGGTGTAAAGCACTTGTAACAGCGTACAAGCACCCACACAGATCAACACCCAGCGATTGCCTAACAGCCCCTGCCAATTCAGCACACTGGCCACCAGATAGCGACTGCTGAATAGGTAGAACATTTCGCCCACCACAATCACATTCACCGCCATGGTACGAGCGACTTCTAGGGAAGTGCCTATATGGAGTTCCCACAGGAATAATCCCAAACTGCCTAGGGTCATCAGTAAAGAAACCATGACCACCCGCCAGATGAAGAATCCGGTCAATATGGGTTCTGAAGGTGGGCGTGGAGGGCGGTGCATAATCCCGCGCTCAATGGGTTCAGCGGCCAGTGCTAAGGCGAGGGTGCAGGCGGTGACCATGTTGACCCACAGCACCTGTACGGGCGTTAACGGCAAAGCCAGCTCGAACAAAATAGCAGCAATCACGATAATGGCTTGGCCGCCGTTGGTAGGCAGGATGAAGAGGATAGATTTTTTCAGATTGTCGTAAATGGCGCGGCCTTCGCGCACGGCATTGCTGATGGTGCTGAAATTGTCATCCACTAACACTATGTCGGCGGCTTCCTTAGCGGCTTCTGTACCCTTGTGGCCCATGGCAATACCGACATCGGCGCGCTTTAATGCAGGCGCATCGTTGACTCCATCGCCGGTCATGGCTACCACTTGATGGCAGGCTTGCATGGCCTCTACAAGGCGCAGCTTATGTTCTGGGCTGGCCCGCGCAAAGACATCCACCTCCATGACTACTTGGCGCAGTTTGGCATCGTCCATGACCGAAATTTCCGCACCGGTGAGTACGGGTTTACCCTGACCAATGCCCAGTTGAGCACCAATAGCGCGGGCGGTTTCGGCATGGTCGCCGGTAATCATTTTGACTTGGATGCCGGCAGTGTGGCATTCCTTAACCGCCTGTATGGCTTCTTCGCGGGGCGGGTCAATGATGCCCACGAGTCCCAATAGGGTGAAATCCCCGGATTCAATGTCAGAGAAAGCTAGACTGTCTTGATCTGAGGTCACTGATTTTTCGGCAATCGCCAGTAAACGTAAACCGCGGGCCGCCGTGTCGGTAGCCATACGTCGCCAATAGTCAGGCTCCAGAATTTGCTGACCACAGAGGGTGCGTTGATGGCTGCACAGCTCCAAAATCCGTTCTGGCGCGCCTTTGAGGAAGATGCGTCGTACCTGTTTAGTGCCATTTAAGGTGGCCATAAAGCGGTGTTCGGATTCAAAGGGAATGGAGTCTAACCGAGGCCATAACTGAGCTTCTGTTTCAGGGCTTAATCCACCTTTGCGCGCTAGAGTGAGGAGTGCGCCCTCAGTAGGGTCGCCTTCCACACACCATTGCTGGTGCTGCTCAAAGAGTCGTCCATCATTACAGATCAGCGCCGCGCGGCATAAATCAGTCAGCGGGGGCTGTTGATCGGGAACCACTGTTTGCTGATGGGTTACGAAGTTTCCCATAGGTAAGTAACCAATTCCGGTAACTTCGTAACTGGATTCGGAGACAATCACCCGTTGTACCGTCATTTCATTACGGGTCAGGGTTCCGGTTTTATCGGTGCAGATAACCGTAACTGAGCCTAGGGTTTCCACGGCGGGTAAGCGTCGCACAATGGCGCGCTGTTTGGCCATTTGCTGTACACCCAAGGCCAGCATAATGGTGATGATGGCGGGTAGTCCCTCGGGGATGGCCGAGGCGGTTAGGGCCACAGACATGATGAACATTTCGGCGGCATCGTTACCACGCCAGAAGGTTCCTAACGCAAAGGTGGCCGCAACCAACAGCAGAATAATGACCGCCAACCAGCGGCCAAAGCGGTCTATTTGGCGTAATAAGGGGGTGGACAGTACCTGTACATTGGCTAATAGACTGTTGATCTTACCCAGTTCAGTTTGAGAGCCCGTGGCGACCACCAATCCCCGAGCTTGGCCGTATACCACTAGGGTTCCTGAGTACGCCATGCAATAGCGATCACCCAAGGGCGCTTCATCCGCAACGGGCTCAATGGACTTTTCAACCGCAAGGGATTCTCCCGTGAGCGCGGCTTCCTCAATGCGTAGGTTGTGTACTTGGAACAGGCGCAGATCCGCCGGAACCTTATCGCCGGAGCTGAGTAACACCACATCTCCGGGTACTAGGTGGCGGGCATCAATTTCTTGGCGCTGACCGTCACGCAGCACCGTGGCGTGGCTGGTGAGCATGTTGCGGATGCTTTCTAAGGCGGCCTCGGCTTTACCCTCTTGAATAAAACCGATGAGGACGTTGACCAGTACCGCGCCCAAAATAACGCCACAGTCCACCCAATGGCCTAGGAAAGCAGTGACCACCGCCGAGGCCAGCATGATGTAGATGAGGATGTTGTGAAATTGCCGCAAGAGGCGTGTTATCGGCCCTTGTTTCGGGGGCGTTGGCAGGCAATTGGGGCCTGTTTGTTGCAACCGTTGTTGAGCACTGGGCTGGGACAGTCCATGACGTTGAGTTTCCAGTGTACTGAAGCAATCCTTATCGCTTAGGTTATGCCAGAGAGGGGTGTCATTCATGCAGAGGTTCCTAGGGTAGCCGTTTGAGGATAATCCTGTATCGGTCTGAGGCTTGGGTGGTTAAAACCCATGAAGGGAACCCTAGACAATCAACACCTTAAAACACAACCCAATCGGTCAAAGGATTGTGTCAATAAAGATTGCTCAGGCTGGCTAAGTAGCAGAGTCTTTGGCATAAGTGGGGTCACTGTTATTGGGGGAGTTTGTAAGGATGCATGCACAATTGGAGCAGTGCCTTGCGCGCGTGAATCAGGTGATATTGGGAAAACCTCAGAAGGTACGTTTGGCCCTGACCTGTTTGTTAGCCAGAGGCCATCTGTTGTTGGAGGATGTGCCGGGAATGGGTAAAACAACCCTCAGCCATGCCTTGGCGCGGGTGTTGGGTTTAACCTTTCAACGCATCCAATTTACGGCGGATTTGCTCCCCGGCGATATTTTGGGCACCTCAGTATTTGATCGGGAGCGCAGTGGCTTTGTATTCCATCCCGGCCCTATTTTTACCGAGCTGGTGCTGGCAGATGAAATCAACCGAGCTACTCCAAAAACTCAAAGTGCGTTACTAGAAGCGATGGAGGAAGGCCAAGTCAGCATTGAGGGCACCACCCGCGCACTGCCTGATCCGTTCTTTGTGATTGCTACGCAAAATCCGCTGAGTCAGGGGGGAACCTTTGCCTTGCCAGAATCCCAACTCGACCGTTTTTTAATGCGTTTATCCCTAGGCTATCCCAGTACAGAGGCCGAGCGGGCTTTGCTGATGGGGGCATCACGACAACAGCGCTTGACGGAGTTACAGCCAGTATTGGATCACTTGGGATTACGGGCGGCCCAAGATGCTGTCGTACAGGTTATTGCCAGTGAAGCTTTGATTGATTATGTGCTGCGCTTATTAGCCGCTACCCGAACTCAAGCCGGTTTTAGCGCTGGGCTTTCACCTAGGGCTGGGTTGGCCTTACTGACTAGGGAGCCTGGAGGGTGGATATCCTTGGGCTGGCGTTCGATTTATGTCTTACCAACCGCCACAGGCCTTGCGTTTGTACTCTCGCTGCTGGTGATGTTGTTGTTGGCGATTAATTATCAAAACAGCTTGGCCTATGCGCTGTGCTTTTTGTTGGGCTCGGTATTCATACTCAGCGTGATTCCCGCATGGCGTGCTTTATATCAGCTCAGGATACGGGCTATGGATAGTCCGGCTGTTTTTGCGGGGCAGCAGGCTCAGTGTCATCTGCGCTTAGAACCCTTTTTTGCTGATGGAGCAGTGCGTTTCGGGTATTCCATAGCGGCGTTAAAACCTCCAAGCTTTTTGGCAGAGGCCGTGGGTTGTTTTCAGCAGACCCTGCAAACGACTCAACGGGGTTGGTGTTATGGCGGCGTGATTCGTGTGGAAAGCCGAGTACCCTTTGGTCTATGGGTGGCTTGGAGTTGGGTTGATCCTGAGTGGCGTGTTTTGGTGTATCCCAAACCGATTCCGGCTCAACTTATAAAAAATCCCACCAGTTCTGATCAAGGAAGTCCGCAAACTCAGTCCGGCATGGGGGATTATAACGGCGTGCGTACTTGGCAACCGGGTGAATCCATGCGCCGTTTGGATTGGAAAGCCTTCTCACGGGAGAAGGGCTTATTGGTTAAGGACTTTGTGGCTTTATCTTCCACAGACACTGACTTGTTGGATTTTGATGCTTTCAGCGGGGACACAGAGCAGCGCTTATCTCATTTATGCCATGAGTTGTTACTGCGTGCTCCAACGCTAAAGCCTTTCAGTGTGCATGTACCGGGTAAACGCCTTGGCCCCGATTGTGGTGCGGCCTATGTGCAGTCTTGTTTGCAAGCGCTGGCTCTGTATGGCGTTAAGGAATCCCCATGAGCCGGACGGCCACCGATTTAGCCCCAGACCTAGTGTATGGCTTGTTGGTGGCCCAACTGCTGGTGGTACTGCCGCATATGCTGCATCTGCCCCTCTGGATCGTTGCATTAGAGCTGGGTTGTTGTGGGTGGCAATGGCGGATTGTCCGTCAGCAAGCTGACTACCCTTCAAGCTTATTCAAAGTGCTGCTGGTTCTAAGCTGTGTGCTAGCCGTCTACCTATCAGGAGGTACCTTGATGGGGTTAGAGGCGGCCACGGCCTTGTTGGTGTCTGCACTGATATTAAAAACTTTGGAAATGCGTTCCCAACGAGATGCTTTGGTGGTCATCTTTTTGGGGTTTTTTACGCTGGTGACTGGGTATCTGTTTGAGGATGGGCTGCTAGCCGCCCTGTACACTTTATTACCTGTAGCCCTGTTGTTGGCTCTGTTAGCGGCGATACAGTCACCTCAAGGGACGAGTATTCGAGCCCATGTAAAACAGTCGGCCCGCGCCTTGGGGCAGGCCACACCCTTTATGCTGTTGTTATTTATCTTGGTTCCGCGCCTTGAGCCTCTGTGGCATTTACCCGAACCCAGTCAAAAAGGAATTACGGGATTATCGGATCGACTCCAGCCTGAGCAAATCACAGAGCTGGCGCAGTTGGCTGAAGTAGCCTTTCGAGTCAATTTTGATCAGGGTACGCCACTGCAAGAGCAGTTGTATTGGCGGATGATTACCTTTGGCGTGTTTGATGGCCAACAGTGGCTACCCACTTTGGAAGCCCAGCAGGATCAAAGCCCCAACTGGCAAGCCCAAGGCCCTAGGCTGGACTATCAGATTGTGATGCAGCCTAGTCTACGTCCTTGGGTGCCGGTGTTGGATGTACCAGAGCAGTCCCATTTGGGCGAGGCCCGTATCCAAGGGGATTTCCACTTTGAGCAAAATCGGCCAATCAGTCGCCCTATTTTGTATCGAGTACAGTCTCGGCCACAGGTTTTACTAGAGCCTAAATTCTTATCTCCAGAGGTACAGCAGCGCGCCCTGCAATTACCGGTTCAGGGTAACCCCTTAGCCCGTAGTTGGGGTGAGGCTTTACACGGGGAATTTACTGACCCAACACAACGCGCCCAAGCGATTTTGCAGCGTTTTCATACCGATCCTTTCCATTACAGCCTAAAAACGCCTGCTATGGGAGCTGATCCCATTGATGCTTTTTTATTTGAGCACCGTATTGGATTTTGTGCCCATTACGCCCAAGCGATGACCTTTGTGCTGCGCGCTGCGGGTGTTCCTGCGCGTATCGTTGCCGGTTATCAAGGTGGCCGCTTTAATGCTGAGGGCCAGTATTGGCTGGTGCGCCAGTTTGATGCCCACGCTTGGGTGGAGTATTGGATCGAAGGCTTGGGATGGGTACGCGCTGATCCGACCTTTGAGGTAGCCCCTGAGCGCATTCAGTGGGGCTTTGAGCAAGCGTTAACTCAGGTGCAGAGGTTTTTGCCGGATGCCCCTGAGCATATGCGAGCTTTGGGGCGATCCAACTGGGCCAACCAACTGGGATTGGTTTGGGATGATGTCAATCACGCTTGGCAACGTTGGGTGCTCAATTACCAAACAGAACAACAGCAGCGTTTTTTGAGTGCAAGTTGGCAATGGCTGGTGCGGCATATAGAGGCGCTACTGGGCGTTATGGCCCTATTCCTAGTGTTAGCAGGAGCCGCTTGGTGCTATCAGCAACGCAGACGGCGCATGTTGCATCCTCTGCAATCGGTGTGGCGTGATTACGAGCGTCAATTGATCGCTTACGGAATAACCCGTAAGCCCGCCGAGGGGGTACGCCATTTTGCTCAGCGGGCCGCTCAAGAGCTTCCAGCACAAGCCAAAGCCATTTTTGAGTTTTCAAACTTGTATGAGTTGTTATGTTACGGCGGGGTATCGGTTAATCCTGAGCACATTAAGCGATTACGCCAATGGATTCGGCAGCTAAAACCTACTTGAGTTAAAAGCTGCCATTGATCCCTACTGACCTTAGAGTTTCAGTTGGCCGATGGCCTTGCCTAAACTGCCGGAAAGTGCCGCTAGCTCTGAGCTGGTATGAGCTGAAGTCTGAACTTGGCCTACGGTCTGCTCACTCACATCTCGAATCCCGCCTACCAAATGGCTCAGATCGGTAGCTGCTTGAGCTTGTTCACGAGCGGCTACAGCGATTTGAGTATTACTTTCGCGAATTTGGCTAACAGATTGGGTAATGGCCTCTAAAGCTTGATTAGCCTCATGGGCTTCCTGAGCACAGAGATCAGCACGGGATGAGCTGTCTTGCATAGACTGAACAGCCTCATGGGTGCGCTCTTGCAGCTCTAACACCATATGCGTGATTTCATCCGTTGAATCCTGAACCCGACGGGCAAGATTGCGCACTTCATCCGCTACCACCGCAAAACCTCGGCCCATATCACCTGCACGAGCGGCTTCAATCGCCGCATTGAGGGCCAGTAAGTTAGTCTGCTCCGCAATACCATGAATCACATTAACGACCGTATTGATTTTTTGGCTGTCCTCAGCCAGCTTCTGAATAGTCGCTGCTGTACTTTGAACGCCGGTAGAAAGCGTACCAATGGATTTTTCAACCCGAGAAACCACCCGTTGTCCTTCATGGCTGAGGTGATCTGCTGTTTGCGATTGAGCACGAGTATCGTCAGCATGCTGAGCGATTTGCTGTACGGTAGAACTCATTTGCTGAATGGCCACTACCGCCTGATCCGTTTGCTGTTGTTGGCTATGCATTCCTTGATGCACTTTGCGCATATTTTGGGTGAATTGCTGGGTACTTTGATCCAGTTGTTGAGCTGCCTCGGTAACCGTACGCACAATGCGGCGATATCCCGCCTGCATGGTGTTAAAGGCTTCTGCCATCTGGCCAACTTCGTCATGACCATTGACTAGAACCTTGGCAGAGAGATCACCGGTGCGCTCCACATGCAGCATTACATCTTTGAGCGCATTCAGGTGTTGTAGCAAAAATCGGATTAAAATCTGCGAAAACGCCAGCAGTATGGTCATTAATAAGGCCACCATGCCCGCATAGTTCAATAAATGGTCGAGCAGTATTTGACCCATAGGTGGGGCTAGGGCAGTAACAGCAAGCTTTTGTCCGCTGTTGTGTTGAATCAGCTGCGCTCCAACCAGACTGGGTTCAGAAGAAAAAATGCGAGTTGGGTTGTCTGCTTGAACCCACCCTAGCGTGTTTTCTAACGAAATTCCCCCGACTTTCACCGTTTGGCTTGGTTGAAATCTATGTACTGATTTGGGCAGCTCTCTGGGGAGCGCTTCTGATGCAGGCCATAGGCTAAGCACCTGCGCTAACTGTTGTGCTGCCCGGATAGAGTCCTGTTCGCGGGTGTTTTGCTCAAGGTGGATGGCATAAAAAACCAGCAGTAGCGTGGTGATGAAGGCGACCATATTGACCGCCCAAAACTTGTACTTCAGAGATAGATCTTCCACACGAATGCCCATGTCTTCCCTCAATTGTTATTCAATCGACAATAAACACCACTGCATGGGGGTATTATGTCTGAACGGAGAAAAAGCAGAAATTTTCTTAGGTTAAAATATTTGATGGATGCCCTATTTTTGCCGGTGGAAAACAAGGAGTACCGATTTGAGTGCCCGGTTTTGGATATGGATCAACAAATAAGCGCAAAGATTTCTGTAAAACCTGAAATGGGCCGCTTGGTGAACCTTTAGAGACATCAACAGTCCTTGTAATGCTTGCTGATTAAAGTGAGGAGAATCCCCGTTAGTTATTGATATGCGGCGCCCCTGTTACGGAATATTCACTCGGATCGTTACATTTAAGGCACAAGGGTATTTAGGTCGCGCACGTATCACAACTCTATTAATAGATTAGTAGGATCGTTTGAATGTCACGACTTAGCACTACTTTGGCCGCAGTATGTTGGCTATCAATTTCAAGCCCTATTTGGGCGGCCCCCGTTGGGCCGGCAGAGTTTACCCCCAGCCAAAACGCACAAATCCGCGATTTAGAGCAGATTCGTCGCTCTGGAGAACTGCGTGTATTGGTGAATCAAAGCCGCAACAGCTCAGGAGAGGTAAAGGGGCAAGCTATTGGTGTGGAGGCGGTTCGCTTGCGGGCTTTTATTCAGCATTTGAACCAGCAAGGTGGAGCCAATCAGAAAAAGAAAATTTCCTTACGCTTGATTCCAAAGCCTAAAGACCAACTGTTGGGCGCTTTGCAACGCGGGGAGGGGGATATGGTCGCTCCCGGTGAGTTATTAGATGCCTCACGGATGCCGCAAGTGGTGCCTAGTCGTTCCATTGTGTCGCAAGTACCGATGGTTCTGGTGACAGGCGCTCAACGCGCTTCCAGTTTAGATCGGTTGTCTGGGCAATCACTGGCATTGTCACCGGGGAGTGCTGCGGGAGCCGCTTTGACGCGTGTGAATCGCCAACTGATCAGTCAAAAAAAATCCCCTGTAAGGGTGGAGTGGGTTGATCCTAGTTTAGCGGTAGAAGATGTTTTAGAGATGGTACAGGCCGGCATCTATCCCGCAACTCTTGTAGAAAAAACCATTGCCGAGCGTTGGTTAAAGGTGATGCCTAAGTTGCGCCTAGGCACAGAGGTACGTCTGGACAACCTGCAAGATATGCATTGGTTTTTCCGTAATGACTCAGGACAGCTACAAGCAAGTGCCGATCAGTTTTTGAGGGATTATCGGGCTCCTGCTAACCAAGATGCGGCCTTTAACCAAGTTTATAGCGGTCTATATCGTGTGCATCAGCCCCTAGACTCAGTGGGGCGTGAGCGTTTGGAGCGTGTGCGCCCAACCTTGCAACGTTACGCCGATAAGCATCAGATGGACTGGTTGGGTTTAGCGGCTTTGGCCTTTAAAGAGTCTACCTTAAACCCTTCTGCACGCGGTGCTTCAGGGGCTGTGGGGTTGATGCAAGTTACCCCGAGTGCAGCGCGTAGTGTTGGAGTCAGCGGTATTCATCAGCTAGATAACAACGTGCAAGCCAGTGCACGTTATCTGGCGGATATTCGGCGTAAATTCTTCTCCAGCCCTAAGCTAAACGAGCGTGAGCGATTAGCCTTTACTTTGGCTGCTTATAATCTTGGCCCTCAACGGGTACAAAAACTGCGTGATGAAGCCCAACGCCGTGGACTCAATCCAAATCAATGGTTTTTCCAAGTGGAGCGTATTGCTATGGAAACCGTGGGCATGGGCGTTGTGAGTTATGTAAACAGCGTGAATAAGTATTTTCTAGCTTATGCGCGTGAGCGGCGGGCCCTGGAGTGAGCCCGCTATTTACTCGTAGTCAATCTGGGTGACATACCAGCTTTGTATTCCCGTAGGTGTGTTCACTTGAACTTCAGCATCCCGTGTTTTACCCAGTAAGGCACGGGATAACGGGGCATCAATACTGATAAGCCCCTGTTTAAGGTCAAGTTCATCCGGGCCTACGATGCGGTAACGCTGCTCGGTTCCCTGCTCATCTTCCAAAGTAACCCAAGCGCCAAAGTAAATCCGCTCTGGGTCGGCAGGGGGTTCCTGAACGACCTTGAGTTGTTCTAAGCGCTTGGTTAAGAAACGCACCCGGCTGTCGATTTCGCGCAGCATTTTTTTGCCGTAGGTGTATTCGGCATTTTCAGAGCGATCTCCTTGAGCAGCGGCCTCAGTGACCGCCTGTGTCACTTTGGGGCGTTTAACGTGCCAAAGCTCGTGCAGTTCTTGGCGCAGCTTGGCTTCTCCTACAGGCGTAATCAGAGGCGTTCCTGCTGTACGGGGTGGACGATAGCGGCTCATGGATCAGTGTTCACGTAATAACTCAAGGGGGCTAGCCCGCAGCACTCGGTTGGTACCCAGTAGGCCCGCAGCACTGATGATTAGGGCTCCTAATAGGGGAAGACAGAGTAACCAAGGATGCGGTTGCCAATCCATACCCAATAGCTTGTGATACAAAATGGCAGTGATCAGTTCACAGCCTAAAAAGGCTATAAAACCACTGGCTGCACCCAAGAACGCAAATTCGGTTAAACGGGCTCGTTGTAATAACTGACGTTGTGCTCCTAAAGCGCGCAAAATGGCTCCTTGGCGCATGCGCTCATCCAAAGTCGCTAAAAGTCCTGCCAGCAGTAGAATCACGCCTGCTGCCAAAACAAATACCAATAGACTCTCTACTGCTAAGGATACTTGCGCCAAAATACTTTGCAGTTGGGCCAGCAAAGCATCCACTTGAATCAAGGTAACGCTCGGAAAATCCCGCGCTAACTGCACTAAGGCGGTATTGGCCTGAGCAGATAGGTAAAAACTGGTCATGTAGGTGGTGGCCAATCCCTCTAAAGATCCCGGCTCGAAAATAACGTAAAAGTTGGGTTGAAGGCTGTCCCAGTTTACAGAGCGCAGGCTACTGACCTGTACCTCCCGTTGCTCACTCCCAAAATCGAAGGTGAGGCGATCTTGGAGCTTAATACCTAAGCTTTCAGCCAGCTCCGCATCTAAAGACACACGCGAAAGTTCCTTATTGGGCGTAGAGGGCCACCAGGTTCCAGACAGCAACTGGTTGCCCAAAGGTAATTCTTGGCTCCAAGTGACATTAAGCTCCCTGCGAATGGCCCGTTCACCCTGTGAATCAGGGCGCGCCCGCTGCTCAGCCGATGAGCCATTAATCTGAGTGAGGCGACCGCGAATGACCGGGTATAGGCTAGGCGTTTGTCCGGTGACTTGGTCGATACGCTGACTAAACGCCTGTTGCTCGTCAGGTTGGATATTGATGGCGAATTGGTTGGGAGCCTGTTCGGGTAATTGTTCACGCCAATTACTGATCAGCTCAGCGCGCAACAAAATGATCAGCGCCATACTGAGCAAAATAAGCCCGAAAGCTAACACCTGCCCTACGGTGCTGAGGGAATGGCGAATCAGTTGCCCCAATCCTAAACGCCAATGCAGCGGGGCTTGTTGTAGGGCATTTTTGAGCGCTTTAAGTCCCCAAAGTAGCGCTGCTCCAACTACTACGGCGATTATACAAGCCCCTCCTAGTACCACAAAAATAAGCTGAGTATCTAACCTCAGTTGCCACATCAGGATGAGCAGTGCGATTAATGCAGATCCTTGAGCTAACCAGCGGCTGATAGGCATTGGTAGTGAGTCTTGGCGTAAAATTCTGGCGGGTGGAACCTGTCCTAGCGCTGCTAATGGCGGTAAGGCAAAGCCAATTAGCATGGTAAATCCTGTACTGAGCCCCAGTAGCGCAGGCCCTAATCCTGTGGGGGGCAGCTCAACCTGCACTAGGTTGCGTACTAGGTAAAACACAAAATATTGGAAAGCCCAGCCGAGGATGGCTCCGATCACGCCTGCTCCCAACCCTAAGGCTCCCAGTTGTACGGCATACAGTGACAGGCTCTGTGAACTGGTTTGTCCTAGGCAGCGCAGTAAGGCACAGGCATCTAAGCGACGATTAGCAAAACGGGTAGCCGCTAAAGCCACCGCAATACCCGATAGTAAGAGGGTAATGAGGCTGGCTAAATTCAGGTAATGCTCTGCCCGTTGTAAGGCAGTGCCCACCCGTTGTCCGCTACTTTCTTTAACCCCTTGAACGCGCTGTCCCGGTTCTAAATGGGCTTCTAAATACTCTTGGTATTTTTCTAGGGCGGGAGGCGATCCAGCCCAAAGATCGCGATACCGCACGCGACTGCCTGGTTGAACGACATCTGTGGCGGGTAAGTCGTCTAAATGCATCAATACATGGGGCATCAGGCTGTAAATATCAGCGGCTTGATCGGGTTCTTGGGTGAGGATGCGGGTTACTTTCAGGGAAATACGCCCGATTTCAATCAGATCCCCTAAGTGAACATTAAGCGCATCCAACAGACGCTGTTCGGCCCAGACTTCGCCGGGTTGCGGATAGCCCCCGCTTTGGGGCGCTGGGTCAGCCGCTGTTTGGCTGATTATCTGACCGCGTAGCGGGTAGGCCGCATCCGCCGCCTTAATGCTGGATAGCTGTAAATACTGCTCCGTGGAAACGACAGAGGAAAATTCCACGACATGGGCATGTTGCAACCCTAGGTTTAGACTTGCCTCTATTTGTTGTGGCGTGGCCGCCTGCGCACCGCTTAAACGCAGATCAGCACCCATGAACTCAGCGGCTTGCCCCTGCATGCTGGCTTTTAGACGAGCACTCAAGTAACCAATGGAGGTGCTGGTCGCCACGGCGATCACGATGGCCAAAAACAGGATATGAATTTCGCTGCTGCGCCGCTCACGCCACAGTTGACGAAGGCCCAGCATTAGGCGGTGTAGGCTAGTACGAATGATGGACTGCATCAGGCTACTCCATGCTCTGAGACCTGTCGGCCTCCTTCTAGCCGTAACTGTTTTTGACAGCGTTGGGCTAAGCGTTCTTCGTGGGTAACTAACACAAGGGTCGTGCCCTGTTCGTCATTCAATTCGAACAGTAGATCGCTGATGTGCTGACCTGTGGCTCGGTCTAAATTCCCGGTGGGTTCATCGGCAAATAAGATTTTGGGTTGACAGGCAAAAGCGCGTGCTAGGGCTACTCGTTGTTGTTCACCACCGGAAAGCTGGCGAGGATAATGGTGTAGGCGTTTACCTAATCCAACCCGTTCTAACAGCGCGGTAGCCTGTTGGCGCGGCTGGCTGCTTCTTTGTTCCAACTCCAGAGGTAGCATGACATTTTCGAGCGCGGTCAGGCTTTCGAGCAGTTGAAAAGATTGGAATACAAAACCTACCTGTTCTGCGCGTACCCGTGCCCGTTGGTCTTCATTGAGCTGCCCTAAATCATATCCGGCCAAAGCTACGCTGCCTTGGGAGGGGAGATCCAATCCAGCGAGTAGTCCCAGTAAGGTGGATTTACCAGAGCCAGAGGTACCCACAATGGCTAGGCTGTCGCCTGCCTCTAACTGAAAAGAGATGTCATCTAAGATACACAGATTGCCTTCCTCGATGGATACCACTTTGCTAAGGTGCCGAGCACTAAGAATGCAGTGAGTCATTGGAGAGGTCCGATGCGTAAAGGGTTACTCGGAGTGGCCTTCCTGCTGCTTTGTGCTATGCAAGGCGCACTGGCTGGAACACTTTTAGTGGTGGGAGATAGTATCAGTGCTGGTTTTGGCCTGAAAACAGGGCAGGGTTGGGTGTCTTTGTTGCAAGAGCGTTTAAAGGAGCAGGCCGCGGACTGGGTAGTTGTCAACGCCTCAATCAGCGGCGACACCACAGCCGGTGGCCTGTCCCGCTTGCCGAAGTTATTGGATCAACACCAACCTGAAGTGGTTATTTTAGAGCTTGGAGGTAATGATGGCTTACGAGGACAAGCCCTCAATAAAATGCAACAAAATCTTGCGACTATGATTGATTTATCTCAAACACAGGGTGCTTCCGTTTTGCTGCTGGGTATGCGTTTGCCACCTAATTTAGGCGTGCGTTACACCCAGAGTTTTGCACAGGTTTTCGACGCACTGGCTGAGGGCAAAAAGGTGGCTTATTTGCCCTTTTTGCTAGAGCGTGTTTGGGATCAGCCAGGCTTAATGCAGTCGGATGGCATCCATCCCACGGCCCAAGCACAAGAGATATTGCTGGACAACGTATGGCCAGAATTACACCCCTTGCTACAGAAGTAGTGGATGAGCTTCAGGTAATTACGTCATTCAAATATTATACTAGCGCCTAAGCAACCCTGATGAGTCCACTGGGGTTGATGTCGCATTAATTTCTGGTCATTGTCCATTTACTCAAGGATCTGTCTGATGTGGTCGCATCCGTCTGCAATTGCCCGTTATTTTGGGCTTTCCATCTTGCTGGCTGGTTCCTGCGAGGCATTAGAACTGCCTCTGCCGCCTCCGGGGCAAGATGTTGTAGGGGAGATTCAGGTCATCAAAGCCAAGTATGAGGATACCTTTGCCTCTTTGGGTGAGCGCTATGAGCTGGGTTATTTGGAGTTAGTGGCTGCAAACCCCGGCGTTGATCCTTGGCTACCGGGTGAGGGTAAAGACATTATTTTGCCCACCCGTTTCATATTGCCTTCGGTTGAGCGTGAAGGAATTGTGATTAATTTGGCTGAGTACCGGATGTATTACTTTCCGGCGGGCAAAAACGTAATGCATACCTATCCTTTAGGTATTGGGCGTGAAGGTTGGCAATCTCCCATAGCCGTTACCAGCATTGTTGGTAAAACGCCTAACCCAGCTTGGTATCCACCCGCTTCCATTCGTGCTGAACATGCAGAGGCAGGAGATCCTTTACCGACTGTAGTGCCAGCGGGGCCAGATAATCCCTTAGGGCCGTTTAAATTTAACCTAGGTTTATCGGGTTATTTGATCCATGGCTCTAATAAAAAGTTTGGAATTGGCATGCGAGTCAGTCATGGCTGTTTCCGTATGCTAAACAATAATGTTTTAGAGTTGGCGCAGATAGCTAATGTGGGAACTAAAGTCCGGATCATTGATGAGCCTTATAAGTTTGGTTTAGATGATGGCAAGCTTTACTTAGAGGTGCATGCACCTCTTGAAGAAACAGAGACTCCTACACTTTCAGTATTAGATAAGAATGCCAACATTGTTAGTTCGTTGTTGAAATTTGAACAAAGCGTACCCAACTTACGTTTGGATTGGGAAATAGTCCGTGAAGTAGTAGCGGCAGAAGAAGGAATACCGATCCTCATTGCTGAGCCTAAGGACACAGTGGCCACTAATGGCAATGTTGATCCCCTGAGCACCGCTGATCAGGCTACCGAACAGCCGCTCCCCAACGGGGGAATTTAAGCTATGCTGAATAACAGGGAGGAAAGGCACAGTTCTAAGTGGATGTGTGTCGGGCAAATCACCTACACGCAGACGAGCAGGGGGAGATATGGCAACAGTTCCTTTTGATATTGTGCACAATCAAGAACAGCACCGCTTTGAGACCCATATAGATGGGCACTGCGCTTACTTAGCCTATGCTGATTTAGGCAAGCAGACACTAGACTTTTATCGAACTTTTGTTCCCGATACTTTGCGCGGCTTAGGGATTGCTGCTGCTTTAACAGCACAGGCTCTGGATTTTGCACAACGGGAGGGCTACAGCGTAATTCCTTCCTGTTCTTATGTAGATGCTTATATTAAGCGCCATGTAACACACTGAATTTTTTTGTGTTTATTTTATAGGCTTAACATGTTTTTATCAAAAAGTTTGAATCGGATTGACGATTAAGAAAGTACAAAAGTCTGATACAATATGGGAGCCATCTTTTTGGGATGGATGGTGAATAACTCGCGGACTGGCCAAACGTCTTGACTAAATTCTTTCATTTTTCAGGGGATGAACCGGAGCTAAGCCAGCTTTCTGATGAGGAGTTGGTTCAAAAAGCTCACGGTGAGCTATTCCACGTAGCACGAGCAGCCTATGAAGAGCTCATGCGGCGCTATCAGCGCACCTTGTTTAAGGTGTGTGCTCGTTATTTAGGTAATGAGGTGGATGCCGATGATGTAACTCAGGAGGTGATGTTAAAAGTGTTGTATGGCCTGAAGCGTTTTGAAGGGAAATCCAAGTTCAAGACTTGGCTATATAGCATTGCCTATAACGAATGCATCACTCAGTACCGAAAGGAACGTCGTAAGCGCCGCCTGCTTAATGCTTTAACTCTGGAGGCTCCTGAAGAGGCTTCAGAAGAAAAAGCACCTAAGCTAGAAGAGAAAGGTGGATTAGATCGCTGGTTGGCACATGTTGGTCCAATAGAGCGGGAGATCCTCATTTTACGCTTTGTTGCTGAACTGGAATTTCAGGAGATTGCTGACATCATGCATATGGGATTGAGTGCTACCAAGATGCGCTATAAAAGGGCTTTGGATAAACTCCGCGATAAACTTTCAGGAGCCAGTGAAATTTAGCTCTTATTGTATGGTCTGAGCTGAAAGTGAGCTTTAGTGAGTTTTAGCTGCTTTTGGTTTGAGTGACGTTAGTCAGTTGCCGATGAGGATTTACGAATGAAATTGAAAACTACCCTAGGTGTTCTTGTAGGATCTTTAGTGGCGGGTGCTTCTTTGAGTGCTTTTGCTCAAGGCCAAGGTGCTTTTGAGGTCGAGGCTTTTTCTAAGTACTACCAGCCCCAAGGCTCCCGTGACCTAGAGGACGGCGGTGGTTTGTTTGGCGCGAGTGCCAGTTACTTTTTGACTGATGACGTTTCTTTGGGCATTTCCCACGGCGTGTATCGTGATCTGAACTCCAATCATCCTATCGACAATGGTAGCCATAAAGACATCAAGGGCAGTCTGACTTCTGTTGATGCGGTGTACCACTTTGGACAACCAGGAGCCGGTCTGCGTCCTTATGTTTCTGCGGGTTTAGCCTATCAAACGATTGGCCAAGCGGATCGTAGTGGACGCGATAAGAGTACCTTAGTAACAGCAGGTACAGGTTTGAAGTACTACTTCACCGATATGCTGTTTGCTAAAGCTGGTGTGGACGGAACCTATAACATTGACGACGGTTACAGCGAATGGATGGGTGGCATCGGTATCGGTATGAATTTTGGTGGTTCGGGTCGTAAGGTAGCTGCTGCTCCAGCGCCTGAGCCCGTAATGGCTGCCGCTGCAGTAGCGGAACCTCCACAAGAACCTATGGCTGAGGTTGTGCGGGTTGAGCTGGACGTGAAGTTTGACTTTGATAAAGCTGTGGTTCGTAGAGAGAGCTACAGAGATATCGAAGACTTGGCTAACTTCATGAAGCAGTATCCTACTACTACCACCGTAGTTGAAGGGCATACTGACTCCGTAGGTACTGATCAGTATAACCAACGTCTGTCCGAGCGCCGTGCTCAAGCGGTGCGCCGTGTTCTGGTTGACCAATACGGTGTTGCTTCCAACCGCGTTGACTCTGTAGGTTACGGTGAGTCTCGTCCAGTGGCTGATAACGCTACTGAGGCAGGCCGTCAGATCAACCGTCGCGTAGAGGCTGAAGTAGAAGCACAAATTAAATAATGATTTATTTAGTTTGTTAGCCTTCTAAGTATCCAGGCTCAGATAAAAACACCGGTTTTAAACCGGTGTTTTTTATTGGCTGTCTTGTATATTGCTATCCCGCTACCAGCACGCGAATAGCTTCCAAGCGCAGAGCGGCTTTATCCAACATTTGTATTCCTTCTGCTTGTTGTTTTTGCAGCACCTGAATTTCATCGTCACGAACGCTGGGGTTTACGGCTTTTAATGCTGTGAGCCGTGCCAGTTCTTCATCTAGGTTAGCAATAAAGTTTTGACGGGCTTGGGCTACTCGCACAGTATGCTGTGGGGCCGTCTTTGCCTCTGCTTGGGCAATTAACTGGCTTAGTGGGTCGCGTTGAGCCTGTATAAATTTGTTGGCGTTACTACGAGATACGCTCTCTAACTGATCGTTTAGAGTGTCAAAGGAAACCTTTGTTGCTAAATCATTTCCTTTTGCGTCCAGTAAGCAGCGTAGTGCGATGGGTGGTAAGAATCGGGTGAGTTGCAGTGCTTTAGGGGCAACCACTTCACTGACAAACAACACCTCAAGCAGCAGTGTACCGGGCTTTAGGGCTTTATTTTTAATAATAGCTACAGCAGTATTTCCCATTGAGCCGGAGAGCACTAAGTCCATGCCGCCCTGTACCATAGGGTGTTCCCAGGTCAGAAACTGCATATCTTCCCGTGATAGGGCAAGGTTACGGTCGTAGCTGATGGTTACGCCTTCATCGTTGCCTAATGGGAAGCTGGCATCCAGCATTTTTTCGCTAGGGCGCAAAATCAAGGCATTCTCTGAGTGGTCTTCGCTGTCGATGCCAAAGGCATTAAACAGTGCCTCCATATAGATAGGTAATTGAATATCCTGATCTTGTTTTTGGATGGCTTCTAGCAGCTCTTTACCTTGGTTGCCACCGGATGAGTTGAGCTCCAGTAGCCGGTCACGCCCCTTGTGTAACTCCTGCTCCAGAGTTTGGCGCTCTTGGTGTGCCTCTTGTATTAGTGCTTCAAGCTGCTGCTGATGTCCGCTTTCAAGTAGGGGAAGCAGACGTGCGCCATAGCGGTGTTGAAGACTATTACCCGTGGGACAAGTATTTAAGAATGCGTTGAGCGCCAAGTGATACCACTGGAACAGACGATGCTGTGGCGTATCTTGCAAGTAAGGCACATGTAGCTGAATAGTGTGTTTTTGGCCAATGCGATCTAAACGGCCAATACGTTGCTCTAATAGATCGGGGTGAGCCGGTAAATCGAACAGCACTAAATGATGAGAAAATTGGAAGTTACGGCCTTCACTACCGATTTCTGAGCACACCAGTACCTGAGCACCAAACTCTTCATCCGCGAAATAGGCCGCTGCACGGTCGCGCTCCAGAATGCTCATGCGTTCATGGAATACGCTGGCCGGAATACCAGAGCGGACGCGCAGGGCATCCTCCAAATCCAAAGCGGTTTCTGCGTGGGCGCAGATCACCAATACTTTGTATTTGCGCAACATCTTAAGGGTGTCGATCAGCCATTCAACCCGTGGATCGATATGCCACCAGCGTTGCTCTTCTGAGTCAGGCGTAAATTGGGTTTCAGGATAGAATTCAGTAGCGGTGCTGTATTGAACAGGCCGTGGTAGCGGATAAGGATGCAACTCGCGTTTAGGAAAACCCTGTATTGCGGCTCGAGTATTGCGAAATAGCAGGCGGCCAGTACCGTGACGATCCAGTAATTCGCGAATCAGGCGTGCTTTAGCTTGAGGATCTGTTTGAGCGGCTTGAAGTAGGGTTTCGCCTTCTGCTCCTAAAAAGTTGTGAATGCTCTGGTGGGCTTGAGGCGAGATTTGGCCTTGATCCAGCAGTTCCTGTACCGCTTCGGCTACAGGCTGGTAGTGACTGCTTTCGCTTAAAAAGGCTGAAAGACTGTGGAAGCGGTTGGGGTCAAGCAAACGCAAACGCGCAAAATGGCTCTCTTGGCCCAGTTGCTCCGGTGTTGCTGTGAGCAGTAAAACACCGGGAGTCTGTTGGGCGAGCTGCTCCACTAAAGCGTATTCAGGGCTAGCTCCTTCGGGATGCCACACTAGATGGTGAGCCTCATCCACAACCAACAAATCCCAAGTGGCCGCTAAAGCAGCTTGTTGGGCTTTAGGCGCTTCTGTGAGCCATTCCAGAGCCATCAAAGCCAGTTGAGTATCTTCAAAGGGGTTATCAGCATCACTGGCGCTGAAAATCTCCTGATCGAACAGGCTCACATTCAGGTTGAAGCGGCGGCGCATCTCCACCAGCCACTGATGTTGTAGGTTTTCGGGCGTCAGGATTAGCACGCGCTGAGCCCGACCACTGAGCAGTTGGCGGTGCAAAATTAAACCCGCTTCGATAGTCTTTCCTAGGCCCACTTCGTCGGCTAGTAAAACCCGAGGTGCTACACGGTCGGCCACTTCACGGGCGATGTGCAGTTGATGGGGAATAGGTTGCACACGCGCCCCTGTTAGTCCCCAAAGAGGCGATTGCAGCAAACGGCTTTGGTGTTCGAGGGTTTTGTAACGCAGCCCAAACCAGTTTAGGGGGTCGATTTGCCCTGCAAAGAGTCGGTCACTGGCGACTCGAAACTGAATAAAATTAGAGAGCTGTGTTTCTGGGAGACTGCGGGCTTCGTTTTGGTTGGTTAACCCGTGGTAGGTTAATAAACCCTGCCGTTCTTCAACTTCTTGTACGGTCAGAGTCCAGCCTTCAAAGTGGGTGATTTGATCGCCCGGGGTGAAGCGAACTCGGGTCAGGGGTGCATTACGGGCGGAATATTGACGGGTTTCGCCGGTGGCAGGGTAGAGCACGGTCAGTAAGCGGCCATCCTGAGTCAGAATAGTGCCCAGACCTAGCTCTGCTTCACTGTCGCTGATCCAGCGTTGTCCGGGTAAGTATTGCTGCGCCATAGTGTCTCCGACCCCATAAAAAAGCTGGCTATTGTAACGAAATACCCCTATTAGGGCGACTTGTGTCCTGGGATTGCTCCAGCAATCTTAAGTCTGGCCGATACTAAAGGAAGGATCTTATAGACTGTAAGTTGTACAGGAGGAACATCGCATGTTGCCCCCCATGCCCTTGAGTTTAGTGCCTGTAACGGCTCAGCAGGACATCCCCAAGCCACGTCCTGATATTGCTCCGGTGACTCCGACACAGCCCAGTGCTCGTGAAAGTATGCTGACGTTAGATAAGCGTCACCCGCAAGACACCCCAGAACTGATTTATGAGGAGCAGCAAAGGCGACGTAAGCAACGCCAAGAGCACCAAGCCGAATCCGGGCCTGAGGGTGTAGCAGTGGAGGAGTATTTGGAAACAGAGGAGCGCGAAGTGGAAGAGCAGCGTCAAGGTCTATGGATAGATACTCAGGCTTAGGGTAGCAACATCGCGGTTCTGCTTTTTTCTATGGCCTCAGCCGGTGGCCCTCAATCGTCATGCGTAGATTGGGCTAGGTTTTCCGCAGCTTTGCCTGTGCTTATCGCTGAGTGATGCGATACGGACTTGCGCTCATACGTCCATGAATCAAGTTTTTAAGCTGGTATGTTGTTTTATTACAACATACTGATTGATTTTTGCCTTTTTCATATGGTTACATAAGAATGTATTTATAAAATAACAATATTGGATTTGGTGCTATGACTGTCAAACTTGACTGCTTTAGATACAGCTTAATCCCGACCAATCCAAGCCTTGCATTCAGCCTGATACAGGAGCATTTATTGTGAAGCCGGCATTGGTTGGAGACATCGGTGGTACTAACGCACGTTTTGCACTGTGGACTGAAGGGCATATTAGTTCAGTGCAGACCTTAGCCACTGCACAGTTTGAAACGCCCGAAGTAGCCATTAGGCATTACCTGTCCTCCCTAGGGAGGGTACCCCAACAGATTGCCGATCTATGTTTAGCCTGTGCTGGCCCAGTGTCAGGTGAGCATTTTCGCTTTACCAATAGTCATTGGAGCCTAAGCCGTACTGGGTTGAGCCAGGCTTTGGAGTTGGATCATCTCTTACTCATCAATGACTTCACAGCCATGGCCTTGGGCATGACACGCCTGCATGAACAGCAGTGTCGAGTTATTCGCTCCGGGCAGGCTGACCCCAATAGCCCTATTTTAGTGATTGGCCCCGGTACGGGATTGGGGGTCAGCACTTTGGTTCCTGAGCCCAATAATGGCTGGCGCGTATTACCTGGAGAGGGTGGTCATGTAGATTTGCCCGTAGGGAGCTTGCGTGAGTTAGCTCTCTGGCAACAACTCTTTTCTGAGTTTGGTCATGTGCGGGCGGAGGATGTCTTAAGTGGGCGTGGCTTGGTTCGGCTGTATCGTGCCATTTGCACCTTAGATCAGCATCAAGCCCATTTAGATACACCCTCTGAAATCAGTAAAGCTGCCTTGGCAGGAGATCCCGTAGCCATAGAAGTGCTTAGCCTGTTTTGCATTTGGTTGGGGCGCGTGGCGGGCAATGCCGTGCTAACCACAGGAGCACGCGGCGGAGTTTATGTGGTAGGTGGAGTTATTCCGCGTTTTTCCGATTTCTTCTTAGCCAGCGGTTTTGCTGACAGCTTTTGCGCTAAAGGCTGTATGAGCCACTACCTTGAGCAGGTTCCGGCTTGGTTAGTCACAGCAGAATATCCAGGGTTAGAAGGTGCGGGGGTTGCACTTGAGCAACTCTTAAACAAGTCGGCTTGAAGGGAGTTTTCTCTAGTCTTAATAGATAGCGCTACCTTAGTTTCGGTTTAAGGAGATTTTTCACAGATATAACAGACTGTGGTTTTTGTATTGATTTCGTTGAACACCACCAACAAGTACAACAAAGGATTCTCTTTCATGGCCGCCATCGACATATCCGTCAAAGGACAAGAGGTTGCTTGTTCCGATTCGCAACAGCGCCTGAGCTTATTTGTATTTGCGTTATTTTTTATTTTCGGCAGTTTGACCAGCTTAAATGATGTGCTGGTACCTAAGTTAAAAAGTCTGTTTAGCCTCAGTTACACCGAGGCTATGCTGGTGCAGTCAGCGTTTTTCTTTGCTTATTTTGTGGCCTCCATTCCAGCGGGTTTACTGATAGCGCGCATCGGTTATATGAGGGCTGCTGTGGTTGGATTAACCACTATGGCTGCCGGGTGTTTGTTGTTTATTCCAGCGACCAGTGCCGCATTTTTTCCAGCCTTTTTAGGGGCTTTGTTTATCCTAGCCGTTGGGGTAACAGTGGTGCAGGTAGTGGCCAATCCACTGCTGTCTTTGTTGGGGCCTGTGTCTACTTCCCATAGCCGTTTAACCTTGGCGCAGGGCTTTAATTCGTTGGGAACTACGGTAGCTCCCTATGTTGGTGCGATTTTGATTCTGGGGGCTTTTAATGAGGTGGATACTAGCAGTCTGTCAGCCTCTGAGTTGACTGCTTTTTTAGCCGAAGAAGCCAGTGTTATTAGCCATACTTATATAGGGATTGCCCTCATCATCGCTGTGGTGACCCTAGTGGTTTGGTTGCAAAGAAACCAGCTTAAATCAGTATCTGATCAGCAGCCCCATAACTTCTTCTCTACCTTGACCTTACTCAAACAACCCCGTTTTGCCTTTGGAACGGCAGGTATCTTTTTATATGTGGGGGCTGAGGTCACCATTGGCAGCTTAATGACCGATTATTTGATGTTGCCCTCTACCATGCATTTGTCAGCAGAGGATGCGGGTAAACATGTAGCCCTGTATTGGGGTGGCGCTATGGTAGGCCGCTTTATTGGCTCTGCGCTGTTGCGCCGTTATTCGCCCGGTAAGCTGTTGGCGTTTGTGGCCAGCTCGGCCATTGTCCTCATTTCGATCTCTGCCAATACCACAGGCAGCCTCGCGGGTTGGACGTTGCTGGCCGTAGGACTGTTTAATGCCATTATGTTTCCCACCATCTTTACCTTAGCTTCTGAAGGTTTGGGTGAGCGCGCCGCTGAGGGTTCGGGTTTAATCTGCTGTGCCATTGTAGGGGGTGCCATCATTCCACCGCTGACAGGTTTTGCGGCGGACTTATCTACCTTAGCGGCTGCTCTATTCGTACCCGCCTGTTGCTACTGTGGCATCGCTTCCTATGGTTGGTATGCCCGCCGTCCCTATGCTCAAGTTTGATCGCTAAGCTTTTTGTTTTGCTCCAACATCCCAGGTCGCTTCCCCCACCTTTAGACCTGGGATTTTTTTATCTCCTGTCATGGGGCGCTCAGAGAACCTTGCCATGTTGAATCTGTGCCGTATTCATCACGCTGCGATTATTTGCTCCGATTATCCTCAATCAAAACATTTTTATACTCAGGTATTAGGGCTAAAAGTTTTGGCAGAACATTACCGTGCAGAACGCCAGTCGTATAAGTTGGATCTGCAACTGCCTGACGGGGCACAGGTGGAACTGTTTTCTTTTATAGGCGCACCCCCTAGGCCGTCTTATCCTGAGGCCTGCGGCCTTCGTCATCTGGCCTTTGAAGTTGAGGATGTGTCATCCTGTCGAGACGAGTTGGAGCAACAGGGTATTGCTGTTGAACCCATTCGGATTGACCCCTATACCCATAGGCGTTTTGTGTTTTTTGCAGATCCTGATGGTTTGCCTTTGGAGTTATACGAGGCTCCTACTCAGTCATCTTAGGCTTGCATGGAACTCGGTTCGTACAGCCGCCAAACAGAGCGTCTTTAAGGTATGGGATTTACCTAAAGTCGGTTTGGAGGTTTTGCTGGCCAATGAGCCCTCCCAGATATGATAAAAGCACGCGCACCAAAGGACGACCCACCCTCAAGGAGGTTGCACAGGTAGCCGGTGTCAGTCCTATTACTGCGTCCCGTGCTTTGCGGGGCATTTCTAGTGTGACCGAAGAATTGGCCGTCCGCGTTCATAGCGCAGCCGAACAATTAGGTTATGTGGTCAATCCCGCCGCAAGAGCCTTGGCCTCTGCTTGCAGTCAGACCGTTGCGGTCATAGTTCCTTCCCTAGGCAATCAGTTGTTTATTGAAGTGCTAGAGTCCATCCATCAAGTGATGCGACCTCATGGCCTAGAGGTTCTGATCGGTAATGCCCACTACTCCCGTTATGAAGAAGAGGATCTGATCCGTCAGTACTTGGCGCATCAACCACAGGGTTTGCTGTTGACGGGGTTTGAACGCACCGAAGGCGCTCGTCGTTTACTGGAAGCCAGCCAAATTCCTTGTGTGTATATGATGGATTTGGATTCGGGCGTAGGACTGCACTGTGTAGGCTTTTCACAGGTGCAGGCCGGAGCAGCAGTCGCTGAACACCTATTAGCACGCCAACGGAAACACATCGCTTTTGTGGGCGCTCAGTTGGATCAGCGTACCTTATTAAGGGCAGAGGGGTTCCGACATCGTTTGCAAAAGGCGCGCTGCTATAACCCTATGTTAGAGGTACTGACTCCGCAGCCTTCTAGCATTGGCTTAGGCTGCGAGCTCTTTGCCCAACTGATGCAGCGTTACCCACAGGTAGATGGCATTTTTTTTGGTAATGATGACCTAGCCCAAGGTGCTTTATTAGAGGCGCTGCGTATGGGCATTTCTATTCCACAGCAAGTATCCATAGTGGGTTTTAATGATTTGCCTTCGTCGGCGTTTACGGTGCCGCGCCTAACCAGTATTCGTACTCCTCGTGCAGCCATAGGCCAACGGGCGGCTGAATTATTACTAAGCCTGATCGAGGGGGATACTATTGGTCAACGAACTCAAGACTTAGGTTTTGAGTTGATGGTGCGGGAAAGCAGTTAGCGGTGTTTTTTTACGCATAAAATGATTGATAATCTGGACTTGTTCGCTTTCAATGCTAATAATCTTGTTTTAATACAAAAATAACGGAGTCCAGATGATGCATCCCCGTGTCCTTGAAGTGACTGAACGCCTGATTGAACGCAGCCGTGCTACCCGCCAAAGCTACCTAAGCTTAATTCAGCGTGCCGCTGAATCCGGCCCGCAGCGGGGGCATTTGCAGTGTGCCAACTTTGCCCACGGTGTTGCCTCCTGCGATAGCAGCGACAAACAACGCCTGCGGCTGATGGACTCCGCCAACGTAGCCATTGTCACCGCCTACAATGATATGCTTTCAGCCCACCAACCCTATGCCCATTATCCTGAGCGTATCAAACAGGTACTGCGTGATATTGGGTCTGTGGGGCAGGTGGCTGGGGGCGTTCCGGCTATGTGCGATGGTGTAACCCAGGGTGAGCCGGGCATGGAGTTAGCCTTGGCTAGCCGTGAAGTGATCGCCTTATCTACGGCGATAGCGCTATCGCATAATATGTTTGATGCAGCTTTGTATTTAGGTATTTGCGACAAGATCGTTCCCGGGCTACTGATGGGGGCGTTGCGCTTTGGTCACTTGCCCGCAGTATTTTTGCCTAGTGGCCCTATGCTGTCTGGGCTATCTAATAAAGAAAAAGCTGATGTACGCCAACGCTATGCTGAAGGTAAAGCCAGTCGTGACGAGCTGTTAGAGTCAGAGATGAAGGCTTATCACGGTGCGGGAACCTGTACCTTCTACGGTACTGCTAACACTAATCAGATGCTGATGGAGGTGATGGGCTTGCACTTACCCGGCTCCTCCTTCGTCAACCCCGACACCCCGCTACGCCATTTATTGACCGATGAAGCGACACGGCAAGTCACCCGCCTAACCCAACAAGGTGGCCAGTTTATGCCGCTGGGACAACTGGTGGATGAGCGGGTAATCATCAATTCGGTAGTGGCTTTGCACGCTACGGGAGGCTCCACCAACCATACCTTGCACCTTCCGGCGATGGCGCAAGCGGCGGGTATTCAACTGACGTGGCAGGATATGGCCGATCTGTCCGAGGTTGTGCCCAGCTTGACCCGAGTTTATCCCAACGGTAAAGCGGATATTAACCACTTCCAAGCGGCAGGTGGGGTAGCCTTCTTAGTGCGAGAACTCTTGGATGCTGGTTTATTGCACGAAGACGTAGAAACCGTGGTTGGGCGTGGGCTGCGTCGCTACACCCAAGAACCCTTTATCGACGGCGAACAACTGGTGTGGCGCGATGGCCCACAACAGAGCTTAGATGAGCAGATTTTACGCCCTGCGACTAACCCCTTCTCCCCTGAGGGCGGCTTACGGGTCATGAGCGGCAATCTGGGACGCGGAGTGATGAAGGTTTCTGCGGTCGCTCCTGAGCATCAAGTGGTTGAGGCACCGGCCCGTGTGTTTGAAGACCAACAAGCTTTGGCTGAGGCTTTCAAAGCCGGTGAGTTGGAGCGAGATTTTGTAGCGGTAGTGCGTTTCCAAGGGCCACGTAGCAACGGTATGCCGGAATTACACAAATTAACCCCTTACTTGGGCGTGCTCCAAGACCGAGGCTTTAAAGTGGCTTTGGTGACGGATGGGCGTATGTCGGGTGCTTCTGGCAAAGTCCCAGCAGCCATACACCTATGCCCGGAAGCCATTGACGGTGGGATTTTAGCCAAGGTGCAGGATGGCGATCTGATCCGTGTGGACGGCCAGAAGGGCATACTTGAGGTTTTGGTGGATACGGCTGAACTGGAACGCCGTCCTGTAATAGCGCCCAGTCATCTGGGTGAGATTGGTTGCGGGCGTGAGCTTTTTGCCTTTATGCGCGCGGCGTTCAGCTCCGCCGAACAGGGAGCTAGCGTATTTACGGCCAGTCTTAAATCCTTGCACTAAAGCTGCTCTATTCCCCAGCGCAAGGCTGCATTGGCCGCCAGCGCCTCTAAAATCCTTGACGGAATAATCCTTGAGGATGTGGACATATAAGTGTCCATGTCCTCGGACGGGGGATGTTCGTGCCGAGGTTATCTCTTTAAGCCCAGAACTAATGGCGCTGCCTCCAGCAGTTGAATATTAAATGTTGTTTTATTGCAAATATTTTTGGTGTTAAGTGTATTTATATATGCTATATAAGTATTGTTGTTTGTAATAAAACAATAAATACATCGGCTTGAGGCTACTAAACCTTGTGAGGTGATTCATCCTTCTGGTCTGAATGTATTGAAGAAATTATAGGGCGTAAGAGACGCGCCCACAGCTTGCTTACCCATAATCCTAACAATAGGAAGCTTGTATGTTTCGTCGTAAATTTCTGACTACGGCTCTTGCGACTGCGGTCGCTTTATCCATCTCTTCCCTTTACGGAAGTGCCTACGCAGCTAACTTACAACCTACCCAACCCAAGGAAGATTGGGCTCGTGACTCAGTAATTTACCAAATTTACCCACGCTCTTTTGCCGATAGCGATGGTGATGGTATTGGTGATCTACCGGGTATCGTCTCGCGGCTGTCCTATTTGGATAAGCTGGGTGTAGATGCACTCTGGCTATCGCCCTTCTATAAATCACCTCAAGCCGACGCTGGTTACGACGTGGCCGATTATCGGTTGGTTGATCCGATGTTTGGCAGCAATGAAGACTTCGAGCGTCTACTGAAGGAAAGCCATGCGCGGGGTATGAAGGTGATCGTAGACCTAGTCCCCAACCACACTTCCGACGAACATGCTTGGTTTCAAGCAGCATTGAAGGCCAAACCCGGTAGCCCCGAACGCGCTCGTTATATTTTTCGTGATGGCCGTGGTGAGAACGGTGAGCTGCCGCCCAACAATTGGCCGAGCGTGTTTGGTCAGTCGGCGTGGGATCGAGTACCGGGCGAAAAGCAATGGTATTTGCACTTATTTGACAGCAAGCAACCCGATCTGAACTGGGAAAATCCGGTGGTGCGCGCCGAGTTCGAGCAGGTACTACGTTTCTGGCTGGATCGCGGCGTGGATGGCTTTCGGATTGATGTGGCACATGGCTTGATTAAAGAGCCGAAAATGGCCGATTTGGTGATAGAAGAAGGTCGGGAGAACGCTGGTGCTCTGGTCGGCCCCATGTGGGATCAGGAGGGTGTGCATGAGATCTACCGCTCATGGCGCAAAATTCTCGACGAATATCCAGGTCAGCGGATTATGGTGGCTGAGGCTTGGGTCAGTCCGCGTGAACGACTGGCTCAGTACATTCGTTCTGATGAGATGGATCAAGCCTTTAACTTCGACTATCTGATGACCCAATGGGATGCGACTGCGTTCAAGAATGTTATCGACAGTTCGATAGCCTTAACTACTACGGTGAAGGCTCCGACTACTTGGGTGACTTCCAACCACGATGTGGTACGTGCGCCCTCGCGTTACGGCTATAGCCTGAAAGACCAAGGTAAGTATGCTCTGCCCGGTAATGGCATTGGCCCCAATACTCCGCAGCCGGATGAGGCACTAGGCCTGCGTCGCGCTCGTGCTTTGGCCATGTTGACCTTAGCCTTACCCGGTTCGACCTACATCTATCAGGGGGAGGAGCTAGGCTTACCTGAGCACACCACCATGGAAGATAAATACCGTCAAGATCCTATGTTCCTGCGTACTAAGGGTGAAGAAATCGGGCGTGACGGTTGCCGTGTCCCTCTACCTTGGAAAGCTGATGCGCCATCGTTCGGCTTTGGCCCAAGCAACAAAACTTGGCTACCTCAGCCTGCTTCGTATGCAGGTTATGCAGTAGATCGCCAAGAGAAGCAGTCTGATTCCACCCTGAACCTGTATCGGAATCTTCTGAAGCTGCGTCACGAGCATAGGTTAGGTGACGGCAAGTTACACTGGGTTGAAGCCGATAAGGACGTGCTGGCCTTCGATAATGGGGATATTCGTGTCGTAATCAATCTGGGAGAACAGACTGCGGCGTTACCCAGCGGTAGCCAGGTACTGCTATCCAGCGAAGCCTTACCTGAGGCAGGCAAGCTTCCAGCTAGTACAGCAGTGTGGCTAAAGCGCTAAAATTTTAAAACTTTTGGGCATAAGTTAAGGCATGGGTGTATCCCTAGGTTGCAACAGCGCCATCCTAGGAGTACGCCCGCTTAATTCTTCAACGGTCTGAGACTAAAGTGACTCCTTATCATTGGGATAACGGGTCGAGTTTAGGCTCTCCTTGATTTTGCGTAGATGGGGTTGGAAGTCTGCTCCTCGGCGTAAAGTTACCCCAGCAGCCAGTACATCCAGCACCGTCAGTTGAATAATTCGTGAGGTCATGGGCATATAAATATCCGTGTTCTCAGGCAGAGGAATGTCCAAGCTTAGGGTGCAAACCTGAGCTAAGGGTGATCCTGCTGCCGTCAAGCCCAGCACCGAGGCTCCGTTTTTGCGGGCTAACTCTGCTATATCTACCAACTCACGGGTGCGCCCGGTGTAGGAAATAATTACAAACAAGTCCCCCGTATGGGCCACAGAAGCCAGCATACGCTGCATCAGAACATCGCTGTGGGCCGAAACGGCGAGGTTGAAGCGGAAAAACTTATGCTGTGCATCCTGCGCCACTGAAGCCGAAGCTCCAAGCCCGAAGAAATGAATTTGGCGTGCTTGTACCAACAAGTCCACGGCTTTATCAATGGTCTTGGGGTCTAGCATTTGGTAGGCACTGTCCAGCGAAGCCATGGTGCTGCTGAAGATTTTGCGCGTATAGGCTTCGGGGCTATCGTTGGCCTCTACGGCACAACTGACGTAAGCGGCACCGCTGGCCAAACTCTGGGCGAGCTGTAGCTTTAACTCAGGGTAACCACTGATCCCAAATGAGCGGCAAAAGCGATTAATCGTCGGCTCACTGACCTGAGCGGCCTGGGCCAGCAAAGCAATGCTGTAGCGGGTGGCTTGCTCAGGTGATTGCAAAATGACTTCAGCTACCTTGCGCTCAGCCTTATTTAGATCTTTTAGGCGCGTTTGAATCCGTTCCAGCAGATTACGAGCATTATCCATATCAATTCCTAGGAACAGAGGGCAGTGGCTACTTTAACCTAAGCCTTTACAGTCTGTGGAGCGAGCCCGCGCTGTTTTGTGGGATATTGTTTTTATTACATCAAATGTTGATTGATTTGATAAAAAATGCTTTTATTGATCCGTAGGTGTTGTAAAAAAACAAAAATCCTAAGCCATTGCTTTATAAGCACCAACGTCTTGGTAACTGCTGTATGCCGACTCTGATCCTTTACGTTTTTTGGGTAGCGCTATCTTATAGCTTATCCATGCTGCGTATCTCGCTCTGCCAATTCATGGCGCTTTGTGGCAAGGCTGTGAATTTTTCTCATTGCTCCTTTGAGGACTCACTGAAATGAATAGCCAAGCTCATCCACAGCCTTGTATGGCAGAAAAAACGGCTCTGATCGACCAGTGGTGTCGAAACGCCAAAATTCTGCCAGTGATCACCATTGAACGGGCCGAAGATATTTTGCCCATGGCCGATGCTATTGCCGCTGGTGGTCTGAACACGCTGGAAATAACCCTGCGCTCTGAATGGGGTTTGGAAGCCATTCGCCTGTTGCGCGCAGAGCGGCCTCAGATGTGTATTGGGGCCGGTACAGTGTTAGACAACCAAATGCTGCATGAGGCTATCCAAGTGGGGGCTCAATTTATTGTGACTCCGGGTAGCACACCAGAGCTGCTCCAAGCCGGACGTAACTATTCTGTGCCTTTATTACCCGGTGTGAGCAGTGCCTCAGGCATTATGCTGGGTTACGCCTTAGGTTATCGGCGTTTCAAACTGTTCCCCGCGGAGATTGCGGGCGGAATTCCTGCGCTTAAAGCGTTCAGCGGCCCCTTCAACAATATTGCCTTTTGCCCCACTGGGGGGGTTAACCCAGACAACGTCCGGCAGTACATGGCCCAACCCAATGTGATGTGCGTGGGGGGCACTTGGATGTTGGAGCGAGCTTGGGTTCAAGCCCGTGATTGGTCTCGCATTCAAACATCCTGCCGTGAAGCCCTTGATGCTTTGAATTGATGGCCTGCCGTGATCCATTTCTTAAGGACTAAATATTATGCTGCGTAGAACAAAAATTGTGGCTACCCTCGGCCCAGCAACTGAATCTGTGGAAGCCTTAGAAGGGCTGATCCGCGCCGGAGTAGATGTAGTACGTTTGAATTTTTCCCACGGAAAAGCGGAAGAACACATAGCCCGCGCTACCCGAGTCCGGGAGATTGCGGCGCGTTTAGGTCGTTTTGTAGCTATCTTGGCTGATTTGCAAGGGCCGAAAATCCGTATCTCGCGCTTTGCCGAAGGTAAGGTACAGCTACAAAAAGGTCAGACCTTTATTCTGGATGCCCAGTTAGACAAAAACGCCGGTGATGCTACTCAAGTGGGCATCGACTATGAGGCTTTGATTACCGACAGTCAGCCGGGTGACATTCTGCTGCTGGATGATGGTCGTGTCGAGTTAAAAACCCTAACCGTAGAAGCCCATCGTTTGATCTGTGAAGTATTGGTAGGCGGGCCTCTATCCAATAACAAAGGCATCAACCGCAAAGGCGGCGGCCTTTCCGCTTCCGCCTTGACCGAGAAAGACTGCGAAGACATCAAGACAGCAGCCAGCATGCAGGTCGATTATCTGGCTGTGTCCTTCCCGCGTGATGCCGCAGACATGCAGTACGCGCGCCGTCTGATGCAAGAGGCGGGTGGTAATGCCGGTCTGGTGGCCAAGATTGAGCGCGCCGAAGCGGTAGCCGATCCTCAAGTGCTGGACGACATCATTTTAGCCTCTGAGGCCGTGATGGTAGCGCGTGGTGATCTGGGTGTAGAAATCGGCGATGCAGAATTGGTGGGTGTGCAAAAGCGCATCATTGAGCGCGCCCGGGTGTTGAACCGCGCAGTAATCACGGCGACCCAGATGATGGAAACCATGATTACCCAGTCTCTGCCGACCCGTGCCGAAGTCTTTGACGTGGCTAACGCGGTACTGGATGGCACCGATGCGGTAATGCTGTCGGCGGAAACGGCGACCGGTGCTTATCCGGTAGAAACCATCGAAGCTATGAACCGCATCATCCTCGGCGCGGAAAAGCACCCGCTGGCGCATCGCTCCAAGCACCGTATGGATCAAGTATTCCACAAAATCGACGAAACCATCGCGCTCTCAGCTATGTACGCCGCCAACCACCTAGAAGGTGTGGCCGCCATCATCTGTCTGACCGAAAGCGGCGATACCCCACGCCTGATGTCGCGGATTCGCTCCCATTTGCCGATTTATGCCTTCTCCCCTCATCCTGAAACCCAAAGTCGGGTAGCACTGTTTCGGGGTGTGCACCCTATACCCTTTGATACTCAGCGGAAGGGTGAGCCAGACCTAAATGCCAAAGCCGTACAGGAGCTGGTGCAGCGTCATTTGGTGTGTGATAGCGATCTGGTACTGCTGACTAAAGGTGATGCCTTCAATGCGCCCGGAGGTACCAACACTCTGCACATTTTGTGTGTTGGCGATCTGATTCGTTAAGGAGGTTTGCCATGTCATCTGTGACCCAAACTCAGGCTGAACAGCCCATCGACTGGCCGCGTGATTTTGACATCCGCGCCTGCTACGCCGAACAACAGGAGCTACTGCCTGAAGATAGGCACACCCACACCAGCACCTTGCAGGAGGACTGCCACCATGACTAAGTCTGCGACCTCAATCCAAAGCCTCGTTGCCCACGAAATTTTGGACTCTCGGGGCAATCCCACCGTAGAGGCCACCATTGTCCTACAGGATGGTAGTTGTGGTACGGCCAGCGTACCCTCTGGCGCTTCTACGGGGAGCCGGGAAGCACTGGAGCTGCGTGACGGTGCAGTGCGTTACAAGGGCAAGGGCGTGACAAAAGCCGTAGAGAACGTCAACCACGCGATTCGGGAACGAGTATTGGGATTGGATGCCCTCAATCAGCAGGCGTTGGATGGGGCCATGTTGGAGTTAGATGGCACCGACAATAAGCGTTTGTTGGGGGCCAACGCCATCTTAGCGGTATCCTTAGCAGCGGCTAAAGCGGCGGCTAAATCCCAACGTCTACCGCTGTATGCCCATTTGGCTAATCTGTACGGCACACCCGGTCAATACAGCCTGCCAGTCCCCATGATGAACATCATCAATGGTGGTGAACATGCAGACAATAACGTCGATCTGCAAGAGTTCATGATTCAGCCCATCAGCGCTACCAGCTTTCGCGAGGCGCTGCGCATGGGTGCTGAGGTGTTCCACAGCCTAAAACAAGTGCTCTCAGAGCGGGGCTTGAGCACTGCGGTGGGTGATGAGGGCGGTTTTGCACCTTCACTGGCCTCCAACGAGGAGGCCTTGGTGGTGATTCAGCAAGCGGTTGAACGCGCTGGCTATCAATTAGGACGGGATATTACTCTGGCCCTTGACTGTGCCTCCTCAGAGTTTTACCACGAGGGGCAATACCAGTTATCCGGTGAAGGTAAAACCTTTGATTCTAAAGGCTTTGCAGACTACCTTGGCGGCCTGTGCGAGCGCTATCCCATCGCCTCAATTGAGGACGGTATGGATGAAAGCGACTGGGATGGCTGGAAGCAGCTTACCCAGCAATTGGGTCAGAAGGTGCAGCTCGTAGGTGATGACCTCTTTGTCACCAATACCCGTATCCTCAAGGAAGGTATCGACAAAGGTATCGCCAACGCCATCCTGATCAAATACAACCAAATCGGCAGCCTGAGTGAAACCCTAGAGGCCATCCGCATGGCGCAACAGGCGGGCTATAACGCGGTGATTTCCCATCGCTCCGGTGAAACCGAAGACACCACTATTGCTGATCTGGCCGTAGCTACCCGCGCTGGCCAAATCAAGACCGGCTCTTTGTGTCGCTCGGATCGGGTGGGTAAATACAATCGACTGTTACGCATCGAAGAGGCTTTGCAGGGAGCGGCGCCCTACAGTGCCTCGGAACTGCTGAAACGCCGTAGCCGTTAACCCCACACCTTTGAGACTAACCGCTATGAGCCAAGAATCTCGTCTGCATAACCTGTTTCCTAAAGCCAACGAAATTCCCGAAGTCTTTCGTTTAGGCAATCCTATTGAACAGCGCGAATACCTGATTGAGGGCGAATTGTGCCGTTGGGAGGGCGCTTTAGCGACCGTCTACAGCCCTGTTTACCTCAACACGCCCCAAGGTGATCAACAGGTAGTCTTAGGCAGCACGCCCTTGCTGGATGCCAAAGCCGCTTTAAGTGCGCTGGATGCTGCGGTGCAAGCCTATGACAACGGTCAAGGCTTCTGGCCAACCCGTTCCGTTGCCGAACGCATTCAGCACGTTGAAGCCTTTTTAGGTCGTATGCGTGAACAACGTGACACCGTGGTCAAGCTGCTGATGTGGGAAATCGGCAAAAACCTGAAGGACTCAGAAAAGGAATTTGACCGTACCTGCGACTACATCCTCGACACTATTCAGGCACTAAAAGAACTGGATCGTCGCTCCAGTCGCTTTGAGCTGGAGCAGGGCACACTGGGCCAGATTCGCCGCGTGCCGCTGGGCGTGGTGCTGTGCATGGGGCCTTACAATTACCCACTGAATGAAACCTTCACTACCCTGATTCCGGCCCTGATTATGGGCAATACGGTGATCTTTAAACCGGCGAAGTTCGGGGTATTGCTGATCCGTCCGTTGCTGGAAGCCTTCCGTGACAGTTTTCCAGCAGGTGTCATCAACATTATCTACGGCGATGGCCGCGAAACCGTTAGCCCCTTGATGAGCAGCGGTAAGATTGATGTGTTCGCCTTTATCGGCACTAATAAAGTGGCCAGCGATTTGAAGAAGCTGCACCCTCGTCCCCATCGTCTGCGAGCTGTATTGGGATTGGATGCTAAAAACCCTGGCATTGTGCTACCCGAAGTGGATCTGGATAACGCAGTCAACGAGGCCATCACCGGTGCGCTGTCCTTTAATGGCCAACGCTGCACTGCTTTGAAAATCCTGTTTGTACACGAATCCATCGCGGACTCTTTCCTAGAGAAATTCAACCAGAAACTGGCTGCCCTTAAGCCCGGTATGCCTTGGGATACTGGAGTAGCGCTAACTCCATTACCTGAGTTGGGCAAACCGGATTACTTACAGTCACTGGTTTCGGATGCTCTAGCCAAAGGTGCTCGCATCACTAATCCGGGCGGCGGCGAAGTGCGGGAAAGCTTCTTCTATCCTGCGGTGCTCTATCCCGTCACCCCAGAGATGCGTCTGTATCAAGAAGAGCAATTTGGCCCCTTGATTCCTGTGGTGCCTTACCGCGATCTGCACACTGTCATCAACTATGTGCGCGAGTCCGACTATGGTCAGCAACTGAGCCTCTTTGGTACTAATCCGCAGCAGATCGGCTTATTGGTGGATGCTTTTGCCAATCAGGTAGGGCGTATCAACATCAATACTCAATGCCAGCGCGGGCCAGACAGTTTCCCCTTCAATGGCCGCAAAAACTCGGCAGAAGGCACTTTGTCAGTGCATGACGCTCTGCGGGTGTTTTCAATTCGTACGCTAGTGGCTACCAAGTTCCAGGCAGATAACAAACAGTTGATTAGTGACATCATTCACAACCGTCACTCCGGTTTTATCAGTACAGACTATCTGTTCTGATTGATGGGGTGAACGCCTATACCGTCCGTTTGACCTCGGATGTTGTGAATACCTAAAGCCCTTTGGCTAAAGGGAAACCTAGCGCTATCAAAGAGATAGCGCTGTCTAAAACGCTCGGCCCTTACCATGTAACAGTCTGGGCGGGGGCATTTCAAAGACAGCGCTTTAACCCAAAAATAATAATAAGTTGGGATAGATCTATCATGTTCATTTCATTAAGACATCTACCGCTAACAGCCTATGGATTATCAACGATTTTGTGCTGTATGGCCCCCAATGCCTTAGCGGCTGATTTCAGCGGCTATTACCGCCTTGGGGCGGGCGGTACTACCAAGGGAGGCACACAGTCCTGCTTTCAACTACCGGGAGCACCCTCTAAATACCGTTTGGGTAACGAGTGTGAGCAGTGGAGTGAGCTGGCTTGGACTCAGGAGTTTGCTCAATTGGGGGATGGTTCAACCATTAGCGGCATGGCGATGGGCGGCTTCTATAACCCCATAGGACATATGCCTAAGTTTAAAGACTCTAACGAACATGGCGGGGGCTCTTCACGTTTTCAACAACTGTTCGTGGAGTGGAAGAATGCTGCTGTACTTAATGGCGGTAACTTCTGGCTCGGTCGTCGTTACTACAAGCGAAACGACATTCATATGACCGACTTTTATTACTGGAACCAAAGTGCTACTGGCTTTGGTTTTGATGAGGTGCCTATTGGGGATCTGCGCTACAGCTACGTTTTTTCACGCAAAGACAGCTATTGGCAAAATCCCTATGTGAACCGCCATGACTTCAACATCAATGGTTTTAAAACCAATCCAGGTGGTGAAGTACAGTTAGGAATCAGCTATCTGCAAGAGCCCGGTGGCAGCGATAAGCACAGCGGTTGGGCGGTTAGCGTTCAACATAAGCAAGCGGGCTTTTTGGGCGGAAAGTTCAACACTTTTGCCGTGCAGTACGGTGAAGGCCCAGGCACAGGCTTGGGTTATACCGGCAACACCAATCTGGACAAAGAGAATAAAAGCTGGCGCGTGGTGGAGTACTTCGATTGGCAGACCACCAAACGCTTCGGGGGCCAATTTCAGGTGGTATACCAAAAAGATGTGCGCCCTGATGGTGATAACGCACGTTGGCTGTCTATGGGGGTAAGGCCGGTTTATGCCTTGACAGAACAGTTCAAGCTCGCTGCTGAAGTGGGCCATGACCAGATCAAGGCTACGGATGGCACACGCAAGCTGACCAAATTCACCATTGCTCCGACTTGGTCTCCCGGTGGCATGGGCTTTTGGGAGCGTCCCGAAATTCGCCTGTATTACACCTACGCCGTGTGGAACCGTGCTGCCCAGCGTGCCGCCGATCCCGATACAACGCTGTCGCGTACGGGGGCCTTTGGCTCAGATCGTCACGGGGGAAATTTTGGCATTCAAGCCGAGTACTGGTGGAAGTAAAACCCCAGAACCCCCCGTCATTTTGTTCACTGCCTGAAGGAGATAAAAGTCATGAGTATGCATCCAAAACCAAGGGTTTTAATCATCCTAGACGGCTTTGGCCATAGGACGAACCCCGAACACAATGCCATCCATGCGGCCCATACGCCGACCTATGATGCACTCTTGCGCTCGGCTCCCCACGGCCTGATTGAGGCTTCCGGTATGGCCGTCGGATTACCTGAGGGGCAAATGGGTAACTCCGAAGTGGGTCATATGAACTTGGGCGCTGGACGGGTTCTATACCAAGACTTCACCCGTATTACTAAAGCCATTCAAGACGGAGATTTCTTCGATAACCCCAGCCTATGCACTGCGGTAGACAGGGCCGTGGCGGCTAACAAAGCTATACATATACTGGGGTTAGCTTCCGAAGGGGGCGTTCACAGCCATCAAGACCACTTAATCGCTATGCTGGAATTGGCGGTGCGTCGGGGCGCGCCGCGAGTTTACTTGCACCTCTTTTTAGATGGACGTGATACTCCGCCTAAAAGTGCTCAGGCTCCCCTTGAGGCCTTGGAAAAGGCCTGCATTCGCTCGGGTGTTGGCCGCATTGCTACCCTTATCGGTCGTTATTACGCCTTGGATCGGGACAACCGCTGGGAGCGCATTCAAGCCGCCTACGAGTTGATGACCGAGGGGAGTGCCGAATATCAGGCTGATACCGCACTGACCGCTCTAAATGCGGCTTATGAGCGAGGGGAGTCCGACGAGTTTGTAAAAGCCACGCGCATCGGTAAGGCCGCTCCTATTACCGAAGGCGATGTGGTTATTTTTATGAATTTTCGGGCGGATCGGGCACGGCAACTGACTAAAGCCTTTGTCGAGCCTAAGTTCCAAGGTTTTCAGCGGCGCTCTTGGCCAACCTTGGCTGATTTTGTCACTTTGACACAGTACGCGGCTGATCTGCCTACCTCCTGCGCTTTTCCTCCCTCTGAACTAAAGAACACCTTAGGGGAGTATCTGGCCCAGTCTGGCAAAACTCAGTTGCGGCTTGCAGAAACCGAGAAATATGCTCATGTGACCTTCTTCTTTTCTGGCGGGCGTGAAGAGCCTTTTGTCGGAGAGGAGCGCGTCCTGATTGCTTCTCCCTCGGTAGCCACCTACGACCTTCAACCTGAGATGAGTGCCGAAGTCATTACGGATCAACTCATCAAAGCCATTCAGCAACAGCGTTTTGACCTCATTATTGTCAATTACGCCAACGGCGACATGGTAGGACATACCGGAAATCTCGAAGCCGCTATCAAAGCGGTAGAGTGCTTGGATCGGTGCTTAGGGCGTGTGCTGGACAGTCTGCAACAGCTCGGCGGCGAAGCTTTAATCACTGCCGATCACGGTAACGTAGAACAGATGTTGGATAACACCACGGGGCAAGCCCATACCGCCCATACCTGCGAGCAAGTGCCTTTCATCTATGTAGGCCCACGGGCTGTTGGCATTCGTAGCGGCGGTGTTTTGGCCGACGTTGCTCCCTCTGTATTGGCACTGTTAGGGCTACCTCAGCCGCCGGAAATGACGGGCACAAGCTTACTGGAATTGATCAGGTGCTAAGGCTTTGCCTCACTGAAAGAGGATGGTATTGAACGGGCTAATCCAAAAATCAACTGCTTTTTTGTTGTTTTTATATGAAAAAATAGGTTGATAACTCAATTTTACGGGATTAGATTACTCAAAATCTTGTTATAAGAACAATATATTATGAATTTACGACCTCTGACTCCCTGTGCCTTTGCGCTCTTTGGTGCCTTGGGCGATTTGGCTTTGCGTAAACTATTTCCGGCTCTGTACCAACTGGATCGCGCCGGTCTTTTGCATAATGAAACTCGAATTCTAGCGCTGTCTCGGGAACAGCGTGAAGAAGTGCATCCCTTGGCTTTGATTGATGAGCATGTTCGCCGCCATACGCCCGCTAATGAGTTGGATCAAAGCGTGTTGCAGCGTTTTTTGAATCGTATCGAATACCTCAGCCTCAATTTCTTAAATACGGAAGACTACAAAACCATTTTGGCCGAGCACATTGAGGGTCAGGATCAACTGATAGCCTATTTTGCAACCCCAGCGGCCCTGTATGAGTCCATCTGTACCGGATTGGCGCAGGCTGGGTTAGCGGATCAGACGCGAGTAGTGTTGGAAAAGCCCATTGGACATGATTTAGCCTCCTCACGAGTGGTCAACGATGCGGTAGCGCGCTACTTCCCAGAAAATCGCATCTATCGGATTGACCACTATCTGGGTAAAGAAACCGTTCAAAACCTGATTGCCTTGCGCTTTGCCAACAGCCTGTTTGAAACCCAATGGAACCATAACCATATTTCCCATGTGGAAATCACGGTAGCTGAAACCGTGGGCATTGAAGGGCGCTGGGGATATTTTGACCAAGCCGGTCAACTGCGAGATATGCTGCAAAACCACCTGCTTCAGTTGCTGTGCTTGATCGCAATGGATCCACCCAGTGACTTGACTGCCGATAGTATTCGGGACGAAAAGGTGAAGGTGCTGAAGGCTCTAGCTCCTATAACTCCAGACCTCTTGCCCCGTCAAGTAGTGCGTGGCCAATACACTGCGGGTTTTGCTGAAGGTCGTTCTGTTCCTGGCTATCTCGAAGAAGATAACGCTAACCGGCACAGTAATACCGAAACGTTCGTGGCGCTGCGTACCGAAATCCGCAACTGGCGTTGGGCGGGGGTGCCTTTTTACCTGCGTACTGGCAAGCGCATGGCGCAAAAGTTATCGCAAATCGTTATTTATTTTAAAGAACCTCCGTTCCACATTTTTGCCCCAGAACAGCGGGCTTTGATTAGCAATCGCTTGATTATCCGTTTGCAGCCCCATGAAGCCATTTCCCTGCAAGTGATGACTAAAGAGCAGGGCTTGGATAAAGGAATGCAGTTGCGTAGCGATCCTTTGCAGTTGAATTTCTCGGAAACCTATAAAGCGGCGCGTACACCGGATGCCTATGAACGCTTGTTGCTAGAGGTTATGCAGGGCAATCAGAACCTGTTTGTGCGCAAAGATGAGATTGAACACGCTTGGATGTGGTGCGATCAGTTAATAGCTGGCTGGAAACAACAGGGTGACAGTCCAAGACCCTATCCTGCCGGTTCTTGGGGCCCAGTAGCCTCCATTGCCCTTATCACTCGCGACGGGAAGAATTGGTATGGTGATCTCTGATATTCCATTTCCTGCCGGGGTGCGTACCCATACGGCTCAGGATGCTACTCAACAGGCTCAAGCCTTAGCAGCGGCTGTGGCTAAAGCCTTAGGCCAAGCCTTGGAGCATCAAGATAACGCTAGCTTATTGGTATCAGGCGGGCGCAGCCCCATCGCTTTTTTTGAAGCGCTGTCTGAATACCCTTTGGCTTGGACGCGCATTCAGGTGGGATTGGTGGATGAGCGTTGGGTGGCTCCCGATCAGCCTGGCAGCAACGAGGCTTTAGTACGCACCCATTTGTTGCGTCATCAAGCGACCCTAGCTCAGTTTGTGGGCTTGTATACACCCGCATCGCATCTGGAACAGGCTGCTGACCAAGCAAGCCAAAACCTGTTAGCCCTAAAACGTCCAGTTGATGTGGTGGTGTTGGGGATGGGGGAGGATGGGCATACGGCTTCGCTGTTTCCGGGTAATTCAGCTTTAGCTCAAGCCTTGGCTCCTGATGGCTCTGCTCTGTGTCTGCCGATGCAGGCTCCTGTAGCGCCTCATCCACGTTTGACGCTCACTTATCCTGTTTTGAGTGCAGCCCAGCACTTATTTTTGGCCGTTCAGGGGATGGCTAAGTTAGAAACCCTGAACCAAGCATTACAGCTTGAGCCTTGTCAAATGCCGATTCGGGCCTTTTTGGATCAGCCCTTGGAGCTTTATTGGTGCCCTTAGGGTGGGTGTCCCCGAAAAAAACCTTGTTGTGCCACATAACACAAATAAAAAGAGGTCGTACTTTATGAGCTATTGTCTGCCCGTATCAGATCCCACCGACTTAATCAGTTGGAAGGCACTCAAAGCCCATCGCGGAGCTTTGCAGGGTTTTTCCATGTCGGAGGTCTTTGCAAAGGATCCGAACCGCTTTGAGCAATTCTCCCATTCAGCCTGCGGTTTGTTTTTGGATTACTCCAAAAACCTAATCACAGAGGAAACTCAAAGTTTGCTGGTAGCGCTCGCTCAAGAGGCTGGTGTACCTCAGGCGATTAAGGCCATGTTTGCAGGCCAAGCCATCAATACCTCAGAGCAGCGCCCCGCTTTGCATATTGCATTGCGCCAGCCACCTCATGAAGCTCCCGTTGTGCAGGGCGAAGCTTTAGGGCCAAAAGTACAGGCAGCCTTAGCGCAAATGGAGCGCATTGTCCAACAGCTACAGCAGCGGGATTGGCGCGGTTATAAGGGTGATCCCATTACTGATGTGGTCAATATTGGCATTGGCGGTTCCTTTTTAGGCCCGCAGGTGGTTACAGAAGCTTTGCAGCCCTATGCGCACACTTCTGGGATTCGTTGTCACTATTTGGCTAACATCGACAGCAGCGAGTTTCATCAAATAACCCGCTGTCTCAAGGCTGAAAGCACCTTATTTATTGTATCGAGCAAAACCTTTACCACGCTGGAAACCCTAAAAAACGCGCAGGCGGCTCGCCAGTGGTTTTTAGATCAGGGTGGCTCTGAGGCTTGTATACACCGACACTTTATTGCCGTTACCAGTAATATTCCGGCGGCGGTGGCCTTTGGTATTCCTGAGCATCAGGTTTTGCCCATGTGGGATTGGGTAGGCGGGCGCTATTCTTTGTGGTCGGCTATTGGTTTGCCTATTGCCATTGCTTTGGGGATGGATCAGTTCAAAGCCCTGTTGCACGGTGCCCACGCGATGGATCAACATTTTCGCGAGGCTCCTTTGGAAGCTAATTTGCCGGTCTTGATGGGGCTTCTAGGGGTTTGGTACCACAATTTTTGGGATGCTCAAAGCTACGCCTTTCTGCCTTACGACCATTGTTTGCGTGACTTTGTTAAGCACTTGCAGCAGATGGACATGGAGTCCAACGGTAAGACGGTGCGTCAAGATGGTAAGGCTGTCTCCTATTCAACCGGGCCCATAGTCTGGGGCGGCGTAGGGACTAATGGTCAGCACGCGTACCATCAGCTTTTACATCAGGGTACCGCTTTGATTCCGGTGGATTTTGTCGTGCCTGTCCAAAGCCATAATCCGGTTACAGATCATCAAGCTTGGTTGTATGCCAACTGCTTGTCCCAAAGTCAGGCTTTGATGTGCGGTAAAAGCCGAGCCGAAGCTGAAGCCGAGCTGCGTGCTAAAGGCTTGGATGAGGCCGAAGTGCAGCGCTTAGCCCCCCATAAAGTGATTCCGGGGAATCGCCCCAGCAATACCTTGGTGATGGAGCGTCTTGATCCTGAACGCTTAGGGGCGCTGATTGCGCTGTATGAGCATAAGGTGTTTGTGCAGGGAGTGATTTGGGGGATTAACTCCTTCGATCAGTGGGGCGTGGAGTTGGGTAAAGAATTGGGTAAGGACATCTATAACCAGTTGACTGCCAGCACGCGCCCACAGGCTCGTGAAGCTTCTACCCAAGGACTTGTCGATTATTTCCGCCAGTATGCTTGAGCGGATAAGTATCGTCCTAAGGCTACTTTTAGGCATCGGTGACTCTCAAGCCTGAGGTTCCGGTGTTGTTTTCGCCTACTTGAATAATAAATCCAACAGGAGTGTGGCTTGTGATAAAAATTGATCTGGGTTTGCATGACTCGCTACCCGAAACTCTAGGCCAATCCCAACGCAGTACTTCCATTAAAACAGCCTTTTTTTTGGTCACTATGCTGTTTTTTATGTGGGGCTTTTCCCACGGATTGCTGGATGTCTTAAACCACCATTTTCAGCAAACCCTAAATATTTCACGGGCAGAATCAGGGTTGATCCAAACGGCTTACTTTGGAGCCTACTTTGTAGTGGCTTTGCCCATCGGTATGGTCATGGAGCGTTTTGGCCATAAGACCGGTATTTTAATTGGGCTGTTGTTGTTTTCTTTGGGTGCTTTGCTGTTTGTGCCTGCCTCTTGGATAGGGAGTTTTGCTCCCTTTTTAATTGCGCTCTTTGTATTGGCTTGCGGGCTGGCTTGTTTGGAGGTGGCAGCTAATCTGTATGCGGCAGCCTTAGGTTCAAGCCAAACTTCTATTCAGCGGCTAAATTTTGCTCAGTCGTTCAACGGGTTGGGGGTTTTTCTCGGCCCAATGATCGGCGCTTCTGTGCTGTATGCTCCGCCTTTGCATTTGGGAGGTGAGGTAATTGCACCGACTTCCTTGATTTATGTGGCATTGGCTTTTTTAGTCTTGGTGCTGTTGGTTATTTTTGCGCGTACCAAATTGCCGGATTTGAGCCAAAAACACGCAACTCCAGCAGTTGAAACAGCAAGTGCTCCTTCTAAGCCTGAAAGCCTGTGGCGTAAAACAAATTTTACCTTTGCCTTGGTAGCCCAATTTTGCAACATCGGGGCTTATGTGGGGGTAGGAGCGTTTTTCATCAACTTCACCTTAGATCACTGGGCGGGTATCACGCCGCAATACAGCGCTTACTTGCTCTCGTTAAGTATGCTGGGATACATGGTTGGGCGCTTTTCGGGTACTTGGCTGATGCAGTACATCAGTCCTCGTAGCCTGTTGGTGATCAACAGCCTAGCCTGCACGGGCCTGTGTTTAATCGCCATGCTAGGCCTTGGAAAAGTTTCCGTGCTGGCGGTGATGGGCATGTACTTTTTCATGTCCATTATGTACCCCACCATTTTTGGCATGGGTGTACATGGCTTAGGACAGCAAACCAATAAAGGTGGCTCCATTTTGGTGATGACCCTAGTGGGAGCTGCCATTTTGCCGCTGGTGATGGGCTGGTTAGCGGATACTTTGGGTACGGCTCAGTCCTTTGTGATGCCCTTGGTGTGCTACATCATCGTTGCGCTGTATGGGTTCTCGCAGCAGCCCATCAAATCCTTTGTTTCTGCTGGCCTATCCGCTAAGTAAATCAGCCCCGCGCCCCTGAGAAGGGGTGTGTCCATGAGAGGTGTGCCATGTTTTTAGTCTGTGGAGAGGCTCTGTTTGATCTGTTCGTCGATCACAGTCAGAGCAAATTACCGCGAGAAATTCAGTTTAAGGCCGTGGCGGGAGGCTCTCCCTTTAACGTAGCCGTGGGGTTAAGTCGGCTCGGAACCCCTTCAGCTTTGATGACGGGGGTTTCAACCTGCTTTTTGGGGCAGCAACTGCGTCAAGTTCTGGAAGCGGAGGGGGTATCAACGAATTATTTGGTTTCCTTGGATACGGCTACCACTACTTTAAGTGTGGTGGCGGTTAATGAGCAGGGTATTCCAAGCTATTGTTTTTATGGGCATACGGGCGCTGATCGTCACGTTCGTCCAGAAGCGTTACCAGCTTTGGGCTCAGAGATTCGAGGTATTCATCTGGGTTCTTATTCGCTGGTGGTCTCTCCTACCTCAGATAGCCTGTACCAACTGGTTTCTAATGCCGGTCAAGAACTACTGATTACCCTAGACCCTAATGTGCGCTTGAATGTTGAGCCCAGCCTTGAGGTATGGCGGCAAAAGATTGATGCCTTTGCCCAGAAAGCACACATCATCAAGGTCAGTGAGGAGGATTTAGCGCTGCTTTATCCCGGAGCCAACCTTGAGGCTATCGCCCAAGGGCTACTCAATGAGCGGTGCCGCTTGGTGTTTTTGACCCAAGGTGAGCGGGGGGTGACTCTCTTTACCCGACATCATGGACAGTGGTCACGCCCAGCTCGTCCTATCACCCCAGTAGATACTGTGGGCGCTGGAGATACCTTTCAAGCAGCCTTAATTACCTATCTGTTGGAGCAAGGCTTTGATCATCCGGCGGCTTTGGATGCATTGACCCCCGCCCACCTAGAGGCTCTATTGAGGTTTGCTTTAGAAGCTTCGGCACTGACCTGTTTACGTTCCGGCCCGGATTTGCCGCGCCGCCATGAATTACAGCAGGTCGCCCATGCCCATTAATTTAAGAAGGTCTCTGATGAAAAAGATTTCAGGTCTGATCGGAGTCACTGCCCTCACCAGCATGACCCCAGCGCTGGCTTGGGAATATGTACTGATTGATGACCAAAAGCCCGCGCAAAACTGGAGCATTGATAGTCAGCAGTTGGGTATCCAAACCGAAACGCCGTTTTCGATCCAGTTGCGTACCCTGCACGGAGGTCGCCAAGAAGGGGTGAGCCTGCTTGAAATTGATAATGGGACGATGAAGATTACCCTCATTCCTACCCGAGGCATGAACGTCCTTCAGGCAGAGGCCGATGGCGTGCGCTTGGGTTGGGATTCTCCGGTGGAGGAAGTCGTTAATCCGGCCTTTATCGAACTCAACAGCCGTGCCGGTTTAGGTTGGTTAGAAGGCTTTAATGAATTGGTGACTCGTTGTGGTTACGAGTGGGTAGGGCATCCTGGAGTGGATCAAGGAGAGCTATTGACCCTACACGGACGGGCATCCAATATCCCAGCCTCACAGGTGATACTCAGCATTGATCCTAAGCCGCCTTATACCATTCGTGTTAAGGCTGAGCTGCGCGAACAAGCGTTTAAGAAGGTGGATTTCGCTGTCACGACGGAGATTTCCACCGAGCCTGGTTCTAGGCGATTTACCCTGAACGATACTCTGACGAATCAGGGCGATTATCCCAAAGAATACCAAGTGCTCTACCACAACAATTTCGGGCCGCCTTTGTTAGAGCAGGGGGCTCGCTTTGTGGCCCCTATTCGGCAAGTTTCCCCCTTTAACACCCGAGCGGTGCCTGAGCTGGAGCATTGGGATCAGTACCAAGGCCCAACACCGGGGTACGATGAAACCGTTTATAACCTAATTCCCTACGGTGACTCAGAGGGGAATACCTTAGCCATTTTGCATAACCAAGCGGGGACGCAGGGCGTGCAGTTGGACTACAACCTGAACCAGCTACCCGTATTCAGTTTGTGGAAAAATACCGATAGCCTGAAGCAGGGCTATGTGACTGGTTTAGAGCCGGGGACTAGCTTTTCCTACAATCGTCGCTGGCAACGCGATTTTAAAGGTTTGAACCTAGTACCTCAGATTGGCCCCGGAGAGCAGCGCCATTTTCAACTGAGTTTTAGCCTATTGAAGGATGCGGCTGCCGTATCGCAGGCGGTGCAGAAGGTTGAAAGCCTACAGGCTGGACGTGATACCGAGTTACGTCCTCAGCCGCTGATTCAACCTCAGATGCCTTAATAGAAGTATCACAAGCGATTGAGGGCGGAAGGGCTGACTCAGAGGGAAATAACTGAGGTAGTCTGGCCGCGCTCAGTCGGTGGTAAGTTTTGATAGGGCGTTGACCTGTTGCTTAACTAGGGCACTTTTGCGCTTGGTACTCCATGTTTGATCTCGTCTTCCATCGACTATGCTGTTGCGTCGTTTAAATATGGGAAACCTCACCGTGCATGGTTTCCGATCCAGCTTCAGGGATTGGGCTGCTGAATGCACTCATTACCCGCGAGAGGTGTGTGAGATGGCTTTGGCACACCGCGTGGCAGTGGGCACAGAGGCCGCTTATTGGCGTGGAGATGTCTTTGAAAAACGCCGAGCATTGATGATGGATTGGGCCTCTTATGTCACCTCAACGCCTTCAGCAAATAACGTGCTACCGATGAAAAGAGAGCGTGGTTAATCGTTTTTGGAAACCTCCTTGCAGAGCCCCTTTTTTTTTGCCATATATTCCATAGCCGTCCACTGAAGTCCATTAAAGGATGGCTGTATGTCTTCCCCCGTTTCGCAAGTCTCTAGTATTACGGCTGGTACTCGTGCTGGTGCTGGTTCAGCCCAGCGCGTGGCTCAAAGCAATCCGAATCAACGCCGTATTTACCGATTACCCCAAGTCATGGAGGCGACAGGGTTTAAGAGGGCATGGATTTACGCCTTGATGGAGCGTGACGAGTTTCCCAAGTCCGCCAAGATTGGAGCACGGGCTGTAGGTTGGGATGCTGATCTTATTGACCAGTGGGTAGCCGATCGTTTGGATGGGGTTATTTAAGAAAGGTTGAGGTGGAAAAGGCTGCTGTTAGGGCAGCCTTATGTATTTGAGCGGGTATGCTGTTTAACGAGGCACCTAATTACCCCCAGCTTTCTTGCAAAAAGCTAAGCTAGTTGCTTACACTTTTGGCATGAAAGCCCTCTTTTTTGAAACCACTAGTTTTACTGCTACGGTAGGTGACTACCTAACAGATGACAAATATCGGCAGCTCCAAAAAATGCTGCTTAAAAATCCAGAGGCCGGAGACCTCATGCCCCGTACTGGCGGATTCCGCAAGCTAAGGTGGGCTGATGGACGTAGGGGTAAAGGAAAACGTGGCGGCCTGCGCGTGATCTACTACTGGTTACTGGGCGATGGTCAGTTCTGGATGTTTGCCATCTACGACAAAAACGAACTGGAGAACCTTACCTCAGAGCAAGAAAAACAGCTCAAGCAGGCCATTACCGCAGAGCTGAACAAGCGAGGTGTCTTATGAAGAAAAAACGAGATCTATTTGCCGAGATGATGCAGGGCGTAAGCGAAATGGCTGCCCAGCGTGAAGGCAAAATCACCTTACGCCAGTGCACCTTGGAAGATAAACCCGTCCCTGAAGTCACGGCCCACGAGATTGTGGCGCTACGCGAGAAAATGCACTTGTCACAAGAGGTCTTTGCTAAACGCTTTCGCATCAGTGTGGGAACTCTACGTAAATGGGAGCAGGACAAGGCCAAACCCAATACACAGGCCGCCGTGCTGATCAAACTGGTTGAGCAATACCCCGACATGGCAGAACGGCTGGCTGCGATTTAACCGTCACAAATTTGCCTCAATCACCATGCACTACAGCGGGCTGGTTTGATCCATCTGAGGCGGCGACCACGGCTTAATCTTGGCCAGCACTTCCACCAGTGCATCCTTGGTCATTTCGCGGTCATAGTCGGCTTGCAGACCTGTCCAAAAGTCCTCAGACATACTCCCCATCAATAAAACTTCACCGGGGTGAGGATAGGCTACTTCTCGCATTTCTGATTTAGTCATCTAAAAATAAACTTTTAGTTAAAGCTAAAACACTAATTCTTAACTTATGCTTGCAAAGGGATGGCGTTTTGATACGCTTTTCACTTACGCAGTAGTTACCTACTTTTTACTCGGAGAGAAAGATGAAAATGAAGATGGAGGAAAAAATAGCCCATCTTGGATTTATTCAAGGTGTTATTATACGCATGGCAAATAACAATAGTTGCTGCCGCTTTTTCTATTTACAAAGAAAACCATAATATAATAACGGCACTATATGTACCTATTATATTATTTTGGGTTTTAGATACATACTTTTTTACCAGGATAATCTTTATAGAAAACTTTATGAGCTGGTGGCAAATAACTCTAACTTAGTTGAGAGGTTTTCACTTAATGCAAAAAATCAGCCATACATTAGATCATAGATGCTATATAATCAGCATGGCTGTCTGTCCAATTTACATAATTTTATTACTAATAATTACTATTTTAGCTTTTTATCCAAATTTATTGGCTGAATTTAAAGTATTTGCTTGGACATCTAAAATCTGATCATTAATCCTAAATTTTTTGTACATAGCATTGAGAGCATGAATTTTACTATCACTTTTTTCTTCTAATTCATTTAGTATAAACCTGCTTAACTCTGATAAAGTTTTAGGATGAAGGTGTTTCGTTTTTGCTTCATGAAGCATTGTTAAATTTTCGAACCCAAAATCATCATGGGCCGCCTCAGCAATAGGAGGGGATACAAAAAAATCATTTTTCTCAGGGTATTTCCGCCTTACTAATGAACTAAACATTAGTTCGGAGGATATCCAAGGAGAATAAGTTTTTTGTGCACTTGAGATATAATCAGATAACGGAATCGACTCATTAGTACTCAAAAATAATAGAAGCTCAGAGCTGTCTATCATTCGCTGAAGTGCCAAATGTAATATCGTATAAACATGGGCTGTAGATTGGTTTCTGAGCTCATAAGAATATAATTTCTTATCCTCATTCCAGCAGTGATCATTATCTATTTTTTTTAATAAGTCCCCTACATACCCCCAAGCACAAGAGTCAATGAACACACTTAGCCCTAACTTTTCTAAAGCTATCGCCAAAATTATAGCGAAATCTTCATTTATATGTGAATGAGATAAAAATACATCTACCCGTTCTTTTGGAAAAAAAATATTTGACAATTTTTCAGCATCAATTGTTTTACCTGAATTCAATATTTCAGACATTTCTTCGAGATTATTATTATTTTTTTAATTTTTTGTAGTTTACAATCTGGTCTTTTATACAAGATAAACCATCTCTTATATAATGCACTAGCTTTACTTCATCAGAAACATTTCTTTCTGGATGAATAGCATTCATACTAGGAAATAAAGATTTTAATTTATATGATTCTAAATATTTTTTAAAACTTTCATATTCTCCGAGTATATTAGATATATCACTCTCTACTTTTACTTCGATTCCTGTGTACATGCTTTACAAACCTTATTTACTACTAAAAAATTGTTAGAAAGCTACCTCTATTGACGATTTTATTCAATCCACCGTACCATCCCCCCGCCGCTGTAAATCCAGCGGTCGGGTTTGGCGACCCGAACTCACTCTAGGCGCAACAGCGCCCCAGACCATTGCAGGCGCTTTTTTTGTGCCCGCGATGTACGTCATGGCGGCTGTGCGTGGGAGACCTTCGGGTCTGCCGGATGCCTAGAGTTCCGGTTCGCCAACCTGCGTACAGCTGCCACCCAAATTGTTTGGCGACGATTAGTGGCAGCTCCATAACTCTAGGAGCTACACCATGACACTGCGTCATATCCTTAGCCTTAATCCGTCCAAAATTCGGGCGATCGCCCATCGGCGTATGGCCTTAGCCGCTTTACACGCTGACTCCTCCCTCTCTACCCGCCTCGATCGCTACAACGACCACATGAACAAGGCCCGCGCACTGGAAACCCAAGGAGGTGTTCAATGAGCATTTCTCGTATTAAGACCACCAATGGCTATCGGTTTCACGGCACCGGACAGGCTGATAAAAAGCAAAACCTATTCACCGTCACCCCGAATTTACCCGCCACTGATGTGCTGCAAAGTGTCTCTGACCTGCTCAGTACCCTTGAAGACCCCATCTATACGGCAGCAATGGGTGAATGTGCCCATGAAGGCAACTATGCGTGGCTGGTGCATCACTCGCTGATGAGTGCTAAAGCGGCTTTAGATGCTGCGATAGATGGTCTGATGGAGGCAGAACGCTTGGAGTGTGAGTCGGCTCAGGTGGAGGGCAAAGTATGAGCATCCCAAACTGGAATGACTTATTGGTATTCCCTAGCCGCACCGATAGTCCAGATAAGCTCAAACAGGTTGCTCAGGCTTCCAACCAATACGCCACTACCCTCGGTTTTGGTATCGCGGCCATTGGCACCTTGCTGGCTCATACGGCTCAGGCGGGTGAGCTTTCAGAGGACACCGCCCTAAGTATTGGCTGGCTATTGGATAGCCTCGGCGACCTCTCGGCCAAGTTAGCAGATACCCAGCAAGAAGCGGGCTACCTGTTAAGCCAGACTACCCCCACCGAGGGCTAATCATGACCCCTTTTAAAAACACCTGCTTTAGCGGGTGCGGGATCGGCTTGGCCTTGAGAAACCCTAGAGCCCTTGAATTCATTGGTCTGTAGAGGGTTTTTCATTTTTGGAAACCTCGCCTAAAAGCGGGGTTTTCAAAGGTAGACAATATCGGCACTCACAACCAACGAGGTTTTTATGAACCACGAACAGCCGAATGAACCGATGGAATTAGAAGAACTGCTGGATCGCTTTATAACCGTTGCAGAGGCGGTGACTTATAGCGGCTACGGTGGGGAAACCACATTGCGCCGAGCAGTACGGCGGGGCTTTTTTCCCAAGCCGATTAAATTGGATGGCCGCTGTGTGCGCTGGTCGCTGAGAGAGGTAAAGGCGTGGCAGGAAGCTCGGTTAAACGCTCGGGATAACGCAGCCCAAGATCAGGAGGTGGATGCCAAATGACAGGCAAAGAAAAACCCGCGTGGGCGCGCGGGTCTCTCCAAACAAAAACGAACAATCATATTAACAGCTTATTACCCAGTGAAAAACCAGAATGGGCTTTTAAAGCGGCATTAGAAGCCAGCTTTGGGCTATTGGACTTTATGCCGGAGGGCGATGGTGAGTTTCATCGCTTCCATGTACCGGAAGAAAAGTCCGGTACGCGCAATGGCTGGTATGTGCTTTATTTAGACAGCTTGCCTTCAGGGGCTTTTGGGTCGTGGAAAACAGGCCAAGCCGCCACTTGGTGTAGCCGTAAGCCGACTGATCCCATCGAGGCCGAGCGGGTACGCCAGCGCATCGAGCAGGCCAAGGTTAAACGCCAACTAGAACAGCAACAGCGGCATCAATACGCGGCTGAGAAAGCCCGCCAGATATGGCAACGGGCACTGCCAGCCAACCCCAGCCATACGTATTTGGTGGCCAAGCAAGTACCGGCCTACGGTCTGCGCCAGTGTGGGAATACCCTGCTGGTGCCGCTAATCCATAACGGCCAACTGGTGAACCTGCAATTCATTCAGCCCGATGGCTGCAAACGCTTCCTCAGTGGCGGGCAGGTTAAAGGCTGTTATTCACCTTTGGGCCAGATCCAAGCCCATAAGCCTATGTATCTGTGTGAGGGTCGAATTACCGGCCACGCACTGCATCAGCACACTCAATGCCCCGTCGCTTGTGCGATGAATGCGGGCAACCTGCTCCCAGCGGGACAGCACCTCAAAGCAAAGTACCCCGATTTAGAACTGGTGATTGCCGGTGATGACGACCGTCTGACCGAAGGCAATCCGGGCCGCACGAAAGCTTTAGAAGCCGCTAACCAGTTGGGCTGCTCGGCAGTGTTTCCCGCATGGCCTGCGGGGGCTCCTGTGTCGCTTACCGACTTTAACGATTTAAGCCGCTGGATGGCGGGAGGTGCTGTATGACTGATTTAAACCTACCGATGGAAGTTATCCCACCTGAGCCTCCTCAGCCGCTCATCAGTGACGAAGTCGAGTCGCAAGCTCTGTACCCTGTAGAGGCATTAGGGAGTCTATTAGGGGCGGCGGTTTCCGCTATTTCGAGTGCAGTGCGCGTTCCTGAAAGCCTAGCGGCCCAGTCGGTACTCAGTGCAGCGGCAATGGCCGCTCAACCCCATGCCAACCTGACCTTAGATGGCCGCATCCTGCCGCTATCGCTATTTTTTCTGACCGTAGCAGAGTCAGGAGACCGCAAGTCCGGTGCCGACCGTCCCGCTTTGAGAGCCCACCATGAGCACCAACGGGCTCTGGTATCGGCTTATCGAGAACAGCAGCGCACCTACCGGATTGAAAAGGCCGCCTACGATAAAGCCTGTGAAGCCCTGCTCAAGCAAAGTAAAGGCGACAACATGGAGGGGATTGCCGAGCAAGTGGCCGCCTTGCCGGAACCTCAAATGCCACGCCAGCCCTTTATCTTGGCAGAGGAACCCACCTTAGAAGGGCTGCAAAAGGCGTTTCTACGCGGCCAGTCCAGTATGGGGTTATTTAGTGATGAAGGCGGGCAGTTCTTTGGCGGTAATGCCATGAAGCCCGAAAACCTACTCAAATCCGTCTCGGGCCTGTCTAAGTTTTGGGATGGCTCACCCATCAATCGTACCCGCGCCAGTGACGAAGAGTCTGCCAGTTGCTACGGCAGCCGCCTCAGTGCCCACTTAATGATGCAACCCGTAGTCGCCAAGGAAGTGCTGGCTAACCCCATCATGCAAGGCCAAGGCTTTCTGGCGCGCTTTCTGGTGTCATGGCCTGAGAGTCTGGCGGGTAGTCGTCTGTACCGATCCATTGACCTGAATGCCGATCCCAGCATGGGCCAGTACTGGCAGCGCATGACGGAATTGCTGAAAAAGCCCCTAAACCTGAATGACCAAGGAGAGCTTGATCCTCGGTCGATTACCTTGACTCCTGAAGCTAAAGCCCTATGGATTGCCGAGCATGACCGCATTGAAGGGCAGTTGGGTCGGCTGGGGGATTACGCGGACATTAAAGCAGTCGGCTCCAAGGCAGCAGAGCAGATATTACGAATAGCGGGGGTGTTGGCCGTGGTGGATGACCAAGCCAGCGTTGACTCGAACATTCTGCAACGGGCTATTGAGCTAGGGCGCTGGTATCTGGGGGAGGCACTGCGCCTGTGCTATCCCGTCCGCCAAGATCCTGAGTTGGTTAAAGCCCAAAAGCTGATTGATTGGTTACACGCCAAAGGATGGACTGAGTTTGATGCCCGTACCCTACAACGTGAGGGGCCATCTTTTGTCCGTAAGAGTGCTCACACTCGAAACAGGCTGCTGAATAAGTTGGTCATAGCGCGACACCTGTCCGCTGATGACAGCGGGAAGATATACAGACTTAACCCTTTAAGTCTTGCGACATTTGCGACACCCGCGACAAGCCCCGTTTTTCAAGGGGTTGAGCTTTGCGACGCTTCTGCGACACCGTGCGACAAAGCTGCGACAAGACCGGTTTCTCCCGATTTTGTCGCAACGCTGTCGCAGCCTGTCGCAATGCCGTCGCAAGCTGAAAGCCCAGTAAGTACGCGGCTTGTCGCGGGTGTCGCAAATGTCGCAAGCACTGAAGCGTCAAATCTCATAAAACATCCGCAACCCAAACCCTGCGTAAATACTCAGAGTCCACCCGAGCCCATAAAAGAGAATCCCAAACCGGCAGTGAAAGAGGATCAGTTGTGCCTGTTTAATCCTGAGCGGGGCTTATGGGAGGGTGAGATATGAGTATTGCTACCCAGCTTATTCAGCAGGCGACAGCATGTGGCGTAAAACTGTTTAGCCAAGACGGTGGTCTGAAATACGAAGCCCAAAGCCCACTTCCGGCTGAATTTTTAGCTCAACTGAAAGCCCATAAGGTCGAGCTACTGGCCGAGCTCCAGCAACGCGAAGCTGCTAATAGCGTCACCATGCGGCCCCATGCCTTGCTGGTGCGGGTTTCTAATCTGCTGGGCTGCTCAGGAGACTACCTATTGAAACAGGGGTTTCTTGAGCCCTGCGATTTAGAGGAGCAGGCCGCCACCGATCCTTTCCTTGGGTACTGGCCTAGGGCATACGCCGCGATCCGCGTTGGTGTCCGCCGCCCATATCCGAACAACGGACAATGCCCCACGAGCCTGACTCAGCGGGACAGGGGGAACCCCAAGCACACACCACCCATTGGACAGCCCAGATAGCTTCACCGGAATGGCTCCAAGCCCGTGATGCCTACCTTAATCACTTGCTGGCCTGCCCTGAGTGCTGGGCTCCTATCAAGCGCTACTGTGCGCTGGGCGCTGAACTACAGGCTCAGTATCAGGAGGCTCCCCTATGAATCAGGGTGTTTCAAGTAAACCCATGAAACAGGGGGTTTCAGAAATACAGCGGCAGAAAGTTTTAGAACTGCGCCGCAGTCATTCACTCAGAGAGGTGGCCATCTTAACCGGCCTCCCCTTGGGCACTGTGAAAACCCTATGCCATCGCTCAGGAGCCTTTAAGGACAACCCAAGGCATCGGGCCTTATTCAGTCTGCCCGCCCTTCAGCCGCAGGTCGAAACCCTGTTACCCAGTGTTCCAGAGTTACCGGCCCAGCAGAGCGTCACTGGCGATCAAGAGTTAGATGCAGTGCTCTGGCTGCGCTCAGTCATTGAGACCGGCCAACCGACCTTGATTGAACGGGCACTGGAGGGCGCTAAAAAGATCAATGCCACACCCAAGGACTTGGAAGAACGCTATCAGCGCTGGCTGATGAACACCCAAGGCAATGCCTTTGCTGCGGTCTTAGGTTCCTTTGGGATTGCGGACTTGGAGACACTGGCCCAGCGCTCCCTAGAACGCAATCAACGAACCCATGAAGCCCTTAGTCGTTTTGGGAGTAAGGCTCTGGTGTTTGCAGATACCGATGCTGAGGCGTTCTGTATCCAGAAGCTCAAGGGGCTGAAGCAAGGCAAACGGCTGTTGGACTACAAAACGGACGCGGTGAACCAGCGTTTTACAGCGGCGCGTGATTACAGTCCCCACACTCTGGGCGACTGCCTGCATGAGCTGGCCTATTGGCGTGACCTCTACAGCCTACGCCATGCCGTAGAACCTTACTGCGGCGACAGTCTGCCCCAAGCCTATGCGCGTGAAACATGGGTATTCAGCCAACTGGCGCTGATTAAGCCCCGCACCAAAGCCGAGGCTAAAGCCGTGCTCCACTACCTGTTTGACTCAGACCGGCGCGACTGGAACGAAGCCGATGCCATCCTTGAGAACCTGATTGGGTGAACCGATGAGCCAAGAAACCGTACTTAAACGCCTGTGGGCCTTAGATGCAAAATACGGCCTGAGTATTCGTACTCAACTGCTGGTGCGTCGTCGCCTGTGTCGAGTGCTGTCTGAATTGCGGCATCAGATCCAAGGAGAGCGCCAAGCCCAAATCAGGGCGGCACGGCTACAACTGCCTAAGAACCCTACTCCTTTCGATCAGGCCCGCATCAAACGGTTGGAGCAAACCGCCAAGGGCCACCGTATCCACGAATTTGTGGAGACGCTTCGCCAGCAAATACGACTCGGCGGGGATCTGATTATCAATCAAGCCATCTACGATAGCTTGGGACTGGATGAGCTGCTGGTGCTGCTCAATATCAACCCAGCCGACCAAGCATGGGTGCTGGAGCAAATGGGCGACGAACCACCCTTCTTTGGGCTGGTATTTGTACCGGGCTCAGAGAACAGTACCAGCCGAGAGGCCCAACGCAAGGAGCATGGGCCGCTGCTGGAGGCGTGTTTGTCCTCCATTACCGAAGTCATGCGGCATCCTGATTTCGATCCAGAAGCAGTGGGGCGCAGGATTAGGGAGAAGTACAAGGGGCAGAGGTTGAGGCGGGTTAAATAAAAAATAAGACAGCCGAATAACTTACATCTCAGGTCAGATCAGCTAAGGTAGATCTGGCCTATTCTTCATGGTGCATAACATCCTTATTCAGTCATGGAGCTGCTATAAGGCTTAGCCTAGAAGGTTTCTGCTAATCAATAAAGAAGATTATCCATCAGACCAGCTTGGTAGGTTATGCACCAAGTGGTGTCTAATAATAGTTGGGCCTAAAAAACATGACCGAGCTTCTCGAGTTCTTAAACAAAAATTCCGGTGCGTTGACGGTACTATTCACGGCCGTTGTTACCATCGCTACCGCAGTTTACGCCGCCTTGACTTGGGTTCTCGTTAAAGAGACCCGAATGATGAGGGAGGTTCAAACCGAGCCGAAATTACAGGTAACCGTCAGCTCATTCGACTTCGCAATCCACATTGTCCGCTTACACGTTCGTAACGTCGGCCTTGGCCCTGCCTTGAATGTCACCTTCAAGCCTAAAGTTCTCGCCGGAGGTCAATCTGCTGAGAAACTTCTTGGTGAATTCACAGATGTGAACTTTTTCAGCGTCGGGCTCAAGCATTTCGGCCCCGGCCAAGAACGGGTCTCCGCTTATACAGACCTGACAGAAGATCACGACGGAAAAATGGCTTCAGTGCTAGCGATAGACGTTACATACAGTAGCACTACTGGCAAGAACTACAGTGACTCGCTTGTGGTAGATATGTCAGAGTTGAAAGGTGGCTATCAGCTAGGCACGCCCCATGCGTATGCAATTGCCCAGAGCTTGGAGAAGATGCAGAAGGATATTCACCATTTCACCACCGGACTCCGTCGCATACAGGCAAATATTTACACGAGCGAGGATCGTGCAAAAGAAAGAGAGGATCGTGCAAAAGAAAGAGCGGAAGCTCAGACTAAGCGAGAACAGTTGCAAAGAGAGCGTCAGGCCCAACAAAGCGCTCAAGCGGACAGTCCCGCCTCCAGCGGGCCTGCCGTTTAGCTTTGGCGTTGTACGAAAATCAAGCACAGGAGGCGATATGGACTTCGACCCTATGGATTACCCAGAAAAAATCATGATTTCTGGTTTTGAGTTTAACGGTTATCGAAATATGTCCAAAGGCACGCTGCTGATTCCCTATACGGATGAGCCAGATGTTGGTATCGGTGACATGGTGACTCAAAAGTCTGGGCGTCGTGAAATTGAGCTTAAGATTGTTGATGTTCAGTTTCTGCCGGGCGAAACGGGTGGTATTGGTACAAAGCACCAGAATCTGCTAATTCTTAAGGTTGAAAATCTTTCAGCACAACCTCACTTGAAAAGCTCGCAGGCGCCAACTTTTAATATTGGCTCCATTAGCGGTGATCAAGTTCAAGTTGGCAGCAGTAACTCTCAGGTCGTCAATATTAGCGTTCAGGGCCTTGTTGATGCCATTGCAAAGAGTGGATGGAGATGAAGAAGCAAAGTCTGCATTGAGAGTTCTACTGGAAAACAGTACGGTCGCCAGTATTGTTGGAGCGGGAGCTGCTGCGCTACTTAGGCTCTTGTGAGAGCGTATAACAATCGGTTCAAGCCGTTCGTTGCGCTCACTCGGGACCGGCTAAAGCCGGCCTCTTAACCAAACGTTAGACCTCCTTGACCATGACCGCACTCGTATTTGTACTTCAACCCGATCAAGTTTGCGTCGCTATGGACACCTTGGTGATTAGGGCTGATGACCGTATGCCGTTGTCATTCCAACGAAAGTTTCTATCCATTCCAGACTCCGATCTGTTGGTCGCAGGAACTGGCCACGCCAACTTCGTAACTGGTTGGTTTGGCTATCTGCAAACCTTGGCACATTTAGGAGATGTGGATGATGTCGGGTCTATCGCACCAAGTGTGCTTAAGGCATCGGCCGATGCAGCTGGGGGACTTGGCCCCATCACCACCACGATCTACCACTTTGGCTATTCACGAGCAGAGGGGCAGTACGTTGGATACGCCTATAGGTCAACCGCCGACTTCCGGCCGGAGCGCCTTCCTTACGCCCTCGGACTCAAACCGCAGGTTCCGGTGCCAGCCACTGAGAAGATCCAATTTCCGGACTTCATGATTGATATTGTCGTTCGACAACAAGAGCACGATCGGTCCCAGCCAATCCAGCATCAACTTGGCATCGGCGGAGAGATTGAGTTTGTCGTTCTTTCAGATCACGCTACGCGCGTTGAGACCGTGCACCGCTTTATCTCCTACGAGACCGAAAGGCAGCACATTGAGAGTCGCGATGCGGAGGCCTAACAATTAGTATATGGACTCTCCCCACAAGTAGTGAGCAAAGCTTTGCTTTTGCACCTGTCGTCAGCGCGGTTGCATTCGTATATCCGGCCTGTTCTGGGCGCTTACGCCCTGGCCATGCTGTAGTTCGCGCAGCGGGGGCCAAGCGTTCAATCGATCACGGGGATCATCATTGTTATCGGCCTTGTTCCGCTGCAGGACTCGCCTGTTCCGACAGTGCTGCTGTTCACCACAACCACCAGAAAACCATCACATCTTTACTGATTACCCCCGCCGTTAGGCGAGCTTTGTGCTCTGCCAGTTGCCATTGAACCGCCGCTCGTGGCACCAAACTGCCCAGCAGATCCGTACCAGCTTGTTGGCCAGGGCTACCGCCGCTTTGTTGTGGCCGATCCGCGCTGCTGTTTCTACAACCCATCGCTGTAAGTGCGTTAGCTTCTCCGGCGTGCGCGCCTGGCAGCGTTGGGCAGCCAGCAAGGCGGCTCGGGAGCCATGGATCAACAGGGTGCGCACATAGACGTTGCCCTGTCGGCTGATATGGCCGAGTTTGCGGCGGTCGCCGCTACTGAACTCGCGTGGCGTCATGCCCAGCCAAGCGCTCAGTTGCCTGCCGCTGGCAAAGCGTTCTGGTTTTCCAACAGCGGCGGTCAGGGCGCTGGCGGTCAGCAGGCCAATGCCACTGACTTCATCCAGTTTGCGTACGACTTCGTCGGCGGCGTGCCAGCGCTTGAGCTGTTGCTCGCACTCGGACATGCACTGCGCGTACAGGTTGATCTCGGCCAGAACAATCTGCAGTTGAGGCCGCAGCAGTGCCAGCTCAGGCCGCTCGATTAGCTCATGCGCGGCGCGCAGAAACGTGGCGGTGCTGCTGGGCGCTTCAATCCCCGCCTCACGCAAGAAGCCGCGTAGCAGGTTGATACGCTGGGTACGGCTCTTCTTCCAGGTTTCACGCAGGCCATGCAGTTGCTGCACCTGCTGTTGTTCGTGGGTTTTTACCGGCACTGGATGAATATCGCGACAGCGGGCCGCTTCGAGCATGGCATCGCAGTCGTTGCGATCAGTCTTGTTGCGCCGGCGATAGGGCCGCACGTAGCGTGGATGAATCAACATCACTGCATGCCCCTGTGCTTGCATCGTGCGCCCCCAATAGTGAGCGGTGCCGCAGGCTTCCATCACCCATTCGACGGGCTCGCTCTGCTCCTGTATATATTGCCGAAACGCCACCCGGTTCAGCCGTTTACGCTGCACCACTTGGCCAGAATGGACACTCTCAGCAACTTGGTAAATGGACTTGGCCAGATCAACTGCGATGCGCTTCATCACTGCTCTCCCACTCAGCAAACGTCGTTACTTCGGTATAGAACCGTGGCGTGGGGAGAGCCCATTACAGCATTCAAG